>NZ_BAAILL010000036.1:300493-407345 GCF_054589215.1 Paraburkholderia sp. 2C | reverse complement strand
GTGTCGGGCATCGGCATGCCGTCGAGCACGCCGATGCCATACGCGAAAAACGACAGCGGCCGCTGCGCCGTCATTTTCGGATCGAGCTGCCGCAGGCTGCCTGCCGCCGCATTGCGCGGATTGGCGAACTCGCGATGGCCCGCCTCGCGCTGACGTTCGTTCAGACGCTCGAAATCGCGCTTGAACATCAGCACTTCGCCGCGCACATCGAGCACCTTCGGCACATGGCGGCCCTTGAGCTTGAGCGGGATCGAGCGGATCGTGCGCACGTTTTCGGTGACGTTCTCGCCGGTCGCGCCGTCGCCGCGCGTCGCCGCCTGCACGAACCTGCCGTCCTCGTAACGCAGCGAGATCGCGAGCCCATCGAACTTGAGCTCGCACGCATAGTCGATCGGCGTATGGCCGAGCGCGTCGGACACACGCTTGTCGAACGCGGCGATATCTTCGTCGGCAAAGCCGTTGTTCAGCGACAGCATCGGCATATCGTGCACGACGGGTTCGAAGCCGCTTGCGACTTCACCGCCGACACGTTGCGTCGGCGAATCGGGCGTGATCAGGTCCGGGTGCTCGCGCTCGATCTGCTCGAGCGCCTTGAAGAGCTTGTCGTACTCCGCGTCCGGCAGCTCCGGCTGGTCGAGCACGTAGTACGCGTAGTTCGCGCGTTCGAGCTGTTCGCGCAGCCACAACGCGCGCTCGGACGGAGCGTTCGACGCGGCGGAGCCGGCGGAGCTGGAGGACCTGGTTCGAGCCATGCTGTCAGCGTTTTCGCAGATAAGGTTCAGACGCCAGATTATCTCAGGAAGCGTCGCGCGTGACATAGACCGAACGGCCAGTTCCGTGCGCATACAAACACGCGAATGCGTGCAACGCGTGCATCGCATGCCGAAGCTTCGATTTTCCCTGGCCATTCGGCTAACGCTTGCGTTCGACCGTTGACAGTGCATCGCGTCAATGCGACCTTGGCAACCCTGAAGATGCATCGCGAGGAAAATCGATGAGCGCTGTTGGACGTGTGGAAACGGTGCGCTTGCCCGCGGCCGTCACGAGCCGTGTGATTCGCCGCATAGCCGTGTGGGCCGCGGTCATGCTTTTGCTTTTGCTCGCGAACGCGGCACGCGCCGTCGAACAGATCGTGCAGGTCGCGCTGCCGGCAGGTGCGTCTGGCGGCGCATCGATCGTCGACGACGCGTGTTTTCTCTGGTCGTCCGCCGCCGCAAAGCGTTTTGCGGAAAGCGGCGGGTACCCGTCGATCGCCGTGTACGGTGGCGACGTGAAAAACAATCCGTGCGAGGCGCTGTCGCACCACGGGTTCTATCGAAAGGACCATGCCGTGGTCGCGGCGATCAAGGCGTGGATCAGTGGCGGCGAGTGGCCGAAGGAGATCGAATGACGAAGCATCGCACGCCGCCGGCGGCCTTCATCCGTGCGGCAAGGGTCAGCCGAAGGGGCAGCAGGCCGACCCGTACCCGCACGGCGCTTACTGGCTGAACAACCTGCGCGTTACCGGCGAGCCGGCGGGGATGCCCGCCTGCTCGAGCTTCGCGTACAGCGTCATGAGCTGCTTTTCGATCGCGAGCAGCGCAGTCTCCGGCAACGGCCGCCGCTGATCGTCCACCACGCGCCCGCCGATACGCTCGGACAACGACTTCGCGTAATCGCACATCAGGCGGAACGGCAGGATGTCTTCGTCGGCAACCGGCACGTCGAGCACGAGCGTGATCATCTGGCCGCCCTTGTACGTGAGGTCGTCGCGCAGGAAGTTGGTGTCGCCGAATTGCAGCATGAAGACCGGGCTCTGCTTCGCATCGAGCTTCACAAAGCGCGTGCCGTCGCGCGACAGCAGCAGGCCGTCCTGCGAGGCGACCGCCTGCACGTAGTTGGCGGACCACGGCGCGCCGTCGGACAGCACGTTGATCGACAGTTGCGCGTCGCATTGCGCGGCAAAGCCGTCGAGCTCGCGCGCCATCGACACGGTTTCCATCATGTCGGGAAATTCGGGCGCGCCGTCGAGCGCATCGGCGAACTGCTGCACGCCGCTCACGAACTCGGAGAACTCGAGTTCGTTCAACGGTCCGTTGCGGTTCGCGAGCTGCGCCGCCGCGCGCAACTCGTCGTAACGCACGCCGTTTTGCAGCAGCTCCCACGCGCCGCCGCCTTCAGGCTTGCCTTCGATATGCACGGGCTTGCTGCCCGCGCGGCGCAGACGCTGCGCAAGCGGCAACACCTTGTCGCCGGCCACCGGCGCACCAAGACGAATCGGCACGATGCAATCGATGCGCCGGTCCACGACGGCGGGCGGCGCGGCGGAAATGGTGGTCGCCGCGGGCATGACCGGCTCGACGGGCTCGCCCGAACCGCCGGCAACACCAGGCTGGCCGCCCTGCCCCGACCCTTGTGCGCGCGGTTCCGCGGTCTCGCCGTCGGTCTCGGGGAATCCGTTGGGCGACGTCATTTCGGCCTGGATATCGGCCGGCGTATCGAGCGGCGCGGCCGCGCCGAAAGTCGGCTCGACGCGCTGCGGCGCGTCCGCGGGCTCGCCCGGCGCGCCCTCGCGGCGCGCCGTCGGCCGTGCCGGCGCAATAAACGGGCTCTGCTCTTCGTGATCGTCACGCGAGAGCGGATCGGCAGCGTCGCTCGGCATCGGTCTTGGCATCCGTCGCCGCACCTTCGCGCTCTGCCACGCGTTGTACACGACCACGCCCCCCACCACCACGGCGCCCGCGCCGATTAACCCGAGTGTCAACTCGTCCATGCACGCTCCATCAGCAATTCTTCTCTATGCGACGCGCTTTTCGCCGTCCGGCTTCGTCTGAACCCGCGTCGAGGCCACGCTTGCAACAGCACTCGCGGCCTCGATTCGTCGCCGGGATTGTCCGGCACGCGCGTCGCGGGTTCAAACGATATTCTGGGCAAAACCGGCAGCAGTTTCCATGTCGACCGCGACGATACGCGACACACCCTGCTCCTGCATCGTCACGCCGATCAACTGCTGCGCCATTTCCATCGCAATCTTGTTGTGTGAAATGAAGAGGAACTGCGTTTTATCCGACATCGCCCGCACGAGGTTCGCAAACCGCTCGGTGTTCGCGTCGTCGAGCGGCGCGTCGACCTCGTCGAGCAGACAGAACGGCGCCGGGTTCAGCTGGAACATCGCAAACACGAGCGCCGTTGCCGTCAGCGCCTTCTCGCCGCCCGACAGCAGGTGAATCGTCGAATTCTTCTTGCCCGGCGGCTGCGCCATCACCTGCACACCGGCATCGAGAATTTCGTCGCCGGTCATGATGAGCTTTGCCTGGCCACCGCCGAAAAGGCGCGGGAACAGCTCGCCGAAATGATGGTTGACCTCGTCGAAGGTGCCCTGCAGCAGCGTGCGGGTTTCCTGGTCGATCTTGCGGATCGCGTCTTCGAGCGTCTCGATCGCGTTCGTCAGGTCCGCCGACTGCGCATCGAGGAAAGCCTTGCGCTCGCTCGCGGCCTTCAGTTCGTCGAGCGCGGCCATGTTGACCGGCCCGAGCGCGGTGATCGCATTGTTGATGCGCGTCACTTCGCCCTGCAGGTACGACGGCTTCAGGTCCGGCGTAAGCTTCGCCTGCAGTTGCGCTTCGTCGACGCCGGCCGCGGCCAGTTGCTCGATGAACTGCTCGGCATTCAGGCGCGCGGCCTGCTCCTTCAACTGCAGTTCGGTGATCCGGTCGCGCAGCGGCTGCAGCGCGCGCTCGGCCGTCAACCGTGTTTCGTCGGCCGCGCGCAGCTTCGCGGTCAGATCGTCGAGCTCGAGACGCGCCGCGTGCAACGCCTCTTCCTTCACCGCGCGTATCGCAAGCGCGTCCTGCAGACCCGTATGCGCGGTCTGCTCGTTGATCGTTTCGAGCTCGGCGCGCGCGTCCTCGAGCGAGCCGTCGACGCGTTCGCTCTGCTCGTGCGCGACCTGAATGCTGCGCTTCAACTCTTCGATGCGGCTTGCGATATTGCGCGCCGCGAAGCGCGCGTCGGTCGCCGCGCGGTCGAGGTCGCGCGTCTCGGCACGCGCATTCGTCAATTCCTCGTCGAGCGACTCGAACGCGAGCTGATGGTCTTCGAAACGCGCCTGCAGTTCCGCAAGTTCCCCGTCGTGACGTTCGAAGTTCGCTTCCGATTCGGTGCGCAGCGCGCGCTGCTCGTCGATCTGCGCGGTGATCTCTTCGAGTTCCTCGCGAATCTGCGTGCTGCGCTGCGTGTAGCGCTCGTGCGCCTGCGCGAGCTTCAGCACGTCCATCTGCAGCGCGTGCACGCGCTGGGTGGCGCGCTCGGCCTGCTGGCGCGCGTCGTTCAACGTTTGCGAGGCCTGGGTATGCGCAGCCTCGGCGCGAATCGCGGCGGCCTTCGCTTCGTCGGCAAGCAACGCCTGCGCGCGCACCTGACGCGTCAGGTTCTCGATTTCCTGCTGACGCGCAAGCATGCCCGCCTGCTCGGAGTCGGCCGCGTAGAGCTGCACGCCGACGCGCGTCACCACATGTCCCGCCTTCACGACGAACGCGCCGCCTTCGGGCAATTGCGAGCGCATCTGCAGCGCTTGAGCAAGATCGTCGGCGACGAATGCGTTACCGAGCCAGTCGTTGAGCACCGCGCGCAAGCCCGCGTCGTCGATACGCACGAGCGACAGCATCGGCCGCAGCGCGCCTTGCGCCGCAGCCGGCTGGCCCGCGAGCGGCGGCGAATAGAACGCGAGCTTGGCCGGCGGCGCATCGGAGGCGAAGGCCTTGACCCAATCGAGATTCGACACCTCGAGCGCGGCAAGACGCTCGCGCAGCAACGATTCGAGCGCCGTTTCCCAACCCGCTTCGACATGCAGCTTCTTCCACAGACGCGGCAACGCACCAAGCTCGTGCCGGTCGAGCCACGGCTGGATCTTGCCCTCGGTCTGCACGTTCTCCTGCAACTGCTTCAATGCGGCAAGACGCGCTTCGAGCTGATGGATCTGCGCGCTTTCGGCCTGCACGCGGTCCTGCGCTTCGCGCCGCTCGCCGTCGAGGCGGGGCAGCGTTTCCTGCGCGTCCGTCAGACGCGCCTGCGCGTCGGACAGCACCGCTTCGTGCTCGGCAAGCTGCATGCGCAGTTCTTCGAGCTGCGCTTCGTCGGGCGCATCGAGGCCGCCCGCTTCGGTCTTCAGGCGCTCATGGCGCTGCTGCAACTGCTGCAGCTGCTGGTCCGCGTTGCGCTGATGCGCGGCTTCGAGCTTCAGTGCCTGCTCGGTTTGCGCAATGCCCGCGCGCTCGTCGTTCAGCTGCGTTTGCGCATCGCGCCAGCGCGCTTCGAGCGCGGGCAGCGCGTCGTGCTTTGCCGCGGCCGTTTCTTCGGCGATCGCGGCCTTTTCGTCGCCGGCCGCGAGTTCCTCTTCGGCATCGACGAGGTCGCCGCGCGCTTTCTCCGCTTGCGATTGCCATTGCTCGCGCTGCGCGGTGAGCGCCGCAATCTGCGCCTGCACGCGATTGCGCGATTCGACGATGAACTTGATCTCGGCTTCGAGGCGGCTCACCTCCGCATTCGCTTCATAGAGCGCGCCCTGGGCGCCCTGCATCGCGTCGCTTGCCGAGTAATGCGCGACGCGCAGCGTTTCGAGTTGCGCTTCGACTTCGCGCAGCTTCGCCGTATGCGCTTCGAGGTCGATCTGCGCCTGCTCGATCGCGCGCTGCTGGCGCTCGCGCTCGTTGCCCGCTTCGTTCTTGCGCAGCAGCCACAGCAAGCGCTGCTTCTCTTCGCCTTCGGCCTGCAGCTCGTTGAACTTCGTCGCGACGACGGCCTGGCCTTCGAGCTTCTCGAGATTCGCGCTCAACTCGCGCACGATGTCTTCGACACGCGTCAGGTTCTCGCGCGTATCGTGCAGACGGTTTTCGGTTTCGCGGCGGCGTTCCTTGTACTTCGACACGCCCGCGGCTTCTTCGAGAAACACGCGCAGCTCTTCAGGCTTCGCCTCGATGATGCGCGCGATCATGCCCTGCCCGATGATCGCGTACGCGCGCGGCCCAAGACCCGTGCCGAGGAAGATGTCCTGGATGTCGCGGCGGCGCGCCGGCAGGTTATTGATGTAGTAGCTCGACGTGCCGTCGCGCGTCAGCACGCGCTTGACGGCGATTTCCGCATACTGGCCCCACTGGCCGGCTGCGCGCCCATCGGCGTTATCGAATACCAGTTCGACGCTTGCGCGGCTGCCGGGCTTGCGCGCCGTGGAGCCGTTGAAGATCACGTCCTGCATCGATTCGCCGCGCAATTCGGAGGCGCGCGACTCGCCGAGCACCCAGCGCACGGCGTCGATGATGTTGGATTTGCCGCACCCGTTCGGACCAACCACGCCGACCAGTTGGCCCGGAACCTGGAAATGCGTGGGATCGACGAATGACTTGAAGCCAGCGAGTTTGATCGAGGTCAGACGCACGGCGATATCGCTGATTGAAAAGAGAAAAGGGAAGCGGACCCGCGTACACGCCGCGTTGCACCGATGGCTCTACCCCATTGATGCACCGCGCGAGCGGCCGCTAAAGCAGCGGCAATCATACCATCGCACGTGAGCGATTCCGGCCGTCCGGATCGCCGTCGTCCCCGCTTTGGGGCGCATCGGACGCCTGCGACGCCGTCCGGCTTCGGTGCACCCGGCTCGACAACGCCGAAGCGAGCACGATGCAGGCGCCGCCCGCCCATTCGCGCGGCCCCGGCGCTTCACCGGCGAGAAGCCACGCGGACAGCGCGGTAACGACGATCTCGAAGAGCATGATGATCGATGCGCGGTTCGCTGGCACGCGTGCAAGCCCATATTGCACAAGCATGTTGTTTGTGCCCAACACGACGCCGAGCGCGACGACGAGCAAGGCCGCCGTGGCCAGATGCACGCCGGCGGGCGGCGCGGGCATGGCTTCGAAAATCGATGCGCATGCGCAGAAGAGCGCCGCGCCGCCGAAGATCGTCGCCGTACGCATTTCGGCCTTCATGCGCGGCAATTCGCGCACCATCTTCAGCGTCAGCACATTGCTCATCGCGAAGCCCATGCCGCCGGCTAGTCCTGCCCATTCGGCGAGGCTGCCGGGCATCGGCAGGCCGAGCCGCGGCGACCACAGCATCAGCATCGCGCCCGCCAGCGATAACGCGGCGAGCGCCGCGCCCGACCAGCGGAGCCGCTCGTGCAGCAGAAAGTGCGCAAAGAGCGCGGTCCACGCGGGCGTCAGATAGAAGAGCAGCAGCACACGCATCACCTGGCCGTGGATCGCGCCCCAGACGAAGCCGAGATTCGTCACGCCCGCGGCCAGGGCAAGCGCGGGCAACAGCCAATGCCAGCGGACCGTCGCGATCGAACGACGCTTGAGCAGCAGCACGAACAGGCAGCCGGCGCCGCTCGTCAACGCCGCCGCCACGGTGCCGCTGATGCCAAGCGCAGCAAGCGTGCGCAATGGATACCAGACGACGCCCCATACCGACGCGCCGATCAGAATCGCGAGCGTCGGGCCGGCGGAAAAGCCGCTGCCGCGCGCTGCGTCAGGCTGCGTGTGCACGGTGTCGTTCATCGGGATGCGCTGTGTCGCTCATGGGGCCTCGTCGGACTGTTCGGTTTGTTGCTCATTTTCTTGCTCATCTGGCCGCTCATCCGGCTGTATTCATCGCACTCAGCCCATGCCGTAGCGGCGCTTCGGCCGATTACGGCGCGCGCCGCCAAGCTATAATTGCCTGCTTATCCGCCACCCGCGTGACGCCCATCGCGCCTCACGCTGTCACACCGGCGGCCGCCCATCATCGCCCGTTTTCGTTCCGACCCGGTCCGTCAAGTGAATCCGCTACTCGACTCGCTGCAACCCTATCCGTTCGAAAAGCTGCGTCTGCTGTTCAAGGACGTCACGCCGCCCGCAGGCATCAAGCCGATCAGCTTCGGCATCGGCGAGCCGAAGCACCCGACGCCGGCCCTCGTGCGCGACGCGGTGATCGCATCGCTTGATGGCCTCGCTTCGTATCCGGCCACCATTGGCTCGCAGCCGCTGCGCGAAGCGATCGCGAGCTGGGCGTCGGCGCGCTACCACCTGCCGCCGCTCGATCCGGCCACCGAGGTGCTGCCGGTGGCGGGCTCGCGCGAGGCGCTCTTCGCGCTCGCGCAAACGGTGATCGACCCGCGCCGCGACGGCACGCAACCCGGCGCCCAAGCCGCGGCCGGCGAGCCTGCGATCGTACTCTGTCCGAACCCGTTCTACCAAATCTACGAAGGCGCCGCGCTGCTCGCGGGCGCACAGCCGTACTTCGTGAACAGCGATCCGGCACGCAACTTCGCCTGCGACTATGCAGCGGTGCCGGCCGACGTCTGGGCCCGCACGCAACTGCTCTACGTCTGCTCGCCGGGCAACCCGACCGGCGCCGTGCTCACGCTCGACGACTGGCGCGAGCTGTTCGCGCTGTCGGACCGCTACGGTTTCGTGATCGCCTCCGACGAGTGCTATTCCGAAATCTACTTCGACGAAGCGAAGCCGCCGCTCGGCTGCCTCGAAGCCGCGCACCGGCTCAACCGCGGCTACGAGCGGCTCGTCGTGCTGTCGAGCCTGTCGAAGCGCTCGAACGTGCCGGGCATGCGCTCGGGCTTCGTCGCCGGCGACGCGGCGATTCTGAAGCAGTTCCTGTTGTACCGCACGTATCACGGCGCGGCGCTGTCCACCGTTTATCAGACCGCCAGCATCGCCGCGTGGAACGACGAGGCGCATGTGCGCGAGAACCGCGCGAAGTACGCACGGAAGTTCGCGACTGTCACGCCGATGATCGCGAGCGTGCTCGACGTGCGGCTGCCCGACGCCGCGTTCTACCTGTGGACCCACGTCGCGCGCACCGGCCTGTCGGATACCGAATTCGCCCGCCGACTGTACGCCGACTATAATGTGACGGTTCTGCCCGGCTCCTATCTCGCGCGCACCGCACACGGCACGAACCCCGGCCGCGACTTCATCCGCATCGCGCTGGTCGCCGACGTCGACGAGTGCGCCGAGGGCGCGCAGCGGATCGTCGATTTTTGCCGCGGGCTCAAGCATTGAAGTCGGCGCATCTCACCCACCTCTCCATTCTTTTCAACCGGTCTCGTCACTTATGTCGCAACAACTTCAGCAGATCATCGACACCGCGTGGGACAACCGCGCAGACCTTTCGCCGAAAGCCGCGCGCGCCGAAGTGCGCGACGCGGTCGCGCATGCGCTCGAGCAGCTCGACAAAGGGCAGATGCGGGTCGCCGAGAAGAAAGACGGCGCATGGGTCGTCAATCAATGGCTGAAGAAAGCGGTGCTGCTGTCGTTCCGACTCGAAGACAACGCGCCGATGCCGGCAGGCGGTTTCTCCCAGTTCTACGACAAGGTGCCGACCAAGTTCGCCCACTACACGGCTGCGGACTTCGCCGCCGGCGGCTTTCGCGTCGTGCCGCCGGCCGTCGCGCGCCGCGGTTCGTATATCGCGAAGAACGTCGTGCTGATGCCGTCGTACGTCAATATCGGCGCGTATGTCGATGAAGGCACGATGGTCGATACATGGGCCACCGTCGGCTCGTGCGCGCAGATCGGCAAGAACGTGCACCTGTCGGGCGGCGTCGGTATCGGCGGCGTGCTCGAGCCGCTGCAGGCGAATCCGGTCGTGATCGAAGACAACTGCTTTATCGGTGCGCGCTCGGAAGTGGTGGAAGGCGTGATCGTCGAGGAAAACTCGGTCATCTCGATGGGCGTCTATCTCGGCCAGAGCACCAGGATTTACGACCGCGAAACCGGCGAAGTCAGCTACGGCCGCATTCCGGCGGGCTCGGTGGTCGTCGCGGGCAACCTGCCGTCGAAGGACGGCACGCATAGCCTCTATTGCGCGGTCATCGTCAAGAAGGTCGATGCGAAAACGCGCGCGAAGGTCGGCTTGAACGAACTGCTGCGAGGCGACTGATGGCAACGCGGTCAGCGGCGAAGACTATCGTCGTGTACGGCATTCCGAACTGCGACACCGTGAAAAAAGCGCGCGTGTGGCTCGAGGAACACGGCGTCGAGTTCGAGTTTCACGATTTCAAGAAGGCCGGCGTGTCCGAGCCGCTCGTGCGCGACTGGATGAAGGACGTGTCGTTCGAGTCGCTCGTGAACCGGCGCGGCACGACGTGGCGCGGCCTGTCCGACGACATGAAGGCAGAGGCCGATAGCGAAGCCGGTGCGATCGCGCTGATGATCCACAAACCTTCGGTGATCAAGCGGCCGGTGGTCGTGGTCAACGGGCGCGTGAAGGCGCTCGGCTTTGCCGCCGATCAATACGAAGCGCTGTTCGCGTAAGCCTTGCCGCAGCATGTGTGCGGAAGTCCGTTTGCCGCAGTACGTTTTATGAGCCGTTGCCGGCCCCGCCAGTTACGTGGGCCGGCATTTTTTCATCCGCTGTTTTGAAGAGCAGTTCTGAACCCATGTCCGGCACCCTTGCCCTTACCGAAGCGCTGATCGCGCGCGCCTCCGTCACCCCCGACGATCAGCATTGCCAGCGTCTGATCGTCGAGCGCCTCGCGGCGCTCGGCTTCGTCTGCGAAACGCTCGAATCGAATGGCGTGACGAATCTCTGGGCGGTCCGGCATGGCACGGCCGGCGCCGATGGCAAGCTGCTCGTCTTCGCGGGCCACACCGACGTCGTGCCGACCGGCCCGCTCGAACAGTGGTCGTCGCCGCCGTTCGAGCCGACGCATCGCGACGGCAAGCTGTATGGCCGCGGCGCCGCCGATATGAAAGCATCGCTGGCCGGCTTCGTGGTCGCGAGCGAAGAGTTCGTGGCCGCGCATACGCAGCATCGCGGCTCGATCGGCTTTCTGATTACGAGCGATGAAGAAGGCGTGGCCACCGACGGCACCGTCAAAGTGGTTGAAGCGCTTGCCGCGCGCGGCGTGCGGCTCGACTATTGCGTGGTCGGCGAGCCGACCTCGAGCGCGCGCTTCGGCGACATGGTGAAGAACGGCCGCCGCGGTTCGATGTCGGGCAAGCTGATCGTCAAGGGCGTGCAGGGGCATATCGCCTATCCGCATCTGGCGAAGAACCCGGTCCATCTGCTGACGCCGGCGCTCGCCGAACTCGTCGCAGAGCGCTGGGACGACGGCAACGAATATTTCCCGCCCACCACCTGGCAGGTGTCCAACCTGCACAGCGGCACGGGCGCAACCAACGTGATTCCGGGCCACGCGGAGCTGATGTTCAACTTCCGCTTCTCGACGGCGAGCACGGTCGAAGGTCTGCAGAGCCGCGTACATGCCATTCTGGATAAGCACGGCCTCGACTACGAACTGAAATGGACCGTGAGCGGGCTGCCGTTTCTCACGCCGCGCGGCGCGCTCTCCGATGCACTGAGCGCCGCGATTCGCGCCGAAACCGGCGTCACGCCCGAACTGTCGACGACGGGCGGCACGTCCGACGGCCGTTTCATCGCGCGGATCTGCGAGCAGGTGGTCGAGTTCGGCCCGTTGAACGCCAGCATCCACAAGATCGACGAACATATCGAGCTGGCCTCCATCGAGCCGCTCAAGAACGTGTACCGGCGCGTGCTGGAACAACTGATCGCCTGAACGAGGAACCCGTTGCGATGACCACCCCGTCCTACCCGGCTTCTTCTCTCGCGTCTCATCCCGCTGCGCATCCGTTTTCGACGGTGCGTGACCTCTTGCGCCATGCGGTGTCGCGCTTCAACCAGGCGCAGCTCTCGTTCGGACACGGCTCGGCCAACGCCTATGACGAGGCCGCGTATCTCGTTCTGCACACGCTGCATCTGCCGCTCGATCTGCTCGATCCGTTTCTCGATGCGCGCCTGACCGCCGACGAAGTCGACGCGGTCCTGAAGGTGATCGAGCGGCGCGCGGCCGAGCGCGTGCCCGCCGCGTACATCACGCAGGAAGCGTGGATGCACGGCTATCGCTTTCATGTCGACGAACGCGTGATCGTGCCGCGCTCGTTTATCGGCGAACTGCTGCAAGACGGGCTGCAGCCGTACGTCGAAGACCCGGAAGCCGTGTCGGCCGTGCTCGAACTCTGCACCGGCTCCGGCTGTCTCGCGATTCTCGCCGCGCATGCGTTTCCGAACGCGGATGTCGACGCGGTCGATCTGTCGCCGGGCGCGATCGAAGTCGCGACGATCAACGTGACCGACTACGAACTCGACGAGCGCATTGCCGTATTCGAAGGCGACCTGTTCGCGCCGCTGCCCGAGCGCCGCTACGAGGTCATCCTCGCCAACCCGCCCTATGTGAACGCGGCGTCGATGCAGACGCTGCCCGCCGAATACCGGCATGAGCCCGAACTCGCGCTCGCGGGTGGCGCGGATGGCATGGACATTGTGCGGCGCATCATCGGCGAGGCGCGCAACTGGCTGACCGACGACGGCGTGCTGGTCGTCGAGATCGGCAACGAGCGCGCGAACGTCGAAGCGGCGTTCGGCGGGCTCGACCTCGTCTGGCTGTCGACCAGCGCCGGCGACGATAACGTCTTTCTGCTGCAGGCAGGCGACTTGCCGGGCTGAAGGCACATAGACCCGCCACGCCGACCGCCCGTCGAGGAAGGTTGAGGGCGCTTCCAGATGATCCTTTCCCGTTGAGCGTTGAGCGTTGAGCGGCATCAGGAACCGCCTGGCGAGCCCACCATTGCGGCGAGATCGTCGCTCGATACGTATGGACAATACGCTTGTCCACACGCAAGATCGGGCCAACCGCCCGTGGCCGGCTTGCGGTTCGGTAAGATAGTGGCAGCATCAAGCCCGAAGCCGCCAAGCATGAAGCCCGCTTGAGGCCTCTATTCCGATCGCATCTGAATGCGCGAACCGCGCGTCGAACGATCCTTCGTACGCTTATGCAACTCGATCTGCTTCACATCGGCACGCTGATATTCATCTGCCATCTGCTCGGCGTAATTGCCGCGTGCCATGCGGTCCTGCATACGCGCACATCGCAAGGCGCGATCGCATGGGCGGTATCGCTCGTCGCGATGCCGTATCTGACGCTTATTCCCTATCTGTTTCTCGGCCGCAGCAAATTCGCCGGCTATGTCGACGCGCGACGCTTCGGCAACGAACTGCTGCGCACGCGCGCGCATCCGCCCGAATGGGAAACCCAGCCGTCATCGCACGAGCGGCCCGCTCAAGCGCTCGGCGAACATCTCGTACGCTCGCTCACGCGGCTCTCGGGCATGCCGTTTCTGCCCGGCAATGCAGTGCGCACGCTCGTCAACGGCGAGGCGACGTTCTCGGCGATTCTCGAAGCGATCGAAGGCGCGCGCAGCTATGTGATCGTGCAGTTCTTTATCGTGCGTGCCGATGCGCTCGGCGAACTGATCAAGGACACGCTGATCAGGAAGGTCGAGCAAGGCGTACGCGCGTATGTGCTGTACGACAGTATCGGCAGCTTCGATCTGCCGCACCGCTATGTCGCCGCGATGCGCGCGGGCGGCGTCGAGATGCATCCGTTCGCGACGAACCGGCGTTTCGTCAACCGCTTCCAGCTGAACTTCCGCAATCACCGCAAGATCGTCGTGGTCGACGGCGAATGCGCGTTCGTCGGCGGCCACAATATCGGCGTCGAATATCTCGGTGCGAAGCCGCCGCTGTCGCCGTGGCGCGATACGCATATCGAAGTGCGCGGTCCCGCGGTCGCCAGCATCCAGTTCGTGTTCACCGAAGACTGGTACTGGGCCACGCAGCAGTTGCCGCCGCTCGAGGCGCCGCCGCCGATGCCGGTGGCTGCGGCACAGCCGGCGCCGGTTCGCGTTGCGGCGGCTGCCGCGGCGAACTCGGCGCCGACCTCGGTGCCGAACTCGGTGCCGGATGCCGTGACCGCTTCGGTGCACGCTTCCGTGGCGGCGTCGGTGCGCATGGCGCTGGCCGCATCCGCTACGCCGCTGCCCGACGAGCCTTTGTCCGACATGCCGCCGGAATCGGCATCGGACACGCTGCTGCCGCTCAAGACGCTGCCGCCCTCGCCTGCGCGGCCGGCAATGGCTTCCGTGTCGGCCCTCGCGCGCGGCACAACCGCGCAGACACGCGCGCCGGCCCCGGCCGACCACGCGGGCGACATGCACTGTCTCGTCGTGCCGTCCGGCCCCGCCGACAAGCAGGAAACCTGTTCGCTGTTCTTCGTCGAAGCAATCGGCGCCGCGCGCAAGCGGATCTGGATTACGACACCCTACCTCGTGCCCGACGAAGCCGTGTTCTCGGCGTTGCGCCTCGCGGCGCTGCGCGGGGTGGACGTGCGCATCCTGATTCCGAGCCGGCGCGATCATATCGTCGTGTTCGAAGCGTCGCGGCTCTATGCGCACGACTCGATCCGCGCCGGCGTGCGCGTGTTCCGCTACCGGCCGGGCTTTCTGCACCAGAAGGTCGTGCTGATCGACGACGAAGCCGCCGCGGTAGGCAGCGCGAATCTCGACAACCGGTCATTTCGCCTGAACTTCGAGATCATGGTGCTGACCATCGACCGCGGCTTCGCCGCCGAGGTCGAAGCGATGCTGCTGCGCGATTTCGCCGAATCGTACGAGATCGATCGCGGCGAATACCGCAAGTCGCCGGCATGGCGCCGCATGGCAATGCACGTGGCGCGGCTCTTCGCGCCGATCCTGTAGCCGGTATAGCCCACGCCGCTTCAGCGCGCCGGGTGCGCTAGAGCACCTTCTCGATATCCTCGGCGATCTCGTCCGGTTTTTTGGGCGGCCCGTAGCGCTTGAGCACCTTGCCGTCGCGGTCGACGAGAAACTTCGTGAAGTTCCATTTGATCCGGTCGAAGCCGAGCAGCCCTGGCGCCTCCGCCTTCAGATATTTGAAAAGCGGATGCGTATTGGCGCCGTTCACCTCGATCTTCTCGAACAGCTGGAACGACACGCCGAAGTTCTTTTCGCAGAAGCTGCCGATCTGCTCTGCGTCGCCGGGCTCCTGCTTGCCGAACTGGTTGCACGGAAAGCCGAGCACTTCGAGGCCGCGCGCCGCGTATTGCTGGTAAAGCGCCTGCAAGCCTTTGTACTGCGGCGTGAAGCCGCATTCGCTGGCGGTATTGACGATCAGCAAAGGCCGGCCGCGATAGCGTTCGAAGCTGAGCTCCTCGCCGTTTAACGCGCGAGCCGAGAACGAATAGATGGAGGTCGGTGTTTGAGTGGTATTTGCCATATGCGCTCCCGAAGAAAGCCATCAGTTTACGTACGCGGAGCTTTCGCGCCAGTCGGCCGAACGGACGATGCCAGGCAACACGCGGCACAGTCTAAAATAGCGTTTTTCTCAAGCCCGGCCCTGTTGTGATCCGCTTCAACCAGTTCAGTCTCGCGCGCGGCACGAAGCCGCTTTTCGAACAGACCTCATTCACGCTGAACCCCGGCGAAAAAGCCGGGCTGGTCGGCGCGAACGGCGCGGGCAAGTCCACGCTCTTTTCCGTCCTGCGCGGCGAGCTGCATGCGGACGCCGGCGATTTTTCATTGCCGCCGTCGTGGCAGATCGCACATGTCGCGCAAGAAACACCGGCCGCCGATAAAAGCGCGCTCGAGTACACGCTCGACGGCGACGCCGCCTTGCGCGCGATCGAAGCGCGCATCGCCGCCGCCTCGGCCGCGCACGACGGCAGCGCCGAAGCCGAAGCGCACGCGGCCTTCGCCGATGCCGACGGTTACACCGCGCCCGCGCGCGCCGAAGCCTTGCTGCTCGGTCTCGGCTTCACGCTCGAGCAAACGCGTGCGAGCGTCAGCAGCTTCTCGGGCGGCTGGCGTATGCGCCTGAATCTCGCGCAAGCGCTGATGTGCCGCTCTGATTTGCTGCTGCTCGACGAACCGACCAACCACCTCGACCTCGACGCGATCGTCTGGCTCGAAGACTGGCTGCATCGCTATCCGGGCACGCTCGTCGTGATCTCGCACGACCGCGAGTTCCTCGATTCGGTGTGCAATGTTACGCTGCATCTCGAGAACCGGCAGGTCAAGCGCTACGGCGGCAACTATTCGCAGTTCGAAATCCTGCGCGCCCAGCAACTGGCGTTGCAGCAGAGCGCGTACGAGAAGCAGCAGAAAACCGTCGCGCATCTGCAAAGCTTTATCGACCGCTTCAAGGCGAAGGCCACCAAGGCGCGTCAGGCGCAAAGCCGGATGAAGGCGCTCGAGAAGATGGAGCTGATCGCGCCGGCGCACGTCGCGTCGCCGTTCACGTTCGAATTCCGCGCGCCGGATGCCGCGCCGAACCCGATGATGGTAATGGACGACGTGCGTTGCGGCTATCGTGCCGACGATGGCGGCGCGATACCGATCGTCGATGCCGTCACGCTTTCCATCCAGAACGGCCAGCGCATCGGCCTGCTCGGCGCGAACGGCCAGGGCAAGTCGACGCTGATCAAGACGCTCGCCGGCACGCTCGACGCGTTGAGCGGCCACATGCGTGAGGGCAAGGGGCTGCGTATCGGCTACTTCGCGCAGCATCAGCTTGAAACGCTGCGTCCGGACGACTCGCCGCTGCAGCATCTCGCACGCCTCGCGCCCGATACGCGCGAACAGGAATTGCGCGACTTCCTCGGCGGCTTCAACTTCTCGGGCGAGATGGCTACCGCACGCATCGCGCCCTTTTCGGGCGGCGAGAAGGCGCGCCTCGCGCTGGCGCTGATCATCTGGCAAAAGCCCAACCTGTTGCTGCTCGACGAGCCGACCAACCACCTCGACCTCGAAACGCGCCACGCGCTGACGATGGCGCTCGCGCAGTTCGAAGGCACATTGATCCTCGTCTCGCACGACCGGCATCTGTTGCGCGCGACGACGGATCAGTTCATGCTCGTCGCGAAACACCGGCTGCAGCCGTTCGACGGCGACCTCGACGACTATCGCGACTGGCTGCTGCAGCACGCGGCCGAACAGCGCGCGGCGCTCAAGGCCGAGGCGAACAATGCGCAAAGCAACGGTGCGGGCATCGCGAACGGAAGCGACGGCAACAATGCCGGCAACAGCGGCGACACCCCGTTGAACCGCAAGGAACAGCGCCGTCAGGAAGCCGAGACGCGCCAGAAGCTTGCGCATCTGAAAAAGCCGCTGCAAACGCGCATTACGAAGATCGAGAAGGAAATGGACGCGCTGAACGCCGAGAAGACCACGCTCGATGCATTCGTCGCGGACCCGGCCAGCTACAACGCCGAACTGAAGACGAAGCTGACCGAGGCTTTGCGCCGGCAAGCCGACGTCGCCGCGCGGCTCGAAACGCTCGAAGCGCAGTGGCTCGAAGCGCACGAGGAACTGGAGCAGATTGGTTGACCGTTCGGCAAGTGTTTGCAACGGAGTGGCAACCGTCGGGCAACGGTTGGATCGGCAACGGCGGGAATCGCAACTGCGCGCGTGTCACGCGCGGGCACCATCAACGACCGGAGGATAACCTTGTCTTCTGCTGATGCACTAAAAGGCTTGCGCGTGATCGACCTCACGCGCATTTTGCCGGGCCCCGTCGCAACGCTGCGGCTTGCGGAAATGGGCGCCGACGTGCTGAAGATCGAAGCGCCAGGCGACGGCGATGCATCGCGCGTGATGTTGCAAAGCGAGACGGACCGGCTCGAAGGGCGGCCGAGCGTGCTCTACCAGATCGTCAACCGCGGCAAGCGCGTCACGCGGCTCGACCTGAAAACGGAAGCGGGCAACACGGTGCTGCGCGCGCTTGCGCGCGAAGCCGACGTGATCGTCGAGAGTTTCCGGCCCGGCGTGATGGAGCGCCTCGGGCTCGGCTACGAAGCGTTGCGCGAGCTGAATCCGAAGCTCGTGTATTGCTCGATTACCGGTTACGGTTCGACCGGGGTCTACTCGACCATCGCCGGACACGATCTCAACTTTATCGCTTACTCGGGTGTGCTCGATCAGCTCGCCTCGCGCGACGGCACGCCGATCGTGCCGAACTTCCAGATCGGCGATATGCTCGGCGGCGCGTTGAGCGCGATCACGCAGATTCTCGCCGCGCTCTGGCACGTGGCGCGCGGCGGCGAAGGCCGCTTCGTCGATGTCTCGATGACGCATGCCACGCACGCGCACAACGTCGTCGCGCACGTCGGGCTCGTCAACGACGGCACGGCGCCCACGCCCGGTACAGGGCTCCTGAATGGCGGCGCGCCCTGCTACAACCTCTACCGCACGCGCGACGGCCGCTGGCTCGCCATCGCGGCGCTCGAACTCAAATTCTGGGAAACGCTGTGCACCGCGCTCAACCGGCCCGATTGGGCGAAGCGCCACTGGAGCCTCGGTCAGGCGCTCGGCGGTCCCGATGCCGTGGCGTTGACGCAGGAACTGATGGCCTTGATCGCGACACGCACGCTCGCCGAATGGATCGAGTTGCTCGAACCGCTGAACTGCTGCGTGGCGCCGGTGTTGACGCCGGCGGAGGCGGCACAGCATCCGCTGTTTGCGCCTGAACTGTACGCGCCTGCCGCACCGGACCACGCGGATAACCCGGGCGACGGCGCCATTGCGCAAGCATGGGGCGGCGCGAACGCGGTGAAAGGATATGAAAGCTGAATTGGACTGCGTCTGAGCCAGTTGCGCCTATGCCGGCCGCACCTAAGCCGGCCGCGCCTATGCCGGCCGCGCCTATGCCGGCCGCGCCTGAAACCGGCAGCATAGGCCGGCGCGCGACAAGCGGCGCAGAACACGATGCGGCCAACCTAACCCACAACGAAAACCAGCCGCTCTTCTACCTTATTCCTACGTCACTCATCGCCTCGGCAAAGTCTGCCTCGGCGGCCGCTCGTCGTCGACGAGCACGTGTTTGCGCCCCTGGACGTGGCGGCGAATCGTGGCCCGTACTTCGTCGGGCGTGATGTCTTCGGCAACCACGCGGCGAGAAATCTGTCCGCCCGTGTCGATCCATTCGACGATCCGGCAACTGCCGCCCCACGGCTGGGGAATTGGCGGCGATACGCGGCAACCGCGCAGGTTCGCGAGCCGATCCGCTTCGGGTTCACGAGTCTGTTTCAAGACGCATCCTTTTTCCGTTTATGACGGATTGCCTATGCGCCAAAGAATAGGGAAATCGTGTGGATTCTGGGTTACAGCCGCCGGCATGATATTTACAGCGGATTACGTCGCGCACCATCGGCGTGCGTAGCGTGCTTAACCTACGTAGCGTGCATCACGTGGCTTCGTCACTCAAGCGTGCGCACGCGGTCGATCGCCTGTTCGATACGCTCGACCGCGATCACCTGCAGCCCGTCGATCGCCTGTTTCGGCGCATTGGCCTTCGGAATCAGCGCGACCGAAAAGCCGAGCTTGGCGGCTTCCTTCAGCCGCTCCTGGCCGCGCGGCGACGGCCGGATCTCGCCCGCGAGCCCCACCTCGCCGAACACGATAAGCCCCTTCGGCAGCGGCTTGTTGCGCATCGACGAGTGAATCGCGAGCAGCACCGCGAGGTCCGCGGCGGGCTCGGTGATCTTCACGCCGCCGACCGCATTCAGAAAGACGTCCTGATCGAAGCATGCGATGCCGGCGTGCCGGTGCAGCACCGCGAGCAGCATCGCGAGCCGGTTCTGCTCGAGGCCGACCGCGAGCCGCCGCGGATTCGGCACGTTCGCGGTATCGACGAGAGCCTGCACTTCGACGAGCAAAGGCCGCGTGCCTTCCTGCGTGACGAGCACGCACGAGCCCGGCACGATCTGTTCGTGCTGCGACAGAAAAAGCGCGGACGGATTCGCGACGCCGCGCAAACCGCGCTCGGTCATCGCAAACACGCCGAGCTCATTGACGGCGCCGAAGCGGTTCTTGAACGCGCGCACGAGTCGAAACGACGAATGCGTATCGCCTTCGAAGTACAGCACCGTATCGACGATATGTTCGAGCACGCGCGGGCCGGCGAGATTGCCCTCTTTCGTGACGTGCCCGACCATGATGATTGCCGTGCCCGACTGCTTCGCGACGCGCGTCAGTTGCGCCGCGCATTCGCGCACCTGCGCGACCGAGCCGGGCGCCGACGTCAGCGCTTCCGAATAGACGGTCTGGATCGAATCGATCACTGCCACGTCAGGCCGCTCTTCGGCAATCGTCGCCTGAATTTTTTCGAGTTGAATCTCGGCGAGCAGCTTCAGTTCGTTCGCGTTCGAGCCCGGTTCGAGCAGCGACAAACGTTGTGCGCGCAACGCAATCTGCGCGGCCGATTCCTCGCCGCTCACATAGAGCGCGCGCCGCTCGCTGGCGATCTGCGCGAGCGACTGCAGCAGCAGCGTCGATTTGCCGATGCCCGGGTCGCCGCCGATCAGCACGACGCCGCCCGCGACGAGCCCGCCGCCGAGCACGCGGTCGAATTCGCCGACGCCGGTCGAAAAACGCGGTACGTCGGATGCCTGGATGTCGGCGAGGCGCTGCACCGGCGCGCTCTTCGCGAGCGACTGGAAGCGGTGCGCGGAGGCCGATTCGGCCACGGTCTCGACCAGCGTGTTCCACGCATGGCAGGACGGGCACTGCCCTTGCCACTTCGGCGACGTCGCGCCGCATTCGGTGCAGGTGTACAACGTTTTCTGTTTAGCCACGCAGACCTTGCCGGATTCGTATTGTCATAGGTTAGGAAAAGCGGCAGGCCGCCGCCTTTCTCATCGCCTGCACCGCGTTCACGGCGGCTTCTTTTGCCGGGGCCTATTCGGCGCGGACCGGCACGCGCATCGCCACGGCGCACATCAGCTCGTAGCCGATCGTGCCGCATGCCTGCGCGACGTCGTCGATCGGCAGCGCGTTGCCCCAGAGTTCGACGCGCGAGCCGACGCCGGCTTGCGGACACGGCGTCAGATCGACGGTGATCATGTCCATCGACACGCGTCCGACGATGCGCGTGCGAATGCCGTCGACAATCACAGGCGTGCCTTCGGGTGCATTGCGCGGGTAACCGTCTGCGTAGCCGCATGCCACTACGCCGATGCGCATGCCCGCGCGGGCCTTGAAGATCGAGCCGTAGCCGATGGTCTCGCCTTCGGGCAGCGTCTGCACGGCGATCAGTTCCGAAGCGAGCGTCATGGCCGGCTGAAGCCCGGTGCTGCGGATGTCGGTATGCACGCCGGACGGCGCTGCGCCGTACAGCATGATGCCGGGCCGCACCCAGTCGAAATGCGACTTCGGATGCCACAGCGTCGCCGCCGAATTCGCGAGGCTGCGCGCACCGGCAATGCCTTTCGCGCCGCGCTCGAACGCGTCCATCTGATGCTCGATGCCACGCGCGCTGTCGGCGTCCGAAAAATGGGTCATCAGCGTGATCTGGCCGACGCCGGGGCACGCGCGCGCGCGCTCCCAGGCCGCGCGGAACCGCTCCGGCGTGTAGCCGAGGCGATTCATGCCGCTGTTCATCTTGAGCTGGATATTGACCGGCTTGGACAGCCGCGCCATTTCGAGCATGCGCAACTGCTCGTCCGAATGGAGCGCCGTGGTGAGGCTGTAGCGGTCGATCAGGTCGATATCGGTCGGACGAAAAAAGCCTTCGAGCAACAAAATCGGGCCCGCCCAGCCCAATTCGCGCAACTTCACCGCTTCTTCGAGGTCCAGCAACCCAAAGCCGTCCGTTGCGCGCAATCCGGGGAACGCTCGCGCAAGCCCGTGGCCATACGCATTCGCCTTGACGATTGCCCAGATCTTGGACTTCGGCGCGTAGCGGCGCACGACAGCGAGATTGTTGGCGAGAGCGGCGGTATGGATCGTGGCAAGGAGCGGGCGCGGCATGGGAATTTTACGTAAAGACACTTTCGAATCAGCAGCTTACAGCGCGTTTTCAGCGCCACGAAGCCCGCTGCGACTGGACGATCAAGGATTTTGCTAGTCAGTATTCAGCTATTTTCATGATATAAAGCCGTGCGCACAACCCATTTCGAACGGAATAAGCCCGAACGTCATATCCACGGTCTTGCCCGCCTGACCGTCGCGAGGACAGCATCGCATCAGATGAAAAAAGGTTTTTACACGATCATGGCCGCGCAGTTCTTCTCGTCGCTGGCCGACAATGCGCTGCTGATCGCTGCTATCGCACTGCTGAAAGACCTTCATGCCCCCAATTGGATGACGCCGCTGCTCAAGCTGTTCTTTGTGCTGTCGTACGTCGTGCTGGCCGCCTTCGTCGGTGCGTTCGCCGACTCGCGGCCCAAGGGTCGCGTGATGTTCGTGACGAACACGATCAAGGTGGTCGGCTGCGTCACGATGCTGGTCGGGGCCCATCCGCTCATTGCATACGGCATCGTCGGCTTCGGCGCGGCGGCCTATTCGCCGGCCAAGTACGGGATACTCACCGAGCTGCTGCCGCCTGATCGCCTCGTCGCCGCGAACGGCTGGATAGAGGGCACGACAGTCGGCTCGATCATCCTCGGCACCGTGCTCGGCGGCGCGCTGATCAGCCCGCATATCGCCTCGCACATCATCAAACACACGCCGGCCGCGATCCATACGCCCGCCGAAGCGGCGATGCTGATCATCATCATCATCTACGTGATCGCGGCGCTCTTCAATCTGCGCATCCCCGACACCGGCGCGCGCTATCCGAAACAGGAACGCGGGCCGCTCAAGCTCATCACCGACTTCGCCGACTGTTTCAACATCCTCTGGCACGACAAGCTCGGTCAGATCTCGCTCGCGGTCACCACGCTCTTCTGGGGCGCGGGCGCGACGCTGCAGTTCATCGTGCTGAAATGGGCGGAGGTGTCGCTCGGCATGTCGCTGTCGGAGGGCGCGATCCTGCAGGCCGTGGTCGCGGTCGGCGTCGCGGCGGGCGCGATGATCGCCGCCGCGCGCGTGCCGCTAAAGAAATCGCTGTCGGTGCTGCCGGTCGGCATCATCATGGGCATCGCGGTGATGCTGATGGCGTTCTACACGCGGCATCTGTTTCCGCCGCACTGGGGCATCTATGTCGGCCGCATGCATATCGGCGGCTATCTGATCTTCGCGTATGTGTTCCTGATGGTGGTCGGCGCGCTGTCGGGCTTCTTTGTCGTGCCGATGAACGCGCTGCTGCAGCATCGCGGCCACGTGCTGCTGTCGGCCGGCCACTCGATCGCGGTGCAGAACTTCAACGAAAACCTGTCCGTGCTCGTGATGCTGTGCCTCTATGCGGTGCTCGTCTGGCTCGACGTGCCGATCACGGTCGTCATCGTGCTGTTCGGCACCTTCGTCTGCGTGATGATGTGGCTCGTCATGCGGCGCCATCAGGCGAACCAGCGCGCGTTCGATTCGGTCGCGCTGATCGGCGAAGCGCGGCACTGACGGCCCCGATAGTCCTGACAGTGCTGACAGTGCGCCGCGGTTTCAACCGCCCTGCCATCTTCGACCTTTCATGACCCACGCCATTCCCAACGTCCTGACGATCGCCGGCTCCGATTCCGGCGGCGGCGCCGGCATCCAGGCCGACCTGAAAGCGTTTTCGGCGCTCGGCGCGTACGGCGCGAGCGTGATTACCGCACTGACCGCGCAGAATACGCGCGGCGTGACCGCGATTCACACGCCCGACCCCGATTTCGTCACGGCGCAACTCGACGCGGTGTTCGACGATATCCGCATCGACGCGGTGAAGATCGGCATGCTCGCGAACGCACAGATCGTGCGCGCGGTCGCCGACGCGCTGCGGCGCCACCGTCCGTCGCATGTCGTGCTCGACACGGTGATGATCTCGAAGAGCAACCATGCGCTGCTCGCGCCCGATGCGGTCGACGCGGTGCGCGACGAACTGCTGCCGCTCGCCGATCTGCTGACGCCGAATCTGCCCGAGGCGGCCGCATTGCTCGGCGCGCCGGCGGCTGCCGATGAAGGCGCGATGGTGAGCCAAGGGGAAGCGCTACGCGCGCTCGGGGCGCGCGCGGTGCTGATGAAGGGCGGCCATCTCGCGGCCGCCGACAGCCCGGACTGGCTCATCGAAGCAGGCGGCACGCTGCGCGTCGGCGGCCCGCGCGTGCCTGTCAAAAATACGCACGGCACGGGGTGCACGTTGTCGTCCGCGATTGCGGCGTTATTGCCGCAGCGGCGCGATCTCGCGAGTGCGGTCGTCGATGCGAAACAATATTTAACCGGGGCACTCGAGCAGAGTGCGCGGCTTGACGTCGGCAGCGGCGTCGGGCCCGTGCATCACTTTCATCGGTGGTGGTGAACGCGAGCAATCCGTAAGCGTGGGCGATCCCTAAGCGCGCGCAAACGCAAGCGCCTGCGCGGGCCACGCATCCGGCACGATAAATCCGCGTGACGTCTCGCGCCAACCGCCATCTTGGTCATCGGCGGCAAATGCCGCGATCATCGTCGGACCGCTATGCTGCGCCAGTTGCGCGCTCAATGCCGGTATCTCGAATAGGCCCGCGGCAGCCGCATCGCCGCTGCGGCGCCGCCGCGACAGCCATTGCAGACGCGGCAGCACGGCCCACGCGTCGCCCCGCGCCGCGGCAAACGACGGCCAGTCCGCACGCGTCGTCCACCAGCCGCGCGCGTGACCGGGATCGATCTCGGCCGGCTCGGCCGGCGTGCCGCCCTCGCGATAGAACAACCACCCTTTGACGAACATTTGCGCGTCCCACGGCCCGAGGTAGCCAAGCGACGCGAATTCGGCACGCGCGCTCAACGGCAGCTGATGATCGAGCAAGCGGCGCAGCTTCACGTCGAAGCGGTCCTGCAGATTCGGGCCGACATAGTCCGCGAGCGCCGCGCGGCTTTCGCCCGCATGCAGATAGCATTTGACCGCGAGTTCCCAATGCAGACGCCGGCCTGCCCGCGTTCGAACGAGGAAGTCGCATTCGCCGAGCGTGATGCCATTGCGCCGCAACGCGACGTTCGCGGCCACGAGCCGCGCGGCGGGGCCATGCCGCAAAAACCACGCGAGCAAACATTCCGCGTAGCGGCCAAGCCGCGTCATAGGCGCGGCGGCGATGTGCCGATGCAGCGCATCGGGGTGCGCATCTTCGGCGACGAGCCAGTCGAGCGTCGCCGCCGCTTCGTCGGACGACCCGAACGGCTCGGCCAGCACGCCCGCAGGCGGTTGCGCGCGCAACAAGTCGGGGCTGAACAGCAGCCACGCCAGATCGCGCACCGCCGGCTCGGCCAGACGCTCGAGCCGCGCGGCATCGCGCGGCGTCAATCCGCCAGATGGGCCGTCGGCTGCCATCAGTCGGTCGCGGGATCGGCTGCCGAACCAGCAGTTGAGGCCGCAGTTGAGCCGACAACTGAACCGGCAACTGAACCGGCAACTGAACCGGCAACTGAGCCAGCGTCGGTCGAACCGGCGCTCGCGCCTGCCTTGCGCCACGTATCGCGCGCAAGACACAAGTCTTGCCACGCCTTGGCCTTGTCGTGCAGGCTGCGCAGCAGATACGCGGGGTGATACGTGACGATCACCGGCACCCCTTCATACGTATGCACGCGCCCGCGCAGCGACGAAATGCTCGCGTCGGTCTTCAGCAGGCTCTGTGCGGCAAAGCGGCCAAGCGCGACGATCAGCTTCGGTTTGACGAGCGCGACCTGGCGTTGCAGATACGGCTCGCAGCGCGCAACCTCCTCGGGCTCCGGATTGCGGTTACCCGGAGGCCTGCATTTGAGCACGTTCGCGATATAGACATTCGCGCCGCGCGCAAGCGACAGCGAACGCAGCATGTTGTCGAGCAGCTTGCCGGCCTGGCCGACGAACGGTTCGCCCTGGCGGTCCTCGTTTTCGCCCGGCGCTTCGCCGATCAGCATCCAGTCCGCGTCGCGGTCGCCGACACCGAATACGGTCTGCGTGCGCTTCTCGCAGAGGCGGCAGCGTTCGCAGCCGGCCACGCGTTCGACGAGCGCGTCCCAGTCGAGCGAGGCGACCGGCGGCCGTGACGGCTCGATGGCGGCATCGCCGGTGGCGAGGCCGGCTGCGTCGTCGGGTGCCGGGGCACGCGCGCGCGACGACGGCTGCGCGGGAAGATCGTCGAACCACGCGAAGTCGTCGCCGGGTGGCGCGGGTTGAGCCGCAGGCGCCGCTGGCGCCGGCTCCGGACGTGCCGTGACGGGCCTGCGGCCGATCTCCGGCGGCGCGCTTTGCGACGGCGTCTCGCGCGGGGCGTGGCGCTCCACGGGCGATGCAGACTGCGAAGCAGGCACGGCAGCATCCGTCGCCCGATCAGCACGCGCGGCATCGGGCGACGCATTCGGCTGGGCCTGTGCCAACACGGCGTCCCGCGAGCGCGCGGCCTCCGCGGTCGCGCCGGCCTCAGCGTCTTCGAGCGCCGCCGGCGCATTCGCGCTGCCGCGCCTCACCCACAACGGCGCGAGGCCGAGTTCTTCCAGCGCGGACTCATGCAACGCCATCGGCACCCTCCTTCTCAAAAGAAAATCGCATCACGATTGCATCTTCCCGGCTGCGATGCCGCGCCGGATAGTAGTTCTTGCGCCGGCCGATCGACGCGAAGCCGAACCGCTCATAAAGCCGGATCGCGCGATGGTTCGACGGCCGCACTTCGAGCAGCAGTCCCGTCAGCTTTTCCGCGTGCGTAATGCGCACCGCTTCGCGCAGCAGCGCGAGCCCCGCGCCCGCATGCTGCGCGGGCGGCGCGACGCACAGATTCAGCAGATGCATCTCGTCGACCACCGGCATCAGCACGCAATAACCGATCAGCGTCCCTGTGACGTGTCGCAGGCAGATACCGAAATAGCCGTTGCGCAGCGAGTCTTCGAAATTGCCGCGCGACCACGGAAACTCGTAGGCAAGTCGTTCGACTATGGCGACCTCATCGAGGTCGCCCTCGGTCATCGGCGACATGTAGCGGTCCGCGAGCAACACGCCGCTCATTGCCGACGCTCTTCCGGTTGAGTGCCTGATTGAGCGCCGCTCTGGCCGCCTGACTCGCCGCCGGGCTGGCCGCTTGACTCGCCGCCTGGCTGGCCGCTTGATGGGGCGCTTGATGGGGCGCTTGATAGACCGCTTGATAGACCGCTTGATGGGCCACTCGATAGACCTTGAGCAGCCTTCGCCGCAAGCCGTTCCGCCGTGGTCAGCGCAACCTTGTCACGCACATATTCGGGCGCCGCCCGATCAGCCGGCACGGCGCGACCCGCGCGCCATGCGCGCCACGCGGCGAACGCGATCGGCAGTGCATGCGGCAGCGCTTCGCCATCGATCGCGCGTGCCCCGGCAGCCACCGCGAGCCTTGCGCCGAACACCGCCGCTGCATTGCCGGCAAGCGTGTACGGCACGTCGGGCGCGACGATCCGTTCGGGCGCATCGAGCGCCGCGGCGCGCACCGCGCGCCAGTCTTGCAGCGCATCGTCCCACGCGTAGTCAGCCCAATAGACTTCGTCCATTCGCGCGTCGAGTGCGGCGAGCACGCGCGTCGCCGACGGGTCGCGCCGTCGCGCGCTTTCCGCGCACGCAGCCAGCGTGCCGATTGGCACGACCGGACAGCCGAGTCCGAACGCGAGCCCCTGGGCGACGCCGGTCGCCGTGCGCAAACCGGTGAACGAACCTGGCCCGGCGCCGAATGCGATCGCATTGCACGCGCGCAGCATGTAACCGGCTTCGTCGAACAGCTCGCGAATCGCGGGCAGAAGGCGCGTGCTCGACACCGCGCCGGTCGATTCGTGACGCGACCAGACGCGCGGCTCGTGAAACGCATCGCGCGACGCTAACGAGGAAGCGGAAGACAAAGCAGACGACAAAGCGGCGGCCCCTTGGGAAACGCTCGCGGAAGAAATATCGGAAGCAGCCGGCAAACCGCCGGCCGACGAACGCAAGGACGAACCGGCAGGCGGATTCGCAACGGCAAGCAACGCGACCGAGCAGAATTCGGTCGATGTATCGAGGGCAAGCAGCACAGTTTCAGTCATGGACGGTATTGTAATGCGCGACCCTGGCGGGCCGGGCGCGAAGCGTCAGCGGCGCAACACGTCGTGCATGTCGCGCGGGCCGCACACGTGCGCACTTCTGTCGCCGCGCTTGTTATGATCGTCGGCCGATCCGAATTTTCGCGGAGACTTCAATGAGCGACGTCGACACCCGCTTTAACCAGGCAGTCAACGACGTAAAACAGTTGCCCGAACGCCCCGGCGACCTCACGCTGCTGCGTCTTTACGGACTCTACAAGCAGGCGACCGCCGGCGACGCGCCCGACGAACGGCCGGGCTTCGCCGATATCGCCGGCAAATTCAAACACGACGCGTGGGCCGCGCTGAAAGGCCTCGCGCCCGAGGCAGCCAAACAGGAATACACCGAACTTGTCGAATCGCTGAAAGGCGGCACCTGAGCGGCGCGCCAAGGCTCAGCTTCCAGGACCCATCCGTTGTGCGATTTGTCTGACGCGTGAACGTTTCGTGTCAAACAACTGGCGCAGTGCAGCAAAGTTAGTTATAATCGCCGCTGCACTTGCAATAGCGGGTGCAGCTAAGCGTTTTGCTCCAATCCAGTTTAGAACCTGTCACCTCCCTGCCACGGGCCCTGCATCTACGGGCCACCACGTAAGGCTGGCGGCAAGCCCTCCCGGCGTGTCGCATCCGATACAGCTTCTAACGAAAAGCTCGCCTTTATTGTCGCGAGCTGCCCCCGTTTTACGGTTTGCTCGCTGCTGTTTGCTCGCTGAATCCGACAACTTGGGTAATGCCGATTGGCGCCGACGTTTCATCCCCTGGTTTTATCCAAGGGGTTCGTTCCCATGCTTCAAGGATTTTCATGACTTCGAGCAACACCACCAGCCCGTTGAACGCAATCGCCGACGCCGCCCTCGGTCTTGACACGCCCTCCACCGCCGAACCGACGGCGGCGCGTGCCGACGTACCGGCCAACGCACCGGCCAACGCACCGATTGAAGCAGCGCATGCGGCCAATGCAGCGGACGCGGCTGGCGCCGATCAAGGCCCGACGTTCGCGTCGCTCGGGCTTTCCGAGGAGATTCTTTCGGCCGTGATCGCAGCTGGATACAAGGCGCCGACGCCGGTCCAGCAGCGCGCGATTCCGGCGGGCATCGCCGGGCGCGACCTGCTCGTCTCGAGCCCGACCGGTTCGGGCAAGACGGCCGCCTTCATGCTGCCGGCCATCGAGCGCTTCGCCCAGCTGCAAAAAACCCAGGCGCAACAACCGCGACCAGCGGGCGATGCACGCGACCCGCGCAACGCCGACCGCCGCACGCGCCGTCCGCAGCCGGTCGCCCGTCCGGGCCTGCTCGTGCTCACACCGACGCGCGAACTCGCCATGCAGGTCACCACGGCCGCGTCGACGTACGGCAAGCACCTGCGCCGGCTGCGCACGGTCAGCATTCTCGGTGGCGTCGCCTACGGCCAGCAGCTGATGCTGCTCGCGAAGAACCCCGAAATTCTCGTCGCCACGCCGGGTCGTCTGCTCGACCATCTGGAGCGCGGCCGTATCGATCTGTCGGAACTGCAGATGCTCGTGCTCGACGAAGCCGATCGCATGCTCGACATGGGCTTTATCGACGACATCGAAACGATCGTCGCCGCGACGCCCGCCTCGCGCCAGACCATGCTGTTCTCCGCGACGCTCGACGGCAAGATCGGTTCGCTGACGAGCCGTCTGCTGAAGAATCCCGAGCGCATCGAAATTACGCAGCGTATCGAGCAGCGCGCGAATATCGCGCAAACCGTGCACTACGTCGACGACCGCGACCACAAGGACCGTCTGCTCGACCATCTGTTGCGCGATGCCGGTCTCGACCAGGCGATCGTCTTCACCGCAACGAAGAGCGACGCGGACCAGCTCGCCGGGCGTCTCGCCGACGCGGGCTTCCAGTCCGCCGCGCTGCACGGCGACCTGCCGCAGGGCGCGCGTAACCGCACCATCCGCGCGCTGCGCGAGCGTCGCGTGCGCGTGCTCGTCGCCACCGATGTCGCCGCGCGCGGCATCGATATCCCCGGCATCACGCACGTGTTCAACTACGATCTGCCGAAGTTCGCGGAAGACTACGTGCACCGTATCGGTCGCACGGGCCGCGCCGGCCGCTCGGGTATCGCGGTGAGCCTTGTGCATCACGCGGAACAGGGCGCGTTGAAGCGCATCGAGCGTTTCGTGCGCGCGCCGCTGCCCGTCAACGTTATCGCAGGCTTCGAGCCGCGCAAGGCGCCGCCCGCCGGTGGCCGTGGCGGTTTCGGCGGCGGCCGTGGCCGTCCGGGCGGCAATGGTGGCGGCCGGCGCTTCGGCGGCAAGCCGGGCGGCAGCAGCGGCTACGGCGGTTCGCGTGAAGGCGGCGGCTACGTCGGCAACGGCGGCGGCAGCGGGGGTGGTAATGGCGGCGGTCGCGGCTGGAGCGGCAAGCCGTCCGGCGGCAGCCGCGACGGTTACAGCGCATCGCGCGGCGAAGGCGGCGGCAGCTATGCCGGTTCGCGCGACGGCGGCTACGGCGCACGCCGCAGTGACGGTCCGCGCAATCCGCGTCGCGGCAGCTAAGCACCCGCGTCATCAATCGATCGCAAGCGAAGCCTTCAAAAACAGGTAACACGCTGCATCGCAAAAGCCCGCCTCGGCGGGCTTTTTTTTGCCCCACTCAAATTTCACAATACGAAAAATTTTTTTGCGTCGTAAAAAATCGTGTTGCAAGGCACAACCGATGATGTTGCAGCATGGAAAAACGCTTTCCACATTACGGAATAACCCAATCAAATAGTTGATTTTATTGAAATAAATTAAATCGAAAAACGTTCGCTACCGCTTGTTGACGTTCCTGCTGCGCGTCTAGACTCTTATATAAGACTTCGCGAACCGGAGACGCCGCACCCCGCCCCGGCTCACTGAAGCCAGCCATTTCGCTGTTCAAACCGGTCTTCATCGAAAGGGAGCACACCATGTCACGCGAACAACAGGTTCAACAGCTGCAGCAGCAATGGAACACCGACCCGCGCTGGAAAGACGTCAAGCGCAGCTATACGGCCGAGGATGTCGTGCGGCTGCGCGGTTCGGTCGCGGTCGAGCACACGCTCGCCAGGCGCGGCGCCGAAAAGCTTTGGGCTGCGATGGCATCGGAGCCGTTCGTCAACGCGCTCGGCGCACTGACCGGCAACCAGGCAATGCAGCAGGTGAAGGCCGGCCTCAAGGCCATCTATCTGTCGGGCTGGCAGGTCGCGGGCGATGCGAACGTCGCCGGCGAAATGTATCCGGATCAGTCGCTGTATCCGGCCAACTCGGTGCCGCTCGTCGTCAAACGCATCAACAATACGTTGACGCGCGCCGATCAGATCCAGTGGTCGGAAGGCAAGAATCCGGGCGACGAAGGCTATCTCGACTACTTCGCGCCGATCGTCGCCGATGCGGAAGCGGGTTTCGGCGGCGTGCTGAACGCGTTCGAGCTCATGAAGGCGATGATCGAAGCGGGCGCGGCCGGCGTGCACTTCGAAGACCAGCTCGCATCAGTCAAGAAATGCGGCCACATGGGCGGCAAGGTGCTCGTGCCGACGCGCGAAAACGTCGCGAAGCTGACCGCCGCGCGTCTCGCGGCCGATATCTGCGGCACGCCGACCGTGCTGCTCGCGCGCACCGACGCGGAAGCCGCGGACCTGATCACCTCCGACATCGATGAAAACGACAAGCCGTTCCTGACCGGCGAGCGCACCGTCGAAGGCTTTTTCCGCACGAAACCGGGTCTCGCGCAAGCAGTGTCGCGCGGCCTCGCGTATGCGCCGTATGCGGACCTGATCTGGTGCGAAACCGGCAAGCCCGATCTCGAGTTCGCGAAGCGGTTCGCCGAAGCGATTCACAAGCAGTTCCCGGACAAGATGCTCTCGTACAACTGCTCGCCGTCGTTCAACTGGAAGAAGAACCTCGACGACGCGACGATCGCGAAGTTCCAGAAGGAACTCGGCGCGATGGGCTACAAGTTCCAGTTCATCACGCTCGCGGGCTTCCATGCGCTCAACTACTCGATGTTCCATCTCGCGCACGGTTATGCGCGCACGCAGATGAGCGCGTTCGTCGAAATGCAGCAGGCCGAATTTGCGGCCGCGGAACAGGGCTTCACGGCCGTCAAGCATCAGCGCGAAGTCGGCACCGGGTATTTCGACGCGGTCACGCAGACGGTCGAACGCGAAGCATCGACGACCGCGTTGCATGGGTCGACCGAAGACGAGCAATTCTTCGAGAAGCCGGTCACGCTCGACAAGAAGGTCGCTTAACCGGGCAAACGGAAGCCAACGGGGGCGGCGCATATCGCCGCGCGAGCCGGGCGGCAGGTTCAAGCCGCCCGGCCTGCCTGCCTGCTCTGCGAGACCTGCGAGACGTGCGACACACGCACACGCGCGCACGCGTGACACGTGCGACACGTCCAGGACGCGCGCGCCCTGAGCGGCCACCTGCGCACCTGCGAGCGCAGGCGCCGGATCGGCGCCGATCCGGATTCACCGATAAACGATCACCGGAATCTTCGTATGCGTGAGCACGCGTTGCGTCTCGCTGCCGATCAGCAAACTACCGAGGCCGCGCCGCCCATGCGACGCCATGAAAATCACATCGCAGCCGCCCCGCTCGGCCGCTTCGATAATGCCGAGATACGGCGACGGATGCACGCTCGTGTGGCTCGTGCACGCGACGCCGGCGCCGCGCGCCGCCTCTTCGACTTCGCGCAGATGGTCGCGCGCCTCGCGCTCGCTGCGGTCCTGGAATTCGACCGGCGGCTCGACCACCACTTCGGAAAACGGCGAATACGGATACTGCGGCAGACATGCGTAAGCGGTCACGCGCGCGCCAACCGCTTGCGCAAGATCGATCGCACCGTCGATCGCTTTCTTCGACAGTTCCGAGCCATCGGTCGGTACGAGGATATGTTTGAACATGGTGCTCTCCGTCGTCGACTGCGGGTGCACGTTGGGCCTCGCGCGCCGCGACACCGGCAGCGCGTGCACCGGCGCGGCGGCGGAAGGCCTGCTGAGACGATTGTAGTGCGCCGAAATAACCCACACGCGGCGTTTGAGGGTCAGTCCGAATATCGGAAACCCGCGCGGCGCGCACTTCGATGCATGACGCACGATTCGGCAGGACAGCGAACCTCGTCGCTCGCCTTCGCGTCATTGCCAGTAGTCGGGTTCGGCGTAGGTCTCCTTAAGAAAGTCGAGAAAGAGCCGCACGCGCAACGGCATATGGCGGCGCTGCGCGAACACCGCGTGGATGCCGATCGGCGGTGCGGCAAATGCGTCGAGCACGGTGACGAGACGCCCCGCGGCGAGATCGGCGCCGACCTCCCACCAGGACCGCCACGCGAGCCCGTAGCCGGCGAGGCACCACTCGTGCAGCACGGCACCGTCCGAACACTCCATCGTGCCCGATACCTTGATCGTGGCGATCTTGCCGTCCTGCTCGAACATCCAGCCGCGCTGCTGGTTTGCGCTCGCCGCGAGCGCGAGACAGTTGTGCTGCGCGAGTTCGGCGAGCGTCTGCGGCGTGCCGCGCCGCGTCAGATACAGCGGCGCTGCCACACAGACGCGCCGGTTCTCGCCGAGGCGCAGCGAGACGAGCGACGAATCGGGCAATTCGCCGAGACGCACCGCACAGTCGAACCCTTCGTTGACGAGGTCGATGAGCCGGTCGGACAGATCGAGCGTGACCGTGACGTCGGGATGCGCGGCGGTGAAGGCGGCAACGAGCGGCGCGACGTGGCGCCGCCCGAAGCCCGCGGGCGCCGAGACGCGCAGATGGCCGCTCGCCTTGACGCCGCCTGCGGATACGCTCGCTTCCGCGTTGTTCATGTCGTTGAGGATGCGCTGACAGTCCTCGAGAAACGCCGAGCCTTCGAACGTCAGCGTAATGCGGCGCGTCGTGCGCACGAACAGCTTGACGCCGAGCCGCTCCTCGAGCGCATCGATGCGGCGGCCGATGATGGCGGGCGCCACGCCTTCGACCTGCGCGGCCGCCGACAGACTGCCGCGCGCGGCAACGGTGGCAAAGGTTTCGATCTGCTTGAAGCGGTCCATCGAGCGATGCGCGCTGGCACTGCAGCGCGCCCAGAAATGGCGAATCGCCCCAGATTAGGTGGATGGAAGTAAAAGATCAAGTGACGTCTGTCGTCTTTTCAAACCTATTCAGTCATTAATAAAATTATTTTCTGAATCTGCAGCCCGACCGACCCAGGAGAAAACCATGGCGCACCCACTGCCGCTCCCGCAGGGGATGAACATCACCGGTAACATCAAGCCCGGTTTCGAAACGATTCTGACGCGCGAAGCACTCGAACTCGTCGCCCAGTTGCATCGCGCGTTCGAGCCGCGCCGCCGCGAACTGCTCGCCGCGCGTGCCGAACGCGTCAAACGGCTCGACCAGGGCGAACGCCCCGATTTTCTCGCGCACACGAAATCGATCCGCGAAGCGGACTGGACCATCGCGCCGCTGCCGAAAGATCTCGAATGCCGGCGTGTGGAGATCACCGGCCCGGTCGAACGCAAGATGGTCATCAATGCGCTGAACTCGGGCGCCGATTCGTATATGACCGACTTCGAAGATTCGAATGCGCCGAGCTGGGACAACCAGATCACCGGCCATATCAATCTGAAAGACGCGGTGCGCCGCACGATTTCGCTCGAGCAGAACGGCAAGACGTATCGGCTCAACGATAAGGTGGCGACGCTGATCGTGCGTCCGCGCGGCTGGCATCTCGACGAGAAGCATGTGACGGCGGACGGCGCGCGTGTGTCGGGCGGCATCTTCGATTTCGCGCTGTTCCTGTTTCATAACGCGAAGGAATTGCTCGCGCGCGGCAGCGGCCCGTATTTCTACCTGCCGAAGCTCGAAAGCCATCTCGAGGCACGGTTGTGGAACGACCTTTTTATCGCCGCGCAGGAAGCGGTCGGCGTACCGCGCGGCTCGATCCGCGCGACTGTGCTGGTCGAGACGATTCTCGCCGCGTTCGAAATGGACGAAATCCTGTACGAGCTGCGCGAACACAGCTCGGGCCTCAACGCGGGCCGCTGGGACTACATCTTTTCGGCGATCAAGAAGTTCAGGAACGATCAGGACTTCTGCCTTGCCGACCGCGCGCAGATCACGATGACGGTGCCGTTCATGCGCGCCTATGCGCTCGAGTTGCTGAAAACCTGTCACCGCCGCCATGCGCCGGCGATCGGCGGCATGAGCGCGTTGATTCCGATCAAAAGCGACGCGGCCGCCAACGAAAAAGCGATGGCCGGGGTGCGCGCGGACAAGGCGCGCGACGCGACCGACGGCTACGATGGCGGCTGGGTCGCGCATCCGGGGCTCGTGCCGATCGCGATGGAAGAGTTCGTCAAGGTGCTCGGCGACCGGCCGAATCAGATCGGCAAGCAACGCGCGGACGTCAACGTGACGGCAACCGATCTGCTCGACTTCCGTCCCGAAGCGCCGATCACCGAAGCAGGCTTGCGCAACAACATCAACGTCGGCATTCACTACCTCGGTTCCTGGCTCGCGGGCAATGGCTGCGTGCCGATTCACAATCTGATGGAAGATGCGGCGACCGCCGAGATCTCGCGCTCGCAGGTGTGGCAATGGATCCGCTCGTCGAAGGGCACGCTCGACGACGGGCGCAAGGTGACTGCGGAACTCGTGCGGGCGCTGACGACGCAGGAACTCGAGAAGGTCAAAGCGGTGGTTGGCGGCGACACGAAAACATACGATCGCGCGGCGCAGATTTTCGGCGAAATGTCGACGTCGGCGAATTTCACCGAGTTTTTGACGTTGCCGCTTTATGAGGAGATTTGACGCGCGGGCGGCTTCGATTCAACGCTGATTCAGCGTCGGATCAACGGCGCCGTGGGCAGTCGCTGCTCACGGCACCGTTTGTCTTTGTGACCGGTGTTGGTGCGATTTATCCGCGCGTGCGCCGGTACGCGACCCAATCGCCCGAACCGATCTCCGGCAGCCCTTCCACTGCATGGCGCTGCACCGGATAGTAAAGGCAAGGCAGCGCCGCGCCGTTGACGTCGATCGTCACCTCCTGCGGCATGAAAAGGCCCGTCTCGCCCGGATAGACCTGCTCGATCTCGTCGAGCACGGACACGAGACGCTCGTCGATCTGATAGACGTCGCCCTTCACGTGAATGCCGTCGTTGTCGGGCACGAGGCCCGGATAACTGCCGAAATCGAACAGCCGGCCGCGTATCGAGGCCTCGCCGACCAGAATCGGCATCGCAAGCGCGCTGCGCGCGGCAGCCTTGCCGATGTCGTTCACTTCACCGGCGCGCAAGGTGCCGTATACGAACACGTATCGCATAGCCCCAGGTTCCTCCGTCGTCAGATGAAGACCGCAATGAATGACGCGTACTATCGTGCGCGAGGTGCGCGAGTCGGGGGCGCGAGTCGGGCGCCTCGGTCGGCAACTCAGCGGCAAGGTTGGCAATGCGTTGCCAACGCAGCGGTCAACGAACCGGCAGCCATTATGCCTCGCGGTGCGCCCAGCGATCGGCGACGCGCACATGCTCCTGGTATCGATGTGCCGCGTGCGCCGCCCCGACATGTCAGGCTTGCGATGCCGAGCCTCTACAATATGCATTACCGTCGCGCGACCCGCTCATCCTGCTCGCGCCCACTACGCACACCATGATCGAGCCCACGAAACCTGTTCTGTCCGAGCGCGTCGACTTCGCCGATATTCCGCCCGAATTCGCGCCGACGCCGCAGCATCCGATCCGCGTGCGCTCGCGGCCGATGCCAGCCGGCGTGCGCGTCGCGCGCCACACGCACGCGTGGGCGCAAGTCGCCTACGCATCGCGCGGCGTGCTGCGCATGACGACCGTCGGCACCACATGGATGGTGCCGCCGTCGCGCGCGATCTGGGTGCCGCCGCATGTGCTGCACGAAGTCACGATCGTCGAAGAGGCGTTCTTGCGCACGCTCTACGTGTACGAAGACGCGGTGCCGCCCGCGCTCGATACGTGCCGTGTGGTCGAGGTATCGGGGTTGCTGCGCGAAGTGATTGCGGCGCTCGATACGCCGGGTCTCGCTCCCGCGCGCGAACGGCTGCTCGGCTCGCTCGCCCTCGATGAAATCATTCGCTCGGAGCCGCTGCCGCTCGCGGTGCCGATGCCGACCGAAAAGCGTCTGCGCGCGCTCTGCGAAGCGGTGCTCGCCGACCCGGCCGCCACCGATTCGCTCGAACGTTCGGCGTCGGCCGTCGGGGCGAGCACGCGCACGATCGCGCGGCTCTTTCGGCAAGAACTCGGCGTGAGCTTTTCACAATGGCGCCAGCAAGCGGTGCTGGCGCGCGCGATTCCGCTCTTGAGCCAGGGGCGGCCGCTAGCGCAGGTCGCGCAGGCGCTCGGCTACCAGAGCCAGAGCGCGTTTTCGGCGATGTTCCGCCGGCAATTCGGCGAAAGCCCGCGCGCGTTTATCGTGCGCGGCGCCGAGCATCGCGAGGCGAATGGCGAGGAGATCTCGGACGCGGAGCCGATGCTTGCGGACAACGAATCTGAAGACGCCGCGCTACCGGATCGCGCGGCAAGCTGATCAAACCCGCCGCGCCATATGGCGAATCGAGCCGAGCTGCGCGAGACGCGGCCCGGCCAGCCGATAGCCCATGCGCTGATAGAGCCGCGCGGCCGGATTATCGACGAATACCCGCAACTGCAGTTCGCGCAATCCGCGCGCGCGCGCCCAGCGGTGCGACACGTTCAGCAGATAGGTCCCCGCGCCGCGCCGCCGGTGCCCTTCCGCGATCTGCACATCGCGAATATGCAGCGAGTCGCCTTCTTCGGTAATGCGCAGGACGCCGATGCGTTCGCCGTCGGCTTCGAGAATGAAGTTTTCCGATTCGCGCCAGCTCGCGAGGAACAGATCGCCGCGCCAGACCAGATGATGACGACGGTAGTAGCCGCCCATGTTGTTGCGCGTGAGCGCCTCCGCGAACGGGAAGTCGTCCATGCTGGCCTCGCGTAACTGGAACGGGCACGGTTCTTCGGTGGGGTCGAGCATGCTTGCTTGCGGCAATCGGGTGGATTCGGCAGGGTGCGATCACGTTAAGATACCCCGGACCGGCTGACAATGGCTGATTGCCCGACGAATGCCCCGGCGTTCGGGTCGGACAGCGAATCATGCCAGGCCGGAAAGCAAACGAAGCCGCACAAAGCAAAAAGCCCGCTGACGGATCAGCGGGCTTTCTCTTGACTGGCGGAGCGGACGGGACTCGAACCCGCGACCCCCGGCGTGACAGGCCGGTATTCTAACCGACTGAACTACCGCTCCAGTACTGCGCGTTACCCCGCGGAAGTCGGTATTTCCGCGGTTGATGTCTGGCGTCCCCTAGGGGATTCGAACCCCTGTACTCACCGTGAAAGGGTGATGTCCTAGGCCTCTAGACGAAGGGGACATACGCTACTGCGACTACGCTTACACCTTTAATGAAAAAGCCCGTTGAGGCGCTCCTTCGACGCGCACCCTAACGGGCTTTCATTCTGGCTTAAACCCAACTTGGCTCAAACCAAGTGGTTTAAAGCTGGCGGAGTGGACGGGACTCGAACCCGCGACCCCCGGCGTGACAGGCCGGTATTCTAACCGACTGAACTACCACTCCAGTCTTTCTACCTTGCTTGCGAGCGTCGGTTAATTCCCGCAAGTTGCGCTGCCTGCAATATAGGCGCTGCACCGCCCTTACCGCAAACCACGCCGATATTCTGGCGTCCCCTAGGGGATTCGAACCCCTGTACTCACCGTGAAAGGGTGATGTCCTAGGCCTCTAGACGAAGGGGACATAATCTTTACAGATTTGTCGCACACCATCTGCTGCAAACTGCGGCGGCTTGACAGCTACCACCGGCTTTCCTCGCTTATTTTCTGCTAACTTCTGACTGGCGAAACAGCGAAGAACGCCATTCTAACTGGCTCACCATGCTTTGTGAAGCGCTTTTTACTACAAGTTCCGCGGTTTTTAAGCGACTTTTACCGGCAGAGCGCGCTTTAACTTCACAAAGTTCTGCTGCGTCAGCGAAGCCTGCGATTATACGCAGCAGTCTTGCTGCCAGGCAAGCGATTTTGACAGCATGCTGAACATTCCACACCGACCCGCACGATCGTCATCCTAAGCGCAGTTCCGACCGCAATGCCACTGGCAGTCAACTAACCTGACAACCTGGGAACACTGCCCGCCGCCGCAAATCACTAAGCTTTGATTCGATCAGCATCGGAGCCGGCGCCACGCACGGCCGACTGCGACTCTCGCGAAACAGGAATGGCAAACCGACCGACGGAATCGATGAAGGCTACGAACGCTATCAAGGCGACGAACGCGACGGCAGCGGCGACGGCGGCGAGCCGGATCGACGCCCGTCACCTGACCGGCCTCGAGCTTGCGCAAGACGGCTCGCGCTTCACGCTGCAAGGCGTCGACGGCGGCGGCGCCGACTGGTCGCTGCATCTGCCGAGCGACTGCCTGCAGCAATTAATCCTCACGCTGCCGAACCTCGCGTTGAAGGCGATGCGCGCGCAGCACAACGACGACACCCTGCGCATCGTCTACCCCGCGTACACGTGCACGGTCGAACTTGCGAGCGACCAGCGGACCTTCATCCTGACGCTGCGTACCGAAGACGGATTTCACGTGTCCTTCGGGCTCTCCGCCGAGCAATGCGAAACGATCGGCGACAGCCCGCGTCGCGCCAAGCTGATGTCGAACCGGCTGACGCCTCCGTCGTAGCGCGACGCCCGGACACGCCGCCCCAGGCACACCACACCGGCCACGCCACCCAGGCGCTCCGCGTTTTCCCTCAGTTGACGCCTCCGGCGGCGCCGCGCAGACTGCATCTCAACAAGTGTGATCACAGGTCACACATCGCAATCAGTCTGCATAGGACGCGCCGGAGGAAAGCCATGACAACCCGCGTAGCGACAAAAGAATTGCCGCCGCTCGAGCTCGTGGCAAGAGACACGATGGCCGGCCGCGTCTACGCGCAATTGCGCGAAGCGATCATGACCGGCCGCTTTGCGCCGGGCCAGTTGCTGAGCCTGCGCGGCGTCGCCGACGCTGTCGGATCGTCGACGATGCCCGTGCGCGCCGCGCTCACGCGGCTGCAAGCCGAAGGCGCGCTGATCGACGGCCCCGGCCGCGCGCTGATGGTGCCGCCGATGACGCTCGAGCTGCTCGAAGAGCTGCGCGACGTGCGCATCGCGCTCGAAGGCTGCGTCGCCGCGCGCGCCGCGACGCGCATGTCGCAGGCGCATCTCGCCGCGCTGCAGGACGTGTTCGACACGATGGACGCGCATGTCGAAGCCGGCGAGGTCGGCGCCTACCTCGGCAGCAATTTCGAATTCCACGTGGCGATCTACACGCATGGCGCGAGCGAAGTGACGCTCGCGACGATCCAGAACCTGTGGATGCGCATCGGCCCGTTCCTCAACCTCGTCGCGCCCGACATTCCGCATATGCGGCGCTCGATGGATGCGCACCGCAAGATCGTCGAAGCGCTGTGGCGCGGCGACGGCGAAGGTGCGCGCGCAGGCATCGCGCAGGACATCGGCGAAGCGGCCGACGATTTGCGCGAGCGGCTGATCGAACAGCAGGAAGCAAGCGCCTGACCGGACACGCGCGCGCCGGTGTGCATCGAACGCCGCACGCGCGGCCGCGCCGGCTCGCGGCACATGCATACCGAAGTCGAAGTATCGCGTAGTAGCCCGAAGCGTTGTAAGCAATCGTTGCAGATCGTTGTGGTGCAACGCAAACGCGGCGGGTCATCACTCATACGAATAACGACGGAGACGACAGCATGACCGTTCTATCAATGTTGACGCCGCGCGCGGGCCTGCGCGTGCTGGTGACCGGAGGCGCCTCCGGCATCGGCCTCGCGATCGCGCAGGCGTTCGTCGAAACAGGTGCTCGCGTGCACGTATGCGACGCGAGCGAGCAGATCATCGACGCGCTGCAACGTTCGCAGGAGCAGGCGTCCGATAAGCGCAAACCCTCCCCCATCACCGCCACCCTCGCGGACGTCGCGGACCGTCACGCTGTCGAGCGCGTCTTCGACGACGTCGCCAGACAGCTCGGCGGCCTCGATGTGCTCGTCAATAACGCGGGCATCGCCGGCCCGACCGGCGGCGTCGACGAGATCGACGTCGGCGAATGGGAACAGACCGTCGAGATCAATCTGAACGCGCAGTTCTACTTTGCGCGCCGCGCGGTGCCGCTCCTGCGCGACGCGCGCGACGGCGGCTCGATCGTTGCGTTGTCGTCGGTGGCGGGACGCCTCGGCTACGCGTATCGCACGCCCTACTCCGCGACCAAATGGGCGATCGTCGGCCTCACGAAAAGCCTCGCCATCGAGCTCGGCCCGTCCGGCATCCGCGTCAATACGATCCAGCCCGGCATCGTCAAAGGGCCGCGTATCGAGCGCGTGATCGCCGCGCGCGCCCAGCAGCTCAATCTGTCGTACGAAGAAATGGAGCGGCGCTATCTCGACAAGATCTCGTTGCGCCGGATGACGACACCGGAGGAAGTCGCCGCCACCGCGCTCTTCTTGTGTTCGCCCGCCGGCATGGGCATTTCCGGTCAGGCGATCTCGGTGTGCGGCAACGTCGAAGTGCTGTAGCGCCTGTTTCTCTTTCGCCTGTCGAACCCGCTGCGTAGCAAGGCAACCACGCGCAGTATCGAAACACAACAGCGAAACGCAACAACGAAACACAGCAACCGAGCACAGCAACCGAGCACAGCAACGAAGCCCGACGAAACCCGAGGACAACATGGCATCCAAGCGTAAAGTCATCATCACCTGCGCGCCGACCGGCGCGATCCACACACCGTCGATGTCGCCGTATCTGCCGGTCACGCCGAAGCAAATCGCCGACGCAGCGCTCGCCGCGGCCAAAGAAGGCGCCGCGATTCTGCATCTGCACGCGCGCGACCCGAACGACGGCCATCCGACCCAGGACCCGGCCGTGTTTCAGGAATTCCTGCCGCGCATCAAGGCCGAAACCGACGCAGTGATCAATCTGACGACCGGCGGCAGCCCGCATATGACGGTTGCCGAGCGGCTGCGCCCCGCGCATCACTTCAAGCCCGAGGTCGCGTCGCTGAATATGGGCTCGATGAATTTCGGCCTGTATCCGATGCTCGCGCGCTACAAGGACCTGAAGCACGACTGGGAACGCCAGCACCTCGAAAAAAGCCGCGACCTCGTATTCAAGAACACGTTCGCCGATATCGAATACATCCTGACCTCGTGCAGCGACAACGGCACGCGCTTCGAGCACGAGTGCTACGACATTTCGCACCTGTACAACCTCGCGCATTTCGTCGACCGCGGGCTCGTCAAGCCGCCGTTCTTCGTGCAAAGCGTTTTTGGCCTGCTGGGCGGTATCGGCGCGCATCCCGAAGACCTCGCGCATATGCGCCGCACCGCCGACCGCCTGTTCGGCAACGACTATGTGTGGTCGATTCTCGGCGCCGGCCGCAATCAGCTTCCGCTCGCGTCGATGGGCGTCGCGCAGGGCTCGCACGCGCGCGTCGGTCTCGAGGACTCGCTGTGGATCGCGCCCGGCAAGCTCGCCGAATCGAGCGCCGCGCAGGTGCTGAAGATCCGTCAGGTTATCGAAGGTTTGTCGCTCGAAGTCGCGACGCCGGCCGAAGCGCGCGCGATGCTCAAGCTCAAGGGCGCGAACGAAGTCAATTTCTGATTGCGGAGACGAGCGTGGCTACTCCCGAACTGAAGGTCGTCGCGATGCCGACCGGCTGGCTCACCGTCGACCATTCGTCGCTGGTCTATGCGCGCCACTACGGCCAGCAGATCCGCATTCCGGTGTGGTCGACCGCGATCGTCGGCGCGGAGAAGAAGATCGTGGTCGATACCGGCATTCACGATCCCGCCTGGGTCAGCAGCTTTATCTGCCCGTGCGATCAGGCGCCCGAGGAACGGCTCGAACGCGCGCTGAAGGAATACGTCGGCTGGCTCGCCGACGATGTGGATATCGTGATCAACACGCACCTGCATTACGACCACTCGGGCGGCAACACGCTGTTTCGCAACGCGCGCTTTATCGTGCAGCAGATCGAATGGGAATACGCGGGGCGGCCGCTGCCGACGCAAGCGTCGTTCTACCAGGAGTTCCTGATCGGCCGCGAACCGATCGCGTGGTTCCGTTGGCAGTTCGTCAACGGCATTGCCGATATCGTGCCCGGCGTGCGCGTGATTCCGACGCCGGGTCATACGCCGGGGCACCAGTCGATTGCAGTGAACACGGCCGAAGGCATCGTCGTCATTACCGGCGATTGCGCGAACTGCATGGAGAACATCGTCGATGGCGTGCCGGTCGGCATCGTGTACGAGACCGCGGCTGAGCTCGCGTCGCTCAAACGGATCCGGCAGATCGCCGACATCGTGATTCCCGGGCATGACCCGGACGTCGTGCCCGGTTCGGCAGGGCTGCGTCTGCCCGCTGCGGCACGCGTGCCGCATGTCGAAAACACGGCGGTGCAACCGTCAACCACCTGAAACCTCGCAGCAGCAAACCGCAGCAACGCAGCAACAGCAGCAGCAGCACGACAAACAACGATAACCGAAGAAAACACAACGTAAGAACCATAACCTTTGCAGGATCTGGAGGCAGACATGAACGTTTTGACGCACATCCTTGGTCGTGCGGGGCGGCTGCTACGCGGCGCCGCGCTAGGCGCGACGCTCACGGCCGCCTGTATCGGCGGGCTCACGCTGTCGCAGAGCGCCGCGGCCGCCGGCAAGTACAAGATCTTCCTGTCGATGAGCTACGTCGGCAACGACTGGCAAACCGAAGCGGCGAACATGATCAAGGCGATGGCCGCGACGCCCGCGTTGAAGGACAAGGTCGACCTCGAAGTGCAGGTCGCCGGCACCGACGCGCAAAAACAGATCCAGCAGATCAATTCGATGGTGCAGGCCGGCGCGAAGGCGATCGTCATCTATCCGATCTCGCCGACCGCGCTCAATCGCGCGATCAAGAACGCGTGCTCGAAGGGCGTGGTGGTGGTTGCGTACGACGGCGAAGTCACCGAGCCGTGCGCGCACAACGTCGCGATCGACCAGCATCAGGCCGGCCGCGTCACGGCCGAGTGGCTGGCGAAGACGCTGAACGGCAAGGGCAACATCGTGATGATCACCGGCGTGCCGGGCACCTCGGTCGACCGCGAGCGCACCGAAGCCGCCAAGGAAGTATTCGCGAAGTATCCGGGCATCAAGATCATCGCGGAAGGCACCGGCATGTGGAGCCAGGCGACCGCGAAGACCGAACTGTCGAAGATTCTCGCGACAAACAGCTGGGACAAGATCGATGGCTTGTGGATGCAGGTCGGCTGCTTCACGGCCGCATCGATGCAGCTCGACGCCGGCGTTGCCGACGACAGGATCAAGCCGTGCGCGGGCGAATCGTCGAATGGCCACCGCGTGCAGATGCTGCCGCCCGGCAGCGTGAAGGGCGAAGGCGCGTATCGCGCGATCGGCTACCGCTCGATCTCGTATGGCGCGCCGCCCTACTCCGGCGCGATGGCGCTCAAGCTCGCAGTGCAGAAGCTCGACGGCAAGGACTTCCCCGCGCGCGTGACGCTGAAGCTTCCGCTCGTCGAAACCGCGCAATCGAAGCTGTGCCAGAGCGGCTCGATCGACGAATTGCGCGCGGGCTGCACGGCGTTCCCGCCGGACAAGGTGCCGCCGGGCTGGTTCGCGGACATCTATTCGGAAGAGACGCGCGAAGTCGGCTTCAATGCGGCGTTACACGGCACGCCTGACTAAGCCCCGCATCGTCGTGTCCGCGCCGGCGGGCACGACGATGCCAAACCCGCACACGGTCGACGCAAGAGCAGCACGCGCCACCCGCAGTCACGGAGTCCACACGATGACGGTCATGACCGAATCTCGCGAAGCCCACGCGGATCACTGGGCGATCGACGTCGCGCACGTCACGAAACGCTTCGGCGCGACGGTCGCGCTGAACAACGCGTCGTTTCGCGTGCGGCGCGGCGCCGTGCATGCGCTGCTCGGCGAAAACGGCGCGGGCAAGTCGACCACGGTCAAGCTGCTGTCCGGCCTGATCCGCCCCGACGAAGGCCGCATCGCGATACTCGGCCGCGACGTGCAGATGCGCGAGCCGAAGGACGCGCATCGCGCGGGCGTGCAGACCGCGTTTCAGGAGATGACGCTGGTGCGCGACCTCACGGTCGCGCAGAACCTGCTGCTCGGCGACGAGCCGTCCGGGCTGCTCGGCCGCATCAAACGCGCCGAAGCGCAGCGCCGCGTCGCGCAGTGGCTCGACAAGCTCGAACTGACCGACGTGCGTCCCGGCACGTATGTACGCGACCTCTCGCTGCCGGTGCGGCAAAAAATCGAAATCGCGAAAGCCATGGTGCGCGCCCCGCAGGTGCTGCTGCTCGACGAGCCGACCTCCGCGCTATCGGGCCGCGACGTTGCGTGGCTCGCGCGCCGCATCGACGAAATGAAGGCGCGCGGCGTCACCTTCGTGTTTATCTCGCACCGCATGCAGGAGGTGCGCGAGTTCTGCGACAGCCTCACGATCTATCGCAACGGCCGCGATGTCGGCGCATTCGAAACAAAGGACATTTCCGACGACGAAGTGATCCGCCTCGTGATCGGCCGCTCGATGGAAGCGAAGTACCCGCCGAAAACGCCGCCCACCTTCACCGCGCCCTCGCCCGCGCTCGAGTTGCGCAACGTGCGTGTCGATGGTGTGGTCGACGACTTCAGCCTCACGCTGAAAGCCGGCGAAGTGCACGGCATCGCCGCGTTGCAAGGCATGGGACAGCGCGAGCTGTTCGAGGCGCTGTTCGGCGCCGAATACATCGACGCGGGCCAGATGCTCGTCGACGGCAAGCCCGTCACCTTGACGTCGACCGCCGATTCGCTGAAGGCCGGTGTCGCAACGAGCCTTTTGCCCGAAGACCGCAAAACCGAAGGCCTGTTCCTGCGCCTGCCCGGCGGCGAAAACATCTCGCTGCCGGTCATCGAGCGCTATACGCGCTTCGGCCTGATCGACCGCAAGCGCGAACGCGCGGCGATCGAACGCGTGCTCGCGCAGATGGAAGTGAACCCGCGCGCGGTCTACAAGCCGTGCCTGTCGTTTTCCGGCGGCAATCAGCAGAAGATCGCGATGGCCAAGTGGCTGCTCACGCAAAGCCGCGTCTGGCTGATGTTCGACCCGACGCGCGGCATCGACGTCGGCACCAAGCATCAGATCTTCGTGCTGATGCGCGCGTTCGCGGCGGCGGGCGGCGCGGTGCTGTTCTATTCGACCGACGTGCCGGAACTCGTCAACGTCTGCGACCGCGTCTCGGTGATGTACCGCGGACGCAACGTCGCCGAGCTCGACGGCGACCGGCTGACCGAAGAAAACGTCATGCGCAGGATGCTGGCGAGCTAAACCGCGAGCACTACGCTTCGCGCGCGCAGCCCGCCCTTCAGGTGACAAGGAAACATCATGAGCAACGCAATCGCCTCTCCCGATAGCGAAGTCGTGCGGCCCGGCGCGCGCATCGGTATCGGCGCCCGCATCGATCATTATCGCGGCCTGATCATCGCGATCGGCGCGCTGGTCGCGATGCTGATCGCGTGGGTTGCGCTGTCCGCGACGCCGGTCGGCCTCTACGACATCGGCTCATTGATTTCGAGCGCCGCGACACTCGCGCTGGTCGCCATCGGCCAGACCATCGTCGTGCTGAGCGGCGGCTTCGATCTGTCCGCATCGGCCGTGCTGTCGCTCGCCAACGTGCTCGCGGTGCGCTTCGTGCACGGCACGCCCGTCGAGCAATGGGCGGGCGCTGCGCTGATCGTCGCGATCGGCGGCGGCGTCGGTTTCATCAACGGCGCGCTGATCGCCTGGTTCCGGCTGCAGTCGATCGTCGTTACGCTCGCGACGATGTTCATGGTGCAGGGTTTGACGCTGCTGATCCAGAACAAGCCGGGCGGCAGTGTCGGCGACCAGTTCTCGGGCTTCGTCACGTCCGATCTGATTCCGGACAAGCTGCCGATGTCGGCGGGCATCCTGATCGTCGCGCTGCTGGTGTGGGGGTTTATCCGGCGCACGCGTTTCGGCGTCGGCCTCTATGCGATCGGCAGCGATCCCGATAGCGCCTATGCGAACGGCGCGCCCGTCACGCGCTACCGCATTACGACCTATGTGATCGCCGGCATGTTCTATGCGCTCGCGGGCCTGTACGTGTCCGCGCAAACCGGCTCGGCCGATCCGCTCGTCGGACGCCCGCTGCTGCTGTCGATGTTCACCGCGGTCGTGCTCGGCGGCACGTGGCTCGGCGGCGGACGCGGCGGCTGTGTCGGCACCGTGTTCGCGGCGATGACGCTGATGGTGACCGTCAATATCCTGCTCGTGCTCAACGTGTCCGCATTCTTCACGACGATCGCCGAAGCATTGATCCTGATTCTCGCGGTGCTCGGCTCGTCGATCGGGAAGCAATCGGCTGCGCACGAAAGCGCGCGGCACGCGCTGCAGTGGTTCAAGGCGTGGCGCACGGGCACGCGAGCGCGACATGGCCGCAACGGACCCGATCGCGCGCGCCGCGTCGCGTTCGAAGTGGAGCACTTCAAACCGATCGCGAACACCGAGCTTTCCGGACGCTGGCTGACCGACTGGATCGAGCGCAATCGCGAGTGGGCGAAGTACATCGTGCCCGCGTATCTGCTGTTTTTCGGCGTCGTGGCGATGACCGGCGTGGTGTACGGGCCCGGCGTGCTCGTCAGTTCGAATTTCTACAGCAGCCTGCTCACGCTCACGTTGTTCCTCGCGATTCTCGGCCTCGGGCAGGGCGCGGTGATTCTGACCGGGGGCCTCGACCTGTCGGTGCCGTGGCTGATCACGATGTCGGGCGTGCTGCTCACGGGCTTCACGCATGGCGTCAACGAAGCCGCCTGGTGGGCCGTGCCCGCCGTGCTCGCCGCGGGTCTCGTGGTGGGCCTCTTCAACGGCATCGGCGTGGTCGTGCTCGGCTTGCCGCCGATCGTCGTGACGCTGGCGGCCAACGGCCTGCTGCAAGGCATCACGCTGATCTATTGCAACGGCTCGCCGCAAGGCTGGGCGCCATCGGCCATCAGCAGCTTCACGAACGACCGCGCGGGTCCGCTGTCGCTGGCCGCGTGGAGCGTGCCGCTCGTGCTCGCCGTCGCGCTGCTGCTGTTGCATCGCACGGCCTTCGGCCGGCGTGTGTATGCGGTCGGCAATTCGCCGGTCGCGGCGAAGCTGTCGGGCGTGCGCGTCGGTGCGACGCTCGTCGCCGTCTATTGTTTGTCGGCGCTGTGCTCGGCGATTGTCGGCGTGCTGCTCGCGGGCTTCAGCAGCCAGGCGTTTCTTGGGATGGGCGATCCGTATCTGCTGCCGTCGATCGCGGTGGTGGTGGTCGGCGGCGCGCTGATTACCGGCGGCCGCGGCCACTATCTCGGCGTGTTCGGCGGCGCGCTGCTGCTCACGGCGCTCGGCACGCTGCTCGCGGGCACCACCGTGCCGCCCGCGGTGCGCGACATCATTAACGGGCTGGTCGTGCTCGCGGCGGTAATTACGTTGCGCGATCGTAAGGGATAAGACCCGGGGATAAGACTCGGGGATAAGACCCGGGGATAAAACCCGGGGAATAAGACCCCAAGACAGGTCACGCAAGCGGCAACACCCACGCGGCACACGCCGCCCACGACGAGGTGATCGATGGCGAATCCGAAGCAATCGAATCGAACTGCCGGGCGAGGCAACGGCAAGCCCGCCGGCCCCATCGCAATCATCGGCACGGGCCGCATCGGCCGCGCATGGGCGATCGTCTTCGCGCGCGCGGGGTTGAGCGTCAAGCTGCATGATGCGAACCGTGCGATGCTCGACAACGCGCTGCCCGCGATTCGCGACAGCCTTGCGGATCTCGCGCGCTTCAACCTGATCGACGCAACGCCCGACGTCATCGCTGCGCGCATCACGCCTTGCGCGACGCTCGCCGACGCCGTGCGCGATGCCGAACTCGTGCAGGAAAACATCCCCGAGCAGCTCGAGCTCAAGCGTACGATGTTCGCGGAACTCGACCGCCTGACGCGCCCCAGCGCGCTGCTCGCCAGTTCGACCTCCGGCCTGCCCGCTTCGACCTTCACCGAATCGCTCGCCGGCCGCGCGCGCTGCTTCGTCGCGCATCCGGTCAATCCGCCCTCGCTGGTACCGCTCGTCGAGCTATGCGGCGCGCCATGGACCGCCGCCGACACGCTGACGCGCGCCCGCGCGCTCTATGAAGCGGTCGGCCAGAAGCCGGTGTTGGTCGAAGGCGAAATCGCGGGTTTTCTGCTGAATCGCCTGCAAGGCGCGTTGCTCGACGAAGCCTTGAGCCTTTACGAACAGGGCTACGCGAACGCGGCCGACCTCGACACCGTGATGCGCGACGGCCTCGGCCTGCGCTGGTCGTTCATGGGGCCGTTCGAGACGATCGACCTGAACGCGCCGGGCGGCGTCGTCGATTACGCGCAACGCTACGGCGGCCTTTACAAAGGGCTCGCGCGCGAACGGATGCCGTTCGACTGGTCGCCCGCGACGATCGCGAAGCTCGAAGCCGAACGTCAGGCGCGCTTGCCGCGTGCGGAGATCGAAGCGCGCAGCCGCTGGCGCGACCGGCGCCTGATGGCGCTGCTCGCGCACCGGCGCCAGGACGACACGGACGAAGGTCAATAACAACCGTCGCGGCGGGAACAGCCAGCCAACCGCGCGCCGACAGTGCGCCAACAACGTACCAACAACGTACCAACCGCGCACCAATACGCACCAACACCCGCCAACACCGAACGATGGAGCCACTCATGATCGAAACCCGCCTGCTGGTCGATGCGAACAACCATCTGGGAGAAGGTCCGCTGTGGGACGTCAAGGAACAGCGTCTGTACTGGATCGACAGCACCGCCGCCGAAATCTACCGTTGCCGCGCGGACGGCAGTCACGTCGAGCGCTTTTTCGTGCCGACGCATATCGGATCGATGGCACTGTGCGAACACGGCGGCGCGGTCGTCGCGCTTGCGAACGGCCTGCACTTCTACGATTTCGACGCGCAGACCGTGCGGCTGATCGCCGACCCCGAAAGCGACGATCCGGAGACGCGCTTCAACGACGGCAAGGTCGACCGGCGCGGCCGCTTCGTCGCGGGCACGATGGCCTACGACTTCGACCGCTACGACGCCGATCGCGGCCAGCGTCCGACGCGCAGCGGCGGCCTCTATCAGCTCGGCACGAACGGCAAGCTGACCTGTCTCGATCGCGGCATCAGCTGCTCGAACGGCCCCTGCTGGAGCCCCGACAATCGCACGCTGTACTTCACCGACACCTATGACCGGCTCATGTACGCCTATGACTACGACATCGAAACAGGCGCGGCGACCAATCGCCGTGTGTTCGCGTCGGCGCGCAATATGGCGGGCACGTTCGACGGCGCGACCGTCGATGCGGAAGGCTATATCTGGAGCGCGCTGGTCTTCGGCGGACGGATTCTGCGCTTTGCGCCGGACGGCAGCATCGACCGCATCGTGCCGGTTCCGGTACGCAATCTGACGAGCGTGATGTTCGGCGGCCCGAATCTCGACGTGCTCTATGTGACGTCGATGGGTCGCCCGATGTGGGGTATTCCGCAGAAAGAGCGCGAACGCGGCGGGCTGTTCGCGGTGACAGGGCTCGGTGTGAAAGGATTGCCGGAGCCGCGGTACGCGGGTTGAGGCGCGGCCTCGAGCCGACGCGGTCCGCGCGCCACGCGCCGTTCCTACATTTCGCTTACATCGATCGACCGAACCACTTCGCGTCTTCACAGCGCGTTGCGTGCACGCTGGTTAGAATACCCGGCAAGCGGGCGGCCAGCGCGAACGCCGCGCCGCCCACTCTCCGCACTGCGGCATGGGACATAAAGAAGGAGACAAGCGATGTGGTTCGTCGGAAAAAGCGAGCTTCTCTCGCTGATCGAACGCAATTGCCTCGAAGAGGTGATGCCGGCCTTCAGCGATCACCGCAGCCTGCGCAAGAACGCGCTGATCTATCGGCCCGAGGACCGCAGCGAATGCGTGTACCTGCTGAAAGTCGGCCACGTGCGGCTTTATCGTCTGACCGAAGACGGCCAGGAAATCACGCTGTCGTTTATCAAGGCCGGCATGATTTTCGGCGACGGCGACGTGCTCAACGAAGCGAACTACTCGCACTACGCGCAGACACTCGCGGAAAGCCGTATCTGCTATATCCGCAAGGCCGACTTCAAGGACCTGCTCACGCGCTACGACGCGATCAATCAGTTCGTGCTCAGAAGCCACCATCAGCGCTGGCAGGAAGCGCAAAAGCTGATCGAGAACCTGTCGCTGCACGACGTGCGCAAGCGCCTCGTCAATATCCTTTCGATGTTCGCGACACAGATCGGCACACCGTTCGTGCACGGCGAACGCACGGGCGCGGTGCTCATCGATCTTTCGATCGCGCAGGACAAGCTCGCGGAATTTATCGGCACGTCGCGCGAATCGGTGAACCGGCATTTCAGCGACCTCAAGGCCGAGGGCCTCGTCGATACGCATGAACGCAAGATCGTGCTGACGCCGGCGTTCGTCGCGCAGTTCCTGCCGGGGTTCGCGATGCCGGCTGCCGCCGGCGTGGTCGCACCGGCGGTGACCGCGACAACGGCGGCCGGCGCCGCGTCGAAACCGGCGAACCAGGATCACGCGTACAAAGCGCCGCTCGCGCGGGCCTGATCCGGGGTTCACCCCGGGGTTCACCCCGGGTTTGCCCGACGTTTGTCCGGGTTTGCGCGGGCTTTGCCTGCCCCGCCCGAGTGGCCTCGCTTGACGGTTGGTCTCGCTCGCGTCGATCGCTTCGCTTATCGCGCGTGCTTTAACGCGTCGATCAGCATCTTCACGCCGCTTTTCGGGCTCGACAGCACCGGCACGCGCGTCTCGCCCAGCGAAGGCACGAGCCGCGCCATCGAGACCTGCGCGAGCACCACCACATCCACTTCTTCGGCAAGCCCGACGATGGTCCGCTTGAGAATCTCGTCGTGCCGCTCGTTGTTGCCCGCGAGCAGCGCCTCGAATGCCTCTTCGGCCACGCGCTCGACCACCGTCACCTCGCGCTTCTGCTCGGCTGCTTTCTTGCGAATCAGCCGCACGGTCGGTTCGAGCGTCGTCTTCACGGTCGCCACGACACCGATGCGCGCGCCGATGCGGCTCGCCTCGAGCGCCATCGCTTCGTCGACCTTGACGATCGGCGTGCGAATCATGCCGCGCAGCAGGTCGACCGCCTCGCCGACCGACGAGCACGCATTCAGGATGTAGTCGGCGTCCATCGCCTGCGCGTTCGACATATACGAGTACATGCGCTGCGTGACTTCGGGCGTCAGATGGCCGGCTGCGCGCACATCGTTGAGCAGGCTGTCGTCGACGATATTGATCACGCGCGCGTCAGGCAGCTGATCCTTGAATTGGTCCTTGAGCGGCTGCACCGTCACCGGGCCCGTATGCACTACGACAATCGTGGTCATCTTGATTCAGTCTCCGTTTGAAAATCTGCTGCGTGGCCACAGGCACGCTAGGCCGTGGCCGCCGCCATCACACGTTCCTGCGACGCTTCCGCGCGCTCGAACATGCCGTTCAACCGCCCTTCGCGCACGACCAGGATCCGGTCGCTGATCGCGAGCACTTCCTGCAAATCCGACGAGATCGCGATAATCGCGATGCCTTGCGCGGCCAGCCGTCCGAGCAGCGCATGCACTTCCGCTTTCGCACCGATATCGATGCCGCGCGTCGGCTCGTCGACGATCAGCACGCGCGGCTCGCGCGCGACCCACTTCGCGAGCACGACTTTCTGCTGATTGCCGCCGCTGAGATTGATCACCTTCTGCTCGATCGACGGCGTCTTGACGCCAAGCGTGCGCACGAACTGGCGGCAGCGCTCGTCTTCGGCCGCGCGCCGCACGAACTGGAACGGCGCATACGCTTCGAGATGCGTGAGGCTGAAATTCTCGCGAATGCTCATGCCGGCCACGAGCCCCTGCCCTTTGCGGTCCTCCGTCACGAAACCGATGCCGTGCATGATCGCATCGTGCGGCCGCGCGATCGACACTTTCGTGCCTCCGATGAAGATATCGCCCGTGCACGGCCGCATGCCGAAGATCATCTCCATGATCTCGGTGCGCCCCGAGCCGACGAGGCCCGCGATGCCGAGAATCTCGCCGCGATGCACGGCAAAGCTGATCTCGCGAATCCGCGCCGGCGCATGATCGCGCGTACGCAGCGACAGGTTGCGCACCTCGAGCACGACCTCGCGCGTCGCATACGATTCCGCTACCGCATACAGGTCGCTCAGTTCGCGATCGACCATCTTGCGCACGAGCCACTCGCGTGTGACTTCCGCGATCGGCGCGCTGCCGACCGTCGAGCCATCGCGCAGCACGGTCACGCGATCGGCCAGTTCGAACAGTTCATCGAGCCGATGCGAAATATAGACGATACCGATGTTCTGCGTGCGCAGCCGCTTGATCAGATCGAGCAGAATGCGCGTTTCGTGGTGGCTCAGCGAGGCGGTCGGCTCATCCATGATGATGATCTTCGAATCGCAGGAAATCGCCTTGGCGATCTCGACCATCTGCTTTTGCCCGACGCTAAGCTCGCTGACAGGCGTGCGCGGATCGAGCGCCATGCCGATCGTATCGAGCAAGGTGCGCGCCGCGTCGTTCATCTTCGCGCGGTCGATCAGACCGAAGCGGGTGCGCGGCTCGCGCGCCAGAAAGATATTCTCCGCAATGTTCAGGTTGTCGACGACCGACAGCTCCTGGTAGATGATGCCGATCCCCAGCTCGCGCGCGTGATGGCCGTCGCGCAACGCAACGGGCTCGCCTTCCACGCGTATTTCGCCGCCCGCGTCGTGCGCGAGCACGCCGGTCAGGATTTTCATCAGCGTGCTCTTGCCGGCGCCGTTCTCCCCGGCGAGCGCGAGCACTTCGCCGCGCGCGACCTGCAGCGTGACGCGATCGAGCGCGCGCACGCCGGGGAACGTCTTCGAGATATCGCGAACTTCAAGGAACGGCTTCATCGTTGGCCTTGCGCCTGTCTGGCGGTTGCTTTGCGCAGTTACTGTGCGCAGTTACTTTGTGTAACTGCCGAGATTGTCCTTCGTCACGACCGTCACGCCGGTGTCGATATCCTTCGCCTGCGTTTCGGTACCCTGAATCTGCGCGACGAGGTGCTCGACCGCGAGCTTGCCCATCGTCACCGGCCGCTGCACCATGATGGCCTGAATCGTGCCGTCGCGAACGCCCTTCACGGTATCGGGCAGATCGTCGAACGCGAGCACTTCGAGCTTGCCCTTCATCGCGCCGAATTCGCGGGTGTTGAGCACTTTCGCGACCGCCGGCCCGCCGACCTGGCTCACGCCGAAAATGCCCTTCAATTGCGGGTGCGCGCGCAGCGTCGTTTCAACCACCGATACGCCCTTCGCGAGATCGTCGTCGGTGCCCTGCGTTTCGACGATCTTGATGCCCGGGTATTTCGCGAGCCCCTGCTTGATGCCCGCGATCCGCTCGTTGAGGTTCACCGCGCCGAGTTGCCCGGTGATGACCGCCACATCGCCATTGCCGTTCAACGCTTTCGCCATGGTCTCGGCCATCGCCTCGCCGGCCGCGACGTTGCTCGTGCCGATATACATCGAGCGGCCGCTTTTCGGCGAATCCGAATCGTAGGTCAGCACCTTGATGCCGCTTTTTTCCGCGCGCTTCATCACGCTTTCGACCGACTTCGGCTCATTGACCGAAATCGCGATGCCATCGACATGCTTCGAAATCAGATCCTCGATGATCTGCACCTGCGTCGAGCCCTGGGTGTTCTGCGGCACGACCCATTGGTACTTGACGTCGAGCTTCGTCGCCTCTGCTTGCGCGCCGTTATTGCAGTCGTCGAAGAACGGCACGGCGACTTTCGGGATCACCGCGATCGAAATATCTTTCGCATCTTTCGCATGGGCCGCGCTCGCGCTGAGCGCGAGCATCGCCAGCAGGCTTTGGGCGAGCGCCGCGCGAAGCAGGTTCGGTTGCATGATGTTCGTCTCCATGTTTTATCGGTCGTTTATCGACTATTCATCGGTGCCTTTTTGCACCCCTCTCAGGCTCACAGCACGCGCGAGCTCGCCCGGCGAGCCAGGCTATCGCCCCTTGCGGCGCAGCCGCCAGATGTCGATGCTCACTGCGATCAGGATCACGCAGCCGGTGATGGTCTGCTGCGCGTAGGTGTCGATATTGAGCAGCACCACGCCATTCGTGATGATGCCGGCGAGCGCCGCGCCGATAATCGCGCCCTCGACGCTGCCGACGCCGCCCGACAGGCTCGCGCCGCCGATCGCCGCCGCGGCGATCACGTCGAGTTCCGCGCCGAAGCCGGCCGCCGGCTCCGCCGAGACGAAGCGCGAGAAACTGATCACGCCGGCGAGCGCCGCGATCGCGCCCGACAGCGCATAGACCGTGAACTTGACGCGCGCGGTGCGCACGCCGCTTAGCAAGGCCGCCGTTTCATTGCCGCCCGTCGCGTAGACATGACGGCCGAACCGCGTGCGCCGCATCACGACCGAAAAGCACGCGGCCAGCACCGCCATCACGACAACCGGAAACGGAATAAAGCCGATATAGCCCTGGCCGATATAGGTAAAACTGTCGGGCACGTCGGGCGTGACCGGCACGCCTTTCGTGATGATGTACATGAGGCCGCGCCCGATGCTGAGCGTACCGAGCGTCGCGATAAACGGCGGCAGCTGGATGCGCGTGACGAGCAAGCCATTGAACGCGCCCACGATCACCCCGGTCAGGAGACCCGCCGCGACCGCCGCGAAGGCGCCGAGGCCATGCTGAAACGACAACGCGGTGACGAGCGACGAAAGGCCCATGACCGAGCCGACCGACAGGTCGATGCCGCCCGTAATAATGACGAGCATCATCCCAACGGCCATGATCGCGGTCAGCGAAAACGAGCGAAACACGCCCATCAGATTGTTGGTCGTCAGGAAATACGGCGAGAACACGCTAATCAGCACGCCGACCAGGATCAGCACCGCGAGAATATTCAGCTCGCGGATGCGCAGGCCGGCGCGCAGCATCGCAAGCGGCGCCGGCACGGCGGGTGCTTCGGTCTTCGACGGGATGGCTCTCAACGGACGTCTCCTCGCTCTCGCTCGGTCTGCTGCGGTTCGGTATCTGCTGCGCCCGACATCGCGATGATCTTAGGTGCATACCGCGCCAGGAAACTGTGACGGGCGTCATACAAACCTATTGGGGTTGTCCCGGGGCCAACTATGACGTCCGTCACACCCGTTTCGCCGGGAACTCGCTAAGCTTCGGGTAAGGTCCGAACCGCGACGTGCGGGCGAAAGCCCGGCAAAAAGCGAGTCCGGCCCCTCCAACATCCTTACAAGGAGCAAAACGCATGACGAAGCGAGTGGTAGTGACCGGCGGCAGCGGCCTCGCCGGCAAGTGGGTCGTCGAGGATCTCGTCGAGCACGGCTATGAAGTGATGAACCTCGACCGCGTGCCGATGGCGAAGCGCACCGCGCGCACGCTGATCACCGACATCACCGACGCAGGCCAGGTGTTCAACGCGCTCGCGTCGAGCACCGCGCCGGCCGAATTCGTCGACGACCTCGAGCCGAAGCCGATCGACGCGATCGTCCACTTCGCGGCGATCCCGCGCATCATGGTGACGCCCGATAACGAAGTGTTCCGCATCAACGTGATGGGCACGTACAACATTCTCGATGCGGCGTCGAAGCTTGGTATCCGCAAGGTAATCGTGGCGTCGAGCGAAACGACGTACGGCGTCGTGTTCGCGCACCGGCATCGCAACCCGCAGTACTTCCCGCTCGACGAGGAATATCCGGTCGACCCGATGGACAGCTACGCGACGTCGAAGGTGATCAACGAAGTGACCGCGAAGGCGTTTCACGCGCGCACGGGCTCGGACATCTACTGCTTTCGCATCGGCAACGTGCTCGATCCCGAGGACTATGCGAAGTTCAACAAGGAATGGCTCAAGGACCCGGGCATGCGCAAACGCATCGCATGGAGCTATATCGACGGGCGCGATCTGGCGAACGCATGCCGTCTCGCGATCGAAAAGGACGGGCTCGGCTTCGAGGTGATGAACATCGCCGCCGACGATGTGTCGTCCGATGTGCCGAGCGCCGAACTGATCAAACGCTACTATCCGGACGTGCCCGTGAAGAAAAAACTGGGCGAGTTCGAAACGCTGCTCAGCAATGAAAAGCTGAAGCGCCTGCTCGGCTGGAAGCAGCAACATTACTGGCGCGACGAGGCGAAGAAGCACTCGGCTTAAGCGTGTTTCGAGCACGCATTTCAATGCGTGCTCGCTTAACGGGCAAGCCGCGCTTCGTATCACGGTCCTTTCTGCAGGGCGCGCGATAGGCGCGCCCTTCTTTTTTGTATCGCAATGTATCCGCACGCGATACGGATACACAGCCGCGCGCTTTCGCGGCCCACCGCGGCAATCCGGACATAAGCCAGATACGTGCATACGTTCCAATGCGTGCACGAACAACGCTTATGGGATCTCGCCATGCGGATATCGACCTGCCTCGCGCACGCCGCACTCCTTGTTTCAGGCATCGCCGTCACCGCTCACGCCGCGCCCGAGCGCGCGTGCAGCGTCGCCAGCCCCGCGCATCGCGTCGCGCTCGTCGAGCTCTACACGAGCGAAGGCTGCGACAGCTGCCCGCCCGCCGATAACTGGCTGAGCCAACTGAACCGCGAGCGGCATCGCGACGCGGTCGTGCCGCTCGCGCTGCACGTCGACTACTGGGACAACGCCGACTGGCGCGATCGCTTCGCGCAACCCGCGTTTACCGCGCGGCAGAAGTATCTGAGTTCGAAGGGCGGCTCGCACATCGTCTATACGCCGGCGATCTTTGTCGGCGGGCAAGAGATGCGCGGCTGGTCCAGCAGCACGAGCTTCGGCGAACGCGTGCAACAGCTGGATGCGCAGCCGGCGCCGGCCGATATCCGCATCGGCGCGCAGACGTCGCCGTCGGGCACGGTCGCGTTCGACGCGCGCGTCGATGCGCGCACGCCGCTTCCCGGCGACGCCTTCGCGTATGTCGCGGTCTATGAGGATGGGTTGAAGAGCGACGTCAAGGGCGGCGAAAACGCCGGCGCAACGCTGCATCACGATCGCGTGACGCGCAACTGGTTCGGGCCGGTGCCGATCGTCGGCGGCCACGCGCGGATTACCGGTCGCTACCCGCTCGCAGCGTCGGCGAAGCAAGGCGTGGTCGCGTTCGTCGAAAGCGCGTCGGCGGGCGAAGTGCTGCAGGTCGCCGAGTTGCCTCGCTGCGATGAAGCCGGCGGGCCAAATGCGCGATCCGCTACGGGCAGCGGGGCCGCCGGTGGCGGCGCACGCGGCGATGCCGGCGCCGATGGCGCGCGCCCGGTACGATAACAGTACACGCTCACCGCACCGCTTTACTCTCGCCTGATACCTGGCAATCCACACCGATGGGTTGCGTGTGCAACTTCCGGACATCCACAGAAGAAAAAGGAGCTCGCCATGAAGCGTTCCCAAGGTGGCCTCGTTGCCGCGTTGCTGCTGTCGCTTGCCTTGACGACGCCGTCGTTCGCCGCGAACGATATGCATGCCGAAGCAGCGTCGCCAATCTACGGCGTGACGATTCCGCACGGCTACAGGAAATGGCAGTTTGTCGCGCCGGCCGAGGAAGCGGATCCGCTCAACGAACTGCGTATCGTGCTCGGCAATCCGGTGGCGATGAAAGCGCTCGAGAAAAATACACTGCCGTTTCCCGATGGGTCGATCCTCGTGAAACTTGCATGGAAGCGCGTGCCGTCCGCAGAGTTCGAACCGGCTTCGGTACCCGGCGCCGCGACCACCGTGCAGGTGATGGTGAAGGACTCGAAGCGCTATCGCGATTCAGGCGGCTGGGGCTTCGGCAGGTTTATCAACGGGCAGCCGGCCGATATCGCGCAGCATCAGACCTGCTTCGCGTGCCATCAGGCGCGTGTGAAAAATCACGATTTCGTATTCACGCGGCTGGCGCCGTAGGCGGCGTTCGCGACGACACGCGCGACGAAAACCGGCCGTAGAAAAAACAAAGCCCCGACGGATTGTTCGGGGCTTGTTGTGTTTGAAGCGCGGTACTTGTTTGACTCTGTCTGCTGACCTGTGTTGGTGGAGGTAAGCGGGATCGAACCGCTGACCTCTTGCATGCCATGCAAGCGCTCTCCCAGCTGAGCTATACCCCCTTGCAGAACAGAAGCGAGATTTTAGACATCAAATCGCGCTTTGTAAATACCTTTTGTATCGACGGGTTCGACGGGTTCGACGACTCCGGCGGTTCAGCCCAGCGCCTTGCCGATACGGCTGACCACCGTCTCGCGGCCGAACAGCAGCAGCACGCTGTCGATCGACGGCGTATGGGTCGTACCGGCCACGAGCAGCCGCACCGGCATCGCGAGCTGCGGCATCTTCAGCTTCTGCGACGCGAGCACCGCCTTCATGGCCGCGGCAATCGCTTCCTTCGTCCACTCGACGGTCTTCAGCGCGTCGGCGAGTTCGGCCAGCGCCGGACGCACCGCATCGGTCACATGCTGCGCGAGCGCTTCGGCTTCCGGCGCCGGCTCGCGATAGAACATCGCCGCTGTGGCCGCAATCTCCTTCACCGTCGACGCGCGATCCTTCATCAGACCGATGACCGCGGGCAGATCGGCGCCCTTCGCGAGCGTCGCCTCGTCGATCCCGAGCTCCGCGAAAAACGGCTTCGCCAGATCGGCAAGGCGCGCGTTGTCCGCTTCCTTGATGTAGTGGTTGTTCAACCAGTTGAGCTTGTCGTGATCGTATTGCGCGGGCGATTTGCCCAGATGCTCGAGGTCGAACCATTCGATAAACTGCTCGCGCGAAAAGATCTCCGCGTCGCCGTGCGACCAGCCGAGACGCGCGAGATAGTTGACCACCGCCTCCGGCAGATAACCGGCATCGCGGTAGCCCATCACGCTCATCGCGCCATGCCGCTTGCTCATCTTCTCGCCCTGCTCGTTGAGCACGGTCGGCAGGTGCGCGTAGACCGGCACTTCGCCACCGAGCGCCCGCAGGATGTTGATCTGGCGCGGCGTGTTGTTCACGTGATCGTCGCCGCGAATCACATGCGTGATGCGCATATCGAGATCGTCGACGACCACGCAGAAGTTGTACGTCGGCGTGCCGTCCGGACGCGCGATAACGAGATCGTCGAGTTCCTCGTTCGAGATTTCGACGCGGCCCTTCACCGCATCGTCCCACGCGACGACGCCCGTCAGCGGGTTACGGAAGCGCAGGACAGGCTTCACGCCCGCGGGCGGCGTGGGCAGCACCTTGCCGGGCTCGGGGCGCCACGTGCCGTCATAGCGCGGTTTCAGGCCCGCCTGACGCTGACGCTCGCGCAACGCCTCGAGTTCTTCGGTCGACATGTAGCACGGGTACGCGAGCCCCTTTTCGACCATCTGCTGCAGCACCTCGCGATAGCGGTCCATGCGCTGCATCTGGTAGAACGGGCCCTCGTCGATATCGAGGTCGAGCCACGCCATCCCTTCGAGAATCGCGTCGACCGATGCCTCGGTCGAGCGCTCGAGGTCGGTGTCTTCGATACGCAGAATGAACACCCCCTTCGACTTGCGCGCGAACGCCCACGGGTACAGCGCGGAGCGGATATTGCCGAGGTGGATGAAGCCGGTCGGGCTCGGTGCAAAACGGGTGCGAACGTGGCTCGCGGGGGTCTGTGCGGGGGTATCGGTGGAGGCAGTCACGATGGGGGCTCGCGGGCGGCGAATGAAATGCGAAGACGCGAATTATACCTTTGCCCTTCAATCACGATTGGATATGTGTCTCGCCGATTTGTCGCACGCCGAACGCTTTGCTTTATGATGTGCGCGCCGCGGCCCGCACGCATGCCGCCGGCTGGAGAATTCGTTGAAACAGTCCTCGCCCCGTCTTTCGCGCCGCCACTTTTCGATCGCGGCGGCGTCCGCCGTATTGAGCGCCTGCGCGCTGCCCGGCGGCAACAAACCACCCGAACCGGTCAAACCGTCCGACAGCACCGCGTCCAGTGCGGCAACACTCGCGCCGCCTGTCGTCAAGCCGCGGCCGCTGCGCGTCGCGCTCGCGCTCGGCGGCGGCGCCGCGCGCGGCTTTGCGCATATCGGCGTGATCAAGGCGCTCGAGGCACGCAATATCGAGGTGGATCTCGTGTGCGGCACGAGCGCGGGTTCGGTGGTCGGCGCGCTGTACGCGTCGGGGATGAACGGTTTCGCGCTCAATCGCCTCGCGCTGAAAATGGACGAAGCGTCGATCAGCGACTGGGCCATGCCGTTTCGCACACGCGGTTTTCTGCAAGGCGTGGCGCTGCAAAACTACCTGAACACGACGCTCGATAACCGGCCGATCGAAAAGATGGCGAAGCCGCTCGGTGTCGTCGCGACCGATCTGAAAACCGGCCAGCCGATCCTGTTTCAACGCGGCAATACCGGCATCGCGGTACGCGCGTCGTGCAGCGTGCCGTCGCTCTTCGAACCCGTGAAGATCGGCGCGCACGAGTATGTCGACGGCGGCCTCGTAAGCCCCGTGCCGGCGTCGTTCGCGCGCAAGATGGGCGCCGACTTCGTGATCGCGGTCGATATCTCCGCGCGGCCCGAAACCGGCCTTACCGACAGCTCGTTCGACGTGCTGATGCAGACCTTCACGATCATGGGCCAGACCATCAAGGCCTACGAGCTCGACAAATACGCGGATGTCGTGATCCGCCCGAATCTCGCGGCGATGAGCAGCGGCGATTTCGGGCAGCGCAATGCGGCGATCCTCGCCGGCGAGGAAGCGGTCGCGAAGATCATGCCGGAGTTGCAGCGCAAGCTGGCGGCGAGCCGGCTGGCCGTTTGAGACAGCGCGGGATGATGCGCCGGGTTTCTTCCGGATAAACGCGGCATCAAAACGAAAGGCCCGCTGCCGGTCGATTCCGGTCAAGCGGGCCTTTCGTTATTCGAACAACGCGCTGCCGGACAACCGACAACGGGTCGGCGACGGGTTAGTTGCCGCCGCCGATCGTCGCGCTGACGCGCTGACGCAAATCTTGCTGCTGGTCGGGCGAGAACGACGTCTCGACGCGGCGTGCGCCGGTAAAGCGCTTTTCCCAGTACGCGTCGTCCATGTCGTCGACGCGGATCGTGCTGCCCGTCGACGGCGAGTGCACGAACTTGTTGTCGCCGATATAGATGCCGACGTGCGAGAACGTGCGGCGCATCGTATTGAAGAACACGAGGTCGCCCGGTTTCAGGTCGGCCACGCGGACCTTCTCGCCGACGCGGCTCATTTCCTCGGCGCGGCGCGGCAGCGCCATGCCGAGCGTGTCCTGGAACACGTAGCGCACGAAACCGCTGCAATCGAGCCCGGAATCGGGCGACGAACCGCCCCAGCGGTAGCGCACGCCGATCAGGTTCAGCGCGCCCACGACCACGTCGCCCGCCTTGCCGGCGACGCCGGACAGGAACGAGCGTGCACCGCCGGTGCTCGGCGGCGTGCCAGACGAAGAAGACGAAGAGGACGATGAAGACGACGTCGAGCCCGACGCATTGCCGGACGCACTGCTGGAGGAAACCGAGGGAATCAGGAAGCTCGACCCGGCGCCCGAGAAACTCGTGGGGGTCGAAAATGCGGCATTCTGGTTAAAGCTGCTTACTTCGTCGGCAAATGCGTCGGCAAAAGCGCCGGAAGCTGCCACCATCAGTACGCCAATGAACATCCCGGCGACGACGCGCGTACAAGCCTGGGGTAGAGATCGGTGCTGCATTGGTCGGTAGTTTTTGCCTAAAAATCAGAGGACTAGGAAAAAAGTTTGGTCGATACTAGCCAGTAAGTATTCAAGTGTCAAAAGGAATAGAAAAATACAATTGAGAAAGACATACAATTGGTTACAACAGTGAATTTTCACCACCCGACGCGGCGTTCAGCAGCTTTCGGGTGTAAGGATGCGATGGCGACGCAAAAATTTTCTCAACGTCGCCGCTCTCGACTATCGAACCATTTTTCATGACCGCGACACGGTGCGCCATCGCACCGATCACCGCCAGGTCGTGGCTGATAAATATAAAGCCGAGGTTATATTTCTTCTGCAAGCCGGCGAGCAGCTTCAGCACCTGCTGCTGGATCGACACGTCGAGCGCGCTGGTCGGTTCGTCGAGAATCAGAATGCGCGGCTCCAGCACGAGCGCGCGCGCGATCGCGATCCGCTGCCGCTGGCCGCCCGAGAACTCGTGCGGATAACGGTAGAGCGCGGTGCGGTCGATGCCGACCTCGCGCAACACCGACACGACCTTCTCGCGGCGCGCCGCCGCGTCGAGCTGCGGCTGATGCAGCGCCAGGCCCTCGCCGACAATCCGTTCGATCGTGTAGCGCGGCGACAGCGAGCTGAACGGGTCCTGAAACACGACTTGCAGGTTCGAGCGCAATGCCGTCCTTTCGCGGCCGCGGTAGCTCGCGAGCGCCCTGCCCTGAAATTCGATCGCGCCGCGCGTGACGCGCTGCAGGCCGAGCAGCGCCATCGCGAGCGTCGACTTGCCCGAGCCCGACTCGCCGACGATGCCGAGCGTCTCGCCCTGGCGCACCATGATCGTCGCGTCGTCGACGGCGCGAAAGCGGCCCGACTGGAACCAGCCGGCCATGCCGGGCAGCTTCGTCCTGAAGTCGACCGACACCTCGCGCGCATCGAGCAGCACCGGCGCGATCGGCAGCACGGGCACCACCTCGCGCCGCGGACGGCTTTCGAGCAGCCGCTGCGTGTACGGATGCTGCGGCGCTTCGAACACCTGCTCGACGGGTCCGCTTTCGACGAGCACGCCCTTTTCCATCACCGCGATACGCTGCGCGAAATGACGCACGAGGTTCAGATCGTGCGTGATCAGCAGCACGGCCATGCCGCGCTTTTGCGCTTCGGTGCGTTGCAGGTCCAGCAGCAGTTCGACGATCTGCGCGCGGATCGTCACATCGAGCGCGGTGGTCGGTTCGTCGGCGAGCAGCAGGCGCGGCCGGCACGCGAGCGCCATCGCGATCATCGCGCGCTGCCGCTGCCCGCCCGAGAGCTGATGCGGGTAGCTGTTGACCCGCTTGCCGGGCTCGTCGATGCCCGTGCGCCCGAGCAGTTCGACGGCGCGCTTGCGCGCCTCGGCGGCCGACACGCCGTCATGCAGCACGATGGTTTCCGCGATCTGCTCGCCGATCGTGAAGAGCGGGTTCAGGGCCGTCATCGGCTCCTGGAAGATCATCGCGATATCGGAGCCGCGCAGGCCGCGCATCGCGCGCTCGCTTTTCGCGAGCAGGTCTTCGCCGTCGAAGCGGATCGCGCCGCTCGTTTGCGCATCCTGCAGCAAACGCAAAACGGACAGCGCGGTCACGCTCTTACCCGAGCCCGATTCGCCGACCAGCGCAACGCGTTCTCCGCGCGCGATCGAAAGCGAGACGTCGTTGACCGCGATCGTGTCGCCGAAACGCACGTTCAGATGGTCGATTTCCAGCAGCGGCGCATCGGCATCGTGCGGCTCGTGTGGATCGCGCCGGTTTGGCATCGCGTCGCTCACTGGTTGCCTCCGGCGCGCATCGCATCCGACAGACGCGTATCGAGCGCGTTACGCAGCGCGTCGCCCATAAAGGTCAACAGCATCAGCGTGACGACCAGCACGCAGAACGTCGACATCGAGATCCACCACGCGTCGAGGTTCGCCTTGCCTTGCGACAACAGCTCGCCAAGACTCGGCGTCGGCGGCGGAACGCCGAGGCCGAGAAAATCGAGGCTCGTCAGCGCGAGGATCGCGCCGCTCATGCGAAACGGCAAAAACGTGATGACAGGCGTAAGGCTATTCGGCAGCACATGGCGCCAGATGATCTGCCAGTTCGACAGTCCGATCGCGCGCGCGGCGCGCACATAGTCCTGCTGACGGTTGCGCAGAAACTCGGCGCGCACGTAGTCGGACAGGCCGATCCAGCCGAACAGCGACAGCAGCACGATCAGCAGGATAAAGCCCGGCTCGAAGATCGACGCGAAGATGATCAGCAGATAGAGCTCCGGCAGCGCGCTCCAGATTTCGATCAGCCGCTGGCCGACGATATCGGTCTTGCCGCCGAAAAAGCCCTGCACCGCGCCCGCGAGCACGCCGAGCACGGTGCCGATCAGCGTCAGCACGAGCGCGAACTCCACCGACACGCGAAAGCCGTACACGAGCCTCGCGACCAGATCGCGGCCCTGCGCGTCGGTGCCGAGCCAGTTGTCGCGCGACGGCGGCGCCGGATTCGGCACCTTCGAAAAATAGTTCAGCGTGTCGTAGTAGTACGGATTCGGCGGATAGACCGCGAAGTTGCCGTTCAGCTCGAAGCGGTGCCGGATATACGGGTCGAGATAATCGGCGGGCGTCGGGAAATCGCCGCCGAAGGTGGTTTCCGGATACGTCTCGAAGAGCGGGAAATACAAATGGCCGTCGTAGCGGACCACGATCGGCTTGTCGTTGCACCACAGCGGCGCCGCGAGGCTCGCCGCGAACGCGACGATAAAGACGATCAGACTCCAGTAGCCGAGCCGCTGCTTTCTGAAACGCATCCACACGCGACGCGCGGGCGTGGGCGAGACGAACGCGCGCACCGGCGTGTCGCGCGAAATCGGTTCGGCATCGGTACGGACGCGGCTCAAGTCAGCGCTCCAGTTGTTCGAATTGAATGCGCGGGTCGACCCACACGTAGCAGAGATCGGAAATCAGCTTGGTGACGAGACCGATCAGCGTGAACAGATACAGCGTGCCGAGCACGACCGGATAGTCGCGCCGCGTCACCGACTCGTACGACAGCAGGCCGAGACCGTCGAGCGAGAACAGCGTCTCGATCAGCAGGCTGCCGGTGAAGAACGCGCCGATAAACGCGGCCGGGAAGCCGACGATGAGCGGCAGCAGCGCATTGCGAAACACGTGCTTCCACAGCACGCGGCGCTCGGACAGGCCCTTCGCGCGCGCGGTCAGCACATACTGCTTGCGGATCTCGTCGAGAAACGAGTTCTTCGTGAGCATCGTGACGACCGCGAAGCTGCCGACCACCGAGGCGACGATCGGCAGCGTGATATGCCAGAGATAATCGAGCACCTTGCCGACCAGACTCAACTGATCCCAGTTGTCCGAGGTGAGATTGCGCAACGGAAACAGTTGCAGAAAGCTGCCGCCGCCGAACAGCACGAGCAGCAGCACGCCGAGCACGAAACCCGGAATCGCGTAACCGATCAGCACGATAAAACTCGTCGCCACGTCGAAATGCGAGCCGTTGCGCACGGCCTTGGCGATGCCGAGCGGGATCGATATCAGATAGGTCAGGAAAAACGTCCAGAGCCCGATACTGATCGACACGGGCAGCTTCTGCACGATCAGCGACCACACGCTCTGATGGCGGAAATAGCTTTGCCCGAGATCGAAGCGCGAAAAGCGCTTGAGCATGAGCCAGTAGCGTTCGAGCGGCGGTTTGTCGAAGCCGTATAGCGCTTTCAGTTGCGCAACCTGCTGCGCGTCGACGCCGCTATGCGCGCGCAGCCCGAACGGCGTGCCGCCCTCCGCGCTGCTGCGGCGCAGTTCGTGCACGGCCTGTTCGACGGGGCCGCCCGGTACGAACTGGATCACGATAAACGTGACGGTCAGCACGCCGATCAGTGTCGGGATCATCAGCAACAGACGTTTGAGGATGTAGCTCCACATGGTGGCGATCCGGTGGGGTGAGGCAGTCGATCGAAAGGCGTTGCGAGGGTGTGGCGAAAACCGGGCGTCGCGGCGCGCTTACCGGGCGGCGCGCTAGTGCGAGGCCTGTGCCGCTTGTTGCACAGATCGTTGCACAGATCGTTGCGCAGGCTGTTGTGCGGACAGAGGTGGCGCAAACCACCACATCGACACGATCCACCCTTCCGCCGAATAGTACAGCGGCAGGGTCTTCGGCCATGCCAGCCCGCGCTTGAACGCGACCCGGTGTGTCGCGCTGTACCACTGCGGCACGACATAGTAACCATGCATCAGCACGCGGTCGAGCGCATGCGTCGCATCGCTCAGCTGGTCGAGCGTCTGCGCGCCGACGAGCGCACGCAGGATCGCATCGACGGCCGGCGACCTGAGACCGATCAGATTGCCCGAGCCGGGCTCGCTGGCGGCCTTGCTGCCGAAGCGGTCGACCATATCGGAACCGGGCACCTGTGTATCGGGATAGCGCAGCGTCGTCACATCGAAGTCGAAGGCGTCGAGACGTTTCTGATAGACGGCGAAATCCGCTACGCGTGTGCGCGCCGTGATGCCGAGCTTTTGCAGGTTACGGATATACGGCGCCATGACGGGCTCGAAGCTCTGCGCGGAGCCGGAATCGTCGAGAATCTCGAATTCGAACGGCTCGCCTTTCGCATTTCGCAACGCGCCGTCGCGGTAGGTCCAGCCCGCCTGCGCCAGCAGCTCGCGCGCCTTCAGCAGATTCGCGCGCAGCGAACTGGGCGGATCGGTATCGGGCTGCACGGGCGGCAAGCCGAACACCGAAGGCTCGAGTTGCGCGCGGTATGGCTCGAGCAGCTTCAGTTCGCCCGGCGACGGCAAGCCTTTCGCCTGCCAGTCGGTATTCGCAAAAAAGCTGTCGAGGCGCTTGTACTGGCTATAGAACAGTTGCCGGTTGAGCCACTGGAAGTCGAGCGCGAGATCGAGCGCCTCACGCACGCGCACGTCCTGGAACAGCGGGCGCCGCTGGTTCAGGATAAAGCCCTGCATACCCGTGCCGTTGTGCTGCGGAAACTCGCGCTTGATCAGTTCGCCGTCGTCGAATTTCTTGCCGACGTCGCGCCGCACCCAGCTGCGCGCGATGTATTCGACGAGCGCGTCGTACTCGCCGGCCTTGAACGCTTCGAGCCGCGCAGTCGGATCGCCGTACAGCTTGTACTGGATGCGATCGAAATTGAACATGCCGACGCGCACCGGCAACGTCGCGCCCCAGTAGTTCGGGTCGCGCTTGTAGGTGATGTTGCGGCCATTGTCGTACTGCTCGATCAGATACGGTCCGCTGCCGATCGGCTTTTCGAAAGCGAGCTGATCGAACGATACGCGGCTGCCGTCGGGTTTCACGCCCCACTTGCGCGAAAACACCGGCATGCTGCCCGCCAGCAGCGGCAGTTCGCGATCGCGCTGCTTGAACTCGAAGCGGATCGTGCTCGCATCGACGACCACCGCGCGCGAAATTTCGGCGAAATATGCGGCATATTGCGGCGCGGCTTTCGGGCTTTTCAACGTGTCGAACGAGTACTTCACATCGTCGGCGGTCACCGGATCGCCGTTCGAAAAGTGCACGCGAGGATTGATATGGAAGGTGGTCGACAGACCATCGGGCGCGACATTGATGTCGTCCGCCAGCAGACCGTAGGCGGAGGCGACTTCGTCCGAACTGCCGGTGGTCAGGCTTTCGAACAGCACGTCGATGCCGGGCGCCGCATTGCCGCGCAGCGTGAACGGATTGAACTTGTCGAAGCTCGTCTGCCGGTTCGGATTCGCGAGCACCAGGGTGCCGCCTTTCGGCGCATCGGGGTTCACGTAATCGAAGTGTTTGAAGTCCGGCGGGTACTTCGGCTGGCCGTATTGCGCGATCGCGTACGCGGCGAAGGCCGGTGGCGTGAAGAGAAGCGAAGCGAACAACACCCATGCGCTCCGCTTGTTCGCGATTCGCGCAGCGCCCTTCTCATCGAACAGCGCACGCAACACGATGCGCATCGGCGCGCGAACGGATTCAAGCCATCGTGAGTCGAGCGTCATGGTGCCTTGTTCGAAGAGAGTGCTGGACGTGCAAGGGGCGGTGCCGGGTGCGGTAACAAGCGCGGTACCAGGCGCGGTAACAAGCGCAGTAACAAGCGCAGTAACAAGCGCGGTAACAAACGCGGTAACAAACGCGGTAACAAACGCGATGTCGCGGTGATATCAAACGCGACGCCAGGGCCCGCCCATTGCAATGTGAGAGAATTCTACCCAAAATCCCGCGCACGACCGCTCCAGGCGGACATGCGGCGCACCGACCTCATTAGGAGAATTCATGGGCTTCCTCGCTGGTAAACGTATCCTGCTGACTGGCTTGCTGTCGAATCGTTCCATCGCTTACGGTATCGCGCAGGCCTGCAAGCGCGAAGGCGCCGAACTCGCGTTCACGTATGTCGGCGATCGCTTCAAGGATCGCATCACCGAGTTCGCCACCGAGTTCGGCAGCAGCCTGGTCTTCCCGTGCGACGTCGGCGACGATGCGCAGATCGACGGTCTCTTCACCTCGCTCAAGCAGCACTGGGACAGCCTCGACGGCCTCGTTCACTCGATCGGCTTTGCGCCGCGCGAAGCGATCGCCGGCGACTTCCTCGACGGCATGACGCGCGAGAATTTCCGCGTCGCGCACGACATCTCCGCGTACAGCTTCGCGGCGCTCGCGAAAGCCGCGCAGCCGATGCTGTCGAACGACGCGGCGCTGCTCACGCTCACCTACCTCGGCTCCGAGCGCGCGATTCCGAACTACAACACGATGGGTCTCGCGAAGGCATCGCTCGAAGCGAGCGTCCGGTATCTCGCGGTCTCGCTCGGCAACAAGGGCGTACGCGTGAACGGCATTTCCGCGGGCCCGATCAAGACGCTCGCGGCGAGCGGCATCAAAGGCTTCGGCAAGATTCTCGATTTCGTCGAAGACAATGCACCGCTCAAGCGCAACGTGACGATCGAACAGGTCGGCAATACGGCGGCGTTCCTGCTGTCGGATCTCGCGGCCGGCGTCACGGCGGAGATCGTGCACGTCGACAGCGGCTTCAATGCGGTGGTCGGCGGCATGGCGGCGGCCGCGGCGGAGTAAGCTATCCCCGGCTCTACGCCGGAAGCGCGCCGACTCGCGACCGCCGCGTATCTGCGGCGCGCATCTCGTTGCGTGCGCAGCCGCATAAAAAAACCGCCCTTCAAGGGCGGTTTTTTCTGCTAGTCGACGCGTACGCGGTGCTGAACTGCGCACCCAGGCTCAGTGCCAGTTGCCGTGGCCGTGATCATGGCCGTGATAACCACCGCGGTATCCGCCATGATGGCGATACCACTCATCGCGGCCCCAGTAGCGGCGACCATCCCAGTAGCGGTTGCCATGCCAGCCGATCACGATCGCAGGCGGTGCGTACACCGGAGCCGGCGCATACACGACGGGCGGCGGAGGCGCTGCGTACACGGGAGCCGGCGCATAGACCGGTGCGGGGATGCCGAGGTTGATACCAACATGCACTCCTCCAGCCATCGCCGCGCTCGACGCGCCGATCGCGAGCGCGCCGACCAGTAACGTAACAAGACGCGTGGTCTTCATGTGTTCACCTATTTTGCGAGTGTGTGTGTTTGTGTTGTCGACTACCTGCGTCTCAATATAACAAACGAAGGCCGCTAGCATATTTCAACTTTGTAATAACTGATGCACAAAATGGCGTCTTCCCCTTGCTTGTAACGCGCAGTTACAGGCGACAGGGTTTGGTGACGCAACCGCGCGCCGCGCCCCGATGTGACCGATGTTGCGTGTCTTATCGGCACCACTGCGGAAAACTTGACGGTGCAACGCACGCCGATGCTCGATGCCTGTCTGGCGACTTCGCTGCTCCGGGTCACCGGTCGAAATACTGCGCAGAAACGCGCGGTCATTGGACTCGCCCTTTCGCGCGCTTTGCGGGTTCGCGTATCGCCTGGTATCGCCTGGTATCGCCTGGTTATCCCAGGTAATCACGACATCGATTTCGCGATGCTCAGCTCGGTGGATGAAACCGGAAGCCACAAAAACAAAACCCCGTAAGTCCGAGAACTTACGGGGTTTCACCGCCAAATACTCACGTACTGGCGGAGACGGAGGGATTCGAACCCTCGATCCAGGTTTTGGCCCAGATGCTCCCTTAGCAGGGGAGTGCCTTCGACCTCTCGGCCACGTCTCCCAAACCTTCGCTCGCGCCAGGGAGGCAGCGCGACGAAGCCAAGATGATAGCGGGTTCAGGATGACAGGTCAATTTCCCTGGCACAATTTTTATGCCAGCGGTGTCACTGCACTGTCATCGCGCGAACCTGCCGCACGAACCTGCCGCACGAACCTGCCGCACGAACCCACGCATACCGCCATCGACACCGTCGAACCGACGCGCGATCAAGCCTGATCGAGTTCGAACGCCTTATGCAGCGCGCGCACGGCGAGCTCCATATATTTCTCGTCGATCAGCACCGAGATCTTGATTTCGGAGGTCGAAATCATCTGGATGTTGATGCCCTCTTCCGACAGCGTGCGGAACATCTTGCTCGCGATGCCCACATGCGAGCGCATGCCGACGCCGACCACCGATACCTTCGACACCTTCGGGTCGCCGAGCACCTGCTCCGCCGAAATATGGCCCTTCACCTGATTCGTGAGGATGTCCATCGCGCGCTGATAATCGCCACGGCCGACCGTAAACGTGAACGCCGTCTTGCCCTCGACGCTCTGGTTCTGGATGATCATGTCGACATCGATATTCGCCTCGGCGATCGGACCGAGGATCTGATACGCGATGCCCGGCTTGTCGGGCACACCCATCACGGCGATGCGGGCTTCGTCCCGCTGAAACGCAATGCCGGAGATGACTGCTTTTTCCATGGTCTCGTCTTCTTCAAAAGTAATCAGGGTGCCCGAGGACATTTCGCTTTCGAGCGGCATCAGCGGATCGGTCAGGCTCGACAATACGCGCGTCTTGACCTGATATTTGCCGGCGAATTCCACTGAGCGGATCTGCAGGACCTTCGAGCCGAGGCTCGCCATTTCCAGCATCTCCTCGAAGGTCACGCGATCGAGCCGGCGCGCTTCTTCGACGACGCGCGGGTCGGTTGTGTAGACGCCGTCGACGTCGGTGTAGATCAGGCACTCGTCGGCCTTGAGCGCCGCGGCCACCGCCACCGCCGACGTATCCGAACCGCCGCGGCCGAGGGTTGTGATGTGGCCTTCGGGATCGATGCCCTGGAAGCCGGTGATCACGACGACCTTGCCCGCATCGAGGTCGCGCAGCACGCGCTCGCCGTCGATATCGTTGATGCGCGCTTTCGTGAACGCGCTATCGGTTTTGACCGGCACTTGCCAGCCCGTGTAGCTGACCGCGTCGACGCCTGCGTCGTGCAGCGCGATCGACAGCAAACCGACGCTGACCTGCTCGCCGGTCGACGCGATCATGTCGAGCTCGCGCGGGCTCGGCTGACCGGAAATTTCTTTTGCGAGACCGATGAGGCGGTTCGTTTCGCCGGACATCGCGGACGGCACGACGACCATCCGGTGGCCGGCCTTGTGCCATTTCGCGACGCGCTTCGCGACGTTCTTGATGCGCTCGACCGAGCCCATCGAGGTGCCGCCGTATTTGTGTACGATGAGTGCCATTGTCGTTTTTAAACCGTAGGAAAAGCTGGAGACGCTTCAAACGCTTGATGCGCGTCACGCCCGCACGTTGAGGACGGACCACACAGCTGGAAGCACAACGTTCTGGAACGACGGCGAGGTGTGCGGCGCGAAGTTAGCGTGCGCGTCACGCGCGGAATTGCCCTTTGATTTGCCCTTCCCTTCGACAGGAAGCGGATCGGAACCGATCCGGTCACGCCGCAATCCTGCTCCGGATACGCGCCCTGTAGGGCTCGTGGCGGCGGTAGTGCGGCGGTTTGAGCGGGGCGCGGATGATGCGCCGCTCGCTGCTTGACCTCAGTCGACCTTGATCGACCTTGATCGACCGTGAAATCGGCCTTGAATCCGACGGTGAATCGGCCTGAACCGGACCCAAACCGCTAAAAAACGGTGTGCAAAGCAGGTCGGGCAAACAAGCTACCCTACCTGAAGCGACGCGAATTGACAAGTCGAACGCGTCGCAAACGCTTGAGGGGAAAGGGTTTAACCGTGGGTTTAACCTTGGTTTAACCGTGGGTTTGACCGCCGGTTTAACCGCGTGCGTGCCGCGCATGGGCAACGCCGTGCGGCGGCACGCGCTCAGGCAATCAACAGATCTTCGCGCCAGTCGATCCGTATCCAGCGGTCGGCGGATGGGGCGGCGGCGGTGCCGCCCTCTTCGCTCGCGTGCGGCGCGTGTTTCGTGTCTCTTGCGCTTTTTGCATGGCCCGCATGCAATGCGTCGAGCGCCGTGAGATTCACCCCGAGCAGCGGCACGTACAGCAGCAACTCGCCTGCATAAAGCAGCGGCACATCGCGCTTCCACGACGGCACGCCGCGCTCCTGAAACAGATTCTTCAGCGTGCGGGTCGGCCCGTGCGCGTCGCAGCGCATGCGCTCGCCGCCGCTGCGTGCACGGGCAAACAGCGGTTTATTCATCAGCAACGCAGCGGGAATCGCGGATGGGTCGCCGCGCGCCGGTGAACCGGACGCCGCAGCATCGGTGGCCGGCGCTTGCGCGAACACAAACGTTCCGCGCCACGCCGGCAAGCGCCAGACTGCTTCACCGCGCCACGTCAATTCGCTGACAGGCCGCTCGGTCAACGCGGTCTCGTCGGCGGCATCGCGGCTGTCGCCGGCTTCCCAATAGATTTGCCCGCGATAGCTGCGCAGCGTCTGACCCGCATGATCGATGCGCAGGCCATGATCGTCGCGCGCGTCGCGCAACTGCCGCAGCGCATCGGTGAGCCGCGCCGTCGATGCGGCCGGCAGACCGAGCGTGCGCATCCAGTAGCGCAGCAGATTGAGCGCGCGCTCGTCGTCGAGTTCGAGCAGTGCGGCACGCGACAACGCGTGCGCGTCGCCATCGCCGGCAACGGATTGCATGTCGATGCGCGCAAGTTCGTCGACGAGGCGCTGCGCGGCGCCCGCATGCGCGGCCGTGCGTGCGAGCGCGTCGCGAAAGCCTGGAAAATGCACGGCAAGCTGCGGCAGCACGTGATGACGCAGCGCGTTGCGCGCAAAGCGCGTGTCGGCGTTCGATTCGTCGTCGATCCAGCGCAGCGCGCGGCCGTGCGCGTAGTCTTCGAGTTGCGCGCGCAGCAGGTGCAGGAACGGCCGCACGCGCGTCACCGCCGCCCCGGCGGGCCGATGCTCGGGCGCCATCGCCGCGAGCCCCGCGAGGCCCGCGCCGCGCAGCAATTGCAGCAGCACCGTTTCGGCCTGATCGTCCGCGTGCTGCGCGAGCCAGATGCGCCGCACGTGCTCGCTGTCGCACAGCGCGTCGAGCGCACGATAACGCGCCTCGCGCGCCGCGGCTTCGATACCGATACCCGCGTCGCGCCGCACTTCAACGTGACGTGCCGCGAACGATACACCGCGCGCCGCCGCCTGCTCTTCGCCGTGCGCGAGCCAGCGGTCGGCATTCGGACTCAAGCCGTGATGGATATGGAACGCGACGCAGCGCGCAGCGCCTGCGACGCGCACGGCTGCATCGAGCAGCACGGTCGAATCGAGGCCGCCGCTGTAGGCGATGGCAATGCGTGTATCGGCGGGCTCCTGGACGAGCACGGCTTCGATCGCATCGAGCACGAGGCGATCGGCGGCGGGGTCAGAAGAAAAGTTCACGGCAAGGAGTCACGATGCGAGTCACACACCACCGATGCGCGGCAAAGGCCCGTCACATGCGCCACACGCTCATGATACGTGCAGCGCGCTGGGCGCACGACCGCGCGGTGGAAAACTCGCCACGCGGTCGATCCTCGCCGCCTCGGCATAGCGCCGGTGATGGACGGGAGACCGACCGTCATCGCGGTCTACCTCGTGGCGCAATGAGCACGCAGTGAGCACGCAGTGAGTACGCAATGAGCACGCAATGAGCGCACGAAGCACGGCGCGCCCCGCGCTTATGCGCCCGGCGTCGTTTCCTTGAATTTGCCGTACGACATCAGCCGGTCGAAACGGCGCTGACGCAGGTCATTGACGCTCATGCCCTGGAACTGACGCAGCGAATCGGCCAGCGCGCGGCGCAGCAATGCTGCCATCCCTTTCGGATCGCGATGCGCGCCGCCGAGCGGTTCGTTGACAATCTTGTCAATCAGCGAGAGCGCCTTCAGACGATGCGCGGTCAGACCGAGCGCTTCGGCCGCTTCCGGCGCTTTCGCGGCGCTCTTCCACAGAATCGATGCGCAGCCTTCCGGCGAGATGACCGAATAGGTCGAGAATTGCAGCATCAGCACGCTATCGCCCACCGCGATAGCCAGCGCGCCGCCCGAGCCGCCTTCGCCGATGATCGTCGAAATGATCGGCGTTTTGAGTTCGGCCATCACATACAGATTGCGGCCGATCGCCTCGGACTGGCCGCGCTCTTCCGCGCCGATGCCCGGATACGCGCCCGGCGTGTCGATAAACGTAAACAGCGGCAAGCCGAATTTCTCGGCAAGACGCATCAGACGCTCGGCCTTGCGATACCCCTCGGGGCGCGGCATGCCGAAATTGCGCAAGGCGCGCTCTTTCGTATCGCGCCCTTTCTGATGACCGATCACCATGCAGGGCTGGCCATTGAATCGCGCGAGGCCGCCGACGATCGACAGATCGTCCGCATACGAGCGGTCGCCATGCAATTCGTGGAAGTCGGTGAACAGTTCGTTCACGTAGTCGAGCGTGTACGGACGCTGCGGATGACGTGCAATTTGCGACACCTGCCACGGCGACAGATTCGCATAAAGATCCTTCGTGAGCTGCTGGCTTTTCTTCGACAGCCGCTCGATCTCTTCCGAAATATCGACGGCCGAATCGTCCTGCACGAAGCGCAATTCTTCAATTTTCGCTTCGAGCTCGGCGATGGGCTGCTCGAAATCCAGAAAGGTGGTCTTCATTGGTTTTTAATCCTTCGACTTACCGGCAGCGCGTATTCTAACCGCGCCCGCCGCTGTCCAAATCGTCCCAAAACTATTAAATCTCGAAATTCGATAGCACGCGCTCATGCGCCACGCTCGACGCCGCCCGGAGGGCGGGTGGGACGTCGCGCGCAACAGCCTTTATGGTGCCTTGTGTTGAGGCCTTTATGCGGATCGCCGTGTGGCGCGCCGCACATTCGGACGCAACGAGCGAGCGCCGACTCGCGACACCCACTGCTTAAATGCTTCGCCAGCGGTTATTCGTCTGCCGGCAGCGGATCGAGACTGCGCCACATGTACCATGTCGCGACCGTGCGCCACGGCTCCCAGTTCGCCGCGACCTCGCGCGCTTCGCTGCGCGTTACCGGCTCGCCGCTGAAGTAATTGACGCTGATCGCACGAATCAGCCCGAGATCGTCGAGCGGCAGCACATCGGGGCGCGACAGATTGAAGATCAGGAACATCTCCGCGGTCCAGCGGCCGATGCCGCGAATCTGCGTCAGCTCCGCGATCACCGCTTCGTCGTCCATCGACGTCCACTTGCCGACGTGCAACGCGCCCGATACGAAGTGTTGCGCAAGGTCGAGAATGTACTCGGTTTTGCGCTTCGACAGCCCGCACGCGATCAGCTTCGCGGCGCCGAGCCTGATGATCTGCTGCGGCACGAGCTTCGGACATGCGCTTTCGATGCGCTCCCACACGGCTTGCGCACTCGCTACCGAAATCTGCTGACCGACGACCGAGCGCGCGAGCGTGACGAACGGGTCGCCGCGGCTCAACAGATGCACGGGCCCGAACTTCGGAATCAGCTTCTTCAGAATGCGGTCGCGCTTGACGAGATCCACACACGCCCTGTCCCAATACGCAGGCCGCGTGACTTCGGGCGCAAGGCCGCCGATCTGCACCGGCACCGCGACTTCGGTATCGACGGACGCACGCGTCTTGCGTACGACCTCGCCTTCGTGAAGCGTATCCGCTTCGAACGTCTGCTGCGTGCCCGCGAGTTCGGCGGGCAACTCGCCATTGCCGCTCGCCGCAGCCTTCGCGCGCGAGCGCGACGCCCTGACCGGCGTTGCTTCAGCCGGGCGTGCCGCACCGTTCAACACACGCTTTGCCGCCGCCTTGCGCGGCGTTTGCGTGCCGCCCTTCGCCGCGCGCTTCACCTGATGTTGCGCCGCGTTTTGCGCGGCGTTGTCCGCGCGCGCACGTTTGACCGCAGATGCCGTTCTGGTTTGAGACGCGGCACGTTTAGCCGGCGTCTTCGTGGCCGTTGCCATCCTGCCTCCTGCCTGGTGAGTCGATCAGAGTGAAAAACGAGGTGCGCTCACACGCGCCGCCACTCGGTCAACCCACCGGGTTTGTCTTCAAGTGCAACCCCGGCTTCGAGCAACTCCGCGCGAATCCGGTCTGCCTCGGCATAATTTTTTGCCTGCTTCGCGGCAACGCGCGCGGCGATCTTCGCCTCGATCTGCGCCACCTCGAGCCCACCCTCTTTCACCCTGCCTGCCGCTTGCTGCAGGAACTCGCGCGGCTCACGGTCAAGGAAACCGATTACATGCGCGAGCTCACGCAATTGCCGTGCTAATGCCGGATCCCGCGTGCGATTCACTTCACTCGCGAGTTCGAAAAGCACGGCGACCGCCACCGGCGTATTGAAGTCGTCGTTCATCGCCTCGCGAAAACGCATTGCGTGCGATTCGTTCCAGTCGAGCGAGGCGCTGTCGGCGCTCACATCTTTCAAAGCCGTGTAAAGACGCGTGAGTGCATTGCGTGCATCGTCGAGATGCGCGTCGCTGTAGTTGAGCGGCGAACGATAGTGTGCGCGCGCGATGAAGAAGCGCACAACTTCGGCGTCGTATTGCGCAAGCACTTCGCGAATCGTAAAGAAGTTGCCGAGCGATTTCGACATCTTCTCGTTATCGATCTGCACGTAGCCGTTGTGCATCCAGTAATTCACAAACGTTTGCCCGGTCGCAGCCTCGCTTTGCGCGATCTCATTCTCATGGTGCGGAAACTGCAGGTCCTGTCCGCCGCCGTGAATGTCGAAGTGTTCGCCGAGCAATGTGCAGCCCATCGCCGAGCATTCGATATGCCAACCGGGACGGCCGCGCCCGTACTTCGATTCCCAGCCGGTATCGGCGGGTTCGTCGGGTTTCGATTGCTTCCATAGAACGAAGTCGAGCGGATCCTGCTTCGCATCGTTTGCGGCCACGCGCTCGCCCGCGCGCAGATCTTCGAGCGACTTGCCCGAGAGCTTGCCGTAGTCGGCGAACTTGCGCACGGCGTAGTTGACGTCGCCGTCGGCCGCCTGATACGCGAAGCCGTTCGCTTCGAGCTTTTCGATCAGGCCCAGCATCTGCGGAACGAACTCCGTCGCGCGCGGCTCGAGGTCCGGACGTTGCACGCCGAGTGCGTCCGCGTCTTCGTGCATCGCCTGAATGAAACGGCCGGTCAGCGATTTGATCGTCTCGCCGTTCTCGACGGCGCGGCGAATGATCTTGTCGTCGATGTCGGTGATGTTACGCACGTACGTTACGTTGTAACCAAGCACGCGCAGCCACCGCTGCACGACGTCGAACACGACCATCACGCGCGCATGGCCGACGTGACAATAGTCGTACACGGTCATCCCGCACACGTACATGCGCACCACGCCGTCCTGCAGTGGCACGAAAGTTTGCTTGTCACGCGCGAGCGTGTTGTAGATGCGCAGTGATTCCATAGAGAACGATGCGTGGGCCGAAAGAAATCCGCGTTGTGCTCGTTCATGCCGCGCCATGATGCGATGAACCCATGCAACGAACCGCACATGCGACTGATTATGGCGGCAACGGACACATGGTGCGACGACATGATCGGCGGTGTGACCGGAGACCGGACGAAAGCAGGCGGGCAAGCCTCCACTACACAACACTCACCCGGCACAGATTCTTCGGAAACCGATCGCGCACCTGGTGCGGCGATCACACTGCCAGCAAAGCGGAGACGACCACGAGTGGCGAAAGACAGTCTGTGCTTCGACAAAAAAGCGCGACGAAAACGCGCAGACCTTTTGTTAGAATGGGTCGGAGTATAACATCCAGACCTCTCCCTATGAAATCTTCCAGCGGCCGCGCACGAGGCGTCGCGCACATTGCGGCGCTCTTTGCATTTGCGTTGCTGATCGTACCCGGAACGAGCGCCTACGCGCAGAAAGCCGGCGTTGTTGCGCACGGCCCGGCCACACGCGACGCGACACCGGAAGCCGATGCATCGATCGCGCAGAAGAACTGGAGCGCCGCGCTCGCCGAACTCAATGCGCGCATCGCGGAAAATCCGCGCGACGCGCAGGCGAAGTTCAAACGCGCCACCGTGCTCGCACGCATGAATCGCACCGACGATGCGATCGCCGCGTTCACCGAACTGACCGAGACATACCCGGAATTGCCCGAGCCGTACAACAATCTTGCCGCGCTATATGCGAAGCAAGGCCGCTATGGCGACGCGCGCGCCGCGCTCGAAACCGCGACGAAGGCAAACCCCGGCTACGGGCTCGCGTACGAGAATCTCGGCGACCTCTATCTGCGCATGGCCGATCAGGCCTATCGCCGCGCACAGAGTCTCGGCGCCGCGACCGGCGCCACGCAGCAACGTCTTGCCGACATCGAGAAGATCGTGTCGCCGCCGAAGACCACAGCGAAGACGGCGCCCGGCGCATCGGCCGCGACCGACTACACAACGCGCGCCACGTCGAACATCGTGGATACGCCGTCGTTCCAGTTCGGCGGGCCGACGAGCGGTTCGCTTGCCATTCCGCCGTATGTCGCGCCGCCGCGGTGAGCGGTGCGGCTTCTGCTGATGCGCTTGCAGTTCGCCCTTGCAGTTCGCGCTTGCAGTTCGCGTTTTTGATCCGCGCTTGTTTCGCGCTGTTTCACGTTCGATCCGCGCTTATCCCGCGTCTTTTCCCTAACCCGAGGAACTACATGAAACGCTTGTTGTTGGCGCTCGGCAGCGCCGCCCTCGTCGCGAACGCGCCTGCGTTTGCGCAGTCCGCCGCGCAAGCGGCGCATCCGTCTGTCCTTTTCAAGACGTCGGATGGCGACATTCGCGTCGAACTGTATCCCGAGAAAGCGCCGAAGACGGTCGCCAATTTCCTCGACTACGTGAAGTCCGGCCAGTACAACGGCACGATCTTTCACCGCGTGATTCCGGGCTTCATGATTCAGGGCGGCGGCTACACGACGAGCTTCGCCGAAAAACCGACACGCGCGCCGATTCCACTCGAGAGCCGCAACGGGCTGAAGAACGTGACCGGCGCCATCGCGATGGCGCGCACGGGCGATCCGAATTCGGCCACCGCGCAATTCTTCATCAATACGGTCGACAACGCGAATCTCGACTATCCGAATCCCGACGGTAACGGCTACGCGGTGTTCGGCAAGGTCACGTCCGGCATGGACGTCGTGAAGAAAATCGAAGGGACGCCGACCACGTCGCGCGGCCCCATGAGCGATGTGCCGCAAAAGCCGATCGTGATCGAATCGGCGACAGTGGTCAGCAAGTAGTAGTCTGGGAGGGCGCGTTTCTTGCCGCGCCTGTCACTCACCCCGCTTTGATCAAGGAATCCATCATGGTTGAACTGCATACGAACCACGGCGTCATCAAGCTCGAACTGGACGCGGACAAAGCGCCGAAGACAGTCGAGAATTTCCTCAACTACGTGAAGGCCGGCCACTACGACAATACGGTGTTTCACCGCGTGATCGACGGCTTCATGATCCAGGGCGGCGGCTTCGAACCCGGCATGAAGCAGAAGACGACGCAGGCGCCGATCGACAACGAAGCAAACAATGGCCTGAAGAACGTCAAGGGCTCGGTTGCGATGGCCCGCACGAACGACCCGCATTCGGCCACTGCGCAATTCTTTATCAACGTCAACGACAACGACTTCCTCAACCATTCGTCGCCGACGCCGCAAGGCTGGGGCTACACGGTATTCGGCAAGGTCGTCGACGGTCTCGACGTGGTCGACAACATCCGCAAGGTGAAAACCGGTTCGAAGGGCTTTCACCAGGACGTGCCCGTCGACGACGTGGTCATCGAAAAAGCGGTAGTGGTCGAATAACTGGTCGAATGAGCATCGAATAACCGGTCGACGTCGTTCAGGCTCAGGCAAATGTGCGGCGCACGCGATCCACGCGGAATCGGGCGTCGCCAACACACGCATTGCAACGAGGCATGAGGCGTATCGTCGTCGGATCGACGGCGTTACGCCTGTCGTCACACCCGCCACGCGGCTGCAGCTATTCCATAATCGTAGAACGAGCAATCAACAGAAAATACGTCGATGCTGCAAGAAACGCCGCTGCGAAGCGTCGCCGCGGGCGTGCCCGGCGAGGGTAAACGCCCGCACGCCGCACGTCCGTTTTATTTCCTGTCGGATCTGCACCTTTCCGAGGCGATGCCGCGCACGGTCGCCGCGTTCGAGCATTTCATCCGCGTCAATGCCGAGCATGCCGATTCGGTATTTATTCTCGGCGATCTCTTTGAATACTGGATTGGCGACGACATGCTCGCCGAACCGTTTCCCGCGCGCATGGCCGCGCTGATGCATACGCTGTCGGAGCGCGGCATCGCGCTCTATGTGATGCACGGCAACCGCGACTTCCTGCTCGGCAAGCGCTTTATGAAAGCGGCCGGCGCGATCTGGCTGCCGGATCCGTTCGTGATCACGTCGTTCGGCACGCGAATTGCGCTCGCACACGGCGATGGCCAGTGCACCGACGATCGTCGCTATCTGCGTTTTCGCCGCTTTGCGCGCAACCGCTTCGCGCAGTGGCTCTTTCTGCTGTGGCCTTACCGATGGCGCAAGGCGCTCGCGGAGCGCATGCGCCGCGCAGGCGACGAGAACCGCACGCGGCCCGTGTCGCCGCGCTACGACGTGACCCGCGAGGGCATCGCGGCGCTCTTCAAGAAGACCGGCACCGCGACGATTATCCACGGCCATACGCACCGGCCCGCCCGCCATCGCGAAGCAGGCGGCACGCGCTGGGTGCTGCCGGACTGGGACCTCGACCACGGCGAGCGCCGTGGCGGATATCTGCGCATCGATGCGGAAGGGATTCGGGCGCTGCCGCTCGATTGAAGCTGCGGCTTCGAATCGCGCTGCGACAGCGCCACTGGAGCAATACCGCCGGATTAATGCCGCTGGGCCAATACCCGCCCGATCGATACCACTGCGTGCTTCAGTGCGGCTCCGCGCCCGGCTCGACCTTCCCTTCCAGCGCCGCCGATAGGCGCTTCAGATCGAACAGCGCCGCATCGGCGCCCTGCAGCGCCTCGAGGCTCGCACCGAGTCGCTCGAGCGCGGCGACGATTTCGTCGATGCGCAGCGACTGGTTCGCCGCATGATTGATGAGCCCGTGAATGGCAAGCGAGACAGGATCGTCCGCATTCGGTGTGATGCCGTATGCGCAGAATTCCGACCGCGCGGCCGCGGGCTTCGCCGCGTCGGCGGCCCCGCGCGCGGACGCCGCGGGAACGATGACGCGCGCCGGGTTGCCGACCGCGGTGGCGCCCGCCGGCACCGGCTTCACGACAACCGCGTTCGAGCCGATCTTCGCATCCGCGCCGATCGTGAAACCGCCGAGCACCTTCGCGCCCGCGCCGACGATCACGCCGCGTTCGAGCGTCGGATGCCGTTTCGCACCGCGCGTGAGCGACGTGCCGCCGAGCGTCACGCCCTGATAGATCGTGCAGTCGTCGCCGATCGCGGCGGTCTCGCCGACTACCACACCCATACCGTGGTCGATAAATACGCGGCGGCCGACCGTGGCGCCCGGGTGAATCTCGATGCCGGTCAGAAAGCGGCCGACCTGCGAGACAACGCGCGCGATCCAGTAGCGTTTCGCGCGCCAGCACGCATGCGAGAGACGATGCAGCAAAAGCGCATGCAGGCCCGGATAGCACGTGAGCACTTCCCACGCGCTGCGCGCGGCGGGATCGCGCTCGCGGATCGTGGCGATGTCTTCGCGAAGTCTCGTGAACATGGCAGTGGCGCCGTCCTGGAAGTGTCGGGGGATTGTTGCGCCAGACTCGAACAAAGCGCCGCCCAAACATGGGGTGCTATATCGGACTGACTGCTTTGCTTATGACGCTTCCGGCGATTGTAGGTCGATTCGCGCCAGCTCTGCCGATGCCCATTCGGCCGTCAAGGTCGAACCAAATGGTTGCGCTGGCGGCCGTGACGCGGGGTTATGACGCGGGGTTATGACGCGGGGTTATGACGCGGGGTTATGACGCGGGGGCTGTGACGCGGGGGTTGTGACGCGAGGGCTATGACCCGGGGGGCTATGACGCGGGGACTATGACGCGGGGGCTATGACGCGGGGACGGTGACCCGGGGCTGTGATTCCGGGTTGCGACGCAGCGGTCGTGATGCGGCGACATTCAAGGCGCTTCGTTATCCCTTCCTTTAGCTTTCAGCAGGATATGTTTTGCGATGCCGCGCACGATGTTGACCTCTTCGCGCTCGAGCCCCGCGCGCGCAAAGAGCCGGCGCAGCCGCGACATCAGTTTCTTCGGATTGGCGGGATCGAGAAAGTCGAGCGCGATCAAGGCGTTCTCGAGATGCACGAACATGCGCTCCACTTCATCGCTCGCCGCGCGCGCGCCTGCAATCCCGCCCGCGGCGGAAGCCGAAGCGCCGGCCGATACGGGATCGTCCGATGCTTCCTGATACGCGATGCGCAGTTCATACGACAACACCTGCACCGCCTGCGCGAGATTCAGCGAACTGTACGCGGGATTCGCCGGAATATGCGCGAGCGCGCTGCAGCGTTCGACGTCTTCGTTCGATAAACCCGTGCGCTCGTTGCCGAACACGAGCGCGATATCGCCATGTACCGCATGTTCACGCGCGTGCGCAGCCGCGGCACGCGGCGCCAGTTGCGGCGGCCCGTATTCGCGCGAGCGCGCGGTCAGCGCGAGCGACCACTGCGCGCCCGATAACGCATCCGCAAGCGTCGGCACGACGTGCGCGCTCGCCAGCACGTCGTCCGCGCCGCTTGCCATCGCAATCGCTTCCGGATCGTTCTGCACGTTCGCGACGCGCGGCGCCACGAGCACGAGCCGCGAAAAACCCATCGTTTTCAGCGCGCGCGCGGCGGCGCCGACATTGCCGGGATGGCTCGGCTCGACGAGCACGAAGCGCGTCGACGTGAAGCCGCCACGCACGGGACTGGCGCCGTCGGCGGCGGCGGAAGAATCGGATGGGGAACGGAACGTATGCGGTTGGACCACGATGAAAAACGGAAGACGAGGGAGGAGCTATGGTAGCGCCAACTCGTGCCCTCTTTCCACGATCGCGTGGCGCGCCCGTTCGCCGCGGATTGCCCGGCTTCGCGCAGGTTCATGCGCGTGCGGCGCCACGCGCGCGCCCGTGCGCGCCGGAAAGCGGGAGACTCGGGTAAAATCACGCCATTCGCGCGCCAATGTGCAAGCCGGCGCCTCGCTCTTATCCAATTCGTCTTTCGTCGACGGAACATTCGCAAAACGGCTCTGCCCTATCTGCGGTGTACGTTGCGTGGCAGTCCGCTGCCGCCATGCTTTGCTCGCCGTATTCATCATCGGCAAAAGGATCCCGACTCATGCATCCCATGCTCAACATCGCGGTCAAGGCCGCCCGCCGCGCCGGACAGATCATCAATCGCGCGTCGCTCGATCTCGATCTGATCCAGGTTTCGAAGAAGCAGCACAATGATTTCGTCACGGAAGTCGACAAGGCGTCGGAAGCGGCGATCATCGAAACGCTGACCACCGCCTACCCCGATCACGCGATCCTCGCCGAAGAATCGGGCCAATCGGAAAACGAATCCGAGTATCAGTGGATCATCGATCCGCTCGACGGCACAACGAACTTCATTCACGGTTTCCAGTATTACTGCGTCTCGATTGCGCTCGCGCATAGGGGCATCGTCACGCAGGCCGTCGTCTACGATCCGACGCGTAACGACCTCTTCACCGCCTCGCGCGGCCGCGGCGCGTATCTGAACGACCGGCGCATCCGCGTCGGCCGGCGCGACCGTCTCGCCGACGGCCTGATCGGCACCGGCTTTCCGTTTCGCGACAAGAACGGCCTCGGCGCCTACACGACGCTGTTCGGCGAAATGACCGAGGCCTGCGCGGGCCTGCGCCGTCCGGGCGCCGCGGCGCTCGACCTCGCAAACGTCGCCGCGGGCCGCATGGACGGCTTCTTCGAGCAAGGCATCAACGCGTGGGACATGGCCGCGGGCAGCCTGCTCGTGACCGAAGCGGGCGGGCTCGTCGGCAACTACACCGGCGATTCCGACTTCCTGCACGTGCACGAAATCGTGGCGGCGAACCCGAAGATCTACGCGCAGATGGTGCCGATCCTCGCACGCTACAGCCGCACGAAACAGCAAGCGGCGTAACGCGGTCGAACAGGCAAGGCGGCTTCGGCCGCCTTGTCGTTTTTGCGGCAATGTTTGGGCATCGACGTGCTTGCACCGACATTTTCCGCACTGAAATTTTCGCGCGGCCATGTTGCGCGCACTTGCGCCCTTTCCGTCCGAGCTGACCCAAGCCGACCTTGAATCGCTCCATGAAAAAAGGCTTCTACACGATCATCGCCGCGCAATTCGTCTCGTCGCTGGCGGACAATGCGCTTCTGATCGCGGCAATCGAGCGGCTCACGATCATCCGTTCGCCGGCCTGGGTCACACCGCTGCTGCAGATCCTCTTCACGGTGTCGTACGTGCTGCTCGCGCCATTCGTCGGCGCATTCGCGGATGCGCTGCAAAAGCGCCACGTGATGTTCGTGGCCAACGCATTGAAAGCCGCCGGCTGTCTGCTGATGATCTTCAGCCTCCATCCGATGATCGCCTATGCGGTCGTCGGCCTCGGCGCCGCCGCCTATTCGCCGGCGAAGTACGGCATTCTCACCGAGCTGCTGCCGGCCGAACGGCTCGTCGTCGCGAATGCATGGCTCGAATCGGCCACGGTGCTGTCGACGATCGTCGGCACGGTCATGGGCGGCGCGCTGATCAGCACGTATGCGGCGCGCTTCGTCTCGCATGCGCATCTGCCGCTCATCACGACTGCCGCGGACCTCGCGATGCTCGTCGTGATGCTGACTTACGCAAGCGCGGCGGCGCTCAATATCGGCATTCCCGACACCGGCGCGCGCTATGAAAACCGGCTGCACGAGCCGGGCAAACTGGTCGGCGAGTTCGTACGCTGCTTCAACGTGCTGTGGACCGACCGGCTCGCGCAGATCGCGCTCTGGGTCACCACGCTGATGTGGGGCAGCGCGGTCACGCTGCAATTGCTCGTGCTGAAATGGGCCGATGTGAATCTCGGCCTGTCGCTGTCGAAAGGCGCGGTGATCCAGGGTGTCGCCGGCATCGGCATTGCGCTCGGCGCCGCGGCCGCGGCCGCGTGGATTCCGTTGCGCGGGTCGCTGCGCGTGCTGCCGGTGGGCATTATCGCGGGCGTCGTCGCGGTCGCGATGGCGTTCTACAGCAAAGGGCTCTTTCCGCCGGGCGTGGGCTTGCGCGTCGGCTCGATCTTCGCACCGGTTTACATCATCCTGGCCTATCCGTTGATGATTCTGCTCGGCGCGCTGTCCGGCTTCTTTATCGTGCCGATGAATGCGCTGCTCCAGCATCGCGGCGCGACGCTGCTCTCCGCCGGACACTCGATCGCCGTGCAGAACTTCAATCAGAATCTCGCCGTGCTGCTGATGCTCGGCGCCTACGCGCTGCTGTTGACGGCGAAGATGCCGGTGCCGTGGATCATCGCGACGTTCGGCACGTTCATTACGGTGCTGATGTGGCTCGCGAAACGGCATAGCGCGGCCAGTGCGAAAAAGGTCGATCTGGGCGCGATGATTCGCGAGTGATGAAATCGCGCGCAACCTGGCCATCCGGCCAGCTTCACACCGGCTGCCGAAGGGTTAAACTCTCGCCCTGAACCGCAACGCATTCAAGACACCGAGGATGGGCATTCAAATCGCAGCTGACGAAGCACCCCGAGCATCCGGAGCCCCTGGCACACCCGGAGCCCCTGCCAGCGCCGCGGCCCCCGTGCCCGATGCTGCGCATACGCCGATGATGCAGCAGTACCTCCGCATCAAAAGCGAGCACCCGGGCACCCTCGTGTTCTACCGGATGGGCGACTTCTACGAGCTCTTCTTCGACGACGCCGAAAAGGCGGCGCGGCTGCTCGACCTTACGCTCACGCAGCGCGGCGCATCGGCCGGCGCGCCGATCAAGATGGCGGGCGTGCCGCATCATGCGGTCGAACAATATCTCGCGAAGCTCGTGAAGCTCGGCGAATCGGTCGCGATCTGCGAGCAGATCGGCGACCCGGCCACCTCGAAGGGACCGGTCGAACGCAAGGTCGTGCGCGTCGTCACGCCCGGCACGCTGACCGACGCGGCGCTGCTGTCGGACAAAAGCGATGTCTACCTGATGGCCACGTGCGTCGCGCACAACCGGCGCGGCGTCGTGACGTCGGTCGGCCTCGCGTGGCTCAATCTCGCAAGCGGCGCGCTGCGACTCGCCGAGATTCCGCCGGACGGCGTCGCGGCCGCGCTCGAACGCATCCGCCCCGCCGAAATCCTTGTTGCCGATCTGCCCACGTCGGACGCCAATGCATGGGCGCCTCCATCGTCCGGCAGCGGCAGCGGCGCGCTCACGCGCGTACCGGCCTGGCATTTCGATATCGCATCGGGCAAGCAGCGCCTGTGCGATCAGCTCGATGTCGCCAGCCTTGACGGCTTCGGCGCGCAAACGTTGACCTGCGCATGCGGCGCGGCCGGCGCCTTGCTGCTTTACGCAGCAGCCACACAAGGCCAGCAGCTCCGGCATGTGCGCAGCCTCAAGGTCGAGCTCGAATCCGAATATATCGGCCTCGATCCGGCGACGCGGCGCAACCTCGAGCTGACCGAAACGCTGCGCGGCACCGAATCGCCCACCCTGTGTTCGCTGCTCGACACCTGCTGCACGACGATGGGCAGCCGCCTGCTGCGGCACTGGATTCATCACCCGCCGCGCGATGCGTCGTACGCGCAGGCGCGTCAGCAGGCGATCGGCGCGTTGCTCGATGCGTCCGCGCAACTGAACCCCGCGACCAGCATCGATACCTTGCGCGGCGCGTTCCGGCAGATCTCCGATATCGAACGCATTACCGGGCGGCTTGCGTTGCTGTCCGCGCGGCCGCGCGATCTGTCGAGCCTGCGCGACACGTTTATCGCGCTGCCGGAACTGCGCACACAGCTCGCCGTTATCGCCGCGCATGCGGATTCGCTCGCGCGCCTCGATGCATCGCTCGAACCGCCGGCCGCCTGCGTCGAACTGCTGTCGCGCGCGGTCGCGCCGGAGCCCGCGGCCATGATCCGCGACGGCGGCGTCATCGCACGCGGCTACGATGCGGAACTCGACGAGCTGCGCGATATTTCGGAGAACTGCGGTCAGTTCCTGATCGACCTCGAAACGCGCGAGCGCGCGCGCACCGGCATCGGCAATCTGCGCGTCGAGTACAACAAGGTGCACGGCTTTTATATCGAAGTCACGCGCGGCCAGACCGACAAGGTGCCCGACGACTATCGCCGCCGCCAGACGCTGAAAAACGCCGAGCGCTACATCACGCCCGAACTGAAAACATTCGAGGACAAAGCACTGTCCGCGCAGGAACGCGCGCTCGCACGCGAGAAGTCGCTGTACGATGCGCTGCTGCAGGCGCTGTTGCCGTTTATCGCGGACTGCCAGCGTGTCGCCGGCGCGCTCGCCGAACTCGATCTGCTCGTCGCGTTCGCGGAGCGCGCTCGCGCGCTCGATTGGGTCGCGCCGTCGTTCACGCCGGCGGGCGGCATCGAGATCGAACAGGGGCGGCATCCGGTCGTCGAAGCGCAGGTCGAGCAGTTCATCGCGAACGATTGTCTGTTGAGCCCCGAGCGCAAGCTGCTGCTCATCACCGGTCCGAATATGGGCGGCAAATCGACCTTCATGCGGCAAACCGCGTTGATCGCGCTGATGGCCTATGTGGGCAGCTACGTGCCGGCACGGCGCGCGTCGTTCGGCCCGATCGACCGCATTTTCACGCGCATCGGCGCGGCGGACGACCTCGCCGGCGGCCGCTCGACGTTTATGGTCGAGATGACCGAAGCCGCCGCCATTCTCAACGACGCGACGCCGCAAAGCCTCGTGCTGATGGATGAAATCGGGCGCGGCACGTCGACCTTCGACGGCCTCGCGCTCGCATGGGCAATCGCGCGGCATCTGCTTGCGCAAAACGGCTGCCACACGCTTTTCGCGACACATTACTTCGAACTCACGCAGTTGCCCGCGGAATTTCCGCAGGCGGCCAACGTGCATCTGTCGGCGGTCGAGCACGGGCACGGTATCGTGTTCCTGCATGCGGTCAACGAAGGGCCGGCGAACCAGAGCTATGGGCTGCAGGTCGCACAACTCGCCGGCGTCCCGTCCGCGGTCATTCGCGCGGCGCGCAAGCACCTCGCGCATCTCGAACAGCAATCTGCCGCGCAGCCCGCGCCGCAACTCGATCTGTTCGCTGCGCCGCCGATGGCTCACGATGCGGACGACGCTTACGACACCCGCTACGACGCCCACTACAACGCCCGGCACGACACCCATTACGACGACCGGCACGACAAGACTGCGCCCGCGCCGGCCGATCCGCTTGCCGATGCCCTCGTCGAGCGCTTGCGCGCGATCGATCCGAACGAGCTGCGTCCGCGCGACGCGCTCGATCTGCTTTACGAGTTACATGAACTGGCCGCAGCGCCGGACGCGCAGCGCTGATCGCGCGTCCGGGCCGTGTCCGGCCCGGACGATGCCCGTGCATGCAGCGCGCGCCGTGCGGGCGATGTGCGCGGCGCTTGCGCTGCGGGCCGCGTGGTCGAAGCGATCGATGCATGCCGCGCGCGCAGTGTCGAGCGCAGCCGCCACTGCCCTCGCCTGTGCAGGCTGGCTGCCGCTCAACGCCCACGCTGCCGGCACGCACTACGCGTTCGCGGTCCTTGGCAGCACGCTGCAAAGCACCGCCGACGAAGCCCCCACGCAGCGGCTCATCGACGCAATCGGCCGCGACTCGCAAATCGCCTTCATCGTCTATGACGGCAATCTGAAGAGCGGCGACGAGCCATGCCGCGACTCGCTGTTCGAAGCGCGCGAGGCCTTGCTGCAAGCATCGAAACCGGCACTCGTCTTTATTCCGGGTCAGCACGACTGGGCCGACTGCGGCACGGCGGCGGCGGGCGGCTTCGATCCGGTCGAACGTCTCGACCAGTTGCGGCAAACGCTCTTTACCGATCAATCGTCGATGGGCCAGAACCCGCTGCCGCTTACGCGCGAAAGCGAGGTATCGCGCTTTCGCACGTATCGCGAGAACGTGCGCTGGCAGCTCGGCGATACGGTGTTTGTCGGCCTCAACGTGCCGAGCCCGAACAACCACTATCTGAGCGCGGGCGGCCGTAACGGCGAGTTCGAAGACCGGGCGATCGCCAATGCGTTCTGGCTCGACCATGCGGCCGAATACGCAAAACGGCGCGACGCGAAAGCGGTGGTCGTGTTCGTGCAGGGTGATTTCGATCCCGAGCGCTACGAGCGGCGCGAGCGCTTTGGCTGGCTGCGTTTCGAGCACAAGCCGCGCGACGGCTATATGGAGTTCAAGCGCAGCCTCGTAAAGCTTGCGGAAGCGTTTCACGGGCCCGTGCTCGTGATTCATCAGGACGACGAGAAATTGCGCGGCGGCTTCGTGATCGACCAGCCGTTGCGTAACGACAAGGGCGCGCTCGTCACCAACCTCACGCGCGTCGCCATCGCGCCGCGTAACCGGCTTACGCAGTGGATTCAGGTCGAAGCGGATTTCACGCGCCGCGTGCCCTTTCGCGTCAGCGTGCGCGACGTGCCGAAAGACATGCCGCTCTTGCCCACCGCACCGCTGCCGGCGCGCAACGACTACAACCCGCTGCCCGAGCCGATGCCCGCGGTGCCCGAGTTTTCGCCGGCTTCGGAGCTGCCGCCGATTCTGCCGGAGCCCACGCCGCAGCAGCAGTTTCAGCCGCCGTTGCGACAACCGCAACCGGCGCTTCCACAAACGCCCGGCATGAACGGGACGAATGGAACGAACAAACTGAACGGTATGAACGGTATGAACGGAGTGAACGGCGCGCCCCAGGTCACCGCGCCCAATCCTTATCCGTCACAAGGCGCCGGTCTGAATGGCACACAAAGCAAAGGGGACGAAGCGGTCGATGGTATCGGGCGCGTGCCCGGATCGTCCACTTCGTCCCCTTCGCCGGGAACGACTGCGCCGGCAGGCTCAGTGCAGAGTCGGCCCTGACTTCGGTTCGAGATCGTCGTCGTCCTCATCGTCGTAGACTTCGAGGCCGTCGGCGCCATGCGCGTGTTCGTGCTGGATTTCATCTTCGGTCGCTTCGCGCACTTCCTTGACCGTCAACGCAAAACGCAGCGCCATGCCCGCGAGCGGATGATTGCCGTCGAGCACGACTTTGTCTTCAGCGACATCGGTCACCGTGTAGATCATCGTATCGAGATCTTCATCGCCTTCTTCGGGTGTGCCTTCGAATTGCATGCCGACTTCGAGCGGCTCCGGAAAGCGATCGCGCGGCTCGATCTTCACAAGCTCAGGATCGTACTCGCCGAATGCGTCCTGCGGGTCGAGCTGGACCTGCGTCTCAAAGCCGGGCTCGCGGCCGTCCAACTCTTCCTCGATCTTGGGGAACGTGCCATCATAGCCGCCGTGCAGATAGACCATCGGCTCGTCGCTCTCCTCGATCAGATTGCCTTGCGCATCCGATAGCTTGTAGGCGACCGATACGACGGTGTTCTTTGCGATCTTCATTCGTCTCTCCAAGATTACCGCTCCTATTATACGATGCCCAAGCGGCCCAATGCCCAACCGGCGAGCCCAGGTTCAGCCCGGATTTCCCCGCATCAAACGTTCCATCCACAGGCTTCCGATCGCATCGAGGCGCCCGCTCCGGACGTGCCGACAGCGCTATTGGGCAACCTCAGCCCCGCGCAATTCATGCGCCGCTACTGGCAGAAGAAACCGCTGTTGATCCGCGGCGCGATACCGGGTCTCGCGGCGCCGCTCACGCGCGACGAACTGTTCGCGCTGGCCGATCGCGATGAAGTGGAAAGCCGCCTCATCACACATTCGCGCAATAAGTGGACACTCGAGCACGGCCCGTTCGCGCGCGACGAACTGCCCTCGTTGAGGCAGCGCGCATGGACGCTGCTCGTGCAAGGCGTCGACCTGCATGATGAACGCGCCCGCATGCTGCTCGAGCGTTTTCGTTTTGTTCCCGATGCACGGCTCGACGACCTGATGATTTCGTTTGCGACCGATGGCGGCGGCGTCGGCCCGCACTTCGACTCCTACGATGTGTTTCTGCTGCAGGTGCACGGCAAGCGCAGATGGCGCATCGGCGCGCAGCGCGACCTGACGCTCGAGCCCGGCCTGCCGTTGAAAGTTCTACAACACTTTGAACCGGACGCCGAATGGCTGCTCGAGCCCGGCGACATGCTGTACCTGCCGCCGCATATCGCACACGACGGTATCGCGGAAGGCGAATGCATGACCTGTTCAATTGGCTTTCGCGCGCCCACCGCAACCGAACTGACCTCGCAATTCCTTTATCACCTCGCGGAGAAGCTCGCTGAAAGGGTCGACACAGACACAGCGCGCGGCGCAAACGTTTCGGACGAACGCTACCGCGACCCGCAGCAGCCGGCCGTCAACCAGCCCGCGCAATTGCCGGCCGCGCTCGTGCAAAAGGTGGGCGCGATCCTTGCTAAAGTCAGATGGAACGACGGTGACGTCGCGGCGTTTCTCGGCGCGTATCTCAGCGAACCCAAGCCGAGCGTCGTATTCGATCCGCCGCGGCGAGCGCTCGACGAGATGCGTTTCATCGGGCAGGCATCAAAAGCCGGTATTCGGCTGGATCGTAAAAGTGTGCTGTTATACGACGAGCGTGCGTACTATCTGAATGGCGAAGAAAACACGCTTGCGGGCGCCAAAACATGGGTGCGGGAACTCGCCGACAGACGCCGTTTGAGCGGGAAACGCTTTGTAACACTCTCGCGGCATCCGTCAATGACAGCACGACTTCACGAATGGTATTGTGCGGGCTGGATACAGGTAGGCGAACTGGGATAAGATTTCGCCGCTTGATATACCGTTATCGTGAGATTTTGTCTGGGAACTACAACGTATTGGCCCCGGATTTGTCGACGGTAGATACGAAAGTGCATATAATTTCCGCCCAAGCCGTACGGGAAAGATTCACGCTCATGAAGTGCGTCTCCACCAGCGGCCCGGGTCGGTGTTAGAGCACATTACCGGTAAATTTGCGCTGTTGCTTACCTTTAACCATAAAAGGACGTGATCATGAAGAAATCCCTCCTCGTAGCATCCCTGTTGGCGGCTATGGCACTTGCTGCATGTAGCAAGAGCGGCGGCGACGCTGCTGCCCCGGCTAGCGATTCCGCCGCTGCATCGGCACCGGCCGCTGCTGCTTCGGACGCAGGTGCTGCCGCTTCGGATTCGGCTGCTGCCGCTTCGGGCGCTGCTGCTGCTGCGAGCGACGCTGCTGCTTCGGCTTCGGCTGCTGCTTCGGACGCAGGCGCTGCCGCTTCGGACGCTGGTGCTTCGGCAGCAGCTCCGGCTTCGGGCGCAAGCCAGTAAGCTGTAGCGAAGGGTCGCCGGAAGGCGACCGTGCGGGCAAAGCCGCACGGGTCTGCCCCACAGAAGGCGAACAGTCGAAACGCCACGGATCATCTCCGTGGCGTTTTGCTTTTCAGGGGCTGGTTTAAGCTATGGATGCATGCTGCGGATGCACGCGGCATATTAAACGCCAGGCGTTCGATCGGCGAAGAACTCGCGCACCACGTCCATCTCGCGCGTGCGCCTGAATGGCGGCAGGCTCTGCCAGATCCGCCGGCCATACGGCTTGTCGACGAGACGCGTATCGCAGATCATCAGCACGCCGCGATCGGTCTCCGCGCGAATCAAACGCCCCGCGCCCTGCTTCAACGTAATCACCGCCTGCGGCACCTGGTGCACCGCGAACGGACTCAGCCCTTTCTTCGTCAACGCATCGAGACGTGCGGACAGCACCGGGTCGTCGGGCGGCGCGAATGGCAATTTGTCGATCACGACGAGCGACAGCGCGTCGCCGCGCACGTCGACGCCTTCCCAGAAGCTTTGACTGCCGACCAGAATCGCATTGCCATACGCGCGAAAACGCTCGAGCAGTTCGGTGCGGCTTGCATCGCCCTGCACGAGCAAGGGCATATCCCAGCCGCGCGATTCAATCGTGTCGCGTAGCTTCGTCGCAATCCGGTCGACCGCGCGCAGCGTCGTGCACAGCATGAATACGCCGCCGCCCGCGGCTTCGATGGCCGGCAGCGCGGCATCGAATACCGCATCGGTGAATGTCGGCGACGACGGCTGCGGCAGATTACGCGGCACATACAGCAAGCCTTGTGTTTCGTAATCGAACGGGCTCGGCAAGGTCATCGAGCGGCGCGCATTCAGGCCCATTTGCGCGGCGTAATGCGTAAAGTCGCCGCGCACCGAGAGCGTCGCCGATGTGAACACCCAGGCGCGCGGCACGCCCGCACGCTGCTTCGCGAAGATCGGCGCGACCGAAAGCGGCGTCTCGTGCAACTGCACCGTGTGCGAGAAGACTTCGATCCAGCGCACCTTCTCGTTCGAATCGGCATCCGCATGCGCGGCTTGAGTGGAGCCTCCCTCGGCGTCGGCATCGCGTACCGCGAGTGCAGGCGCTTCAGCAGGCATCGCGGTCCATCCGGCAAGCAGATCGTGCAACTCGCGTGCGCGCCGCAGGCACGCACCGATCGATTCGGCACGTTCGGCCTGCCCTGCCAGCGCGGCCATCAACGCATCGAGTTCGACCTGCACCGCATCGAGCGCGGCAAAGAGCGGATGATCGTCGGGCAACTGGCCCACCGATACGCGCAGCGAATCTTCCTTGAACGTGAGTCGCACATCGCGCGTCGCGCGTTCGAGCGCGGCGCCGAGCGTCACCCAGTCGACCGCGTCGCGCGCATTCGAGAGGCCTTCCGCGACCGAATCGCGCGCAAGTTCGAGCAATTGCGCGGTGGACAACGTCTCGCCGAAAAAGAGCGTCGCGGTTTCCGGCAACTGATGCGCTTCGTCGAAGACGATCGTATTCGCGGTCGGCAGCAGTTCGGCCATGCCGGTATCGCGCAGCATGATATCGGCGAAGAACAGATGGTGATTGACGACGACGAGATCGGCCTGCTGCGCTTCGCGGCGCGCCTGCATCACGAAGCATTCCTTGTAATGCGGGCACTCCTGGCCCAGGCAGTTATCGCGCGTCGACGTCACCATCGACCAGACCGCGGCAGTCTCGGGCACGCTTGCGAGCTCCGCCTTGTCGCCCGTGCGCGTGATCTTTGCGAAACGCACGATCTCCTGCAGATACGACGTCTCCTGACGCGACGGCAAGCGGCCATTGTCGGCCGTGCGCTGCAGATAGTAGTGGCACAGATAGTTCGCGCGGCCCTTGAGCATCGCCACGGAGACAGGCACCGCGAGCGCATCGCGCACCGTCGGGATATCGCGCTGGAAGAGCTGGTCCTGCAGGTGCTTGGTGCCGGTGGAGACGATCACCTTGCCGCCCCACAGCATGGCGGGCACGAGATACGCATAGGTCTTGCCGGTACCGGTGCCCGCTTCGACGATCAGTGTGTTTTCGCCGGTGTCTTCGTTTTTCGCGTCGGCGTCCGACGCTGCGGCGCCGCCGTCTTGCGCGCCACGCTGCTGACCGGACGAAGCCGACGAAGCAGACGAAGCAGACGACTGCAAGCGCCGCGCAGGTCGCTGTTGCACGTCGAACATGGCCGGCTCGGGCATGGCGCGGCCCGATGCTTCGAGCGCGGCCGCGACCGCACGCGCCATTTCGATTTGCGATGCGCGCGACCGGTAACCGTCGATCTGTCTCGCGAGCAGACCGTCAGCGGCGAAGATATCGTTGAGTTCGGCGGCGCGCCGAGGCGTGAGTGACGAGGCGAGCGCCATGCCCGCGGCATTGCGCTCGGCGCGCGCGGCATCTTTGGCGCTCATGCCAGGCGCGGTAGGCGACGCCTTATGGGGCACAGCGCCGGGCACATCGGCGGCCCCATGAGCCGCCTCATCCGGCGTGCCGCGGGACGAAGAATCGAGTGGTGCATTCAAGGCAAGCGGTTCCTGCAAATTCGGGCGTCAGCTTCGCGAAAGCGTGGTCGACCCGGGCGCCTGCCAGGTCCCGCACTCAGCTGTGCGCGTCCGGTTCGAGCTGCAATTGCAGCAGGATGATGGTGTCCTTCAGCTTGAGCTTGCGTTTCTTCAAGCGCTGCAGCGCAAGGTCGTCGATGCCGGGCTCTTCCGACATTCTGTCGATCAGCCGATCAAGCCCACTATGCTCCGATTCCAGTTGCAGAATGCGGTCGCGAAGGGTTTCCGCGTTGACGTGATGAGCGCGCATGCTCGCCTCCTCTCCAGAATGGGCGAAGCGCGCGCGGCTTCATGAACTCCGGCGGCGTTTTCCGGCGATCGAGGCGCCGGCGCATCTGCCGAGGTTGCCACTGTCACGCGCGTCCCGCTCGAGGTTGCTATCCGGCCTGAAACGCGTTACTGCTGTCGCTGCTACGGCTGCTGCTGTTGCTATTGCTGCTGCTTTTGCTGTTGTTCGAGCTGCTGTTGCTGCTTCAGTTCGTCTTGTTGCTTCTGCTGCGCTTTTTCCGCCGCCTGCTTCTGGCGGGCTTCAACATCTTTCTTGTGCTGCGCGGCGTCGATCTGCTTCTGCTGGTAGCGCTGCTGTTTCTCGGTACGTTCCTGCGCCTTCTGCTCGGCCTGCTGATGCGCCTCGTCGAGCTGACGCTGGAAGTCCGCCTGCTTCTGATCGTACGCCTTCTGATTGGCGGCCGCCTGCGTCGGGCTGATGCCGCGCTGCGCCTGATCGATCGCATGCTGGCGCTGTTTCTGCTCGTACGCCTGCTCGTTGGCCGCACGCTGCGGCGCTTCCGACTGGCGCTGCGCCTGATCGAGCGCATGCTGACGCTGCTTGTCTTCGAAGGCCTGCTGGTTACGCGCGTCCTGCGCGGCACGCTGCGGCGCGTTCGCTTCGTCCTGCGCCTGCCTGAGCGCCTGCTGCTGGTCGCGCTGGCGTGCGTGCTCGGCGCGCTTTTCGTCGTCGAGCGACAGTTGCTGGCTGCGAATGTCGGCCTGGATCGCACGCATCTTGTCGCGCGCCTTGTTCAGGCAATGATTGACGAAGAACGTGTCGTAGCAGTTGTGACGCTCGACCGCGAACTGGTAGTTGTTTTCCGTGCTGCGATCGTCGAGTTCTTTCTGACGTGCGTCGAAAGCCTGATCCACGGACGACACCTGCGTTGCATCGGCGGCATCGGCGGCATCGGCGTCCTGCCCGGTCCCGGCGCTGCCGGACGTGGCGCCCGGCGCCGCGAGCGCCGGCTCCTGCGCGCGCGCAGGCAGCGGCATGGCAAGCGCTGCGTAGAGCGCGCAGGCAGCGATCAGGCCCGCGCCGCCCGCACGCTTGACGGCGGCCGGCAAAAGCGCGGACGATGCGCAAAACCACGAGGCGAACACCCGCGCGAACGACGGTGACACGAACGACGACGCGAACGGTAACGCGAACAGTAACCGAGCGGCCGGAACACGCGCGGCGCGTGGAAAACGGAAGGTGAGCAACGTCGTAGATGGGCAACGGGACATGCCCGAAATTCTAACATCCTGCACTTGAGCGACCCGGCATTTATGGCAAAATGCCCCGCTGCTTCATGCATTGCTTCATCCCGTTTTGCCCAGTTTCGCCCTGCTCTACGGCAGTCTCAGCAACCCCGGCCGCCGCGCGCCGATGGAACCCGACGCAGCATTCCGCCGCGCGCCGCGAGGCGGCCCAGATCGATCCGGCACGAACATCAAGCTCTTATGACGGAAACCGTAGCACTCAAGATCGTCCAGCGCATTGCCACCGAACTGTCTGTCCAGCCTCGCCAGGTGGCAGCGGCAGTGCAACTCCTCGATGAAGGTTCGACCGTTCCGTTTATCGCCCGATACCGGAAGGAAGTCACCGGCAATCTCGACGATACGCAACTGCGCAATCTCGAAGAACGCCTGCTCTATCTGCGCGAACTCGAAGACCGGCGCGCGGCCATCATCGCCAGCATCGACGAGCAAGGCAAGCTCACCGACGAGCTGCGCACGGCCATCGAAGCCGCCGACAGCAAACAGGTGCTCGAAGACCTTTATCTGCCTTACAAGCCGAAGCGCCGCACGCGTGCGCAGATCGCGCGCGAAGCCGGTCTCGAGCCGCTTGCACAGGCGCTGCTGGCCAATCCGCTGCTCGATCCGCAAAGCGAAGCCGCGCCGTATGTGGACGCCGATAAAGGCGTCGCCGACGTGAAGGCGGCGCTCGACGGCGCGCGCGATATTCTCTCCGAGCAGTTCGGCGAAACCGCGGAGCTGCTCGGCAAGGTGCGCGATTACCTCTTTAACCAGGGCGTCGTGTCGTCGTCGGTGATCGAGGGCAAGGAGGGCGAAGAAGGCGAGAAATTCCGCGACTACTACGACTACGCCGAAACCATCAAGACCGTGCCGTCGCATCGCGCGCTGGCCCTCTTCCGCGGCCGCAACGCGGGCGTGCTGCTCGTGAAGCTGGGTTTGGGCGAAGAGCTCGACGCGCAGGTGCCGCATCCGGGCGAGGCCATGATCGCGCGCCACTTCGGCATCGCGAACCAGGCGCGCCCGGCCGACAAGTGGCTCTCCGACGTCTGCCGCTGGTGCTGGCGCGTGAAGGTGCAGCCGCATATCGAAAACGAACTGCTCACGAACCTGCGCGAAGAGGCCGAGCACGAAGCGATTCGCGTGTTCGCGCGCAATCTGAAAGACCTGCTGCTGGCGGCGCCGGCCGGCCCGAAGGCGGTGATCGGCCTCGACCCGGGCCTGCGTACCGGCGTGAAAGTTGCGGTCGTCGATCGCACGGGCAAGGTGCTGGCCACCGATACCATTTACCCGCATGAGCCGCGTCGCGACTGGGACGGCTCGATTGCGAAGCTGGCGCGCATTGCCGCGCAGTGCCAGGCGGAGCTGATCAGCATCGGCAACGGCACCGCGTCGCGCGAAACGGACAAGCTCGCCAGCGAGCTGATCGCGCGGCATCCGGAGCTGAAGCTGCAAAAAATCGTTGTGTCCGAAGCCGGTGCATCGGTTTATTCGGCATCCGAACTGGCCGCAAAAGAGTTTCCCGACCTCGATGTCTCGCTGCGTGGCGCGGTGTCGATTGCGCGGCGTCTGCAAGACCCGCTTGCCGAGCTCGTCAAGATCGAGCCGAAGGCGATCGGCGTCGGCCAGTATCAGCACGACGTGAACCAGCGCGAACTCGCGCGTTCGCTTGACGCGGTCGTCGAAGATTGCGTGAACGCGGTCGGCGTCGATGCGAACACCGCATCGGTTGCGTTGCTGGCGCGCGTGTCGGGCCTCAATTCGACGCTCGCGCGCAATATCGTCGACTATCGCGATGCGAACGGGCCGTTCCCGTCGCGCGAGCATCTGCGCAAGGTGCCGCGCCTCGGCGACAAGACGTTCGAGCAGGCAGCAGGCTTTCTGCGCATCAACGGCGGCGAGAACCCGCTCGACCGTTCGTCGGTGCACCCGGAAGCGTATCCGCTCGTCGAGCGGATGCTGGCGAAAATCAGCAAGCAGGTCGGTGATGTGCTCGGCAATCGCGACGCGCTCTCGCGTCTCGTGCCGACCGAATTCGTCGACGAGCGCTTCGGCCTGCCGACCGTGCGCGACATTCTTTTGGAGCTCGAAAAGCCGGGCCGCGATCCGCGCCCCGAGTTCAAGACGGCGACGTTCCGCGAAGGCGTCGAGAAGATTTCCGATCTGTCGCCGGGCATGGTGCTCGAGGGCGTCGTTACGAACGTCGCGGCGTTCGGTGCGTTTATCGACGTCGGCGTGCATCAGGACGGCCTGGTGCACGTGTCGGCGATGTCGACGAAGTTCATCAAGGACCCGCACGAGGTGGTGAAGGCCGGTCAGATCGTCAAGGTCAAGGTGCTCGAGGTCGATGTGAAGCGGCAACGCATCTCGCTGACGATGCGTCTTGACGACGACTTCGCGGCGGGCAGTGGCGGCAATGCGGGCGCGCGTGGCGGCAGCGCGGGCGCGCAAGGCGATCGCGGCGGCGCAGGCCGCTCGGGCGGCAATGCCGGCGGCGGTGCACGCGGGCCGCAACGCTCGCGCGAACCGGAGCCGGTCGGCGCGATGGCGGCGGCGTTCGCGAAGCTCAAGCAGCGCTAAGCTCAGGCGAAAGCCAGCAGTCGACAAAAAAGCCCATGCAGAAGTTCTGCATGGGCTTTTGCTTTACTGACCGTACGAGCTGCAAGACAACTCACGCGCGACACACAACACGCACACGCCGCATCGCGCCACCCTCAGATCTCGATCTTCGTCCCCAGTTCGACGACGCGATTCGCCGGAATGCTAAAGAAGTCCGTCGGCTTCGCCGCATTCTGATGCATCCACGCGAACACACGCTCGCGCCACACCGACATCCCCGGCAACTGCGTCGGCACGACCGTTTCGCGCGCGAGGAAAAACGAAGTGTCCATCAGTTCGAACGTCATATCGTTCGTACGCCCCACGGCTTCCAGCACCGCTTTCACATCGGGTGTTTCGTTGAAACCGTACACGGCCTTCACAAGAAAGAGCCCGTCGCTGACATCTTTAACGGTCAACCGGTCCGATTCTTCGACATACGGAATATCGCGCGTCACGAAGGTCAGGAAGATCGTGCGCTCGTGCAGCACCTTGTTGTGCTTCAGGTTATGCAGCAGGCTCACCGGCACGAGCGTCGAATTGCCGGTCAGATAGATCGCCGTGCCCGACACGCGATGCGGCGGATGCGCGAGCAGCCCCTGCACGAACGGCATCAGCGGAATACCGTCGGCAGCCGTGCGTTCCTTCACGATCATCCGGCCTTTGAACCACGTCATCAGCAGGAAGAACAGCATCGCACCGATGCCCAGCGGCAGCCAGCCGCCGTCGGCCACCTTCAGCAGGTTTGCGCCGAAGAAACCGAGATCGACGATCAACAGCCCGCTGATGATCAGCGCGACGATCAGCTTGTTCCAGTTCCACACCTTCACCATCACGACGCACGCGAGGAGGGTCGTGATGACCATCGTCGCGGTCACGGCGATGCCGTACGCGGCCGCGAGATTATCGGAGCTCTTGAAGCCGATTACGATGCACAGGATGATGAAGAGCAGCATCCAGTTGACGACCGGCACGTAGATCTGCCCGATCGCCAGTTCGGAAGTATGCAAAATCTTCATGCGCGGCACATAGCCGAGCTGGATCGCCTGGCTCGTCAGCGAATACGCGCCGGAGATCACCGCCTGCGACGCGATCACGGTCGCGACTGTCGAGAGCACCACGAGCGGCAGCAATGCCCATTCGGGTGCAAGCAGGTAGAACGGGTTTTCGATCGCTTTCGGGTCGTGCATCAGCAGTGCGCCCTGCCCGAAGTAGTTGAGCACGAGCGACGGCATCACGAGCACATACCAGGCCACGCGAATCGGCTTCGCGCCGAAGTGACCCATATCCGCATAGAGCGCTTCCGCACCGGTCAGGACGAGCACGACCGAACCGAGCACGACGTACGCCTGCAGCAGATGCGCGGACATGAAGGTCACGGCGTAGTACGGGTTGAGCGCGGCGATCACTTCGGGGGACTGCAGAATGTGCGACAGCCCGAGCACCGCGAGCGTGACGAACCACACCACCATGATCGGCCCGAACAGGCGCCCGACCGCCGCCGTGCCGTGCCGCTGGATCCAGAACAGCAGCAGCAGGATGACCATCGTCAGCGGCAGCACGAGGTGCGCGAGCTTCGGGGCGGCGATCTCGAGACCTTCGACTGCTGACATCACCGAAATGGCCGGCGTGATGACCGCGTCGCCGTAGAACATGCACGCACCAAAAATGCCGAGCATCGTAATGAGTCCGGCCGCTTTGGTGCGCGGATCGAAGGAACGCAGCGCGAGTGCCATCAACGCAAGCACGCCGCCCTCGCCATTGTTCGACGCGCGCATCACGAACAGCACATATTTGATGCTGACCACCACGACGATCGCCCAGAACAGCAGCGAAATCACGCCGAGAATCGAATCCTGAGTAAGGGGAATGCCATGCGATGGGCTGAACGCTTCTTTCAGCGAATACAGCGGGCTCGTGCCGATGTCTCCGAACACGACCCCGATCGCAGCGATCGCGAGCGCGGGCATGGGTTGCCTCGGCGCGTGATGGTTGTCTGTCATAAGCGCGAAAAGAAGCCGTTCCTCGGCGGCAAAAACGAGCGGTATTCTAAACCCGGCTCAAAAGACAGCCGTCCGGCATGTTGTGCAAAGGCTACGTGGGTCTGGAACGTCCGAAGTTTAGCATCGCACTTTCGCGAAGTCTGCCGCAAGCAGCGTCTTTTCAATGTTCCCGCTCCGCATTCATGCATGAATGCCGCGCCACGCGGGGCTTGCGCCGTGTTGTGCCGTGCCTGTACGTGATTCGCGCATACAAAAAAACGGAGCCCTTACCGGGCTCCGTTACGGTCGCTCACGATGCGGCGACACGTTCCTGAACGACCGTGTTCGCGTCTTCGCGTCAGGCCGTCATGGTTTCGTCATGCGTCGTGCGGCGTGCCGCGCTTGATCCATGCGCCGAGATTATGCGGACGCACCGTGTCCCATTCTTCGAACGGCTGATGAATCCACGGGTTCGTCGGCAGATGCTGCACGTGGTAGTCCGGCTTGACCTTCGAGCACGCCTTGTACCACAGCACCGCGGAGCGCACGGCCGTGATCGCCGGATAGCGGTCCTTCAGATGCTGCTGCACGCGGGCCAGCGTGACGCCCGAGTCGACGAGGTCGTCGACGAGCAGCACATTGCCCGACAGTTCGCCACGCGTCATGGTGATGTACTGCGCAATATCGAGTTCGCCTTGCTGCGTGCCGGCTGCCTCGCGATACGAACTTGTCGCGAGAATCGCGAGCGGCAGGTCGTAGATGCGCGACAGCTGGTCGCCGACCCGCAAGCCGCCGCGCGCGAGGCACAGGATCTTGTCGAACTTCCAGCCCGATTCGTGGACCGCGAGGGCAAGCAACTCGATGAGCCGGTGGTACTCGTCCCAGCCGACCCAAAGGTTCTTGTCGTCGTTGCGCGGGTCTTTCAGCGAGATCATCGGTACACCTTCGACCATCGGTTACACCTTGAACGGATGACGCAGCAGGATCGTTTCATCGCGGTCCGGGCCCGTCGACACCATGTCGATCGGCACGCCTGCGACTTCCTGCACGCGCGTCAGGTACGCGCGCGCGTTGGCCGGCAGCTTGTCCCATTCCTTGATGCCGATCGTGCTTTCCTTCCAGCCCGCGAAGGTTTCGTACACCGGCTCGCAACGCGCAACTTCAGACGCGCCGCGCGGCAGGATGTCCGAATCCTTGCCGTCGATCTTGTAGCCGATACAGAGGTTCACTTCGTCGAGACCGTCGAGCACGTCGAGCTTCGTGATACACAGGCCCGACACGCCGTTGATCTGGATCGAGCGACGCAGCGCGGCCGCGTCGAGCCAGCCGGTGCGGCGCGGACGGCCGGTGACCGAGCCGAACTCCTTGCCCACCGTCGCAAGCGTCAAGCCGATCGGCGCCTGGCGCGCGGTATTGTCCGCGTCGTACAGTTCGCTCGGGAACGGGCCCGAACCTACGCGCGTGCAATACGCCTTTGTGATGCCGAGGACGTAGTCGAGCTTCTGCGGACCGACGCCCGCGCCCGCCGATGCCGCACCCGCGACGCAGTTGCTCGATGTGACGAACGGATACGTGCCGTGATCGATATCGAGCAGCGTGCCTTGCGCACCTTCGAACAGCAGGTTGTGGCCGCCGTGGTTTTCGTCGTAGAGACGGCGGGAGACGTCCGTGACCATCGGCTTCAGACGATCGGCATAGCCGAGCATCGAATCCAGTGTTTGCTGATAGTCGACCGCCGTCGCACCGAGGTACTGCGTGAGCACGAAGTTATGGAAGTCGAGATTCGCGCGCAAACGTTCCGCGAAGGCTTGCGGCTCGAACAGGTCCTGCACGCGCAGCCCGCGGCGCGCGACCTTGTCTTCATACGCAGGACCGATGCCGCGGCCCGTCGTGCCGATCTTGCCGGCGCCGCTTTTTGCTTCGCGCGCCTGATCGATTGCGACGTGATACGGGAGAATCAGCGTGGTGGCTTCAGAGATAAAGAGACGCTTTTGCACGTCGATACCGGCGGCTTCGAGCTCTTCGATTTCCTTGAAGAGCGCCTCCGGCGACAACACGACGCCATTGCCGATGTAGCACGCGACTTCGGGCCGCATGATGCCCGAGGGGATCAGGCGCAAGATGGTTTTCTTGCCGCCGATGATGAGCGTATGGCCGGCATTGTGACCGCCCTGAAAACGGACGACGCCTTGCGCGTGATCCGTCAGCCAGTCGACGATCTTGCCCTTGCCCTCGTCACCCCACTGGGTCCCAACCACCACGACATTGCGCCCGGGGTTCACATTCACTGCGCTGGCAGACATGTTGTTTCTTGAGCTGGTTAAAAACGTATTTTACCTGGGTTCGATGCAGGTTCCGAGTTTTTTGTCGCAAATTTTCCCTTTGCGTTCAAGGGCATGGGTGCGGGCTCAGGGGCCGGCTCAGGGGCCGGCTCAGGTGCGCATCCGGGTGCGGATTCAAGTGCACTTCACCATGCTGCGGGCGATCACGCCGGCAGCCCCATCCGCGGCGCCGCGTCCGTCAGATCGCGCGCATCAGGCGCGCGCCCGCACCACCCACGCGCCGCCCTCTTCGACAAGCACGCGGTCGAACGCGAATTCGTCGACACCGTGGTCGTGGCCCGGCAGCGCCTGAATCACGACTTCGCCCGCGTCGCGCAATGCGGCGACGCTCGCGCGCAACGCGTCGTCGTGCTGCCACGGCGCGAGAATCGCGCTGCTGCGCGCTTCGATCGGCGAAATGCGCGCCACTTCGCGCAGGTCCAGCGAAAAGCCCGTGGCGGCGCGCGCCCGTCCGTATGCCTGACCGACATGGTCGTAGCGGCCGCCGCGCGCAACCGCGTTCGGCACACCATCGACATACGCCGAGAACATCACGCCGCTGTGATACGCGTAGCCGCGCAGGTCGGCCAGATCGATCATCACTTCGGCGCCTTCCACCTGGGCGGCGAGGAAGGTCAGATCGTCGAGCGCACGCGCGATTTCGGGCGCGTTCGGCAGGCGCGCACGCGCTTCGTCGATCACGTCGGCGTGGCCATAGAGCGTCGGCAGCGCGCGCAGCGCGTCGCGCACCAGCGGCTTCAGGTTCGCCGTGAGCTCGACAAGGCGCGGCACGTCCTTGCCGGCGAGCGCGTCGTACAGCGCCTCGCCGAGCGCCGCCGCAGCCGGTTCCATGTCGATCAGCGCGGCCAGCACGCCCGCATGGCAGAGATCGAGCCGCACCTTCGCGAGGCCTGCGAGACGCAGCGCGTCGAGCATCAGCTGCTGGATTTCGAGGTCCGCTTCAAGGCCCGCATGGCCGTATATTTCAGCGCCGATCTGAATCTGCTCGCGCGTTGCATGCAGGCCGCGCGGCCGCGTATGGAGCACGATGCCGGCATAGCAGAGGCGCGTGACGCCCTGGCGGTTCAGCAGATGCGCGTCGATGCGCGCGACCTGCGGCGTGATGTCGGCGCGCAAGCCCAGCGTGCGGCCCGACAGCTGATCGACGAGCTTGAAGGTGCGCAGATTCAGATCGCTGCCGCCGCTCGTCAGCAGCGATTCGAGATACTCGAGCATCGGCGGCATGACCATTTCGTAGCCGTACGCGCGAAAGCGATCGAGCAGCCGCCGGCGCAACTCTTCGATCTTGCGCGCTTCCGACGGCAATACGTCGGCAATGTTCTCGGGAAGTAACCAGGTCGACATCGATAGGTCCTGCGACGTTGTGCAAGGCGCGCGGGGCGCGCCGGAGAATCAGATGAGGTTCGCACTCAGATTGGAGCGCGTCGCCGGGCGGGCGCGCCGTACGCGCTTCAGGTCGCGATCAGCAGCAGCACGAGGCCGAGCGCCATCACGATCAACCCGCCGATCCGGATATGGTGCGGCGGGCGCTCCGCTATTCTACGAAAGGTATCGCGCCACGCGACCGGAAACACAAAGGGAAACATCCCCTCGATGATCAGCATCAGGGCGATCGCGAGCAATAACGATCCGGCTATGTCCATGCGAATGAGGCTGCCGCGATCCGGTTGCCGCGGCGTTTCCTTTATTGATGATTTTTGCGTTGCGCCGCGGCGTCGCTCGGCGTCGTCTCCCCGCCGTTCGGGCCGCGCATGAAGCGGAAGAAGTCACTGCTCGAATCGACCACGACCACGTCGTTCGGCTTGAAGCTGTTCCGGTACGCCTGCATGCTCTGATAGAACTGGTAGAACTGCGGGTCGCGGCCGTAGGCATCGGCGGCGATCGCCGCGGCCTTGCCGTCGCCGTCGCCCTTGATTTCCTGCGCCTGCTTGTATGCGTCCGCGAGCAGCGCCTGCTGTTGCTGTGCGGCGGCGTCCTTGATCTTGTCCGCTTCGGCGGCACCCTGCGCGCGCTCCTGATTCGCGATCTGCTGGCGCGCGGCGATCATCCGCTTGTACACGGTGTCGGCCATCGATGCGGGGAAATCGACGCGCGTCAGTTGCACATCGATCACCTCCACGCCGAGCGACTCCGCCGCTTTCGCCATGCCGCCCCGCGCATCGTCGCCGACCGTCTGCAGCTTCGCGAGCAGGTCGGTGAGGTTGTACTTCGCGAAGGCGTCGGTGAGCGCGCCGCGCGAGATCAGCGCGAGCCGGTCCGGCAGGCTCTGCACGTCGCCCTTCGTTTCCGTCACGAGCTTGACCGGGTCCGTCACCCGGAACTTGATGACCGGGTTCACGAGCAGGTCGGTCTTGTCGGCCGCCGCGTAATGATCTTCGTCAGGCGTGTCGAGCGTCTGGATGCGCGTGTCGACCGCCGTCACCGTTTGCAGCGGCGGCGGCAGC
>NZ_BAAILL010000036.1:236441-300386 GCF_054589215.1 Paraburkholderia sp. 2C | reverse complement strand
GGCTCGCCGTCGCCGCGCGGCGACAACACGCCCATATGCCGCTGATCGACCGTAAACACCATCGACGATCCGACGAACAGCACGATCACGACTGCGATGACGAGCGCAATGATCCGGTTCATGGTTGCGCTCCTTGTTGCAGGTCGTCTTCGCGGTTGCGGCTGCGGAACGAATCGCGCGAGCGCAGCGGGTCGCTGGCGCCGGCCGGCTGGCTGGCCGGGGTCGCGGATGCAGCGCCCGATGCGGCTTGCGGCGTCTGCTGGCCCGGAGATTGGGGAACCGCTTGCGGGGTGGGCGGCGTGACGATGATCGTGCCCGGCGACGTCTGTGCGCCAGGCACGCTTGCTGCCTGCGCCGTGGAACCCGCGCCGCTTGCGCCGCCCGCTGCCGCCGCGGCTTCGGCCGCCGCGCGCTGGTTATCGGCGACGAGCTTGTCGAGCGGCAGATACAGCACGTTGTTGCCCGCCTTGCTGTCGACGAAGATCTTCGTCGTGTTCGAGTAGATGTACTGCATCGTGTCGAGATACATCCGTTCGCGAATCACCGCCGGCGCCTTCGAGTACTGTGCATAGACTTCCTTGAAGCGCTCCGCATCGCCTTGCGCCTGCGCGACGACGCGATCGCTGTAGCTTTTGGCTTCGTCGATCAGATTCGCCGCTTGCGCCTGCGCGCGCGGCAGCAGGTCGTTCGCGTAGGCCTGCGCATCGCGCTTCGCGCGTTCGCGATCCTGGCGCGCCTTCGCTTCGTCGTCGAACGCCGGCTGCACCTGCTCGGGCACCTGGGCGCTCTGGATCGTCACGCCGGTCACCGCAAGGCCGGTTTTGAATTCGTCGAGCGAATGCTGGATCGCATCGGTCAGCTGCTGACGAATGGCTTCGCGGTCCTGATAAAGCACGTCGTTCGTGCTGCGCGAGCCGACGATTTCGCGAATCGCCGCCTGCGCGGCCTGCGCGACGCTCTGTTCCGGGTCGACGCTGCGAAACAGATAGTCGACCGGCTTGCGAATCTGGAACTGCACGGCAAAGCGCACGTCGACGATATCGGCGTCGTGCGTGAGCATCGACGCGTCCTTCACGTTCGCGAGCCGCACGACATTGCTGCGGCCGACTTCGACCGAGTGGATTTGCCCGACATTGACGATTTCGCTCGATTCGAACGGGTACGGCAAGCGCCAGTGCACGCCCTGCTCGACCGTGCCGCGATATTTGCCGAATTGCAGCACGACGCCCGCCTGCCCTTCCTGGACGACGAACACACCGCTGCCCAGATAGATGGCGATCAGCACGCCGATGACGATGCCCACGCCGATGCGCGCGCTGCGTCCGTTGTCGGGGCGGCGGTCGCCGCCGCCCTTGCGGCCGAAGAAACGCGACAGGCGCCGGTTGAAGTCGCGCCACATTTCGTCGAGGTCCGGCGGGCCGTCACCGCCTTTGCCGTTCTGCGGGCGCTTCGAATCATTCGAACGTTGCCGCTCGCCGTTGCCGCCATTGCCGTTGCCGTCTCCCCGGCCCCAGCGCGGGTCGTTCAGCGACATCATGGCGCGCAGACGCAGCCAGATACTCCGTTGGTTGTATTGGTTCACCTGTGTTCGTTCACCAGAGTAGACAGCGGGTCGATGCAATTCGGAAAAAGGCCAATCTCAATGCGAGAAGTCCGTCGCGGGTCCGCAGGTTAATACGCAGACCCGCGCAGACCCGCGCAGACCCGCGAGACCCGCGCAAACCCGCTTATGGGTCACTGTGCGAGTCCGTTCGGGTCGAGGCGGGCGATCAATGCCCGGGCTCGGTCACCCCACGGGGCTCGCGATGGTCTTCGTGCTCTTCGTGAAATTCTTCGTGGTCTTCGTGGCGATCGGCGTGCAATGCTCCAGGCTGGGGATGTTCGTCCGGCCCCTCTTCGTCTGGCACCCTTTCGTCCCGCACCCAGACGTCAGCACCCGAAAGATGTTCAGCAGTGGCGATTTCGGCGATGGCAGCGCGCAATGCGTCTAACCCTTGCCCCGTGCGCGCGCTCAAAAAGACGCGCGAAATATTACCATACTCGTCTCGCTCGACCGCCTCGCCACGGGCCGCGAGCTCAGGCACCGCATCGATCTTGTTGAACACCAGCACCTGGCGGATCGTGTCCGCGCCGATGCCCGCGAGCACCTCATTGACCTGATCGATCTGGTCGAGGCGCACCGCGCTCGACGCATCGACCACATGCAGCAACAGATCCGCGTGAATCGTTTCTTCGAGCGTCGCACGGAATGCGGCCACCAGTTGGTGCGGCAACTCACGGATGAAGCCGACCGTGTCCGACACGACGACCTGTCCGATCTCGCCGCCGAGATAGACGCGCCGCGAAGTGGTGTCGAGGGTCGCGAACAGCTGGTCGGCCGCGTAGGCCTGGGCTTTCGTCAGCGCGTTGAAAAGCGTCGACTTGCCCGCGTTCGTATAGCCGACGAGCGACACCGACATCGTACGATTGCGCTCGCGCGCGCGGCGCTGCGTGCCGTGCTGGCGGCGCAGGCGCTCGAGCCGCGACTTCAGCATCTTGATACGATCGCCGATCAGGCGCCGGTCGGTTTCGAGCTGCGATTCACCGGGGCCGCGCAGGCCGATACCGCCTTTTTGACGCTCGAGGTGAGTCCACGCGCGCACGAGACGCGTCGACAGATATTGCAGTTGCGCCAGCTCGACCTGCAGCTTGCCTTCGTGGCTGCGCGCGCGTTGCGCGAAGATGTCGAGAATCAGGCTCGTGCGATCGACGACACGCCTGTTAAGCAAGCGCTCCAGATTGCGCTGCTGGGCCGGCGACAACGCGTGATTGAAGATGACGAGATCGATGTCGTTCGCTTCGCATGCGAGGCGCAATTCTTCCGCCTTGCCGCTGCCGACGAACAGCGCGGCATCGGGGCTCGAGCGGCGGCCCGTTAGCGTAACGGCGGGATGGGCGCCCGCGCTTTGCGCGAGCAGGCTGAGTTCTTCGAGGCTGGCGACGAAATCGATCTTGCCGAAATCGATGCCGACAAGTGCTGCGTTGGTCAAATTGGCGGGTGTCAAAGTGGAAGCGGCCGCGTGGGGCGCTGTTGAAGCGGCCGGTGCGCAACGCCGTCAGGCGGGATGCGTCGACCGGCCGCGACGAGGTTTAGGACGATTCAGAATCCGGGTGGAAATTCACCGGACGCGCGGGCACGACCGTCGAGATAGCGTGCTTGTAAACCATCTGGGTAACCGTGTTACGGAGCAACACAACGTACTGGTCGAACGATTCGATGTTCCCTTGAAGCTTGATGCCGTTCACCAGATAGATCGAGACCGGCACGTGCTCTTTACGCAGCGCGTTCAAAAACGGGTCTTGTAACAATTGCCCTTTGTTGCTCATAGCAAACTCCGTGTTTTTTTGCAGGTTGACTTAATTGACGACGAAGAAAAAGAAATCCGCCGTCAACCGCTACACTATAGCCGATTTTCCTTTATGCGCGCTTTGCCTGCCAATTCGGCCCAATACGGCCAAACCCAACGTGCACGGGGCTTTCAGCCTTTGTCCGCATAAGGGTTCGTCGACGATCGGAACTCTATTCGCAATGGAGTCCCAGTCAGCGCGAAAGTTTCCCTGAAGCGGTTTTCGAGGTAGCGCTTATAGGTGTCGGTCACCGCATCGAGCGCATTGCCATGAATGACGATGATCGGCGGGTTTTGTCCTCCCTGGTGCGCGTAGCGCAGCTTCGGACGCACCGGCCCCTTGCGGCGCGGCTGCTGGAATTCCACCGCGTCGATCAGCGCGCGCGTGAGCTTCGGCGTCGGCAGCTTCGCCATCGCGGCCGCATACGCGGCATCGACCGAGCGCATCAACGGGCCGATGCCGGTCTTTTCCGCAGCCGAAATGAAATGGAACTTCGCGAAGTCGAGGAATTTTAGCTTGCGCTCCAGGTCGGCTTTCGTGCGCTCACGCACGTGCGGATCGAGCCCGTCCCATTTGTTTACGCCCACGACGAGCGCGCGGCCCTGCTCGACCACGAAGCCGGCGATATGCGCGTCCTGATCCGAAATGTCCTGGCGCGCGTCGAGCAGAAGGATCACGACGTTCGCGTCGGAGATCGACTGCAGCGTCTTCACGACCGAGAATTTCTCGATCGCTTCAAAGACCTTGCCGCGGCGGCGCAGGCCGGCCGTATCGATCAACGTGTACTTTTTGCCCTGGCGTTCGAAGTCGACGTAAATCGAGTCGCGCGTCGTGCCGGGCATATCGAACGCGATCACGCGCTCTTCGCCGATCAGCGTGTTGACGAGCGTCGATTTGCCGACGTTCGGGCGGCCGACAATCGCGATCTTCACGCCGTGCTGCGCTTTTTCTTCTTCGGATTCTTCCGGCTGGCCCGCATAGGCAACATCGAGCGCTTCGCCGATCATTTCGGCGACGCCGTCGCCGTGCGCGGCCGAAATCGCGCGCGGGTCGCCGAGACCGAGCTCGTAGAAGTCGGCGGCGACCATGCCGTACTTCATCCCTTCGGCCTTGTTGACCACGAGGAAGATCGGCCGGCCCGTCTTGCGCAGATAGTCGGCGATCGACTTGTCCTGCGGCGCAAGACCGTTGCGGCCGTCGACGATGAACACGATGATGTCCGATTCCTCGACCGCCTGACGCGTCTGGCGCGCCATCTGGTACAGGATGCCCTCTTTCGCGACCGGCTCGAAGCCGCCCGTATCGACGACCAGATACGGCCGCTCGCCGCCGACGCGCCCTTCGCCGTAGTGGCGGTCGCGCGTCAGCCCCGGCAGGTCCGCGACGAGCGCGTCGCGCGAGCGCGTGAGACGGTTAAAAAGCGTGGATTTCCCCACATTGGGGCGCCCGACGAGGGCAATAACGGGTTTCATCTGATGTTGTTCACTGTGAGGCGCGGGCTTCTGGATCACGGTCGTTCAGCGCCGGTCTGGCGAGACGGCCGATCAGGCCCGCGCTGGGTCGCTGCCCGCGCAACCATTGGGCGGCATTGAGTCGCCGCTATTTCATTTGTCGCAAATTAGCACGAAATCGGCCCGCTCCGGATGCGCGGACGGCGCTGGCGTATGGAGATGCAGGTCGGCTCGGGTCGACCCGGCTCGGCGCGGCGGGCTTGCACGGTCGCGGCGCTTTGGCTCACGGTGCACGCACGCCGCCGCGATGGCATCGCGCGCTCGCATTGCCGGCGGCATGGGAGGCGATGCTGGAATAATCCAATACCGAGCTTCAATGCTGCGGACCGGCTACGGCCCCTTGGCCGCCTTTCAATGACGGGCCGGTTGCGCCGCGTTCCGGCCGTCGTATTGCGCGCATCGCCCTCGCGTCACCGTGCAGGATGGCGCATCTGGCGACGGCGCGCGAGGCGCCTCGCCCCTGCTTAGCGCGGCCGGAACCCGTACAGATCGCCGTCGTGCGTCTGCACGACGAGCGTATCGCCTGCCAGCACCGGTGCCGCGGTAATCTCGCTGCCATCGGTTTTCATGCGCGCAATGAATGAACCGTCATCGCGCGACAGGAAGTGCACGAAGCCCTTGTAGTCGCCGACCACCGCTGCGTGGCCAAGCAGCGTCGGCACGCTGACGTCGCGGCTTTTCAACTGTTCGTTACGCCACAACTGCTTGCCGGTCGTCGCATCGAATGCGGTCACGACCGACCAGTCGTCGCCGCCCACCACCACCTGTTCGTCCTGCGCGATGCCGCTCGTGCTCGAAAACGCCTTTTCCCACAGCGCACGGCCCGAGTTCGCGTCGAAGCAGCCAAGCTGCCCCTGGAACGTCACCGCGCAGGTTTCAGCGCCGACCAGGGTGGGCGGCCCGGTCACGTCGTTGATGCGCTCGACTTCGGTCACGCCCTTCGGATACGACACCGGCGTCTGCCAGTACGCGTCGCCGTTTTGCAGGTTGATCGCGGCGAACTGGCCGCCCGGGAAACCCGCGAGCACCGCCGCGTCGCCCGCGAACGTCATGCCGGCCGTGACGCGCAGATTAAGCGGCACGGCGCGGTTGCGGAACACCCAGCGCTGCTCGCCCGTTTGCCCATTGAACGCAATGATCTGGCCATCGATCGTGCGCACGATCACAAGACCGTTGCCGACGAGCGGCGGCGACAGAATCTCGCCTTGCACCGTGCCTCGCCACAGCAGCTTGCCGTCCGGTCCGAGCACGTTCACCGCGCCTTTCAGCCCGCCGACCGCCGTCAGGTTGCCGTCGGTGCCGACGCCGGCCGACAGGTCGTCTTTCAGCTTCACGCGCCAGATATCGTTGCCCGTCTTCGCGTCGATCTTCGCGACCGAGCCGTTGGCGCCCGCCGCATAGACGGCGTCGCCGACCGCGACCGGCGCGAACATATAGCGGCCCGCCTTGCCGACGCTCGCCTTCCACGTCTGCTGCACGTCGAGCTGGGGCTTGAATTCGGTCAGCGGCGTCGGCACGCGGCGCTCGTCTTTCGACGACGAGCACGCCGCCATCGTGAGCACGGCGAGCGTGCAGGCGACGGGCACGGCGTAACGTTTCAGCAGATTCATCGGTGAACGAAGCATGTCTGGTTTATTCATTGAAGTGAAGGCGGGACGCGGCGCGGGTGCGGTAGCACCCGACGACGTTTAACCGCCCAACGCGTCGAGCTTGAACTGAATCAGCTGACGCGTCGAAATATCGTTTTTCGGCAGCGCATCGAGCGCGACCTTGTAGGCGGCGCGCGCGTCGTCGCGCTTGCCTTGCGCGGCGAGCAGATCGCCGCGGCTGTCGGCGACCACACCCTTGAAAGCATCCAAGTCCGGTTGCTCGACGAGCGCGAGCCCCGCATCGTAGGCCTTTTCATCGAGCAGCAGCGATGCGAGACGCAGCTTCGCGATCTGCTTGAATTCGGGATCTTTCGCGTGATCCGCCGCCCATTGCAGTTGCGCTTTCGCGCCGGGCTCGTCGCCGGCCTGATACAGCGCCTTCGCCGCGGTAAGCGCCGTCATCTGGGCGTAAGCGGTGCCGCCGAACTTGTCTTCCATATCGGTGGCGATGCGCGTGACGGTAGCCTTGTCGGCCTTGTCGCCGGCCGCGGTTGCCTGCTGCAACTGGTCATACAGCACCGCCGCTTCGGCCGCCTGATGACGCTGCCAGTAGTTCCAGCCGTTCCAGGCCGCCGCCGCGACGACCGCCACCAGCAGAATCCACGTGGTCGCGTTACCCCAGCGCTCCCACCATGCCTTCACGCTTTCCAATGTTTCCTGTTCGTCGTGGTAACTCATCGCGAAGCGATTCCTTCCCTATTGATGCTTTAGCCGTTTTCAAATGTTTTCAACTGTTTTGCGCGCGAAAAGCGGCGAAAAACGGTGAAATCAGTCGGTCTCGTCGTCAGAGGACGCAACCATCGCATTGATTAGAAATTCGGTCAAGTCTTCGGCCGGTACCGTCTGCTGTTCGCTCTTTGCGCCAGCCGCGCCGATGTCGCGCAGCGGCTTCACGCCGACCGTGCCGTTGGCGATTTCGTCGTCGCCGAGAATCACCGCGTAGGCCGCGCCGCTCGCGTCGGCACGCTTCATCTGCGACTTGAAGCTGGCCGTCGCACCGTCCGCACTGCAGTGCAGGATCACGTCGAGCCCCGTGTCGCGCAGCCGCTCGGCGATGATAAACGCCTGGTCGCGCGCGGCGTCGCCCTGATGCACCACGTAGACGTCGCAGCCCTCTTCCTCCGGCACGAGTTGCTCTTCCTTGAGCAGCTCGAGAATCCGCTCGACGCCCATTGCCCAGCCGCACGCCGCCGTCGGCTTGCCGCCGAGCTGCTCGATCAGCGGATCGTAACGGCCGCCCGCGGCGACCGTGCCTTGCGCGCCGAGCTTGTCGGTGATCCATTCGAACACGGTCAGATTGTAGTAATCGAGGCCGCGCACGAGCCGCGGATTGATCGTGAACGGGATGTTGTTCGCCTTCAGGATGCGCTGCAGCCCTTCGAAGTGCGCAAGCGATTCGTCGCCGAGAAAGTCGATCAGCTTCGGCGCATTGCGCGCGATGTCCTGCAACGCCGGATTCTTCGTGTCGAGCACGCGCAGCGGGTTTGTATAGAGACGGCGCTTCGCGTCCTCGTCGAGCACGTCCTGATGCTGCTCGAGGTAAGCGATGAGCTCGACGCGGTGCGCCGCGCGCTCATGCGCAAGACCGAGCGAATTGATTTCGAGCTTGATGCCGGCGAGGCCGAGATCGTCCCACAGACGCTGACACATCAGGATGATTTCCGCGTCCGCGTCCGGACCCGCGAAGCCGAGCGCCTCGACGCCGACCTGGTGAAACTGGCGATAACGCCCGCGCTGCGGCCGCTCGTGACGGAACATCGGCCCGACGTACCACAGACGCTTCGGACCGTCGTAGAGCAAGTTGTGCTCGATCGCCGCACGCACGACCGCCGCGGTGTTTTCGGGGCGCAGCGTCAGGTTTTCGCCGTTCAGCGCATCGGTAAAGCTGTACATCTCCTTCTCGACGATATCGGTCACTTCGCCGATACCGCGCGTGAACAGCTGGGTATGCTCGACGATCGGCGTACGAATATTCTGGTATCCGTAAGAACGGAGCATCGACTTGACGGTCGATTCGAAAAATTCCCACAGCGGGGCGTCCTGCGGCAGAACATCGTTCATGCCCTTCACGCCGGACAATTTTTCGAGCTTTTTCTTCTGTTCAGTCATCTGTATTTCGATCGCGGATATTTAGCTGAGCACTTCGGTGCGGCCGTAACGGCGCTCGACGTAGTCGCTCACAATTTGCTGGAACTCTTCGGCGATGCGCTCGCCACGCAGCGTCTTGACCTTTTCGCCGTCGATAAACACCGGCGCGGCGGGATTTTCGCCCGAACCCGGCAGACTGATGCCGATATTCGCCTGCTTCGATTCGCCCGGCCCGTTGACGATGCAACCCATCACCGCGACGTGCATCTTTTCCACGCCGGGATAGAGGTCGCGCCACACCGGCATCTGCGTGCGCAGATAGGTTTGAATTTGCGAGGCGAGCTCCTGGAACAGCGTGCTCGTCGTGCGACCGCAACCGGGGCATGCGATCACCATCGGCGTGAACGAGCGCAGGCCCATGGTCTGCAGGATCTCCTGGCCGACGATCACTTCCCCCGTGCGCGATGCGCCCGGTTCCGGCGTCAGCGAAATGCGGATGGTGTCGCCGATGCCCTGCTGCAGCAGCACGGAGAGCGCCGCCGTCGACGCGACGATGCCCTTCGAGCCCATGCCCGCTTCAGTCAGCCCAAGATGCAGCGCGAACTCGCAACGGCGCGCGAGCTCGCGATAGACAGCGATCAGGTCCTGCACGCCGCTCACCTTGCACGACAGGATGATCTTGTTGCGCGCAAGACCCAGCTCGACGGCACGCTCGGCCGAGCCGATCGCCGACTGGATCAGCGCCTCGTACATGACGCTCTGCGCTTCCCACGGCTCGGCGCGCGCGGCGTTCTCGTCCATCATCTTCGCGAGCAGGTCCTGGTCGAGGCTGCCCCAGTTCACGCCGATACGTACCGGCTTGTCGTATCTGATAGCCGCTTCGATCATCTGGGCGAATTGCGTATCGCGCTTTGCACCCTGGCCGACGTTGCCCGGATTGATCCGGTACTTCGACAGCGATTCGGCGCACGCCGGATAGTCGCGCAGCAACAGGTGACCGTTGTAGTGGAAGTCGCCGACGAGCGGCACCGCAACGCCCATCCGGTCCAACTGCTCGCGGATGGCGGGCACGGCCGCCGCGGCTTCCGCCGTGTTGACCGTGATGCGCACGAGTTCCGAGCCCGCCTGCGCCAGCTCCTTGATCTGGATTGCGGTGCCGATCGCGTCGGCCGTATCGGTGTTGGTCATCGACTGCACGCGCACCGGCGCGTCGCCGCCGATCGTCACGAGGTTGCCGCCCCAACGGACGTCGACCGCGTTCGATGCGCGACGCGGCGCATGGCCGCCGAAAACCGGCTCGGACGAACAAATTTGACTGGTGGTGGATTGCATGGAATCGGAGTGCATCGATAAACCCGCCATTGAAGGCTGCGCCTTGAAGTGTGCCTTTTGAAGCCGGCTCTGCTGTCGCAGTTTGCTGCAGTCCGGCGATGAAGCCCTCTGCAGCGAGCCGGCTATTGAAATCTGCTGTTGGAGCCCGCTATGAAACCATGGTTGAGCGGCGCGGCTCGCCTTGTCTCGCGTGGCTCGCGCGCTCGTGTTGTGTCATCCTGTTGTACAACTATGCCGCATGCATCGGTCGGAAAGCGTGACGGCGGTGTGCGTCACCGGCCCGCTCGCGCCGCCCGAGCCCTGCGATCAGCGACGCAGACGAGCCGCGGACAAGCTGTCCGCGGCGAAACGTCATCAGGGCAATGCGAAGCGTGCCACATTCCCCTTTGCCGATGCATATTTGGCCGGATCGACGGGTTGACCGTCGAGCGTCATCGAATCGAGGCCAGCCTTGTTGCCGACCGTCACCTTGAACGGCGCCTCGCCGCTCACTTCCTTGGTGTCGCCGGCGTGCACGAGGCCCGAGAACACTTCCTTGCCGTCCTTCTGACGGATGCTGAACCAGCTGTCCTGCGTCACCTTGACCGCGACCGTCGACGCGCCCGCGGGCAAGGCCTGCTGCGTCGCGCCTGCCGATGCCGCATTCGCCGTCGTTGCGCTTGCCTGCACGGCTGCGTTGGCCGCAGCCGTAGCCGGATTCGCCGAGCTTGCCGCCGCGTTCGGCGCGACCGCCGCCGGAGCCGCTGCAGCCGGTTGCGTCTGCTGTTCTTCGGACTGCGACGCCGATTGCGCGGCGCCCGCGGTCTGCGCATCCGATGCTTCGGCGCCATCGGCCTTATCGGCCGGCTGCGCCGTCGTCGAGCCCTGCGCCACATTGGCGGCCGCACCGCTTGCGCCGCCCGCTGTACTCGACGAGCCTGCGCCGCTGGCGGTCGCCTTCAGACGCGCGAGCCATGCGCTCGAGTCGCCCCCGTTCGTATGCCACATCGCCAGCGCGATCAGCGCGACGACCACGGCCGCCACGCCCCACAGCCATGAACGCCGGCGCGGCGCGTTGCTGCCAAGCGACAGCGACACCTTGCCGCGCGGCAAGTCGGCGCCCGCCGATGCCGGCATGGTCAGGTCCGGCGCCGGCACGCCACGTTCGCGGCGCAGCGCCTGCGTGTAAGGGGCCGGATCGGCGCCGAGCATTTTCGCGTAGCTGCGCACGACGCCGAGCGCGAAGGTCGTATCCGGCAAATGGCTCAGATCGCCCGCCTCGAGCGCGCGCAATTTGGTGACCGATACTTTCAGCCGCGCGGACACATCTTCGATCGACCAGCCTTTCGATTCGCGCAACTGAGCAAGACGCGCCGCCACCGATGCAAGCGACTCGTTACCCGCCTGCATGGCCGGCTGCAGCGTAGCAGGAGCGGCGACCGGCGCCGGACGCCCGGCATGTCTATCGGTGTCGTGCGGTTGCGGGTGCTGCGGCTCACTCATCCCAAATCCTTTCGCGTCGATTCTTCTTGTGCGACCCGCCCGAGCCTGTGGCTCAAGCCGCAATCGCAGACCGTTTATAACAAAATGTGCGCCCCTATGTGCAGCTTTTCTGTGCGCGGATCGCGCGCCAGACAGGCACTGCAGTCGGCCCGCACACTTACACGGCGCGAACCTCGATTACTTTCGCCGCCTTCCCCATACGTTCAGCAAGCCGCGTGCGATCCTTGATCGCACCAGCCAACTGGCCGCAGGCGGCATCGATGTCATCGCCGCGTGTCTTGCGCACCGTCGTGACGACCCCTGCGTCGATCAATACGTGCGCGAACCGTTTGATCTGTTCCTGTTTCGAGCGAACGAGCCCGGATTCGGGGAACGGATTGAACGGAATCAGATTGAATTTGCACGGCACGTCGCGCGTCAACGCGAGCAGTTCGCGCGCTTGCGCTTCACTGTCGTTCACGCCGTCGAGCATGCAATATTCGAAAGTAATGAAGTCTCGCGGCGCGACCTTCAGGTACCGCTGGCACGCGGCCATCAGTTCGCGCAGCGGATACTTCCTGTTGAGCGGCACGAGCATGTCGCGCAGATCGTCGGTGGGCGCATGCAGCGACACCGCGAGCGCAACCGGCAGATCGGCGCCGAGCCGGTCCATCATCGGCACGACGCCGGACGTGGACAGCGTGACGCGCCGGCGCGACAGGCCGTAGGCATTGTCGTCGAGCATCAGGCGCATGGCCGGCACGACCGCGTCGTAGTTCAGCAGCGGCTCGCCCATGCCCATCATCACGACGTTCGTGACGACGCGCTCGCCCTTGCCGTCGCCGCCTGTGGCACGGCCGCCGTCGACACCGCGCGACGCGCGCAGCGCGAATTCCGCCATGCGCAACTGGCCGATGATTTCACCGGTGCTCAGATTGCGCGAAAAACCCTGCTTGCCGGTCGAGCAAAACCGGCAATTGACCGCGCATCCGGCCTGCGACGACACGCACAGCGTGCCACGCCCTTCTTCCGGAATGAACACGGTTTCGACTGCATTGCTATTGCCGACGTCGATCAGCCACTTACGGGTGCCGTCGGCAGAAATATGGTCGCTGACGATGCCGGGCATCGTGATCGATGCGCGGCTTTTCAGCTTTTCGCGCAGCGACTTCGCGAGATCGGTCATGCCGTCGAAGTCCGCCGCGTTGTACTGGTGAATCCAGCGCTGCAATTGCTTGGCGCGAAACGGCTTCTCGCCGAGGCTGCCGCAGTATGCGACGAGCCCTTCGGCGTCGAGATCGAGAAGGTTGACGGTGGGACTGCTCGTCATATCGAATCCTGCCATTTCAGTGCGAGACTGCGCTCATCCAGCACACTGCATGAACGCATTGCCGTCGCGCCCGCTCCTGCGTGGTTACTACATGATAAATGCGTGGCAAATGTGCTACCGCGGCTTAGCGCGAATAGACATTGACTTCCGGGAAGAAAAACGCGATTTCGACGCGCGCCGTTTCGGCTGCGTCCGAACCGTGCACCGCGTTTGCGTCGATGCTGTCGGCGAAATCCGCGCGGATCGTGCCCTTGTCGGCCTTCTTCGGGTCCGTCGCGCCCATCAGATCGCGGTGCTTCAGGATTGCGTTTTCGCCTTCGAGGGCTTGCACGACGACCGGGCCGGAGATCATGAATTCGACGAGGTCCTTGAAGAACGGACGCTCACGGTGCACGGCGTAGAACTTCTCTGCGTCGGCACGCGACAGTTGCACCATCCGCGACGCGACGATCTTCAGGCCCGCGTTTTCGAAACGGGTGTAGATCTGGCCAATCACGTTCTTGGCCACAGCGTCCGGCTTGATAATCGACAGAGTGCGTTCGATCGCCATAAAAACTCCAAAAAATTAAGAAGTTACAAATTCAAATGAATCCGCTATTGTAGCATGTTCCAGGGTATGATTGCGATTGAACCCTTACATATTGAAAGACTCAAAGCAGAATATCCACCGCTGCTTACAGAACCCAAGGAAGAGCCGTCGCGTTCAAGGTTGCAATCGACGCGAAGCGCATTGAAACTCCTGTGCGCCGCGCTTATCTTAGGGTTGGTGGGTCGAGTGACTGGCGGCAAACCCGCTCGCCGGCATCGTAGAACAGATCGTGCAAACCACCGGGTAACACTGCGTCTGACGCAAGGAGAAACCATGAACGAATCCCCCTATAACTTTGGCCGCGGTGGTTCCATCACCACGGTCGAAACACGCAACCGCGTACTGCGCAACACCTACTGGCTGCTCGCGCTGTCGATGGTGCCGACGGTGCTGGGCGCGTGGGTGGGCGTCGCCACGGGCTTCTCGCTGTTCGCGGCCACCAGCCCCGCGATGAGCATGCTCGCGTTCTTCGCGATCGCATTCGGCTTCATGTTCGCGATTCAGAAAACCAAGGACAGCGCAGCAGGCGTATTCGTGCTGCTAGGCTTCACGTTCTTCATGGGCCTGATGCTGTCGCGCCTTCTGAGCTTCATCCTCGGCTTCTCGAACGGTCCGTCGCTGATCATGCTCGCGTTCGGTGGCACCGGTGTGATCTTCGCCGCGATGGCGACGGTCGCCACAGTCAGCAAGCGCGACTTCTCGGGCCTCGGCAAGTGGCTCTTTGTCGGCGTGATCGTACTGCTGCTCGCGATGGTCGCGAACCTGTTCCTGCAGCTGCCGGCGCTGATGCTCACCATTTCGGTGCTCGCCATCGTGATTTTCTCGGCGTACATGCTGTTCGACGTGCAGCGCGTCGTGAATGGTGGTGAAACGAACTACATCACTGCGACGCTCGCGATTTACCTCGACCTCTACAACGTGTTCGTCAATCTGCTCGCGCTGCTCGGCATCTTCGGCGGCAACCGCAACTGACATCGTTGAAAGCCGGGCCGGCGCATCGCGAATCATCGCGTCCGCCGGCTTCAGTTGGAGAAACGCCCGTGACGAATCGTCGCGGGCGTTCTGTTTTTAGGGCTGGATTAGGGCTGGATACTTGTCGAGCCGCCCTTACGGGCAGCCGACGCGAAATTAGAGTGTCAGCCAGTCGAAGCCGCTGTCTTGCGACGCCACCACGACGTCGGCAGCCGCGGCATTCAGCACCGCGGCCATCGCCGCCTGCGCCAGTTCCGGCAGATTATTCTGCTGGCTCAGATGCGCCGCAACCAGATGACGCAACCGCGACCGGTCGAGCGAAGCGAGTATTTCGGCCGCCGCTTCATTGTTCAAATGCCCGTGATTGCCGCCGATGCGCGCCTTCAACGACGCCGGATAGCGGCTTATCGCGAGCATGTCGACGTCGTGGTTGCATTCGAGCACGAGCGCGTCGCAACCGCTTAAGACCGCGTTGATATGCGGCGTCGAGGTGCCCACGTCGGTCAGTACGCCAAGCCGCGACGCGCCGTTCGAAAACACGTACTGCAACGGTTCGCGCGCATCGTGTGGAACCGTATAAGGCAGCACGCTGAGATCGCCGACCGCGACCGCCTCGTCGCCCCACAGCACACGCAGATCGACGTCCGCGTCATCGGCACCGACCGCGCGGGCCGTGCCCCAGCTCATGTACAACGGAACCGACCATTTGCGGGCCAGCGTCAACGCGCTGCCGATATGGTCGCTGTGTTCGTGCGTGATGATGATGGCGGCGAACGGCGCGGCGTCGAGACCGATGCGCGCGAGCCGCCGTTCGACTTCCTTCGCCGAGAAACCGCAATCGAGCAGAACCCGCGTGGTCGTCGTGCCGCTTTGCGCTTCGACGACCAGTGCATTGCCTTCGCTGCCGCTTCCCAGACTGGCGAACCGCACGGCCGCGTTAGTTCAGCTGCGCATGGAGCAGCGACACGATGCGCTGCGCGTCCGACGACGTATCGATTTGCCCGTTCGAATCGACCACGGCGACCTGCGTCATGGTGTCGCTGGTCGGGCGCACATTGACGAGGTATTCGGGGCTCTTCGATTTTTTCGGGTCGCTGGTAAAGAGCTTGCCAAACAGTCCGTCGCGCTTCACTTCCTGCAGGGAGTCGGCATAGCGAACGTAATAAATGCCCCTCTCGCGATCGCGATTGTCGACCGTGAAGTTGGTCCGGTCGAGCGCAAGGCCGACGCGCAGCCACGCACGGTCGAACGACTCAGGCAGATCGAGCGTCGTTTCGCCGGCCAGTTTCGCGCTCGCCGCCGCCGGACGCGCATCGGTGATCAGCTGTTTCGACTGCGCATCGGTCAGGCCGAACTTCTGCATCAGCTTCGACAGGAACGCCGCCTCGAGCGCCGGATCGCGCGGACGCTCGACCCATTTCGACGACGTCTTGTCCATGCCCGTCAGCACTTCTTCCATCGAGCTGTGCGTGATCGAGATATCGGTTGCGCCGCTCGCATCGCGCGAAACGAGCGTGCGGAAGCTGTCGCGCGTGCCCGACGAATACGCGAAATCGATCACGCGGCCGATCGTGCGGCGGAACCAGTCGTCCGGAATGTTCGCGCGGTTTTCGGCCCAGTCGGTGGTCATGATGCCGGTGGACGGTGCGTTCGTTTTCAGCGAGAAGCCGTTTTCGGTCCAGAACTCCTGCAGTTGCGGCCACAATTGATCGGGCGAGCGGCCGTCCACGACGAGCCAGCGGCGGTCGCCGTCGCGCTCGATGTGCATGCCGAGCGGATCCTGCGCGGTCGGCACGCCTTCGGTCAGGTTGCCGGCTTCGGTCTTCGCGCGCTGCGGCGCGCCGCCGAGCGCGGTGCCGACCGGCGGCGCCTCATAACGCTGGTCGATCTGCGCGGCCGTCAGGTCGTTGGGCACGGCGAGCGGCGGCGCCGTCGGCGTGTCCTTGTAATTGACGCGGTCCGATTGAAGCGCATCGTTCAGCGACTCGCAACCAGCAAGGGCCGACACCGCAAGCGTCAAGACCGCGACGCGCGTTGCGTGGATGTAGAGAGCGGAACGTTTCATGTGGTCCTTCGTGACGCTGGAACGCGTGCCTGGTTCGGATCCCGAACGAGGCGTGATCGTTATGGTTAAACAAAGCGCCGGTGCGGCCGGTCACGCGAGCGTGCGCATTGCGCGACACGCCTCGCGATACGGTCCGTTCTAGCCCGGCAGTCCCGCTTCGCGCATCGCCGTGCGCACCACCTCGTGGTAGCGCGCGTCGAGCGGCGTAAGTGGCAAACGGATACCGCCTTCCATGCGGCCCATTTGCTGCAGTACCCATTTCACCGGAATCGGGTTCGATTCGATAAAGAGGTTCTTATGCAGCGACAGGAGTTTCAGATGAATCTCCCGCGCCGTTTTCGCATCGGCTGCGAGCGCCGCTGCGCACAGCTGCGCCATCGCACGCGGCGCGACATTCGCGGTAACCGAAATATTGCCGTGGCCGCCGAGCAGCATCAGTGCGATCGCGGTCGGATCGTCGCCGCTGTAAATCGCAAAGTGTCCGGGCGCGGCCTTGATCAGATGCGCGGCGCGATCGATACTGCCGGTCGCTTCCTTCACGCCGACGATGCCCGGCACCTGCGCAAGACGCAGAATCGTCTCGTTCGACATATCCGCAACCGTGCGGCCGGGCACATTGTAAAGGATCACCGGCAGGTCGACGGTTTCCGCGATTTTCGCGAAATGGCGATAGATGCCTTCCTGCGTCGGCTTGTTGTAGTACGGCACAACCTGCAGCGTCGCATCGGCGCCGACTTTTTTCGCTTGCGCGGAGAGCTCGATTGCTTCGGCGGTCGAATTACCGCCCGCGCCGGCGATAACCGGAATCCGGCCAGCTGCATGCTCGACCGCGGTCTTCACCATCAGGATGTGCTCTTCAACCGACAGCGTGGCCGATTCGCCGCTCGTGCCCACCACCACGAGGCCGCTCGTACCCTCTTCGATATGCCAGTCGATCAGTTTTCGGAACGCCGGCAGATCGAGGCTGCCGTCTTCGTGCATCGGGGTGACGATGGCAGGAATGCTGCCGCGAATCCAAATACTGTCGCTGCGTGCGCCGCGCGTGCTGCCGGCACCGCCCTGGGTCTCGTTTGCCATTGAACTCGATTGAATTTACTGAATAAACCGGAATTGTAGCGGATTAACCGGCCAAATCGTAACGCGGGGGAACCAGCAATCCGGGCGGAAAAGCAACACTTTCCGCTACGTCATGCCGCATTCCGCGCGATTCCTTCACGGCACAGATGCGCTGGATGAATGCAGGGCGCGGCTCGGCAAGGAAACCGTCCTGGAACGCGACCACGCGAAGCTGGCCGCGCACCGTATCGAGCAGCTCGCCGGGTTTGAGCAGGAAAGCGGGGTTCGATGGCTTGCCGACCGTCTCGTTGCCTTGCGCGAAGGTTTCGTAGATCAGCACGCCGCCGGGCGCGATCGCGCGTATCAACTGCGGAAAAAGCGGCCGGTGCAAATAGTTCGTCACCACAATCGCCGCGAATGCCGCGTCGGCGGCAAGCGGCCACGCCGCGTTTTCGATATCGGCGGCAACGGTCACGATGTTCGCCGCGTCGTGCATCGTCGCGAGTGCGTCGGCATCGCGATCGATTGCCGTTACCGGGTGCCCGTGCGCCGCGAACCAGCGCGAATGTCGCCCCGCTCCCGACGCGACGTCGAGTACGGCGCCGCCCGGCGCAACCAGATGCGTCCAGCGACGCACCCAGCGCGACGGCTCGCCAGGGCCGTGCGGCACCGGCGCGGATGCAGATACCGATGCCTTCGCCGCGCCGCCCGACGACGGTTCGCCATTCTCCCCGGTCACGATGCGAGCTCCGCCCGCCACGAACGCGCGCGCATCAGTTGTACGACAGCCCCATCGCCTCGCGCACGTCGCGCATCGTCTCGGTCGCGAAACGGCGTGCCTTGTCGCAACCGTCCGCCACGATTGCGCGCAACAGCGACGGATCGTCCATGTACTTCTGCGCGCGTTCGAGCATCGGCTGCTGCTCGCGCAGAATGCCTTCGATAACCGGCTGCTTGCACTCGAGGCATCCGATGCCGGCCGTTCGGCAGCCCTTCTGCACCCATTCGTGCGTCGCTTCATCGGTGTAGACCTGATGCAGCTGCCACACCGGGCACTTGTCCGGATCGCCCGGATCGGTGCGGCGCACGCGGGCCGGATCGGTCGGCATCGTGCGGACTTTCTTCGTGATGGTCTCCGCGTCTTCACGCAGGCCGATCGTGTTGCCGTACGACTTCGACATCTTTTGCCCGTCGAGGCCCGGCATGCGCGACGCCTCGGTCAGCATCGCCTGCGGCTCGACCAGGATGATCTTGCGCGAACCTTCGAGATAGCCGAACAGCCGCTCGCGATCGCTCATGGAAAGACTCTGCGACTCCTGCAGCATCGCGCGCGCTTTTTCGAGCGCTTCGTCGTCGCCTTCCTGCTGGTACGAGTTGCGCAGCTCGTGGTACAGCTTCGCGCGCTTGCCGCCAAGCTTCTTCGCCGCTTCGAGCGCCTTCTCCTCGAAGCCGGGCTCGCGGCCATAGAGATAATTGAAGCGCCGCGCGATCTCGCGCGTCATTTCGACGTGCGGCACCTGGTCTTCGCCGACCGGCACGAGCGAGCCGCGATAAAGCAGGATGTCGGCCGCCATCAGCACCGGATAGCCAAGGAAACCGTACGTGGACAGATCCTTGTCTTTCAGCTTCTCCATCTGCTCCTTATAAGTCGGCACGCGTTCGAGCCAGCCGAGCGGCGTGCTCATGCCGAGCAGCAGCGCCAGTTCCGCGTGCTCGGGCACGCGGCTCTGGATAAACAGCGTGGCCTGCGCGGGGTCGATGCCCGATGCGAGCCAGTCGATCAACACCTCCCAGACGTTCTTTTCGATCACCTCGGGCGTTTCGTAATGCGTCGTCAGCGCGTGCCAGTCGACGACGCAGAAAAAGCACGGGTACTCGGACTGCAGCCGCACCCAGTTTTTCAGCACGCCGTGGTAGTGGCCGAGGTGCAGCGAGCCGGTAGGCCGCATGCCGGAGAAGATTCGGTCTGGGTACATGGTTTGATCAGAATAGCGAGACGAGAGGGGTCAGGATTGCGGTCACGGCATCGTAGCCGAGACTGACGAGCGGCCGCAGCCAGAATTTCGTCAGCGTGCCGGTCAGCACGAGCGCCATCACGATGAAAAAGCCGTAAGGCTCGAGGCGCGACAGCGCAATCGACGGCCGCGGCGGCAGCAGCGCCGCCACCACGCGGCCGCCGTCGAGAGGCGGCAACGGAAACAGGTTTAACACGCCGAGCACGAGATTGATGCCGACGCCGGCCGACGCCATGCGTGTAAAAAACGGTTCTTCGATATTCATCGCGGCCAGCGCCACGCCGAATACGCCCCACACGAGCGCCTGGATGAAATTGCACAGCGGGCCGGCCAATGCGACCCAGAGCGACCCCCAGCGCGGATTGCGCAGATTGCCGAAGGCGACCGGCACCGGCTTCGCATAGCCGAACATGAACGCGCCGCTCGTGGCGAAGTACAGCAGCAGCGGGATCGCGATCGTGCCGAGCGGATCGATATGACGCATCGGATTAAACGAAACGCGGCCAAGCACGTATGCGGTGTTGTCGCCGAGCATGCGGGCGACGTAACCGTGAGCAGCCTCGTGCAGCGTGATCGCGAAAACGACCGGCAGCGCATAGACGACGATTGTTTGTATCAGGGAAGATTCCATAGCGCGGCTATTGTAGCAACGCGGCTTGCCGCGTCTGTCCGGTTTGCGTGATCACGTTCGAATTATCGCCGCTGTGGTGGCCCGTGTGCTCGGCGATGTCGCCGCCGGTGTGGCCGTCGCCGCTGTCGTCGTCACAGTGAGGTCGACCGTTCGCTAGGCCGGCTGTTCGAGGCCGAACGGCGCGAGACTGCCGCGCCCCGCCCGCACGAGCACCGGCTCTTCGCCCGTCAGGTCGATCACCGTTGACGGTTCGCAGGCGCACGCGCCGCCGTCGATCACCAGATCGACCTGCTTCTCGAGGCGCTCGCGGATCTCTTCCGGATCGTTGAGCGGCCGCGTCTCGCCCGGCATGATCAAGGTCGTGCCGAGCAGCGGCTGGCCGAGCGCTTCGAGCAGCGCAAGCGTAATCGCGTGATCGGGCACCCGCAGGCCGATCGTCTTGCGCGACGGATGCGACAGACGCCGCGGCACTTCTTTGGTCGCTTCGAGCACGAACACATACGGACCCGGCGTCACCGACTTGATAAGGCGGTACTGGCGGTTGTCGACCATCGCAAAGCTCGCGAGCTCCGACAGGTCGCGCACGAGCAGCGCGAGCAGCGCCTTGTCGTCGAGGCCCCGGATGCGCCGCAGACGCTCCGCCGCCTGCTTGTCGTCGAGCCGGCAGCCGAGCGCATAGCTCGAATCGGTCGGCAGCGCGACCACTCCGCCGCCGCAGACAATCTGCGCGGCCTGTTTGATGAGACGCGGCTGCGGATTGTCGGGATGGAGCCGGAAGTATTGGGACATGATGACGGACGGTTCGGTGAACGGGAGTGCCGATGAGTCACGCACGGTGCGTGCCCATACGGCGCGGGCGTCACAACCAGCGTTCCCAGACCGGCTTCAGGTCGGACGGCAGCGGCGGCAGGCTGCCGATTTCTACGCGGCCTTCGCCCGCTGCGTGGAAGTCCGAGCCGCGCGATGCCTCGAAACCGAAGCGGCGCGCGACGTCCGCGTATTCGCGATACTGGTCCGGCGTATGGCTGCCCGTGACCACTTCGATCGCCTTGCCGCCGAGATCGATGAATTCGCCGAATAGCGCATCGAATTCGAGCGGCGTGTAGTCGTAGCGCCCCGGATGCGCAATGATCGCCTCGCCGCCGGCAAGCTGGATCCACTTCACCGCGTCCGCGAGCTTCGACCAGCGGTGCGCGACATAACCGGGTTTGCCGTCCGCGAGATAGCGATCGAACGCGTCCTGGGTCGACTTGCAATGCCCGTTTTCGACGAGACAGCGCGCGAAGTGCGTACGCGAAATCATGTCCGCATTCGACGCGAGCTTCAGTGCGGCTTCGTACGTGTCCGGAATGCCGAGCGCGTCCAGTTGCTCGCTCATCGCCTCGGCGCGCGCCTGACGGCCGTTGCGCGTGCGCTCAAGGCCTTCCACCAGCGCCTGGCACGCCGGATCGATGTGGAGGCCGACGATATGCACGGTGCGCGACGCCCACGTCACCGAAATCTCGACGCCGCACAGATAGCCCATGCCGAGCGCCTGCGCCGTCTCGCGCGCTTCGGCCTGCCCGCCGACCTCGTCGTGGTCGGTCAGCGCCCAGAGCGTCACGCCGTGCTCATGCGCGCGGCGCGCCACGTCGGCAGGCGCGAATGCGCCGTCGGAGACGGTGGAATGGCAATGCAGATCGGCGTTCAAAACGGCGCTCATCACTATCTTAAAAAGATTGTCCGACCATTTTACTGCAATGCACTAAGCACACGCAGAGGATTTGTGAACCTCGCTTCGCGCTGCTTCGAGCCGCGTCGGAGCCGGCGCTGAACGCGCGTTGAGCGGAAGTCGCAACGCGTGTTTCGTGGAAGTTGAAGCCCGCCGCGCGTGTTTGCGTGTTTGCGTGTCTGCGTGTTTGTCAGTCAGCAATTTTTATGCGCAAAAAGTCATGTGCAGAAAGTCATGCACAGAACGCATCGATCAGCGCCGCGATGCGCTCGGGCTGGTCGTGATGGACCATATGGCCGGCGGCGTCGATTGTCGCTTCGCGCCAGTCGGGAAAGACGCGGAAACGGGCTTTGAATTCGTCGAGCGGAATATCGCCGGCGATGCTCGCGAGCGTCGGCGACGCGGCCGCTTCGACATGCAGCACTTTCGCGCTGACCTGCGCCCACACGGCCATCACCTCGTCGATGCGATAAAGCTGCGGATTGCGGATCTTATGCGCGGGGTCGGCAAGCAGCGTGTAACCGCCCTCGCCGTCCGGCCTCGACCAATGCTGCGCGAGAAAGCGCGCACGGTCGGCTTTGAGACGCGGGTTGTTCGCGACGAGGCGCGCCGCGACGTCGTCGAGCGATGCGTAGCGGCGCAGCCGCGGCGGGTCGCGCAATTCGTCGAGCCAGCCACGCAGACGCCGCGGCGCCTGCGTGGCACGGGCGGGCGCAAGACCGAAGCCTTCGAGGTCGACCACGCGCCGTACGCGCTCCGGCCGCACGCCCGCATACAGACAGACCACGTTCGCACCCATGCTGTGGCCGACGAGGTTCACCGCACCGGACGGTGCGTAGTGGTCGAGCAAGGCGTCGAGGTCCGCGAGGTATTCGTGAAACCAGTAATGGCCGCCGCCGTTCGCCGCGACGGGCCAATCGGACTGACCGAACCCGCGCGCATCGGGCGCGATGACCTGCCATTTGCCGCCCACGCTGTTGCAAAGCGCATCGACGACGAACTGGAACGACGCGGCGACGTCCATCCAGCCGTGAAGCATGAAGAGCATCGGTGCGTCGGGGCGGCCCCAGCGGCGTACGTGCAAACGCACGCCGCGGACGGAAACGAATTCTGAACGGGATTCGGTCATCGACGGCCCTGACAGAAAAAGAATGATCGTTCGATTATATTGAGATAGGTGGCGCGCGTCTGCTGATCCCGATCGAGGGACGATTCAATTGTCTCCGGCCGATTGCTTCGGCTTTTCCGATTCATCCGATTCCGCCGCCGGCGGGCCATCGAGACCCGCCAGCGCGGCCAGCTCGGCCTCGTCGAATCCGGCGGCACGGCGCGCGTCGAAATTGAACGGTCCACGCAGCTTTGGCGCGCGATATTCGTCGGCAAGCCGCAGATACGTCTGGTGCGGGTCGAGCTGCGCGCGTTCGCACAAATGGCGGAACCAGCGGTTGCCGATCAGCACATGGCCGATCTCGTCGCGCAGGATCACATCGAGAATCGCCGCCGACGCGCGATCGCCTGCCTGCTGCAGCCGCGCGCGAATCGGCGGCGATGCATCGAGGCCGCGCGCCTCGAGCGTGCGCGGCACGAGCGCCATGCGCGCGAGCACGTCGCCGCGCGTGCGGTCGCACATCTCCCACAAACCGTCGTGCGCGGAAAAGTCGCCGTACGCGTGGCCGAATTCCCTGAGGCGTGCGTTCAACAGCGAAAAGTGATGCGCTTCCTCGGACGCAACCCGCAGCCAGTCCGCGTAGAACGCGGCCGGCATGCCGGCGAAACGCCAGACTGCGTCGAGCGCGAGATTGATCGCGTTGAATTCGATGTGCGCGAGCGCGTGCAGCAGCACCGCGCGACCCGCTTCCGACTGCATGCTGCGCCGCCCGAGCTTGCGCGGCTCGACCAGTTCCGGGCGCGCCGGACGCCCGGGCAAGCCCGGCGGCTCGTCGAACCGGCGCGACGGGTCCCATTGCGCGGTGCCGTCGGCCACATGTGCATGCAGCGCACGCACGGCCTGTGCCTTCGTGGGCGGATCGGCTTCACGGAGGATGTCGAGCGCCTCGGCACGTGCGCAGCGGAAGCGGGTCGGCGGATCGGCGGAAACGGGGACGGCAGGTTGCATTGCGATGGAATGGAGCGAACGCGCGGATCACGCTCAGGGCCAGGCACACACGGCTCAGCCAGACGGTCAGTGGACCGGTATGGACCGGTATGGACCAACGGCTCAAACCGGAAAAGCGTCCGATGGTACCCGAAGCCGCCAGCCGAGCATCACGCGGATAATGTGCACAAACGTTTACAATACGCGCTTCAACCCTCTGGCATGATGCCGCCGCTGTCGCACGACACGCGGCCTTGCCGGCAGCGGCCGATGCCTACCCAGATCACCCGGGAGACCCAGTGGCAATCTACAAGCTTGGCGATGCAGCCCCCACCGTTCATGAAAGCGTGTTCGTCGCGGACACCGCGACGCTGATCGGCAAAGTCACCGTGGAAGAGAACGCGAGCATCTGGTTCGGCGCGTCGCTGCGCGCGGACAACGAGCCGATCGTCATCGGCGCCGGCAGCAACGTTCAGGAGAACGCGGTACTGCATACGGACCCCGGCTACCCGCTCACGATCGAAGCAAACGTAACGGTCGGCCATCAGGCGATGCTGCACGGCTGCACGATCCGCGAAGGCGCGTTGATCGGCATCCAGGCCATCGTCTTGAATGGAGCGGTAATCGGCCGCAACTGTCTGGTCGGCGCGGGCGCGGTCGTGACCGAGGGTAAGCAGTTTCCGGACAATTCGCTGATTCTCGGCGCGCCGGCAAAAGTCGTGCGGGAACTGACCGAAGCCGACATCGCCAATCTGCGGCGCGCCGCGGAAAGCTATATCTCGCGCCGCGAATTCTACAAGGAGCAGCTCGTGCGGATCGGGTGAGTTCGCCGGCATACAGACCGGCCGTCCGCCGCACGACATCATCGAGGGAAAGTTGTGAGTGACCAGTTGCAAAAATTCATGTTCAGCACGGCACCGGTTCGCGGTGAGATCGTCTCGCTGCGCAACACATGGCAGGAGGTGCTGACGCGCCGGGACTATCCGGCGCCCGTGCGCACGATACTCGGCGAGATGATGGCCGCGTGCGCGCTGCTGTCCGCCAATCTGAAGTTCGACGGCACGCTGATCATGCAGATCTACGGCGACGGTCCGGTGAAGATGCTCGTCGTGCAGTGCAATTCGAATCTGTCGTTGCGCGCCACGGCAAAGTTCTCTGCGCAGTTTTCGGGCGACGCGGCACGGCACATCAGCAACGACGCGACGCTGCCCGAGCTGATCAACGCAAGCGGCCACGGCCGCTGCGTGATCACGCTCGACCCACACAACAAGCAGCCGGGCCAGCAGCCGTATCAGGGCATCGTGCCGCTGTCGGGCGATGACGGCCCGTTCGAGACGATCGCGCAGGTGCTCGAGCACTACATGCATCATTCGGAGCAGCTCGATACGCGACTGTGGCTCGCCGCGAATAACGACCGTGCGGTCGGCATGCTGCTGCAGAAGCTGCCCGGCGACGGCGGCATCGTCCCGCATCCGGGCGAGCTCGACGCCGATACGTGGGAGCGCGTCTGCACGCTCGGCGGCACGCTCAAGCATGACGAACTGCTCAGCGAAGAGCCGGCGACGCTGTTCCGGCGCCTCTTCTGGCAGGAGAACGTGCACCATTTCGAGCCGGCCAATACGCGCTTCGAATGTACGTGTTCGCGCGAAAAGGTCGGCGGCATGCTGAAGATGCTCGGCCGCGAGGAAGTCGACAGCGTGATCGAGGAGCGCGGTCACGTCGAGATTCACTGCGAGTTCTGCAACCAGCGCTACGAGTTCGATCCGGTCGATGTCGCGCAATTGTTCGTCGCGAGCGGCCTGTCCGAGGGCGTCGCGCCGGCGGCTGATCAGCGGCATTGACAGACAGGCGTTCGCGCGCTTTTACTTAGGTATCCGACTGAGACTGATGGAGGCCGACATGAAGATGCTTTCGTCACTGGCTGTTCGGATGAGAAGCGGGCGGATGAAAAGCGCGCGGATGAAAAGCACCCGGATGACAAGCACCCGGATGACAAGCGCGCGGATACCAGGCGCGCGGACGCGAAGCACCGCGGCGCTGCTCGTCGCCGGCGGTGCGCTGACGCTTGCCGGATGCATGATGGACCCGCCCGGTCCGTCACCGATCTACAGCCGCCTGCCGGCCGATCAGCTCGAAGCGACTGCCGCCGCCCATCCGCTCACGCCCGAAGAACGGGCGCGCTATGACGCGATCGACAAGCAGGTGCTGGCGGAACAGGATCAGGCGATGGCGGCCGAAGCCGCGGCGCAGGCGTGGTCGAGGTATTACGCGCCGCCGGTCACCGTCTTCGGCAGCTACTCCAGCGGCGGTTGGGGGAGCGGCTGGGGCGGCGGAATTGGCTACGGCTATCCGGGCTGGGGATGGGGCTGGTGATAGCGGAGCAGAGGAGCAAAAGCCGACGAGTAGCGGGAATACGGGGCGGGAATACGGGGCAGGAAGCGGACGAATAGCAGGGCACAATCCGACGAATAGCCGGCAACTAGCCCGCGCCCTTCTTCTTCGCGTCTTCGTTGGCGCTCTTCTTCGCGCCGTGTTTCTTTTCAGGCTTGGCCCGCGATTCCGGGTTCGGCACGACGCGCAACGGCGCCGCCGACATCTGTCCGCGCGTCGATGTCGTTGCCGCCGGCGAATTCGACGCTGGCAGCGGCGCGTTCGGCGACACGAATTGCACAAACACCTCGCTGTCCTTGACCATGCCCATTTCGTAGCGGGCGCGTTCCTCCACCGCGGCGGTGCCGTTCTGCAAGTCCTGAACTTCGCCTTCGATACGCTCGTTGCGAACCTTTTCGTCCGCGTTTTTCTTTAGCTGCTGGTCCAGCTCTTCGCGCAACTCGTGAACACGAAGCCAGCCTCCGTGCCCCCACCAAAGCGGAAACTGGATCAGCACCAGCAGGACGACCAGAGCGACAGTGACAAGGCGCATGAAGGTTTGATCTGTGAATACGCGCCGCCCTGCGCTAAACGCAGGGCGGCGGGGTCAATCACTCAACTGCGAGTTAACATCGAATCAGCGCCAAGCGCAATACGCGAATCAACGCAGGTTGTAAAACGCGGACTTGCCCGGGTAGCTCGCGATATCGCCGAGATCTTCCTCGATACGCAACAGCTGGTTGTACTTCGAGATGCGGTCGCTGCGCGACAGCGAGCCGGTCTTGATCTGCCCGGCGTTCAGGCCGACCGCGATATCGGCGATCGTCGAATCTTCGGTTTCGCCCGAACGGTGCGAGATCACGGCCGTGTAGCCGGCGCGCTTGGCCATCTCGATCGCCGCGAAAGTTTCGGTCAGCGTGCCGATCTGGTTGATCTTGATCAGGATCGAGTTCGCAATGCCCTTCTCGATGCCTTCCTTCAGGATGCGCGTGTTCGTCACGAACAGGTCGTCGCCGACCAGCTGGATCTTCTTGCCGAGCTTGTCGGTCAGGAGCTTCCAGCCTTCCCAGTCGCTTTCGTGCATGCCGTCCTCGATCGACACGATCGGGAATTTGTCGGCGAGCGTCGCGAGATAGTCGGTGAATTCCGCCGACGACAGTTGCAGACCCTCGCCCGCCAGCTGGTACTTGCCGTCGTGGTAGAACTCGCTTGCCGCGCAGTCGAGCGCGAGCAGCACGTCTTCGCCGGCGCGGTAGCCGGCCTTTTCGATGGCCTGCAGGATGGTGGACAGGCACTCGTCGTTGCTGCCGAAGTTCGGCGCGAAACCGCCCTCGTCGCCGACCGCCGTGCTCATGCCGCGGTCCGAGAGGATTTTCTTCAGCGCATGGAACACCTCGGCGCCGCAGCGCAGCGCTTCGCGAAAGGTCGGCTGGCTGACCGGCACGATCATGAATTCCTGGATATCGAGGCTGTTGTTTGCGTGTGCGCCGCCGTTGACGATGTTCATCATCGGCACCGGCAGTTGCATCGCGCCCGAGCCGCCGAAGTAGCGGTACAGCGGCAGGCCGGCTTCTTCCGCAGCGGCCTTCGCGACCGCCATCGAAACCGCGAGCAGCGCGTTGGCGCCGAGACGCGACTTGTTGTCGGTGCCGTCGAGCTCGAGCAGCGTTTTATCGAGGAAAGCCTGCTCCGATGCGTCGAGGCCCATGATCGCCTCGGAGATTTCGGTGTTGATGTGCTCGACCGCCTTCAGCACGCCCTTGCCGCTGTAACGGCCCGTTTCGCCGTCACGCAGTTCGATCGCTTCGCGCGAGCCCGTCGATGCGCCCGACGGCACCGCCGCACGGCCCATCGTGCCCGATTCGAGCAGCACGTCGCACTCGACGGTGGGGTTGCCTCGCGAATCGAGAATCTCGCGGCCGATGATATCTACGATAGCACTCATGGTTTCCTCAAGAAGTTACGGTGGATTCGTTACGGTGAACCGGGCGGCGCGAACAGAGCCTGATAGGCCGGATTCGGGCTGCTTCGCGCCGACCGTTTCGACGGGCATCGGTTGGTGCGCGACAGGCATGCACCGCATCGGGACGGACCGGACACGGGACGCACGGCGCGCGACATCAGTTGAAATCGTGCTCGAGGAACGGCGTGCGCTTCACAGCCTGATCGAGTGTGATCAACGTCTCGAGCAGATCGGCCATGCGGTGCAGCGGCACAGCGTTCGGTCCATCGGACTTTGCTTGCGCGGGGTTCGGATGCGTTTCCATGAAAAGCCCCGCGACACCCGTTGCGACCGCCGCACGCGCGAGCACCGGGACGAATTCGCGCTGGCCGCCCGAACTCGTGCCCTGACCGCCCGGCAATTGCACCGAATGCGTCGCGTCGAACACGACCGGCGCGCCCGTTTCGCGCATGATCGCGAGCGAGCGCATATCGGACACGAGATTGTTATAGCCGAACGACACGCCGCGTTCGCAGGCCATGAAGCGGTCTTCCGACAGCCCCGCTTCGCGAGCCGCGTCGCGCGCCTTGTCGATCACATTCTTCATGTCGTGCGGCGCGAGGAACTGCCCTTTCTTGATATTGACGGGCTTACCCGAACGCGCGCATGCGTGGATGAAATCGGTTTGCCGGCACAGGAACGCCGGCGTTTGCAGCACGTCGACCGCCGCCGCGACCTGCTCGATTTCCTCGATGCTGTGCACATCGGTCAGCACGGGCACGCCGAGCTGGCGCCTCACTTCGGCAAGAATCCGCAGGCCTTCGTCCATGCCGAGGCCGCGAAACGACTTGCCGCTGCTGCGATTCGCCTTGTCGTACGAAGACTTGTAGATGAACGGAACCTCGAGCTTCGCGCAGATTTCCTTGAGCTTGCCCGCCGTGTCGATCGTCATCTGTTCCGATTCGACAACGCAGGTGCCGGCGATCAGGAAGAACGGCTTGTCGAGCCCGATCTCGAAATCGGCGAGTTTCATACTTTTTCCTCTTTCTTCTCTTCCGCGCCGGCCTGCAGCTGATGCGCCGCATTGTGCCGCTGCGCGGCTTCGACGAAGGACTTGAAGAGCGGATGCCCGTCGCGCGGCGTGGAGGTGAACTCCGGGTGGAACTGCACGCCGACGAACCACGGATGCATATCGCGCGGCAGCTCCATCATTTCCGGCAGATCTTCGCTCGGCGTCCGCGCGCTGATAATGAGGCCGCCCGCTTCGAGTTGCGGCACGAAGCGGTTGTTGACTTCGTAACGGTGACGGTGCCGCTCGTTCACGTCCTTGCCGTAAATCTCGGCGGCCATCGTGCCCGGCTTGATCGGGCAGCGCTGCGAACCAAGGCGCATCGTGCCGCCGAGATCCGATTCCTCGTTGCGCTTCTCGACCTTGCCTTCGCGGTCGTACCACTCGGTGATCAGCGCGACGACGCGGTTCGGCGTCGATGCATCGAACTCGGTGCTGTTCGCGTCCTTGAGACCGACGACGTCGCGCGCGAATTCGATCACGGCCAGTTGCATGCCGAGGCAGATGCCGAGATACGGCACTTTCGCTTCGCGCGCATAGCGGATCGCGGCGATCTTGCCCTCGGTGCCACGCCGGCCGAAGCCGCCCGGCACGAGCACGGCGTCCAGATGCTTGAGGCTGTCGACGCCGTTCGCTTCGATCTCTTCGGAATCGATATATTCGATATTGACTTTCGCCGACGTATGAATCGATGCATGGCGCAGCGCTTCGATCAGCGACTTGTACGACTCGGTCAGCTCGACGTACTTGCCGACCATGCCGACCGTCACTTCGTGCTTCGGGTGTTCGAGCTTGTCGACGAGCTGCGCCCACATCGACAGGTCGGCCGGTTGCGGCGCGAGCTTCAGTTCTTCGCAGATGATGCCGTCGAGCCCCTGGTCGTTCAGCATCTGCGGAATCTTGTAGATGCTGTCGACGTCCCACACCGAGATCACGGCGTCTTCGGGCACGTTCGAGAACATCGAAATCTTCGCGCGCTCGTCGTCGGGAATGCGGCGATCGGCGCGGCACAGCAGCACGTTCGGATAGATACCGATTTCGCGCAGCTTCTGCACGCTGTGCTGCGTGGGTTTGGTTTTCAGTTCGCCCGCGGTGGCGATGAACGGCACGAGCGTGAGGTGCACAAAGCACGCGCTATTGCGGCCGAGGCGCAGGCTCATTTGACGCGCGGCCTCGAGGAACGGCAGCGATTCGATGTCACCGACCGTACCGCCGATTTCGACGATCGCGACATCGGGTTCACCGCACGTCGCCGATGCGGCGCCGCGTTCGATAAACGCCTGGATCTCGTTCGTGATGTGCGGAATGACCTGCACGGTCTTGCCGAGATAATCGCCGCGGCGTTCCTTGCGGATCACCGATTCGTAAATCTGGCCGGTGGTGAAGTTATTGGCCTTGCGCATCTTCGTGCTGATGAAGCGCTCGTAGTGGCCGAGATCGAGATCCGTCTCCGCACCGTCCTCAGTCACGAACACTTCGCCGTGCTGAAACGGGCTCATCGTGCCTGGGTCGACGTTGATGTAGGGATCGAGTTTGAGGAGGGTGACTTTGAGGCCGCGCGATTCGAGGATCGCGGCGAGGGAGGCGGCGGCAATACCCTTGCCTAGGGAAGACACTACGCCGCCGGTGACGAAAACATATTTGGTCATCGCTGAATGCTCGCGGGAAAAACGGATTATACCTGAAAGCAGGGTCCCGACCCAGCAATAAACGCTCGATCCGAGTCCGATTTTTATTGAATTTGTCGGTGGGAGTTAGCGCTTTAGCGCTTACTCCCACCCCATGCCGCGTTACTCCAGGTTGGCGCTTCAGCGCTTACCTGGAGTTGCGCGGCGAGTCGATGGAAGTTAGCGCTTCAGCGCCTACTTCGGCCCATGCCGCGTTACTCCGGGTTGGCGCTTCAGCGCTTACCTGGAGTTGTGCGGCGAGTCGGTGGGAGTTAGCGCATGAGCGCCCACTTCAGTCCCATGCAAACACAATCGCAGCAGCACTTCTTTCATTGCCGGATCACGCGTTCCCTTTCCGCCCACCCGCCTCCAGTTCACGCAACATCCGCTCCACCGCGCGCGCCGTTTCGATCGGCTTCTCCATCGGAAACAGATGACTGCCCTCGATCCATTCGACACGACCGCCCGTCGCACGCCGTGTCGCCGCGAGCCCGACCTGACGAATCTCCTTCGAATGCGTGCCGGCGATCAACCCGACCGGCACCGGCACGCCGTGTGCGAGGCGCGCGCCGAGCGTATGCGGGAGCGTCCGATAAATGAGGTATTCGATGCGGCGATCGAACGCAAGCGTGCGCGCGCCGTCGGCCGCCGACTGCGGCGTGCCGAAGTCGACGTAGTCCGACAGCACGCGCTCGTCCCAACGCGCGAACGCGGCCTTCGCATGGAAGTGCCGCCATGCGTCGTCGCGGCTCGCCCAGCGCGTGCGGCGCGTACGCGTCGCGGCGGCGGGCGACAGACGCTCGTCGAGTCCGGTCCACTGAGAGACGCGCAGCACGTTGCTGCGCCACCCGGCGATCACCGGCGAATCGAGCATCACGACGCCGCGCACCCACTGCGGCTTTCTCAGCGCGGCCATCAGCGACAGATAACCGCCCAGCGAATGCCCGACGAGCCAGACCGGCTGCTCGTACGCGCGCTCGACGTCATCGAGCAGTTGTTCGACGAGATGCGGCCAGTCGCGCGTGACCGGATAGCGCGGGTCGTGGCCGATGCGTTCGATGCAGCGCAGCTCATATGCGTCGCCGAGTTCGGCGAAGAGCGTGCGGTAAATCGATGCGGGAAAACCGTTCGCATGCGAAAAATGGATGACCTGTTTCAAGCGCGGATGTCTCCGTTTTTTTGTGGTGAGGTCTGCTTCGCTTGTGTGCGAATGAGGTGCTGGCGAGCCCATTTGATGCGCAGGCTCGCGCTGGTCGCGCCAGGTCGTTTAGCCCGTCGTTTCGCCCTTCGTTTCGCCCGTCGTTTCGCCCTTCGCTTCAATCCATCCAGTATCGGTGACGCGTCTGTCGATACCGTTCGAGCGTCAGTACGGCTTGCCCTGCGCCGAGCGCGTCGGCGCTCGCTTCGACACGCACGGCCCCATCTTCGTCGCTGCGCGGCAACTCGATATGCCGCGCCGCATACCGTGCAAAGACACCCGGATACGGGTGATGAAAGCGATTTTTATAGCCTACCTGAAATATCGCGATGAGCGGCTCGATAGAGTCGAGGAAAGGCTCGGTCGACGAGGTCTTGCTGCCGTGATGAGGCACCAGCAGAACCTGCGCACGCAGCGCATCGCGATCGCGCGCAAGCAGCGTGCGTTCGACAGGCGCTTCGATGTCCGCGGCGAGCAACGCGGCGACGCGCGGCCTCGCGTCCGCGCGGGCCTCGGTGCCGACGTTGGCGCTGAGGTCGGCGTCGGCCTGCGCCGCAGCGTCGCTGGCGTGCCCCGCCGCATGGCGGCTCGCACTCACGCGCAACACGCAACCATGCGCATTGGGCTTGCCGCGCAACGGCCCCGCGTCGGGCCACAGCATCGTGAAGTCCACGCCGTCCCATTGCCAATGCTGCCCTGCCGCGCACGGCACCGTCTCCGCGCCCGCGGCACGAGCGCCTTGCCAAAGGGCGTGATCGGGCGGCAGCGCGGCCAGCAACTGACGCACCTCGACACCCTCGAGCACGGCCGCCGCGCCGCCCGCATGATCGGAGTCGGCGTGGCTGATCACGAGTGTATCGAGCGACGCAACGCCCGCTGCCTGCAGATACGGCACGACCACGCGTTCGCCCGCATGCGTCGACTCGGGGCCGGGCCCGGCATCGAACAGCAATGCGTGATGCGCGGTCTCGACGACGATCGCCGAGCCCTGGCCGATATCGAGTGCGGTCAGCCGGAACGTGCCGTGCGGCGGCCCCACCGGCGGCGCCACGAGCAGCGGCAGCCAGGCGATCGGCGCGGCCCAGCGCATCGGCCAGCCGCGCGGCGCGAGACACCACGCGACACCGGCCGCCGCCGCGGCAAGCGCCCATGCATCCGGTTGCGGCAGCCGCCAGAGCGCCCATGCGGGCCCCGATACGAGATGCAAACCCGCGGCCAGCCCATCGAGCAGCCGGTGCGCGCCATGGAACGCGACCGCGTCGAGCGGAGCCGGCAAGGCGACACCCGCGAGCACGAGCGGCGTGACCAGCATGCTGACCCATGGAATCGCAAACGCATTCGCAAGCGGGCCGATCAACGGGATCTGCGCGAACCAGTACGCCGTGAGTGGAGCGAGCGCGACCGTCACCGCGAACTGCACGCGCGCGCCGCTTCGCGCGCGTGCGGCGAGCGTGCGGACCAAGGTGCGGATTAACGTGCGGGCCCGTGGACGCAATGCGCTGGCGATGCTGATCGGGCGCACCTTGAGCACGCCGCGAGCGACACGTTCATGCCTATCGCCCGGGCTTCGCTCGTCGTCCGGCGCATCCGCGCTGATCGGGCGGCGCGCCGGCCGAGCGGCAAGTTCTTCGGGATCGCCTGCCGCGAGGCCTTCGCGCGCTGGATCCGCGTTGATCACGTCTTCATCATCGAGACCGCCCATGCACGTGCCTTCTATCGTTATCCGCACGCACCGCTGCGTGGCTCGACATCGCGAACAGGATCGCCGCCACCGCGCAGAACGACAGCCAGAACCCGGCCGCGAGCACGGCCCACGGGTCGATCAGCAGCACGAGTCCGAGCGCCCACGCCAGCACGACCGACGGCGCGACCGTGCGGCCGCTGACGAAGGCAAGCGCGACCACGGCGAGCATCCAGAGCGCGCGCTGGGCCGGCACATTGAACCCGGCAAGCGCCGCGTGAAACGCGGCGAACAGCGCACCGCACGGAGTGGCCACCTTCTGCGCCGGCAACACGAGCGGCCACGCGATGCCGAACCGCGCGCCGACCAAGCCCGAGCGCCGCCAGATCGCACCGGCGAGCCACGCCGCCAGCCCCGCGACGAAGCCGATGTGCAGTCCCGAGATCGCGACGAGGTGGCTCGTGCCGGTCGCACGCATCAGTTGCCAGTCCGCGGCGCTGACGGCATCCTGCGCGCCGATCGCGAGCGCGACGACAATGCCCCGATGCGGCGTGTCCGCGAGCACCTCATCGATGCGCGCACGCAGTGCGGCACGCCAGCGGTCCACGGTCACGCCGATGCCGCGCGCATCGCCGGGCAAGCGCGCCGCGGCATGAGGACGCGTCACGTAGCCGGTTGCGCGGAGGTTGCGTGCGAAGAGTGCCGCCTCCGCGTCGCGCACGCCAAAGTTCGCATTGCCATGCGCGCGCTTGAGGCGCACAACCAGATGCCAGCGCGCACCGGGCGTCAAGCCTGGCGGCAGCGGCGCATCCCGAGCGATCCACGACAGCTGCAGCTTGCGCGGGAAGTGCGCGACAGGCGCGTCGGTCGAGTCGACCTCGAAGAGAAAGCGCAAGCCTGCGCCGTCGCTGTTGCCCGCGCTGATACCGGCCTCGTCGCCCTTGTCTTTGTCCTTGTCTTTGTCCTCGTCTTTGTCTTTGTCGTTGCCGTTCCGCGCGCTTTGGCTCTTACCAGCGACGTCGCTCGCGCGCTTGCTCACGCTGCCGGTCATCGAAACCGGCAGCCCTTCGATGTGCCCGCGCACTTCGATATCGCGCCCTTCCCATTCGACGGGCAATGCATACGCAAGCCGCGCATGCGCGCGCCACGCCGCATAGCCGAAGCCGAGGCAAAACGCCGCAAGCCACACCGCGCACCAGCCGGCACGCCGCACGGCGCCTCGTCCACTGGCGTCACGCAAGCCCCAGATCGCGACACCGATCGCGGCGCATGCCGCAGCGGTCAGACCCGCGGCGCCGAACCCGCCCGGCAACGCCGCCTGCTGCTGCAACCCCACGACACCCAACGCAAATCCGCACCATACCGCCCGCATGCCCCCTCCACCGCCATCGAATGGCGCGCGGGGCAAGCGAGAGCAGCGGATCAGCACACGCGGCCGCCGGCACTCAGCGCCCGCCGCGCATCACCGCCGGCGATTATGCAGAGGAAAGGGCGAGCCGCGGCAACGCGGCGTGCGCGTTGGCCGTTGTGCATAGTGCAAGCTCGTGTTTGTCGATGTTGCGCTGTTGCGCGAGGCTCGCGCCGATCGCCGGAATCTGGTCCGGCGTATTGCGCTGCCGATAGAGCCATGCGGGCGGAATATCGGGCGCGTCGGTTTCGACGACGATCGCATCGAGCGGTAATTGCGCCGCCAGACGCCGGATCTGCAGCGCCCGCTCGAACGTCAGATTGCCGCCGAAGCCAAGATGCATGCCCTGATCGATAAAGGCTTGCGCCTGCTGGAAGCTGCCGTTGAACGCATGCGCGATGCCGCGATGCACCTGCTGCCGGCGCAATCCCTTCAACACCTGGTCCTGCGACTTGCGCACATGGCAAATGACGGGCAAGTCGAACTCGTGCGCGAGCTTCAGTTGCTCGTGATAGAAGAATTGCTGACGCGCATCGTCGAGGCCGGGCACGAAATAGTCGAGGCCGATTTCACCGATGCCGATCAAGCGCGGATCGTCGAGGCTCGCTTCGATCTCCATCCGCAATGCATCGAGATCGGCGTCCTGCGCCTGCGGCGTGAACAGCGGATGAATGCCGAGCGCGTACGCTCCGCCAGCGACGCGATGCGCGAGCTCGCGCACGCCTGCGAAGGCGGCGCGCGCGACACCGGGAATCACGATGCGCGCGACACCCGCGTCGCGCGCCGCGGACGCGACCGCATCGCGGTCCGCGTCGAACTCGGCAGCGTCGAGATGGCAATGCGTGTCGATCCACATGCGAAAAGCCTCGCGAGCGTAGGTCAGACCGGAACCGGCGGCTCCTCGTACAGCACGCCCTCACGCAAACGCAATACCCGGTCGCAGCGCGCGGCCAGATCCTGGTCGTGCGTCACGATCACGAAGCTCGTCTCGAGGGTGCCGGACAGTTCGAGCATCAGGTTGAACACCGTGTCGGCCGTGCCGCCGTCGAGATTGCCGGTCGGCTCGTCGGCGAGCACGCACGCGGGATTCGTGACGAGCGCACGCGCAATCGCGACACGTTGCCGCTCGCCGCCCGACAGTTCGCCCGGCCGATGCTTCGCGCGATGCGCGAGGCCGACGCGCTCGAGCATCGCGTGTGCGTCGCGGCGCGCATCTTCGGTGGTCATACGGCGGATGCGCAACGGCATCGCGACATTGTCGAGCGCGCTGAATTCCGGCAGCAGATGATGGAACTGATAGACGAAGCCGAGCGCGCGATTGCGCAGATCGTTGCGCTCGCGCTCCGAGAGCTTCGTGAACGGCTTGCCGAGCAGCGATACTTCGCCGGCGCTCGGATCGTCGAGACCGCCCAGCACATGCAGCAGCGTGCTCTTGCCGGAGCCGGACGCGCCGACGATCGCGAGCTTCTCGCCGCGCCGCACCGACAGCTGCGTGTGGTTGAGCACGGACACATTGAGGCCGCCCTGCACGAACGCCTTCGAGATGCTGGTCGCTTCGAGTACGTACGGATGACGATCGGTGGTGTTGCCGGAGTTGAGCATGGCTTGCGGATTCGGACGGTCATTCATAGCGCAGCGCCTCCGCCGGACGCACCTTCGCACCGCGCCAGCTCGGATAGAGCGTTGCGAGCGACGACAGCACGAAAGCGATCACGCCGATCTTGATCACATCGCCGGCCACGAGCTCGGACGGCAGCTCGCTGATGAAGTACACCGACGGCGGCAGAAACTGGACACCGAACAGATGCTCGATCATCGGCACGAGCCACGGAATGCTCCACGCGATCAGGCAGCCGAACGCGACGCCGAGCGCCGTGCCGACGAAGCCGATCGTCACGCCCTGCACGACGAAGATCTTCATGATCGAGCCCGGCTGTGCGCCGAGCGTGCGAAGGATCGCGATGTCGGCCTGCTTGTTGGTCACCGTCATCACCAGCGACGACACGAGATTGAATGCCGCGACCGCGATTATCAAGGTGAGGATGATGAACATCATGCGTTTTTCGATCTGCACGGCGGAGAACCAGGTCTTGTTCTGCTGCGTCCAGTCGCGAATGTACAGGTCGCCCGATAGCGTGCGCGCGAGTTCGTGCGCGACCTGCGGCGCGCGCTGCATGTCCTTGAGCCTCAAGCGCACGCCGGTCGGCGCGGGCAGCCGGAACAGCGCCTCGGCATCGCGAATGTTGATCAGCGCAAGCGTGCTGTCGAATTCGTAGTGGCCGGACTCGAATACGCCGACCACCGTAAACTGCTTGAGGCGCGGCAGCATGCCGGCCGGGGTGATGGTGCCCTCGGGCGCGACCAGCGTGATCTTGTCGCCGGCCGTCACGCCGAGGCTCGCGGCAAGATCCGCGCCGAGCACGATGCCGAAGTCGCCCGGGATCAGATCCGTCAGGCGGCCGGCGCGCATTTCCTTGCCGATGTCGGACACCTCGGGTTCGAGCGACGGGTCGACGCCGCGCAACGCGACGCCGCTGACCGCGTCCTGCCGCGTGAGCAGCGCCTGCGCTTCGACGTATGGCGCCGCGCCGATCACTTCCTTGTTCTGGCGCGCTTCCTTGGCGGTCAGCTGCCAGTCGGGCATCGAGCCGGTCGGGGAGAAGATTTCGACGTGGGCGAGCACGGACAGCATCCGGTCGCGCACCTCTTTCTGAAAACCGTTCATCACGGACAGCACGACGATCAACGCCGCGACGCCGAGCGCGATGCCCGACATCGACACGAGCGCGATGAACGAAATAAAGCCGTTGCCGGTCGTGCGCTTGCCGGCGCGGGTGTAGCGCCAGCCGATTTGCCATTCGTACGGAAGTTTCAAGCGAGTCCTTGTCTGCGGGTTATGCAACTGCGGCGTTCTGCTGCGCGGCGTGCGTCGAGCGTGGAACCATCGCTCAGCGAGATACCGATGGTTCCTTACGGCATGCAGGCCGCGCCCTACTGCGTACTGGTTTGGCGCGAATTATGACGGATGGTTCAGCACTGCGGCGGATCGAGCACGCCGCGTCGATGAATCTTCAGTCTTGCGCCCCAGAATCGACGGCAAAGCGACGGCGAAGTTTGCCATACATTGTCGCCGAATCGGCCGAAGGGACGCTTTACGGGCCACTTGCGGGCTATTTTGAGATGGTGTGGCCGGTAGTATCCGCGATCGGGGTCACATGACATCGATCGCGGAGCGCAGCTGGAAACGGAACTGAAAGCGGATGCGTGGTACCGCCGCGCCCATGAACGGGTCGCCAGTAGCCCACCCCCCATAAACATGACCCTATCCAGGCCGATTACACGGGATTGCACACCGTTCGACTCGTTCCACAACTGGTACCTTGCTCGGCGTTCGCCGCGGACATGGAGAAGCAGCTTGTCGAACTCAGGCTCGTGTTCGACGACAAGATTAATCGCGTCCGTCGGCCCCAACGTCGAGCAGGCTCGAGATACCGATTCTGCTCGACGAGTTCGGTTTCACGCTTGACGACGAATTCGCCCGACGACTCGGGGTCGCCATGCTCAATCTCATCGCGCTCGGGCAACCTGATATCCGGCAATACATGCGCGTTACGCCGGGGCCGAAGCCCACAGGAAGGTCTTGACACACCAAACGCAAAGGGCGAGCGAGAACCCGTATCGATCGGCGCCGCAGATTGCCCTACAATGCGCACCATCATGCCCGCCACCCGTCGTCTTCACCTGCTCATCCCTTTCGCGCTGCCGTCCGCAGCCGATGCCTCCACCGCCCTGCATGATCTCCAGACCCCCGCCTTCGACAGGCTCGTCGCACGCGCGACGCTGGTCGAGCGCGTGATCGGCGAAGACTTCCAGCGTACGTTGCCGCATGAGCGATGGGTCGCGCGCCAGTTCGGCGCATTACCGGGTTCGAGCGCGGCGGCACCACGAAACGCCACCGCCCGTTCGGCCGACGACGAAGCCCCCCTCGCCCCGTACATGCTGCTCGCCGACGGCGGCAACCCGGGAACGGCGAGCTGGGCCTGCGTGCAGCCGGTCCATGTGCGCATCGCGCACGATCACCTGGTGCTGATCGACCCCGCGTCGCTCGACCTGTCCGATGACGATGCCGCGACGCTGCTCGCGCTCGCGCGTCCGCTGATCGAAGAGCTCGGCGTGCGCATCGAAGCGCCGCAGCCGTCGCGCTGGTATCTGTCGAGCGACGAATTCAGCACGCTCGCCGGCGCGTCGCCGCTGCGCGCGAGCGGCCGCAACATCGAAATCTGGCTGCCGCACGAAGCGCACAGCGGCGAACGCTCGCGCGCGTGGATGAAATTGCAGAACGAAGTGCAGATGGCCTGGTTCGAGCACCCGGTCAACGAAGCACGCGAAGCGCGCGGACTGCCCGCAGTCAACTCGATCTGGTTTCACGCGCAAGGCGTCGCGCGCCCGGTGACGACTCCGTTCACGCATGTCCTGTCCGATGCCGCGGCGACACGCGGGCTCGCGCTCGCCGCGCACGCGGCCACGGCCGAACCGCCGGATTCGTTCGCGCAACTGAAATCGCAAGCCCAAGCGTCACATGCCGCCCAAGCGGCCGACGCAACATCCACGCTCATCGAACTCGATCCGTTCTCGACGCCCTACATCTCGCAGGACTGGGCCAACTGGAATACCGCCTTCGCCGCGCTCGAGCGCGACTGGCTCGCGCCCGCGCTCGCCGCGCTGCAAGCGGGCGAGCTGGCCGAACTCGGCCTCACGCTATGCGGCGATACGGGCTCCGTCACGCTGTCCGTCACGCGCGGCGATCTGCGCAAGTTCTGGCGGCGGCGCCTCTTCGCTTCCCTGTTCATCGAATGACCACCCATTTCTCCGCAGGCCACGCCGGCCGCCCCGTCGCCGCATGATCCGCATCGTTACCCGCGCGTGTCCGCCCGCCGACGCCGAAGCCCTCACCCGTCACGGTCTGCACCCGGTGCTCGCGCGTCTGTACGCCGCCCGCGGCGTGTGCCTGCCCGATGAAATCGAAACGGGCCTCGCGCGCCTCGTGCCGCCCGCCGCCTTGCACGGCTGCGATACGGCCGCCGCGCTGCTCGCCGACGCGCTCGAAACGGGCCGCCGCATGCTCGTCGTCGCCGATTACGACTGCGATGGCGCGACCGCATGCGCCGTCGCCGTGCGCGGGCTGCGCATGTTCGGCGCGCAGATCGACTACCTCGTGCCGAACCGCTTCGAATACGGCTACGGCCTCACGCCCGAAATCGTCGCGCTCGCGGCCGCGCGGCCGGGCGGCAAGCCCGATCTGCTGATCACCGTCGACAACGGCATTGCGAGCGTCGACGGCGTCGCCGCGGCGAACGCGCTCGGCATCGACGTGCTCGTCACCGACCACCACCTGCCCGGCGACGACCTGCCCGCCGCGCGCGCGATCGTCAATCCGAACCAGCCGGGCTGCACGTTCCCGAGCAAATGCATCGCCGGCGTCGGCGTGATGTTCTACGTGCTGCTCGCGCTGCGTGCCGAACTGCGCAAGCGCGGCGCGTTCAGCGACGCGCGCCCCGAGCCGCGTCTCGACGGGCTGCTCGATCTCGTCGCGCTCGGCACGGTCGCCGATGTCGTGAAACTCGACGGCAACAATCGCGTGCTCGTCGCGCAAGGCCTGCAGCGCATCCGCAACGGCCGCATGCAGCCGGGCATCGCCGCGCTGTTTCGCGCGGCCGGCCGCGAAGCGCGCAGCGCGTCGGGCTTCGATCTCGGCTTCGCGCTCGGCCCACGGCTCAATGCGGCGGGACGCCTCGCCGACATGTCGCTCGGCATCGAGTGCCTGACGACCGACGACATCGGCCGCGCGTGGCAACTCGCGCAGGAACTCGACACGATGAACCGCGAGCGCCGCGAAATCGAAGCGGGCATGCAGCAGCAGGCGCTCGACGACCTCGCCGCGATCGACCCGGCCGGCGCCACGACCATCACGCTGTTCAACGCCACCTGGCACCAGGGCGTGATCGGCATCGTCGCCGGGCGGCTCAAGGAGAAATTCAACCGGCCGTCTTTCACGTTCGCGCTCGCCGACGACAGCGGCACGATGATCAAAGGCTCGGGCCGTTCGATCGCGGGCTTTCATCTGCGCGATGCGCTCGATCTGATCTCGAAACGCGAGCCGAACCTGATCGTGCGCTTCGGCGGTCACGCGATGGCGGCCGGCATGACGCTTGCCGCCGCCGATCTGCCGCGCTTCGCGGCAGCGTTCGAAGCGGTCGGCCGCGAGTGGCTGTCCGACGACACACTCGCGCGCACCGTCGAAACCGACGGCGATCTCGAAGATGCCTACTTCACGCCGCAATTCGTCGAGATGCTCGAGGCGGCTGTGTGGGGGCAAGGCTTTCCGGCACCGCTTTTTTCCGGCGAATTCAATGTGATGTCGCAGGCGCTCGTGAAGGACAAGCACCTGAAGCTGCAGCTCATGCGCGGCCGCCAGCGCTTCAACGCGATCTGGTTCAACCATACCGACACGCTGCCGGCGCGCGCGACCGTCGCGTACCGGCTCACGCGCGATACGTGGAACGGCGTGTCGCGCGTGCAGCTGATCGTCGAGCATGCGCTGGGGTAGGCGCGACTGAGACGCCGCGCCCAAAGCCGGAGCAAGCAGGACAAGCCAGGGCAAGCCGGGGCAAGCCACGATAACTCGCGCGCGCCGCGTATCCGCAACCCGCGAACGACCCGCGAAACCCGCCGCAAATCCGCGCCAATTCCACGCCAATTCCACGCCGCGCAGGCCGGATCGGGCCGTCAATCGGCTATAATTTCACCTTTTGGCGAATCAAAAGATCGACATGGAAGCGGAACGTCTCAACGCGATCGAAGCCTCTCTGGCCGACCTGCGCACGCGCGCGGGCGAGCTACGGGGGTATCTTTGACTACGATGCCAAAGCAGTAAGGCTCGTCGAAGTCAACCGCGAACTCGAAGACCCGAACGTCTGGAACGACTCGCAGCACGCACAGGCGCTCGGTAAGGAAAAGAAGCTGCTCGAAGGCGTGGTCGACGTTCTTTCGTCGCTCGATAACGACCTGCGCGACACGCAGGATCTGTTCGACATGGCCCGCGAGGAAGACGACGAAGCAACGCTCGTCTCGTGCGACGAAGATGTCGCGAAGCTCACGGCGCGCATCGAAGACCTCGAATTCCGCCGGATGTTCTCGAACCCGGCCGACCCGAATAACGCGTTTATCGACATCCAGGCCGGCGCCGGCGGCACCGAAGCGTGCGACTGGGCGTCGATGCTGCTGCGCCAGTACTTGCGCTACTGCGAGCGCAAAGGCTTCAAGACCGAGGTGCTCGAAGAATCGGAAGGCGACGTCGCCGGCATCAAGAGCGCGACCATCAAGGTCGAAGGCGAATACGCGTACGGCTTTCTGCGCACCGAAACGGGCATTCACCGGCTCGTGCGCAAGTCGCCGTTCGATTCGTCGGGCGGCCGCCATACGTCGTTTTCGTCGGTGTTCGTCTATCCGGAAATCGACGACTCGTTCGAAATCGAAATCAACCCGGCCGATCTGCGCATCGACACGTTCCGCGCGTCGGGCGCGGGCGGTCAGCACATCAACAAGACCGATTCGGCGGTGCGCATCACGCATATGCCGAGCGGCATCGTCGTGCAGTGCCAGAACGACCGCTCGCAGCACCGCAACCGCGCCGAAGCGATGGCCATGCTGAAATCGCGCCTTTACGAAGCGGAAATGCGCAAGCGCCAGTCCGAGCAGGACAAGCTCGAAGCGGGCAAGTCGGACGTGGGCTGGGGTCACCAGATCCGTTCGTACGTGCTCGACAACAGCCGCATTAAAGATCTGCGCACCAACGTCGAAATCAGCAATACGAAGAGCGTGCTCGACGGCGATCTCGACGCATTTATCAGCGCGAGCCTGAAACAGGGTATTTGAGTTGCAGCTTTCCCGCATACCGACCAACATCATGACCGAACCGACGATAGAGACGACCGCCGCGGCCGACGACGACAACCAGATCATCGCGGAACGCCGTGAAAAGCTGCGCGCGCTGCGCGAGCAAGGCGTCGCCTACCCGAACGATTTCCAGCCGACCCACCACGCCGCCGATCTGCAGACGCGATACGCGGACACCGACAAGGAAGCGCTCGAAGCGCAGGCCCTCGGTGTCGCGCTCGCCGGCCGCATGATGCTCAAACGCGTGATGGGCAAGGCGAGCTTCGCGACGGTGCAGGACGGTTCGGGTCAGATCCAGTTCTTCGTCACGCCCGCCGACGTCGGCGAGGCGACCTACGATGCGTTCAAGAAATGGGACCTCGGCGACATCGTCGCGGCGCGCGGCGTGCTGTTCCGCACGAACAAGGGCGAGCTGTCGGTGCGCTGCACGGAACTGCGGCTGCTGTCGAAGGCGCTGCGGCCGCTGCCCGACAAGTTCCACGGCCTCGCCGATCAGGAAATGCGTTACCGCCAGCGCTACGTCGACCTGATCGTCACGCCGGAAACGCGCAAGACGTTCACCGCGCGCACGAAGACCATTTCGTCGATCCGCCGCTTCATGTCGGACGCAAATTTCATGGAAGTCGAAACGCCGATGCTGCACCCGATTCCGGGCGGTGCCGCGGCGAAGCCGTTCGTCACGCATCACAACGCGCTCGATATGCAGATGTTCATGCGTATCGCACCGGAGCTGTATCTGAAGCGGCTGATCGTCGGCGGCTTCGAGCGGGTGTTCGAGATCAACCGGAATTTCCGCAACGAGGGCGTGTCGCCGCGTCACAATCCGGAATTCACGATGATGGAGTTCTACGCCGCGTACACGAACTACACGTGGCTGATGGACTTCACCGAGCAACTGATTCGCCAGGCGGCGATCGATGCGCTCGGCACCGCGACCATCCAGTACCAGGGACGCGAGCTCGATCTGTCGAAGCCGTTCCATCGTCTGACGATCACCCAGGCCATTCTTAAACACGCGCCGCAGTACACGGAAGCACAGTTGTCGGATGCGGCGTTCCTGCGTACGGAGCTGAAGAAATTCGGCGTCAACACGAGCGAACCGAAGTTCCTGAACGCCGGCCTCGGTTCGTTGCAGCTTGCGCTCTTCGAAGAGACCGCGGAAGCGCAGTTGTGGGAGCCGACGTACATCATCGACTACCCGATCGAGGTATCGCCGCTTGCGCGTGCGTCGGATTCGGTCGAAGGCATCACCGAGCGCTTCGAGCTTTTTATCACCGGCCGCGAAATCGCCAACGGTTTTTCGGAGCTCAACGATCCTGAGGATCAGGCTGCGCGTTTCCGCAAGCAGGTCGATCAGAAAGACGCCGGCGACGAGGAAGCGATGTACTACGACGCCGACTATATCCGCGCGCTCGAATACGGCATGCCGCCCACCGGCGGCTGCGGGATCGGTATCGACCGTCTCGTGATGCTGATCACCGATAGCCCGAGCATCCGCGATGTGATTCTGTTCCCGCATCTACGGCGCGAAGATTAAACGCGCAGTTCGCGCAACGGCGGCTGCGTGACAAAACGCCCGCATACGGTCTGGCGCCGTATGCGGGCGTTGTCTTTTGTATTCGCCTTACTGATTGTTTGTAACTATCGGTAAGGGATGCGGTAAGAGATGCGGTAGGCGATGAGGCACTCGCGGCGCGCAAGCACGGAAAGCACGCGGCGCCGCCGTTCATTCGATACAGAAGACGTTACAAATTGAAACCATGCCCTTGGCCAGTTGTCGGACACTGTGCGCATGATCAATGGTCGACTCTGCTCGAGACGGAGGCCAAACATGGACAACCCGAATAACACATCCTCTTCGTCACCACGCCGTTTGCATCCGCTGATCGCTACCGCGGCGGGCGCGGTCATCGTGGCCAGCCTCGCCGCCACGGCCGCGATCACCGGCCTGTTCCCGAAGGCGTCCAGCGACAGCGCGCAATCGAACCAGACCCAAGCCGCGCAGATCGCTTCGCAACCGGTCGTCGATACGGCGCAACAGGCTAATCCGGCGCAGTACGCGCAGCAACAACAGCAGGCGGCACAGCAAGCGCAGCCCGCGCCCGCCCCTGCTCCCGCACAAGCGCCGGCGCAGCCTCAATATGCGCAGCAGCCGCAACCGGCGCCTCAGCCGCAGCCCCAGCCGCAGCCGCAGCAGTACGCACCGCCGCAACAGGCGCCGCGCCCCGCGGTGTGCTCGAGCTGCGGAACCGTCATCGCGATTTCCGAGGTGCGCCAGGAAGGCCACGGCACCGGTATCGGCGCGGTCGGCGGCGCAGTCGCGGGCGGCGTGATCGGCAATCAGTTCGGCAGCGGCGGCGGACGGACCGCGATGACGGTGCTCGGCGCGCTTGGCGGCGGTTTCGCCGGCAACTCGGTCGAAAAACACCTGCGCACGACGACCAGCTATTCGGTGCGCGTGCGGATGGAAAACGGCCACATTCGCTACTTCACCTATCATGAACTGCCGCCGTTCCAGCAAGGCGAGCGCGTGCGAATTGAAAACGGCACGCTGGTCGCGGGCTAGGACGCGACGCGTAAGCAACGTCCCATGCAAAAAGGCGATTCCCAAGGGAATCGCCTTTTTTTATTTGCCTCGCCGTGCCGCGTCCGTACTGCGTGCCGCGTCCGTGCTACGTACTGCCGGCGAGATCCGCGCGTCGTGAGTGACGACTATCAGTAATCGGCGTCTTCGATCCACGCGGCCTGAATCGCTTCGAGAATCTTCTCGTTCGAGCGGTTCGGATCGTCGTCGAAACCGTCGAGCTCCATCACCCAGCGATGCAGATCCGTGAACCGCACCTGCTGCGGATCGATGTCCGGATGCTTGTCCGTCAACGCCATCGCGATGTCCTGCGTATCGGTCCACTTCATGGCTGCGTGCTCCTGTGAGTGCTGTTAGTGATTTTCCTTCGCATGATTGATCGAGTAGCGCGGAATCTCGACGACGAGGTCATCGCTTTCCGGCACGATCGCCTGACACGACAGCCGCGACTCGCGTTCGAGTCCCCAAGCCTTGTCGAGCAGGTCGTCTTCATCTTCCTCGGACGGCTCGAGCGCATCGAAGCCCTCGCGCACGATCACATGACATGTTGTGCACGCGCATGATTTCTCGCACGCATGCTCGATTTCGATACCGTTCTCGAGCAGCGTGTCGCAAATGCTCTTGCCCGGCACGGCGTCGATCACCGCGCCCTCGGGACACAGTTCGACGTGAGGCAATACAACGATTTGAGGCATAGATGTTCCGTTTGGTACCACTTGATGCCGGTTAGTGCCGGTTGGTGCCGGTTGATGCCGCTTGATGTCGTTCGGCTTTGCGTGCGGTTCGGCTTTGCGTGCGGTTCGGCTTCGATCGCACCCGGATGCCGCCCGGCAGCACCTTCGTTATTTTACTGACAGCGCACGCGATTTTCGCATGCGCCTCGTGATGTCGCGTTGCCGTTCAGATCTCGTCGAGCTTGCGGCCCGCGAGCGCGCGGCGAATGCCCTTGTCCATCCGGCGCGCGGCGAATTCATCGGTGCCGCTGGCCAGCGCTTTCGTCGCCGATTCGATTGCGTCGGCATCGGTGCTTTGTGCGACGTTGCGTAGCGCGGTCAGCAGCGCGTCCAGTTCGCTGCGTTCGCTCGCGTCGAGCAGATCGGCGTCGACGGCCAGCGCCGCGTCCGTTGCTTCGACGAGACGCTGCGCCTCCACTTGCGCTTCGCGCAGCGCGCGCGCGTGCATGTCGACTTCGGCGGCGCTGAAGCTGTCTTCGAGCATGCGCGCGATGTCGTCGTCGGCAAGACCGTACGACGGCTTGACGACCACCGATGCCTCGACGCCCGAATGCTGCTCGCGCGCAAACACCGACAGAAGCCCATCCGCATCGACCTGGTAAGTCACGCGAATGCGCGCCGCGCCCGCAGCCATCGGCGGAATGCCACGCAGCTCGAAACGCGCGAGCGACCGGCAATCCGACACCAGTTCGCGTTCGCCCTGCACGACATGGATCGCCATCGCGGTCTGGCCGTCCTTGAACGTCGTGAAGTCCTGCGCGCGCGCGACCGGAATCGTCGAGTTGCGCGGAATGATCTTTTCGGTGAGGCCGCCCATCGTTTCGACGCCGAGCGACAGCGGAATCACGTCGAGCAGCAGCCACTCGTCGCCGTCGGCGCCGCGGTTGCCGGCGAGCAGATCGGCCTGAATCGCTGCGCCGAGCGCGACGACCTGATCCGGATCGAGATTGATAAGCGGCGGCTGGCCGAAGAACGATTCGACCGCGCGGCGGATCACCGGCATGCGCGTCGCGCCGCCGACCAGCACCACGCCCTTGATCTCGGCCGGTGTCACCTTCGCGTCGCGCAGCGCTTTGCGCGTGGGCCCCAAGGTACGCTGCACGAGCGACGCGGTAATGGCGGCAAACGTCGGTTCGTCGATCGTCTGATCGATCCGCGCGCCGTTCGACAGCGCGACGTCGACTTTCGCCTGTGGCGCGCTCGACAGCGCTTCCTTCGTCGAGCGCACAGTGTCGAGCAGCAGGCGGACGTCCTCGGGCTTGAGCGTCTCGCGCGCGATGTCCGCTTGCGCGAGCACATGGCGGAACAGCGCGTGGTCGAAATCGTCGCCGCCCAGCGCCGAATCGCCGCCTGCCGCGAGCACTTCGAAGACGCCCTTGGTGAGCTTGAGGATCGACAGGTCGAACGTGCCGCCGCCGAGATCGAACACCGCGTAAAGCCCTTCGGCGCCGTTATCGAGCCCGTAGGCGATGGCCGCGGCAGTCGGCTCGTTGAGCAGTCGCAGGACGTTGAGGCCGGCAAGGCGCGCCGCATCCTTGGTCGCCTGGCGCTGCGCTTCATCGAAATACGCGGGCACCGTGATCACCGCGCCCACGAGTTCGTCGCCGAGCGTATCTTCGGCGCGCTGACGCAGCGTCGCGAGAATTTCGGCCGATACCTCGACCGGGCTCTTCACGCCGTCGACCGTACGGATCTGTACCATGCCGGGCGCATCGACGAAATCGTACGGCGCGTTCTCGGCGCCTTCGACTTCGCGCTTGCCGCGGCCCATGAAGCGCTTCACCGACACGATCGTGTTGCGCGGATCGGTCGCCGCTTCGGCCTTCGCGATGCGGCCGATCCGGCGGCCGCCGTTCCCCAGATAACGGACCACCGATGGCAACAGCGCGTGACCTTCCTCGTCGGGCAATACATCGGGCACACCATTGCGCACCGCCGCGACGAGAGAATTGGTCGTGCCAAGATCGATACCGACCGCAAGACGCCGCTGATGCGGTGCAGGCGCCATACCGGGTTCAGAGATTTGCAGTAAAGCCATCTGGAGTCTTCTTCGGGGAACGTTGCGCCCCGTGCTGGATTATTGGTGTTTGCGGGATATCGCGACGATGGGCCTGGTGGTGGTTCGCTGCTTTTGCCGGTTCGTCACTTCAGTTCGCCACTTCAGTTGATCACTGAGCGGCCGCCGTCAATCTTCGAGCTTCTCGATCTGCGCGCCGATTTCCGACGCGACACGCTCGATAAACATCAACTGCCGCACCGCTTCGCTCGCCGCCTGGTCGGAATCGCTATCGAGCAGCGCCGCGAGTTTCGTGAAGCGCACGCGTTCTTCATCGCGCAGCTCGGCGAGCAGGGCATCGAGTTCGTCGATATTCTTCGCGGCTGCCGCGTCTTCGATGCGCTCGCGCCATTCCATCTGCTGCATCAGGAACGCCGGTTCCATCGCCGTGTTGTTTTCGGCGCCGACATCGATGCCGCGCAGCGACAGCAGATAGGTCGCGCGTTTCAACGGATCGCGCAGCGTCCGGTACGCCTCGTTGGTACGCGTCGCCCATTGCATTGCAATGCGCTTTTGCGCATCGCCGGCCGCGGCGAAGCGGTCCGGATGCACCTGCGCCTGCACGGTGCGGTACGCGTCGTCGAGCGCCTGCGTGTCGAGCGCGAATTGCGCAGGCAAATGAAACAGGTCGAAGTGACTGTCGGTGAGCGATGCCATCAAAATGCTTTGTCCGTCGAATTGAAAAAAGGCGGCACAGGCCGCCTTTTCGATCCTACCCGCCCGCTTACACGCGGAACGATTCGCCGCAGCCGCACTCGTCCTTGGCGTTCGGGTTGTTGAACTTGAAGCCTTCGTTCAATCCTTCCCGTGCGAAATCGAGTTCGGTGCCGTCGATATAAGCAAGGCTCTTCGGATCCACGACGACCTTCACGCCGTTGCATTCGAACACCTCGTCTTCGGGCGCGAGTTCATCGACGTATTCGAGCTTGTACGCAAGGCCCGAACAGCCGGTCGTGCGCACGCCGACTCGCAGCCCGACGCCTTTACCGCGCCGGGACAGGTACTTCTGCACATGTTGTGCTGCTTTTTCGGTCAACGTAATTGCCATAGCGTTTCTCTTTGCGCAGCGTGTTGCCTGATGTTCCCTGCCGCTTCCTGCTGTTTCCCGGCAGCGCGCTGCGATCCTGCCTGCTTCAAACCTTGAGTCTTGAACCTCGAATCTCAAGCCGCCTGCTTGTCGCCCGCGGGCGCCGTGGCTTCGCCGCCATGACGCTGCTTGTAGTCGGCGACCGCTGCCTTGATCGCGTCTTCCGCAAGAATCGAGCAGTGGATCTTCACCGGCGGCAGCGCCAGTTCTTCGGCGATCTGCGTGTTCTTGATTTCGAGCGCCTGATCGAGCGTCTTGCCCTTCACCCATTCGGTCACGAGCGAGCTCGACGCGATCGCGGAGCCGCAACCGTAGGTCTTGAACTTCGCGTCTTCGATCACGCCGTCCGCGCCGACGCGAATCTGCAGCTTCATCACATCGCCGCACGCCGGCGCGCCAACCATGCCGGTGCCGACCGCATCGTCGTCCTTCGAGAAGGAGCCGACGTTGCGCGGGTTTTCGTAGTGGTCCAGAACCTTGTCGCTATAAGCCATGTTTACACTCCTTGATTCGTTTCAACCTGCCGCTTTCGCGTGCACTCGCAGCGATCGTTGCGGCATGTATTGTTCCCGGCGCGTTAGTGCGCAGCCCACTGGATGGTCGACAGATCGACGCCATCCTTGTGCAGTTCCCAAAGCGGCGACAGGTCGCGCAGCTTTGCGATCTTCGTGTTCAGCAGGTTGATCACATAATCGACGTCCTGCTCCGTCGTAAAGCGGCCGACCGTGAAACGGATCGAGCTGTGCGCGAGTTCGTCGTTGCGGCCCAGCGCGCGCAGCACATACGACGGCTCGAGCGACGCGGACGTGCACGCCGAACCCGACGACACCGCGACATCCTTCACCGCCATGATCAGCGACTCGCCTTCGACGAAGTTGAAGCTGATGTTCAGGTTGTGCGGCACACGGCTTTCCATGTCGCCGTTCACATAGACTTCCTCGATCTGCGACAGGCCGCGCAGCAGGCGGTCGCGCAGCATGCGGATGCGCTCGTTCTCCGTCGCCATTTCTTCGCGTGCGATACGGAATGCCTCGCCCATGCCGACGATCTGATGCGTGGCCAACGTGCCCGAACGCATGCCGCGCTCATGGCCGCCGCCGTGCATCTGCGCTTCGATGCGCACGCGCGGTTTGCGGCGCACATACAGCGCACCGATACCCTTCGGACCATACGTCTTGTGCGCCGAGAACGACATCAGGTCGACCTTGAGCTTCTGCAGGTCGATTTCGACCTTGCCCGTCGCTTGCGCGGCGTCGACGTGGAAAATGATGCCCTTTTCGCGGCAGATTTCGCCGATCGTCGCGATATCCTGAATCACGCCGATCTCGTTGTTCACGTGCATCACCGAGACAAGGATCGTGTCGGGGCGCAGTGCCGCCTTGAAGGCTTCGATATCGATCAGACCGTCGTCCTTCACGTCGAGATACGTGACTTCAAAGCCTTCGCGCTCGAGCTCGCGGCAGGTGTCGAGCACGGCTTTGTGCTCGGTCTTCACCGTGATGATGTGCTTGCCCTTGCCCTTGTAAAAGTGCGCGGCGCCCTTGATCGCCAGGTTGTCCGACTCCGTTGCGCCCGACGTCCAGATAATTTCGCGCGGGTCCGCGTTGACGAGCGCGGCGACGTTTTCGCGCGCTTCTTCAACTGCACGCTCCGCATCCCAGCCGTACGCGTGGCTGCGCGACGCGGGATTGCCGAACTGCTCGCGCAGATACGGGATCATCTTGTCCACCACGCGCGGATCGACAGGCGTCGTCGCGCTGTAGTCCATGTAAATGGGCAGGTGGGGAATGTCGTTATTCATCAATCGCTCCGGGGACATCGTTGCTTTTGGCTATTGGGTTCTCGAGCAGGTACGCCGCGTACGCTATGAATGCGTCTTGCGCGGCGATGCCCTGTTTCACGCTCAGGAACCGGCCATATTGAAAACAGAATTCGGCCCTTTCGGCAGGACTCGCGTCGGCTCGACCGCGGAGGCCTCCGAACGCCTGTCGCGCAACACCGTGGCCGGCGTGGCTTCGCGCGCACGCTGCTGATCGACCAGATCTTTCAGCGAGACCGAGTCGAGGTATTCGACCATCTTCTGGTTCAGCGTGGACCAGAGTTCGTGGGTCATGCAGTGGCCATCGCGCTGCTTGGTGCCTTCGCACGTGCCCTTGCCGCCGCACTGCGTGGCATCGAGCGGTTCGTCGACGGCGATGATGATGTCCGCCACCGTGACGTCTTCCGCACGGCGCGCGAGGTTGTAACCGCCGCCCGGACCGCGCACGGATTCGACGATCTCGTGACGGCGCAGCTTCCCGAACAGCTGTTCGAGATAGGACAGGGAGATGTGCTGGCGCTGGCTGATACCCGCAAGCGTCACCGGGCCCTGCTCCTGGCGCAGTGCCAGGTCAATCATCGCCGTGACGGCGAAACGGCCTTTCGTGGTGAGTCTCATGATGTGTGGGAACCGCAATTCTCGACAAGTTTGCTCAAGTATAAATACATGAGCTATTTAGTCAAGTATCCCTGTCTCAATTTTTGGCCAAATACTTAAAAATTTTGGGGCCGAAGTGGCACAGCGAGACGCGACTGACAGCTTGCGGTCGGCCAGCACTGCCTTACCGGCCCGGTCGACTCGCTCTCAACTGGCCTGCAACTGGACGCGCAGCGCCGTAATCAGCCCGCGGCACGCCGCCTCGCACTGATCCAGCACGGTCTCGAATCCGTTCACACGGCCGAAATACGGATCGGCGACTTCGCGCGCGTCGGCTTGGGGTGCGAATTCCATCAGCAGACGGATCTTGTCGCGGTGGGCCGGGGGACAGATCCGCTTCAGCGCCGCAACATTGGCATCGTCCATCGCGATCAGCAGGTCGAAGCGCGCGAAGTCGGCGACGTCGATCTGACGGCCACGCAATTGCGACAGATCGTAACCGCGCCCGCGCGCCGCCTGCTGAGCCCGCTCGTCCGGCGCTTCGCCGATGTGCCAGTTGCCGGTGCCCGCCGAATCGACGAGCACGCGGTCCGACAGCTTTGCCTCCGTCAACTGATGGTGCATGACGCCCTCCGCGGTCGGCGAGCGGCAGATATTGCCCAGACAGACGAAGCAGACGGCGATCGTTTTCATCGGTGGCTCAGCGGCGCGTGGCTGGACGGCGCTTACAGCGGTTGGGACTGCAGGGTGACGTTCGTGTGCATCGACTGCGCCGACGCTTCGTGGTCGTCGTCGACGAACCCGAACGATACGGTGCGCGCCAGTTCGGCGGTCACTTCGCTTGCGGCCAGGGGCGCCGCGCTCGCGTGCTGCACAGCATTGCTGCACAGGTGCACAAATGCGGCCGCCGCGAGCGGCAGGACGATCGCCAAAGGCCAGTACATCGATATTGTCTTTCTCATGATGGCGTTCTCTCTCAATGGGGTCAAGGCAGCAGGCTATTGGCCCACTCTGACTGATTGAGATTATAGATAAGGACGCAATCAGGAAAAACCCACCCTCGCGGAATAGACCGTTCTGCTCGCGCGAACAATGCGCAGCCGGAAGTCAACGCAAAGAGAACGCTCGACGTTGAGTCCAGCAGCGAAAGGAATCCTTACAAACGCATACAAAGGTAACGATGCAAAGTGGGAGGATGTCTTTACTTGCATCTGCCTTGCATCGTTAAGCGAACCATCCATGAAACCGCGCACCGCTCTTTTCCTGCTTTCAGCCGTCACCGCTGCCGCGCTATGCGGTGGCTGCGCGGTCTATCCGTCGAATGCACCGGCCGGCTATGGCGGCGGCTACGGCTACGAAGACGGCGGTTACTACGACGGCTACGGCGGCTATCCTCCGTATGGCTACGGCTATGCGCCGCCGCCGCCGAACGTCTATCTGGGCTTCGGCGGCTACTCGGGTTCTCGCGATCCATACTGGGGACGTGGCTACCGCGGCGACTGGAATGGCGGACGAAACTGGCACGGGAATGGCGGCGGTCACCCGCCTCCGAATAATCAACCGCCTCCACCGCATGCCGGCGGCGGCGGTGGTCCTCCTCCGGGAGGGGGTGGCGGACACGCGCCGCCGCCACAAGGACCTCGCGGCGGCGGAAGGGCGCCCGCCGCGCCGTCTGTCGATGTCTCGCCGAACAACGGTTCGCGCATGACTAACCACTAATTGCGACACCACTAATTGCGACACCACTAACTGCGACACCTTAACTGCGACACCATTAGCCGCGCCGCGCCATGCGGCCGGCCGCCGCCCTTCACCCCCGGTGGCTGCGCTGCGCCGCGTACAGCTCGCGAAACGTCCTGCCGACCGGCGCGGGCATCTCACGCGTATTGGTCCACCCGCTGCCGAACGGCAGACGCGCGATCGTGCGCTTCTCGCCGCCGACCTTCTCGAGCACACGCACCGCGAGCTTGGTGAAGAGCGCGTAAGCGGCCGGATGCAGCGCGAAGTAGCCCCACACCGCAAGCCCGAACCGCTCCCGCCACGGACGCAGATGGCGCTCGACCTGGCGCTCGCGCAGCTTGCGCAGCAGGTCGGACAGCGGAATACCGACCGGGCACATGCTATTGCACTCTCCGCATAGCGTGGCCGCCTGCGGCAGATCAAGCGCCTTGTCGATGCCGATATAGCTCGGCGTCAGCACCGCGCCCATCGGCCCCGGATAAACCCAGCCATACGCATGCCCGCCCACCTTCTGATACACCGGGCAATGGTTCATACACGCACCGCAGCGGATACAGCGCAGCATCTCCTGAAAGTCGCCGCCGATGAGCCCCGTGCGCCCGCCGTCGACGAGCACCACATACATATGTTCCGGCCCGTCCTGATCGCCGGCGCGGCGTGGGCCCGTCAGCAGCGAGACGTAGTTCGTCATGGACTGCGCCGTTGCCGAGCGCGGCAGCAGACGCAGCGCGTTCGCCAGATCCTCGAGCGTCGGCAGCACCTTCTCGATGCCGGTTACCGCCACGTGCACGCGCGGCATCACCGTGCACATGCCTTCGTTGCCCTCGTTCGTCACGAGCGCGATCGAACCGGTTTCCGCGATCACGAAATTTGCGCCCGTCACGCCCATGTCGGCGGACATGAAATGCGGACGCAGCGTTTCGCGCGCTTCGCGCGTCATCTGCGGAATGTCGGTGAGCCGCGGCTTGTTGTGCGTCTTCGCAAACAGGTCCGCGATCTCCTCCTTATCCTTATGAATCACCGGCATGATGATGTGGCTCGGCGGCTCGTTGTCGTTGATCTGCAGGATGTATTCGCCGAGATCGGTTTCAACCGACTGCACGCCCATCTTGCCGAGCACTTCGTTCAGCCGCATTTCCTCGGAGACCATCGACTTCGTCTTGATCACCTTCTTCACGTCGTGCTTGCGCGCGATATCCGCGACGAGCTTCGCCGCGTCCTGCGTGGTCTCCGCGTACAGCACCGTGACGCCGCGCCGCGTCGCTTCGCGCTCGAAGGTCTCGAGCCAGACATCGAGATTGTCGAGCGCGCGATTGCGGCGCTCCTTCAGCGACGCGCGCGTCGCCTGAAAGTCGATCTCGGTCATCACCTGCGCGCGCGCCGCGACGATTCTCGTCGACAGCTTCGTCAGGTTCTGCTGCAGGCGCTGGTCGGCGAGCTTTTGGCCCGCGCGCGCCTTGAAGTGCATCGATTGAACTTGCATGGCGGTGTATGGGATCCGAATCCGGAGTGAAAGGGCACGCGTCGCGCGTCGCGCCGCGGGCTGAGCGGGCGTCGCCGCGTGTGATTTACGCGTCGCCGGCCAGCACCTGCGCGATATGCAGCACGCGCGTCGTCGTGTCGCCGGTGCGGCGCAGGCGTCCTTCGATATTCAGCATGCAGCCGAGATCGCCGAGCACGACCGCGTTCGTCCCGCTCGCGCGGATGTTGTCGCACTTCTCGTCGACGATCGCCGTCGAGATGTCGCCGTACTTCAGCGCGAAGGTACCGCCGAACCCGCAGCAGTGCTCGCAGCCCTTCATCTCGGTCACTTCGACGCCCGCCTGGGCGAGCAACGCGCGCGGCTGGCTCTTCACGCCGAGTTCGCGCAACCCGGCGCACGAGTCGTGGTAGGTCACCGGTCCCGTGAATTCTCCGGGACTCAGTTCGACTTTCGCGACAGTCGCCAGGAAATCGGTCAGCTCGAACACCTTCGCGCGCAAGCGCGCGAAACGTCCCATCAGCTCCGGGTCGTCGCCGAACAGATCGCCGTAGTGCGTGCGGATCATCCCGCCGCACGAGCCCGACGGCACGACGACATAATCGAACTGCTCGAATTCGCGCAGCATCTTTTCGGCGAGATCGCGCGCGATGCCGCGCTCGCCCGAGTTGTACGCCGGCTGTCCGCAACAGGTTTGCGCGGGCGGCACGACGACTTCGAAGCCGGCGCGCTCGATCAGCTTGATCGCCGAAAAACCGATTTCCGGGCGCATCAGGTCGATCAGGCAGGTGACGAAAAATCCGACTCGCATGAGTCCTCCTTCGGGGAAACGTCCCCGATTATGCGACGTTTCCGAAACGATACCAACGCGTGACGCCCCTGGTCCTCGCAAAATCCGGTCCGTGCGAAACCGTCGACAGCGTTCGCTTTTTTCACCATACGAGATACAATCGATTTTCCGTCGTGTGACGTGTCATCGATTTGTCCCCCATGAGCGATACGAACCCGGATCCCAAAACCTCGATCCAGGTGATCGAGCGCATGATGCGCCTGCTGGACGCGCTCGCTGCGCACAGCGACCCGGTCAGCCTGAAAGAACTCGCGCAACGCACCGAGCTGCATCCGTCGACTGCGCACCGCATTCTCAACGATATGGTGACCTGCCGCCTCGTCGACCGCTCCGATCCCGGTACTTACCGGCTCGGCATGCGTCTGCTCGAGCTCGGTAATCTCGTCAAGGCACGCTTGTCGGTGCGCGACGCCGCGCTGATGCCGATGCGCGAACTGCATCGGTTGACCGGCCAGACGGTCAACCTGTCGGTGCGTCAGGGCGACGAGATCGTCTATATCGAGCGTGCCTATTCGGAGCGCTCGGGCATGCAGGTGGTCCGCGCGATCGGCGGCCGCGCGCCGTTGCATCTGACTTCCGTCGGCAAGCTGTTTCTCGCCGCGGACGAAGCGGCGCGCGTGCGCGCCTACGCTACGCGCACCGGGCTCTCGGGGCATACGCAGAACAGCATCACCGACCTTGCGAAGCTCGAACGCGAACTCACGCACGTGCGCCAGCAATTGTGCGCGCGCGATAACGAAGAGCTCGAGCTTGGCGTGCGTTGTATCGCGGCCGGCATTTATGACGACACGGGCAGGCTCGTTGCCGGGCTTTCGTTGTCGGCGCCGGCGGACCGGCTGCAGGATTCGTGGCTTGGCCAGCTCAGCAGGACCGCGCTCGTGATTTCGGAATCGCTCGGCTATCACCCGGAGGCGGCACAGCCGGACACGGCTGCGCAGTCGGCATAAGACGCGCTTTAGCGATTGAACGCGTGTGCGCCCGTGCCGCCGTTCGACGCGCGGCAAAACCGCGCCGCTGTAGCGTTGTTCACGGACATATCGACGTAAAAAAGCCCCGCGGAAAACCTGCGGGGCTTTTTCCTTGCGGCTGCACGCTACCGTTTGTGGTGCGTGTCCTGCACATCCGTTCAGGTGCCTGCGCCGTTTGCATCGGCGCTCGTCACGCGCTGCTCGCCGCCGTTGTCGATCCACGTGCGCAGACGCGTCGCATCGGCGAAACGCGAATACTTACCCGCCGAGTCGAGCAGCACCATGATCATCGGGCGATTATCGATGGTCGCCTGCATCACGAGGCACTCGCCCGCTTCATTGATAAAGCCCGTCTTCTGCAAACCAATATCCCACGACGGATTGCGCACCAGCGCATTCGTGCTGTTGTAGGCAAGCGTGCGCTTGCCCGTGTAGACCTCGTAGCTGCGGTCGGTCGAGAAGCGGCGGATCATCGGGTACTGATACGCGGCGTTGACCATCTTCACGAGATCGCGCGCCGTCGATACGTTCTGGCTCGTGAGCCCGGTCGGATTCTCGAAGTGCGTATCGGCCATACCGAGCTGCTTCGCCTTCGCATTCATCGCTGCCATGAACGCCGGACGGCCGCCCGGGTAGTAGCGCGACAACGCGGCGGCCGCGCGATTTTCCGACGCCATCAGCGCGATATGCAGCATGTCTTCGCGCGACAGCACGGAGCCCACGGACAGGCGCGAGCCCGTATTCTTTTCGTAGTCGCGATCTTCGTCGGTGACTTCGATCTGCTCGGTCATCGGTTCTTTCGAGTCGAGCACGACCATCGCCGTCATCAGCTTCGTGATCGAGGCGATCGGCACGACCGCGCGCGAATTCTTGTCGAAGACCGGATCGGACGTGTTCTGATCGACCACATACGCGACCGTCGAGCGCAACGCGACGCCTTCAGGCGATTCATGCAGGCCGAACGCCTGGCCCGCCGTCGGCGAACGCGGCTCGAAGGCGACGCGGCGCACCACCGAACGGTGATGTCCGTTCATCGTGTAGCTCACGCGCTTTTTCTTCGAGACGGCGCGTGGCGCGTCGTCATCGTCGTCGCGCTTTGCACTCGCAGCGGCGGCGACCTTTGCGCCCTTCGCCGATGCCCGGCTCGAAACCTTCGCGGCCGGCTCTGCCGCCTTCTTCGATTTCTTCGTGGCCTTGACGGACTTTTCGGACTTGGCCGACGCGGCGGTCGACGCGGCAAAGGCATCGGCCGGCATTGCGGATGCCGCTGCGATGACCATCGATGCGGCCACCGACAACGCAGTGCTGAGCGCCGCGCCGTGCATCACTTTCAATGACGAAAACATGTCGGTTTTCATTGGTGTTCTGGGGGTAAGGCGGCAAGGAATTGTCCGCCAGTGTAGTGAATCAACGAAAAATTAGCAAATTTAAGCACTTATCGACACTCTTTAAACCGAGTTGTAAGCCTCGATTGCCATAAAACAATCGCTAGGCCGCCCCCATCGAAAAGCTCAATCAGCCGAACGCATGAATCCACCGTCACGATGGAAACGATTTCCACGCATAACGGCAGATTTACATACGACTTGATCAGGGGAAGTACGGTCGCGCACACCCAACACGTCAAGCGCCTGAACCAGGCGCCTGTGTATTTCAGAGGCGGCGCGCGCACGCCATTTCAGCCTGTCAAGCCACCACTCTTCAGCAACCACTACAGACCGGCGCATCGCGCGTTCGACCGGGATGGAGATTTAACGTTCCGTCACAGTTTTAGTTTACGCCGCGATTCTACCGCGGCTACCGAAGTTTGTTAGGTAGCTCACGAAACGTCGCAACAATGCGTCAATCTTCACAAGAATCGCGCACTACCGCGGTGCAATGAATCAAGAAGCATGCGATTTTGCAACTCCATAAATGCTTCATAACGTATTGTTTTCTCGATAAATTGTCAGCATTGTGCGATGCACAAAAAATACTTGACAAGGTTAGGCGCTGTCCTAAAATGGGAACCATTGTTGCGACGCACAATATCTCATTTCCTTGAGCAGCGCGGCGCAACGCCTCGATCGGCCTCTTTGTTTTGCGCAAGGCTCCGATCCGGAAATCATTAACCCAACTCGGCCCGCGCCAGACGGGCCGGTACTTCAGGAGCGTAAACATGACTCTGCTGACCCCCGAGCAATTCGCCGCAGCCCAGAAGGCCAACCTCGAGACCCTCTTCGGTCTGACGAACAAGGCGTTCGAAGGCGTGGAGAAGCTGGTCGAACTGAACCTGCAAGTCGTCAAGTCGACGCTCGCGGAAAATCAGGAAAATGCTCAGCGCGCACTGTCGGTGAAGGACGCGCAAGAACTCCTCGCGCTGCAGGCGAGCCTCACGCAGCCGGTCGCCGAGAAGGTGCTGTCGTACGGCCGTCATCTGTATGAAATCGCGTCGGCTACGCAGGCTGAATTCGCCCGCGTCGCGGAAGCGCAATACGAAGAGCAGAACCGCAAGGTGCAAGCGCTCGTCGACAACGTCGCGAAGAACGCGCCGGCCGGTTCGGAAACCGCTGTCGCCGTGATCAAGTCGGCGATCACCGCGGCGAACACCACTTACGAGACGGTCCACAAGGCCACCAAGCAGGCTGTCGAAATCGCGGAAAGCAATTTCAACGCCGCCGCGACGGCCGCGTCGAAGGCCGCTTCGCAAGCCGCCGCGCAAGTGTCGCGTCAGGCTTCGGCCACGAAGAAGGCAGCCGCTGCCTAAGACGCTGAACCCGACGCTATAGGACGCTGAATAAGCGCCCCGCGGGCAATGCCGCTGCGCCTGCCACTCCGAGGCGCAGCAGCTTTCAGCAGATTCAGATTCAAATCCAGTTTCAACGCATCGGGCTTCGAACGACGCGCCGGCTGAGCAGGGTTCAGCCACACGAACACGGTCCGGCCGGCGCTGCCGCAAGTCAATGAAGGTCCACTGACCGCAGGCATCAGCGTCGCGCAGACTCCGCTGTCGCGGCGAGACGCTCCGATACGTGAAACAGCGTATCGTTATCCCCGGCCTTCGGCCGGGATTTTTTTGCCTCGCGCTTTTTCGCGGCCGCGGATAAAAAATCGGCGCGCCCTGCTTGTCGCAGGAGCGCGCCGATTTCTTTTGCTTCATGTAGATCTGCATCGCCCGCGCGCGGCCCAAGCCGCGCCACGAGCCGACCGCACCCTTACTTCTTGCGCTGCGGCGGCAAATCCGTGCAGACGCCTTCGTACAATTCGGCCGCCATGCCGATCGATTCGCCCAGCGTCGGGTGCGGGTGAATCGTCTTGCCGATATCGGTTGCGTCCGCACCCATCTCGACGGCAAGGCATACCTCGCTGATCAGATCGCCCGCATTCAGACCGACGATGCCGCCGCCGATCACGCGATGCGTTTCCTCGTCGAAAATCAGCTTCGTGAAGCCCTCGTCGCGGCCGTTCGCGATCGCGCGGCCCGACGCGGCCCACGGGAACACCGCCTTACCGTACTTGATGCCTTCGGCCTTGCACTGGTCTTCGGTCTTGCCGGCCCACGCGACTTCCGGGTCCGTATAAGCGACCGACGGAATCTGCAGCGCATCGAAGTAGGCCTTTTCGCCGTGCGCGGCTTCGGCCGCCACGTGTCCTTCATGCACCGCCTTGTGCGCGAGCATCGGCTGACCGACGATATCGCCGATCGCGTAGATGTGCGGCACATTCGTGCGCATCTGCTTGTCGACCTCGATAAAGCCGCGATCCGTCACCGCCACGCCGGCCTTGTCGGCACCGATCTTCTTGCCGTTCGGGCTGCGGCCGACCGCGACCAGCACGAGGTCGTAACGCTGCGGCTCGGCCGGCGCCTTCTCGCCTTCGAACGACACGTAGATGCCGTCCGGCTTCGCTTCGGCGGCAGTGGTTTTCGTCTTCAGCATCACGTTCGCGAAACGCTTGCTGTTGAACTTCTCCCACACCTTCACCAGATCGCGATCCGCGCCGAGCATCAGGCCATCGAGCATTTCGACGACGTCGATCTGTGCGCCGAGCGTCGAATAGACGGTCGCCATTTCGAGGCCGATGATGCCGCCGCCGATCACGAGCATGCGCTGCGGGATCTGGCGCAGCTCGAGTGCGCCGGTCGAATCGATGACACGCGGGTCTTCAGGAATGAACGGCAGCTTCACCGCTTGCGAGCCGGCCGCGATGATCGCGTTCTTGAACTTGATGACCTTCTTGCCGCCTTCGGTCTGCACTTCCATATGATGCGGGTCGACGAAGGCGCCGACGCCCGTCACCACTTCGACCTTGCGCGCCTTCGCCATACCGCCGAGACCGCCGGTCAGCTTCCTGACGACGCCCGATTTGAATTCGCGCAGCTTGTCGAGGTCGACCTGCGGCTTCGCGAAGGTGATGCCGTGCGCGCCGAGGGCCGCGGCTTCGTCGATCACGAGCGCGGTGTGCAGCAGTGCCTTCGACGGAATACAGCCGACGTTCAGACATACGCCGCCGAGCGTCGCATAACGCTCGACGAGCACGGTCTTCATGCCGAGATCGGCCGCGCGGAACGCAGCGGAGTAACCGCCGGGACCCGAGCCGAGCACGACCATATCGCATTCGATATCCGCCGTGCCCGAGAAGCTGCCCGCTTGCGGCGCAGCAGCCGGTTGCTTCGGCGCGGCTTGCGCCGCGGGCTGCGCTGCCGGTTGTGCCGCAGCAGGCGCGGCCGCTTTCGCCGGCTCTTTCGCCGGCTCCTTCGCCGCCTTCGGCTCTTCCTTCGCCGGCGCGGCTTCGCCCGAGGTTTCGACGGTCGCGATCACCGTGCCTTCCGACACCTTGTCGCCGGCCTTCACGCGCACTTCCTTGACGGTGCCGGCGGTGTCGCTCGGCACTTCGATCGATGCCTTGTCGGACTCGAGCGTCACCAGCGCCTGTTCTTTTTCGATGACGTCGCCCGGCTTGATATTGACTTCAATGACATCGACGTCCTTGAAGTCGCCGATGTCCGGCACCTTAACTTCGACGAGACTCATGAGTGTCCCCTTCTCTTGTTGCCGTGTTGATGAGGGATTGCGGCGCGACCGATGAACCGGCGGCGCTCAGGCAACCCAAAAAACAGGCGCCGCCCCTTTGGAACGACGCTCGTTTGATCGATATGGTGCGCACGCCAGGTTCAACGGCGCCGGCGCGAACCCGATAGGAAAGCCCGCGCCGCGCGCCGCAAAAATCAAAGAATGACCCGCCGGAAGTCGCCGAGGATCGAACTCAGATACGCGTTAAAGCGCGCCGCTTCCGCGCCGTCGATCACCCGATGGTCGTACGACAGCGACAGCGGCAGCGTGAGGCGCGGCACAAACTGCTTGCCGTCCCACACCGGCTTCATGAAGCTGCGCGACAAACCGAGAATCGCGACTTCGGGTGCGTTGATGATCGGCGTGAAATGCGTCCCGCCGATGCCGCCCAGCGACGAGATCGAGAACGAGCCGCCTTGCATCTGCTCGGGCTTCAGCTTGCCGTCACGCGCGAGCTTCGACAGTTCCGTCATTTCCTTCGCGATATCGACCAGCCCCTTCTTGTCCGCATCGCGGATCACCGGCACGACCAGACCGTTCGGCGTGTCGGCGGCGAAGCCGATATGGAAATACTGCTTGTAGACGAGGTTGTCGCCGTCGAGGCTCGTATTGAAGGTCGGGAATTTCTTCAGCGCGGCGACGACTGCCTTGATCACGAACGCGAGCATCGTGAACTTCACGCCCGCCTTTTCGTTTTCCTTGTTCAGTTGCACGCGCAACGCTTCGAGCTCCGTAATATCCGCTTCGTCGTTGTTCGTGACGTGCGGAATCATCACCCAGTTGCGATGCAGGTTCGCGCCCGAGATCTTCTTGATGCGCGACAGCGGCTTCGGGTCGATCGGACCGAACTTCGTGAAGTCGATCTTCGGCCACGGCAGCAGGTTCAGCTCGCCGCCGCCTGCCGGCGCGCCTGCGGTAGCAGCCGGAGCGGCACGCTGGCCCGTCATCACGCCCTTCACGAACTGCGTCACGTCGTCTTGCGTAATGCGGCCTTTGGGGCCGGTGCCCTGCACGCGCGCCACATCGACGCCGAGTTCGCGCGCGAATTTGCGCACCGACGGCGACGCGTGGCTCGGGCGATACGCACCGCCTTCGCCGGCGGGAATCACCGGCGCTTGCGCGAGCGCGGACGGCTGCGCAACCGCCGGTGCGGCGGCCGGCTGTTGCGGCGCGTCGGACGGCGCGGCGACCGGTTTCTGCGGCGCGGCCGCCGGTGCGGCTGCACCGCCCGCGCCTTCGATCAGCACGATCACCGTGCCTTCGGACACGCTATCGCCGACCTTTACCTTGAGTTCCTTGACCACGCCGGCGGCCGGGCTCGGCACGTCCATCGTCGCCTTGTCCGATTCGAGCGTGATCAGCGACTGTTCCTTCTCGACGCGATCGCCCACCTTCACGGCGATTTCGATAACGGGCACGTCTTTATAGTCGCCGATATCGGGCACCTTCACTTCCTGCACACCGCCACCGGCCGCAGGCGCAGCAGCGGGGGCCGCGGCCGGAGCAGCAGCCGGAGCAGCGGCCGGAGCAGCAGCGGGTGCGGCCGCGCCATTACCTTGCGCAGCAGCCTTCGCCGGCGCGGCGCCCGCGCCTTCGCCGTCGACCACGACGATCAGCGTGCCTTCCGACACGCTATCGCCCACTTTCACCTTGATTTCCTTGACGACGCCGGACACCGGGCTCGGCACGTCCATCGTCGCCTTGTCGGATTCCAGCGTCACCAACGACTGCTCTTTCTCGACGGTATCACCCGCCTTCACCAGCACCTCGATTACAGGAACGTCCTTGTAATCGCC
>NZ_BAAILL010000036.1:212279-236323 GCF_054589215.1 Paraburkholderia sp. 2C | reverse complement strand
CGAGCGCACTCCGCCCGGCTGCGAAAGCGGAGTGCGCACGACGTCGCCGGGGAGGCGACGAGTTAGACGGTCATCGGGTTGGGTTTGGACGGGTCGAGGTTGTACTTCCTGATCGCGTCGGCCACGACCTTGCGCTCAATCGTACCCTCATCGGCAAGCGCATTCAGCGCTGCCACGGTGACCCAGTAGCGGTCGACTTCGAAGAAATGGCGCAGCTGTTCGCGCGTATCCGAACGGCCGAAACCGTCGGTGCCAAGCACGACGAAACGCTGCGGCACGAACGCGCGGATCTGCTCGGTCAGCGCGCGCACATAGTCGGTCGAGGCGATCACCGGCCCCTTCGCATCCTTGAGCAGCTTCTCGACGTGCGAGACCTTCTTCTCTTCCGTCGGATGCAGCAGGTTCCAGCGCTGCACTTCGTGGCCTTCGCGCGCGAGTTCGGTGAAGCTCGGCACGCTCCACAGGTCCGCGGCGACGTTCCAGTCGTTCTTCAGCAGATCGGCGGCGGCGATCACTTCGTTGAAGATCGTGCCCGCGCCCATCAGCTGCACGCGCGGCGCGCTTTTGCCGGATGCGGCATCGGCCTCCGCCTTGCGGAACGCGTACATGCCCTTGATGATGTCCGGCGCCACGCCGTCACCCTGCGGAATCGCCGGATGCTCGTAGTTCTCGTTCATCACCGTCAGGTAATAGAACACGTCCTCCTGCTCCTGCACCATCCGGCGCAGGCCATCCTGAATGATCACCGCAAGCTCGTAGCCGAAGGTCGGGTCGTAGCTGATGCAGTTCGGAATCGACGACGCCCACAGCAGCGAGTGGCCGTCTTCGTGCTGCAGACCTTCGCCGTTCAGCGTCGTGCGGCCCGCCGTGCCGCCCAGCAGGAAGCCGCGCGAGCGCATGTCGCCGGCGGCCCACGCGAGGTCACCGATGCGCTGGAAGCCGAACATCGAGTAGTAGATGTAGAACGGGATCATGATCTCGTTGTGCGTCGAGTACGCCGTCGCCGCCGCGATCCAGTCCGACATGCCGCCTGCTTCGTTGATCCCTTCCTGCAGGATCTGGCCGGTTTCCGATTCCTTGTAGAACATCAACTGGTCGGAGTCTTCCGGCACATACTTCTGGCCGTCCTGATTCCAGATACCGATCTGGCGGAACAGCCCTTCCATACCGAAGGTGCGCGACTCGTCCGGCACGATCGGCACGACCCGCTTGCCGAGCGTCTTGTCCTTCAGCAGGATGTTCAGGATCCGCACGAACGCCATCGTCGTCGAGATCTCGCGGCCTTCGCCGGTGCCCTTCAGGAGCGGTTCGAACACGGCGAGTTCCGGCACCGGCAGCGACTCCGCCGCCTTTTCACGACGCGCCGGCAGATAGCCGCCCAGTTCCTGGCGGCGGGCGCGCATGTACTCGAGTTCCTTCGAGCCTTCCTCGAACTTCAGATACGGGATGTGCGTGATGTCGTCGTCGGAAATCGGCAGGCGGAACTGGTCGCGGAACTGCTTGAGCGCCTCGACCTGCATCTTCTTCTGCTGGTGCGTGATGTTCATCGCCTGGCCGGCTTCGCCCATCCCGTAACCCTTGATCGTCTTCGCGAGGATCACGGTCGGCTGGCCCTTCGCCTCGGTCGCCGCCTTGTACGCCGCGAAGATCTTGTGCGGGTCGTGGCCGCCGCGATTGAGGTTCCACACTTCGTCGTCGGTCCAGTCGGCGACGAGCGCCTTCAGTTCCGGCGTGTTGAAGAAGTGCTCGCGCACGAATGCGCCCGACTCCGATTTATACGTCTGATATTCGCCGTCGACGACTTCCATCATGCGGCGCATCAGCGCGCCCGACCGGTCGCGCGCGAAGAGCGCATCCCAGCGGCTGCCCCAGACGACCTTGATCACGTTCCAGCCGGCGCCGCGGAATTCGCTTTCGAGTTCCTGGATGATCTTGCCGTTGCCGCGCACCGGACCGTCGAGACGCTGCAGGTTGCAGTTGATCACGAACACGAGGTTGTCGAGGCGCTCGCGGCCGGCCATGCCGATCGCGCCGAGCGATTCCGGCTCATCGGTTTCGCCGTCGCCGAGGAAGGCCCAGACCTTGCGGCCTTCGGTCTTGACGATGCCGCGCGCCTGCAGGTACTTCATGAAGCGCGCCTGATAGATGGCCATGATCGGGCCGAGGCCCATCGACACGGTCGGGAACTGCCAGAAGTCCGGCATCAGCCACGGGTGCGGATACGACGAGATGCCCTCGCCGCCGACTTCCTGGCGGAAGTTGTCGACCTGCTTTTCCGATAGCCGGCCCAGCAGGAACGCGCGCGAGTAAACGCCCGGCGACGAGTGACCTTGCACGAACACGAGGTCGCCGCCGTGATCGGCGGAAGGCGCATGCCAGAAGTGGTTGAAGCCGACGTCGTACAGCGTGGCCGCCGAGGCGAATGAAGCGATATGGCCGCCGACGTTGGTGTCCTTGCCCGCGCGCAGCACCATTGCCATGGCGTTCCAGCGCGTGTACGAGCGGATACGGTGTTCGATGTCCTGGTCGCCGGGAATCTTGGCCTGATTCGCGACCGGGATCGTATTGATGTAGGGGGTGTTGGCGGAGAACGGCAGATGTTCGCCGTGCACGCGCGCAAATTCGATCTGCTTTTCGATCAGGTAGTGAGCACGGTTCGGGCCCACAGCAGAAATCACGCCATCCAGCGCTTCGAGCCATTCAGCCGTTTCTTGCGGATCGCTGTCGTCTTTCGACGCGGCGACATACTTCAGTACTTCATCGGGTACAGCGGACATGCTCGTCTCCTGGATATAGAGGAACGCTCGTGAGTGGACGACGCGGACGAGGCACGGCCGCGGCAGTTTCGGCCGATTTTAATGATGCCCACGAGGTCCACGCAACAAAATTTTCGAATTGCGAGATGCTTTCTCATAATGCGGAAAATTGTTGCGGCGCACCCTGGTTTGACTGCCCATCTGCTGGTACGTGGACTAGTTTGCTCCTGTTAATGTGACTTTCGACGCTTTTCTGCGCGATTTCGGGCGGACCTGCTGCGCTACAATGCGGTCCATGTTGACCGATCGGCTTTTCACACGTTCGGCGCGGCCGTCCGGTTCGCCGGCGGATACGGCGCCGTCCCGCTGGCACCACGGACCGTGGTGGTCGAATTCCTATTTGCTGACGCCGCTGCTGTCTATTCTGGTGTTCCTCGTCGTAATGAGCCTCATCTTGTGGAGTCTCAACCGGCGCGAGCAGCAGCAGCAGGAAGACACGCTGTATCGAAACGTCGCCTGGGCGCAGCAGCAGATCCGCCTGTCAATGACAGGCGCGCAGGAACAGATCCAGGCGCTCTCGCGCGATCTGGTCACGGGCCGCGCGGACCCGCACTCCTTCCAGGTTTCCACCGCCGACATCATGCAGGGGCATCCCGAGATCCTCTACATGAACTGGTACACGTCCGAGTCCCAGCCGCGCTGGCCCAACACGCCGCTGCCGGTACTCGGCCAGCGCCTCGCCAAACCGAACGACCAGCAGATGGACGAGGCCGTCAAAGCCGCGTTCAACGAAGCGCGCACCACGCGCAGGCAGGTCTATTCGCCGCTCCTCTACGACGATCTCGGCAACGGCTATATCACGCTGCAAACGCCGGTTTATCGCGACCGCGAATTCCTCGGCAGCATTGCCGCGGTGTTCTCGGTCGAAGGCATGCTCAAGCGCGACATCCCGCCCGAACTGTCCGCGAAGTACAAGATTTCGATCATCGATATCAACAACCGCGAGCTCGCAACCACGTCGACGCGCCCTCGCCTGCCGCGCGACGCGTACTACGATCTGCCGCTCGATCCGCCGGGCCAGGGCATTTCGGTGCGCGTCTACGCCTACCCGCAGATGACGAACTTCACGAACAACACGCTCGTGTGGCTCGTCGCCGGTTTGTCGTGCTTCGTGCTGTGGAGCCTGTGGAGTTTGTGGAAACACACGCGGCAGCGCTTCGAGGCGCAGCAGGCGCTCTATGCGGAAGCGTTCTTCCGGCGCGCGATGGAAAACTCGGTGCTGATCGGCATGCGCGTGCTCGACATGCATGGCCGCATCACGCACGTGAACCCGGCGTTCTGCCGCATGACGGGCTGGGACGAGATCGACCTCGTCGGCAAGACCGCGCCGTTCCCGTACTGGCCGCGCGATTCGTATCCGGAGATGCAGCGGCAACTCGACATGACCTTGCGCGGCAAGGCGCCGTCGTCGGGTTTCGAATTGCGCGTGCGGCGCAAGGACGGGTCGCTCTTTCATGCACGGCTGTATGTATCGCCGCTGATCGACAGCTCGGGACGGCAGACCGGCTGGATGTCGTCGATGACCGACATCACCGAACCGAAGCGCGCGCGCGAAGAACTCGCCGCCGCGCACGAACGCTTCACCACCGTGCTCGAGAGCCTCGACGCCGCGGTGTCGGTGCTGGCCGCCGACGAAGCCGAACTGCTGTTCGCGAACCGCTATTACCGGCACCTGTTCGGCATCCGCCCGGACGGCCATCTCGAACTGGCGGGCGGTGGCGGTTTCGATAGCTCGCAGGCGTCGTCCGATTCGATCGACATGGTCGATACGTATGCGGGCCTGCCCGCCGCCGCACTGACCGAAAGCACGGCCGATGCGCAGGAAGTGTATGTGCAGAGCATCCAGAAGTGGTTCGAAGTGCGGCGCCAGTACATTCAGTGGGTCGACGGCCATCTTGCGCAGATGCAGATCGCAACCGACATCACCACGCGCAAGCAGGCGCAGGAACTCGCACGCCAGCAGGACGAGAAACTGCAGTTCACGAGCCGCCTGATGACGATGGGAGAAATGGCGTCGTCGCTCGCGCACGAGTTGAACCAGCCGCTCGCCGCGATCAACAACTATTGCTCTGGCGCGGTTGCGCTGGTTAAATCTGGGCGGACAACTCCCGACAATCTGCTGCCGGTGCTGGAAAAAACCGCGCAGCAGGCCGTGCGGGCCGGCATGATCATCAAGCGGATCCGTGAATTCGTGAAACGCAGCGAACCGAAGCGCCAGGCCACCCGCGTCGCCGATATCGTCGCCGATGCGGTCGGGCTTGCCGAACTCGAAGCCCGCAAGCGCCGCATTCGCATCGTCACCGATATCCGCTCGCGACTGCCGGTCATCTATGTCGATCCGGTGCTGATCGAGCAGGTGCTCGTCAACCTGCTGAAGAACGGCGCCGAAGCGATGCATGACGCGCGGCCCGATGCGGTCGATCCGGTGATCCGCGTGATCGCGCGGCTCGAGGCGGGCAATGTGTGCATCAGCGTCGTCGATCAGGGCCCCGGTGTCGACGAAGCGACCGCCGAGCATCTGTTCGAACCGTTTTACAGCACGAAGTCGGACGGCATGGGCATGGGCCTCAATATCTGCCGGTCGATTATCGAGTCTCACCGCGGCCGCCTGTGGGTGGTGAACAACGTCGAAGCGGACGGCCACATCACCGGTGCCACTTTCCACTGCAGTCTGCCCATCGGCGAACCCGACGGCCCGAGCAACGGCGGGCACGAGGCGCCGACACCACAAACCGTTACGGGAGAGCTATGAACACCCCAGTCACCACACAGGAAACCGTGTTTGTCGTCGACGACGACGAGGCGGTGCGAGACTCGCTGCGCTGGCTGCTGGAAGCGAACGGTTATCGCGTGCAGTGTTTCTCGAGCGCCGAGCAGTTCATCGAGGCGTGGCAGCCGCATCAGCATCCGGGGCAGATCGCGTGCCTGATCCTCGATGTGCGGATGTCGGGCATGAGCGGGCTTGAATTGCAGGAGCGGCTGATCGCGGACAACACCTTGCTGCCGATCATCTTCGTGACGGGTCACGGCGACGTGCCGATGGCCGTCTCGACGATGAAAAAAGGTGCCATGGATTTCATCGAGAAGCCGTTCGACGAAGCGGAACTGCGCAAGCTCGTCGAGCGCATGCTCGACAAGGCGCGCAGCGAAAGCACCAGCGTGCAACAGCAGCGCGCGGCAGCCGAGCGCCTCGGCAAGCTCACCGCACGCGAGCATCAGGTGCTCGAGCGGATCATTGCGGGCCGCCTGAACAAGCAGATCGCCGACGACCTCGGCATCAGCATCAAGACGGTCGAAGCGCACCGCGCGAATATCATGGAAAAGCTGAACGTGAATACCGTCGCGGACCTGCTGCGCCTCGCGCTGTCGAACAAGCCGCAGCAGGCACAGTAACGCGAGCGCTTTAGCGCCAGCTCTTCTCACTTCTTCGCGGTAACGAAGCGGGCCATTGGCCCGCTTTTCTTTTGCGCTTTCCGTTGCGCCTTTCTTTTTTCTCCCCATACGTCAATTCATTAGCTATCCAAACATAGTTTGCATTGCATCGAACACATTCATTAACAGATGCGCGATGGATATAGGCAGCACACATGGATACCTCGTCATATCGGCAGTAGAACGTAAAACTTGGTGCCGTATCGATTGACAGCACTGCCTTTGGCCCCTACTTTTAAATATTCCATCATCGTCAGGAATGCCTCATGATTGACCGGCATCATGCCGCGGCACCTCGCTCTTTTTCGCAGCGTTGCCTTCTGCTTCGACGTCCGCTTCTTCGTGATCACGCAAGGAGGACATGAACATGAAACGTTCCGGAACACGTCAATGTGAGCTGCTGATGTGCGCAGCGCTCGTCGGCGCGCCGTTCATAGCCGGCATCGCCGGCATTGCAATGCCCACCGCCGCGCTTGCGCAAAGCGCGGCAAAAGTCTCCAGCCAGCAACTCGATTCGCTGACCGCCCCCATCGCGCTCTATCCCGACGCGCTGCTCGCACAGGTGCTGATGGCCGCGACCTTCCCGCAGCAGGTCCAGGAGGCCGCGCAATGGTCGAAGGCCAATCCGCAAAAGCAGGGCGACGACGCCGTCAAGGCGGTCGCATCGGAACCGTGGGACCCAAGTGTGCAGTCGCTCGTCGCGTTCCCCCAGGTGCTCGCGACGATGGCGTCGAAGCCCGATTGGGTCACGCAACTGGGCAATGCATTTCTCGCGCAGCCAAACGACGTGATGGATTCGGTGCAGCGCTTGCGCAAACAGGCGCAGCACGCGGGCAATCTGAAAACCAACGAGCAGCAGAAAGTGGTGGTCGAGCAGAGCACCATCCAGATCGTGCCGGCCAATCCGCAAGTGGTCTACGTCCCCACGTATAACCCGACCGTGGTGTACGGCGCGTGGCCCTACCCTGCCTATCCGCCCGTGTATGTGCCGCCGCCACCGGGCTACGCGATTGCGACCGGCTTCGCCACGGGCCTCGCATTCGGCGCCGGCGTCGCGGTTGCGAACTCGCTGTGGGGCGGTTTCAACTGGAACAACCATGACGTGAATATCAACGTCAATCGCTATAACAACATCAACGTCAACAATCGCATCAACACCAGCACGACGACAGCGAACTGGAATCGCAACGAGAGCATCAATCGAACGAACGCGAATATCAACCGCAGCACGAATTTGAACAGCGCGAACCTCAACAACGCGAATCTGGCTGCGCAGCGCGACGCGTATCGCGGCCGCGATGCGTCGCGCCAGCAGGCGCAGCAGGCCTTGCAGAACCGCACGGGACAAAATCTGAGCGGCTCGGCAAGCCAGCGGGTCAATAACATCCGTAGCGGCGGCGAGAACACGGGCAACGTCCGCAACAGCGCGCAGAACGTCAACCGCGACAATGCACTGCGCGGCGCCGGAGACGCCGGCACCGCGCGCTCGGACATGCAACGCGGGCAGGCGAGCCGCGAATCGCTCGCGAATAACAACGACGCACGCATGGGCGCCGGCGGCGCGGGCCAGCAGGCCAACGCGAATCGCCCCGGCGCGGATGGCGGCGGACAACGCGGCTTCCAGGGAGGCGACGCCCAGCGCGGCGGGGTCGAAGGCGGTGGGGTGCAGGGCGGCGGCGGGATGCAGGGTGGCGGATTGCAAGGTGGCGGAAGGTCCGGCGGTTTCGGCGGCGGCGGCGGCGGTGGACGCAACTTCGGCCGTGGCCGCTGATCACTCGACAAGGAGCCCAACATGAACCGCTTTTCCGCATCGCGCCCGCAACACGCACCGAACCTCGCGCATGGCGCGGCATCACATCATCACGCGGTCGCAAACCTTGCGCGCGGCGCGGCCGCTACGCTGATCGCCGTGGCCGCTCTGCTATGCCTCGCGCCTGCCGCGCGCGCGCAAGCTGTTTATCCGACCGCCGAGGCCGCCGCCGACGCATTCGTCAACGCGCTTGCCGTCAACGATCACGCGGCAATGAACCGCGTACTCGGCAGCCACTACCCGCACTACATTCCGACCACCGATATCGGCGAAGACGATATCTACGCGTTTCTCGGTCAGTGGGCCAAAGGCCATAAGATCGTCGACGATCCGACCTCGCGCAATGGCCGCCCGAGCGCGCATCTCGAAGTCGGCGACGGCGGCTGGACGCTGCCAATTCCGCTCGAGAAAGTCGCGGGCGGCTGGCGTTTCAACACGCCCGCCGCGACCGACGAAATGCTCACGCGCCGTATCGGTCGCAACGAGCGTTCGGCGATTCTGACGTCGCAAGCCTACGTCGATGCACAGAACGACTACCGGAACCTCACGCAGCACTACGCGCAGAAGTTCATCAGCTCGCCGCGTCAGCACGACGGCCTGTACTGGGACACAGCGCCGGGCGAAGCGGAAAGCCCGCTGGGACCGCTCGCCGCCACGATGCAGCGGCATATCGCACCGGGCGAGGCGTATCACGGCTATCACTTCCGCATTCTCACCGCGCAAGGCGCGCATGCGAACGGCGGCGCGCAAAGCTATCTGCAGGATGGCGTGCTGAAGAGCGGTTTCGCGCTCGTTGCGTGGCCCGCCGAATACGGCAAGACAGGCGTGATGAGCTTCATCGTCAATCAAGATGGGCAGGTGTATCAGAAGGATCTGGGCCGGCGCACGACGAGTGCGGTCGATGCGATCCGCTCGTACGATCCCGATTCGTCGTGGCAGCGGGCACAGCCCTGAACGCGCGCTGGCGTCGAGCGGCGCCCTGAGCGCCGTCGTCAAGGCGGCACAAGGGCAATGCAAGGGCCAACACAAGGGTCAACACAAGGGCCAACACAAGGGCCAACACAAAGCAGCGACGGTATAATGGCGTAGTGAAAATCGCGGCGCAGTTTTCTGCGCCGCGTGTGTTTCGTGCGACTGCTTCGGCGCGCTTCTGCGATGCTGCGAGGCGCTGTCGCCGACGCCTGATCCAGGTGTTCTTCTCACTGCCCATTCCCAACCGACCATGACAGCCACCCTGATCGACGGCACCGCCCTTTCGAAGACTTTGCGCGCCGATGTCGCGTCGCGCGCCGCCGCGTTGACCGCGCGAGGCCATCAGCCGGGCCTCGCAGTCGTGCTCGTCGGCGACAATCCGGCGAGCGAGGTCTATGTCCGCAACAAGGTGAAGGCCTGCGAGGACAATGGCTTCCACTCGTCGTACGACCGCTATCCGCCGACGATGTCCGAGGCCGACCTGCTCGCGCGCATCGACGAACTGAACCGCAACCCGAAGATTCACGGCATTCTCGTGCAGCTGCCGCTGCCTGCGCATATCGATAGCCATAAAGTAATCGAAGCGATTGCGCCGGAGAAAGACGTCGACGGTTTTCACGTCGCGAATGCAGGCGCGCTGATGACGGGCAAACCGCTCTTCAGGCCGTGCACGCCGTACGGCATCATGAAAATGTTCGACGCATACGGCATTTCGCTGAAGGGCGCGAATGCGGTCGTGATCGGCCGCTCGAATATCGTCGGCAAGCCGATGGCCCTGCTGCTGCTCGACGCCGGCGCGACCGTGACGATCTGCCACAGCAAGACGCGCGATATCGGCGCGCATACGCGTGAGGCCGATGTCGTGGTCGTCGCGACCGGCATCCGCAACATCCTGACAGCCGATATGGTGAAGCCGGGCGCAGCCGTCATCGACGTCGGCATGAATCGCGACGAGGCGGGCAAGCTCTGCGGCGATGTCGACTTCGCCGGCGTCAAGGAAGTGGCCGGTTATCTGACGCCGGTGCCGGGCGGCGTCGGGCCGATGACGATCACGATGCTGCTCGTCAACACGATCGAAGCGGCCGAACGCGCGGCAGGCAAGCAGTAACGCACACGCGGGCGATGCGCCGCGAGGCGCATCGGTGGCGGGTGCGCGGGTGCGCGGGTGGCATACCGCCAATTATCGCAACACCGTGCAGCAGCGCACGTAGCGCTGCGGCCGCGCCGTCACGTTGCAGTGCAAATATGCGTATCCTTGGGTTTGGTCCGGCGGCGACCCCCGCGCTCTTTCCGCGCTTTCGGATCTTTCTGCTATTCGTCCGGCAGTCGCGGACTGGAAACGGCAGGCGTCGCCCCCATAGTCGAATAACGGGGCGCGACTGCGCCCTGCAAGCGTCAACGTTTGAGTCTCTTCAACATCACGCGACAGACAGGAAGCACCATGTCCACTACCCAATCGACCTCCGACAATCCGCTCCTCGATTTCACCGATCTGCCGCGTTTCGGCGAGATCCGTCCTGAACATGTGACGCCTGCGCTCGACGTGCTGCTTGCCAACGCAACGGCCGCGGTCGATCGCGCGAGCGAACCTGCGACACCGGCATCGTGGGCCGATATTGTCGAAACGGTCGAACGCGCGACCGAGCCGCTGTCGCGCGCATGGGGGGTGATCGGCCACCTGAACGCGGTTGCGGATACGCCGGAACTGCGCGCCGTCTACGGCGAAAACCTGCCGCGCGTGACCGAATTCTGGTCGAGCGTCGGCCAGAACCTTGCACTGTACGAGAAGTACAAGGCCATCGCGGCGAGCGGCGACTATGCGACGCTCACCGGCGAGCGCAAGAAGATTCTCGAAAACGCGCTGCGCGATTTCCGTTTGTCGGGCGCCGAATTGCCCGAAAACCAGAAGCCGCGTTTCGCGGAACTGCAGGAACGGCAGGCGGGATTGTCGAAGGCGTTTTCCGATCACGTGCTCGATGCGACGAACGCGTACGCGTATGTCGCCGAAGCACAGCAAGAACTTGCGGGCCTGCCCGAAGACGTGATTGCCGCCGCACGCGAAGCCGCGGAACGCGACGGCAAACCCGGCTGGAAATTCACGCTGCATTTCCCGTCGTACTTCCCGGTCATGCAATACGCAGAACACCGGCCGATGCGCGAAGCGATGTACCGCGCGTATGTGACGCGCGCGTCGGAGCTCGGTCCGCAGTACGGCAACGGCAACCCGGAATGGGACAACACGGCCAACGTCGCGGAACACCTGAAGCTGCGCGCCGAAGAAGCGAAGATGCTCGGCTACCGCAACTTCGCCGAAGTGTCGCTCGCGCCGAAGATGGCCGAGTCGCCGGCGCAGGTCATGGCCTTCCTCGAAGACCTCGCGACGCGCGCGCGGCCGCACGCGGAGCAGGACTGGAACGAGCTGCGCGAATTCGCCGCAAGCGAACTCGGCCTCGCCGATATGCAACCGTGGGACATGGCCTTCGCATCGGAACGCTTGCGTCAGAAGCGCTACTCGTTCTCGGAAAACGAGGTCAAGCAATACTTCCCTGAAGATGCTGTGCTCAAGGGCCTCTTCAAGGTCACCGAGACCTTGTTCGGCGTGCGCATCCGGCGCGACGAAGCGGCCGCGTGGCATTCCGACGTGCGCTTTTTCCGCGTTGAGAATTCCGACGGCGGACTCGTCGCGCAGTTCTATCTCGATCTCTATGCGCGCGAAGGCAAGCGTGGCGGTGCGTGGATGGACGACGCACGCACGCGCCGCAAGCCGATGCGGGGTCCCGTGCAGACGCCGGTCGCCTACCTCACCTGCAATTTCTCGGCGCCCATCGGCGGCAAGCCGGCCTGCTTCACGCACGACGAGGTGATTACGCTGTTCCACGAGTTCGGCCACGGGCTGCATCACATGCTCACACGTGTCGACGAACTCGGCGTGTCGGGTATCAACGGCGTCGAGTGGGACGCGGTCGAGCTGCCGTCGCAGTTCATGGAAAACTTCTGCTGGGAATGGGACGTGCTGAGCGATATGACCTCGCATGTCGATACCGCCGCATCGCTGCCGCGCGATCTGTTCGACAAGATGCTCGCCGCGAAGAATTTCCAGAGCGGCTTGGGCACGCTGCGGCAAATCGTGTTCTCGATGTTCGACATGAAGCTGCATGTCGACTTCGATCCGGCTGGTTCGGAGAGCGCGAACGATCTCGCACGCGAGATCAACGAGCAGTTTCATGTGATTCCGCAGGCGTCGTTCTCGCGGTGGCCGAATACGTTCAGCCATATCTTCGCGGGCGGTTACGCGGCGGGCTATTACAGCTACAAGTGGGCGGAAGTGCTGTCGGCCGATGCGTATGCGGCCTTCGAAGAAGCGGCTCAAGCGACGGACGGCAGCGTGCTCGACGCCGATACGGGCACGCGCTATCGCCGCGAGATTCTCGAAGTGGGCGGCAGCCGGCCCGCGATGGAATCGTTCAAGGCGTTCCGCGGACGCGAGCCGAATATCGACGCGCTGTTGCGTCATAACGGGATGACAGAGCAGCCAGCGACGCATTGAGTCCGCGCGCGCGTGATTGAGGAGTGGAAATCGGGGCATTGCAGTGATCTGCGATGCCCTTTTTTCTGCGTCTGCGATGCACACGCGCCTTGGGTTCAGCGCGTGCATCGCGCCTCGACAGAATCAATCCTGTGCAGAATCGGGATCTATATCGGCTTCGAGCGTTTCATCGGCCAGCGCATTGACCTCAATCGCGACCTCGCCCGCGTCCTCATTCGCGTCCTCATTCGCGTCTTCGATTGGGTCCGCGGTTTCGTCATCGAACAGATCGAACTGCCCACGTTTCGCGAGGCTGTCTTCTTCAAGGCGAACCCCAGCGCCAAGCAGCCGTACCGGTTTGCTGCGCCGCGCGAAGCCTTTTTCGAGCAACACCAGCAACGTGGGCAGATGCGTGACATTGCCGACGCACTCGACCGTCGTGCGCTGGAAATCGGCAAAGCGGATCTTCACGAACAGCTTGCGGACCGCGGCGGCCGCGCCCGAGCGCTCGATGCGCACATCGAGTTGCCCGGCCAGTTCGCGCAGTTCGTGCGAACATTCGTCGAACGTGCGCAGGTCGGTCACATACGTGGTTTCGACGCTGATCGACTTGCGTTCCTGATGCGCGCGCACGGGCCGATCGTCGATACCGCGCGACAGTTCGTACAGACGCTTGCCGAACACGCCGAAATGCCGATGCAAATCGACGAGTGGCCATTCGCGCAACTGTGCGCACGTGGTGAGCCCGAGCTTTTCGAGCTTCGCGGCCGTCACCTTGCCGACACCGAAGATCTTGCGCACCGGCAACGCGGCCACGAACGCGTCGACTTCCGACGGGCGCACGACGTATAAGCCATCGGGCTTGTTCCAGTCCGATGCGATCTTCGCGACGAACTTGTTCGGCGCAACGCCCGCCGACACGGTGACGCCCACCGTCTCGCGCACGCGCGCGCGGATTTCTTCGGCCATCAGCGTTGCGCTGCCCTTGCACCGATCGGTGCGTGTGACGTCGAGATACGCCTCGTCGAGCGACAGCGGCTCGACATCGGCCGTGTAGTCGCGATAGATCGCCATGATCTGCCGCGACGCGACGCGGTACTTCTCCATGGCCGTGGGCAGGATCAGCAGGTCCGGACACTTGCGCAACGCGAGCGCCGACGACATGGCCGAATGCACACCGAAACGCCGCGCCTCGTAGTTGCACGTCGCAACAACACCGCGATGTTCGGGACGGCCGCCCACCGCGAGCGGGCGACCGCGCAGCGATGGATCGTCCCGCATTTCGACCGACGCGTAAAAGCAGTCGCAGTCGCAATGAATGATCTTGCGGACAGGCGACGCGAGCGGCCCGGTGAGCGGAGCAATAAGTGACGCTTCCACCGGTGACAGCGAGGCATCGGGCGGATTCAAAGTGTTAACACTGTACAAAAACACAGTAGCTTAATCAAGCCATCCGCGACGAATTTTCCGCCCGGCGTACTGGTCGAAAGCGACTGATCCGTACCGCTGCGACCGCGCTGCCGCGGCCTATACTCGCCGCTGATCATCACCATGCGCGCATTGGCGCACGAAACCACGATGAAAACCATTGGCGTGATCGGGGGCATGAGCTGGGAATCATCCACCGAGTACTACCGGCTGCTGAACCGCCACGCGAAAGCGCGGCTCGGCGGCCATCACAACGCACGCAGCCTGATGCTGACCGTCGATTTCGCTTCGATCGAAGCCGACCAGCGCGCGGGCGCGTGGGACAGGCTCGGCGATCAGATGGCCGATGCCGCGCAACGCCTCGAGCGCGGCGGCGCCGATATCGTGATACTCGCGACGAATACGATGCATCGCGTGTACGAGTCGGTCGAGAGCGCGATCGGCGTGCCCTTCCTGCATATCGCCGATCCGACGGGCGAGGCGTTGCGCGCGGCGGGCATCGAGCGTGTCGGCCTGCTCGGCACGCGATATACGATGGAACAGCCGTTCTACGCGGGGCGACTGCGCGAGCGGTTCGGCCTCGATACGCTCGTTCCCGATGACGATGCGCGGCACGACGTGCACCGGATCATCTACGACGAACTATGTCATGGCGTGATCGATGCGCAATCGCGCAAGGTCTATCAGCGCGCCATCGACGAGATGGCGGCAAGAGGCGCTCAAGCCGTGATTCTCGGATGCACGGAGATCACGCTGCTGATCAAACAGGAAGACACTTCGTTACCTGTCTTCGACACGACCGCACTGCACGCGCAAGCGGCGGTGGATTGGGCGATACAGAACCGGTAGACGCATCGGCGGACCGTGCTTCATATTTTGCGTCGACCGGTTGATAAGGATCACGTATCGATGCGATATACTGCGTCGTCATGTTGAAGCATGCACCCACACTTGTCGAAGACCGACAAGTGACTGTATTCCGTCCAAGGAGATCAGACGATGACGACCGACACATCGCCGCAGAGCACCACGCAATCACAGCAGGACACCCGCGTGGTGCTTCTCGAACGCATCGTCGATAGTGCGCTCATTGCCGGACATCGGCATGTCGAGCAGTTTACGCGTCTCGCCGCATTGGCCCGTGTAATCGCGAACGAACATATTTCGTCTGAAGACCGGCTGACGCTTATCAGAGTAATGGAGAATATTGCCCACCACGCCGAACTCGACGCGACGCTTGATGTGGAATTTTTCGGAGGTGTCCGCGCGGGTCAGGTGATTGGAAGAATGGTTCGGATGGCGGGAAGAAAAGGCGCTGTACAGAATGCTTGCGCAGGTGACGCTGCGGAGGCGGGCGTCACGAAAGGTGTCACGAAACATTAGTAAGCCTTGATCTCCCCACTACCCCTCATGTTCCGCGTTACCGTTGCGGGTCGATGCGTTGACGTCGCCGCCATGGTTTTTTGTGCCTGAAGCCGACGGTGCAGCCATTGTGGCGGAAACAATCGCTACACCGAGCGCCGCGAAGAGCCCGAGATAAATGACCCACCATGCAACCCATACGACCATTTGCGCGCTTCCCTCTGGAAACCAGATCAACCCAAGGCCGTGACGCAAGGTCAGGCACGATACGATCAGGATCACAAAGACGAAGAAAAATGCGATCCCAATCTTTTGCTGTTTCGCACGCGAACAGGTACTCAGCGCGGCAAACGACGTAAGACAAACAAGGGGTCCGATAATCGACGCTATGACGTTCAACGCTGGTTGAAAGAAGTTGCTGACCAGCCCGATGTTCGTCAATTTCTCCTGCCATGGGCCGATCACGGTCGCGAAGGACGCGAGACCCCATGCATGCCATTTGGCGAAGAAATCCTGCGACGACGGCAGTTGCGGCATGATGTGTCCGTGTCACTCAGAAGGCGCCGGCGACATTGCCAATGGCTTATCCGGTGCGATTGGCTCGACGGAGTAGTAGCGAATGTCCACGCTGGCCAGAACCGTATCGGAGCCGATTGCAACGATCTCCAAAGTTGAAGTCGAGAGCGTCAGGGTCGACCCGGGGTGTTTTTGCAAGTCTTCCGAACCTTCGAAGCTCTGCCGTTTTCCTGGCCAGTTTCTCAATGGCATTGCCTCGGACGTGCGAAAAACCATGCGATGTAATTCCGGATCCCGGATTCGCATTGCAAAGTACACAGACTGCTTGTCGGCAGAGATCTTCCCGAACTGATAGTCGCAAGCGTTCCGTACGGCGATCAACGCGCCACTTTGTGTGTCGATTTTCGGATCCGATGAGAACTTCATCGCGAAGCTGACCAGAAATTCAGCGTTGTCCTCGACCGATCGCATGATCTGTTCGCGTGTCAAATACGTCGGGTCTTTCGATACCGTATGCGCAACGCGCTCGAGATCCGGAAGAAACGCCGCCACTTCCGTTTCCAGTTCATCGTTCGAGGACAACGCATGCGGGGCATCTGCAGACGCAGACGCTGAAGCCAATCCGCTCGCACCCGGCTGCATGGAATCCGCGGTCTGCCCTGCCTGCGAATTGAAGACGGTCTGAACATCGACCTTGTCGGGGACGGCCCCATACCAGAGCGGTACCGCGCGGTGAATCGGGCTTCCTTCAGACGACGTGAAATACGCGTACGCAACCTGGTCCGGCGGAATGATCGTGCTCAGTCCGACTTCGCTCCAATTGATAAATAGCGCCCGCTTAGGGGTATTGTTGCGAACACAATGGCAATACGATCGACCGTGGTTAGGCTCCGGACTCACCCACGACCACGATTGATATTCGAAGACGTACCCGCCAGAATTGTGTCCACCACCGGTCAACGGATTGGGACACACGTCCCGGCCATCCGCCATCGTCGGTGGAAAGACGATCGCAGCGACACACAGTACCCATGCCTGAATGCACGCCCTTGTGGTCCAGCCAATTCTGATGCTCATGGCGGTCCCCTCACAGTGCTTACTTCGCGACTTATCGTCGATAGATTCGATTCGATAAGTTGCTTAGTTATACAACATGGTTTTCGCAAGAGGAGTCGCGATAATGAAACGGCATTGTAGATCTGCGCTTGTCGAAAAGCGCTATTCCAATGCATTTAAAGAAAACCGCCTGTGAATACAAATAATCAGATTAGTTGTTTATGCAATCAGCATTTGCAGTCTTTCCGTGTAGTCGATGACAAAGAGCCTCAAACCGGCACGGCCCAATACCACGCATCGACACCCAACTTCACCCCGAGCGCCGCGAGCATTAACCCCATCGCCCAACGCTGCGCAAGCAGCCAGCGCGGCCGGCTCGCAATCAATCCCGCGACGCTGCCCGACGACACGGCAACCAATGCGTTAACTGAAGCAAATGCGACGATGAGTGAACCACCGAGCGTCAGCGACTGCCGCAGCACACTGCCCGTCCGGTAATCGATAAATTGCGGCAGCAGCGACAGAAAAATCAGCGCGAGCTTCGGATTCAGCAGACTGGTGGCCGCGCCCATCGCAAACAGACGGTGCGGCCCTTCGATTCGAACTTCCGCGATCTGTAATGGCGAACGGCCACCGGGCCTGAGCGCCTGGCAGGCGAGATAAAGCAGATAAAGCGCACCGCAAGCAGCAAGGACGCGACATGCGCCGGGAATCGCAACAAATAGCGCCGTAATTCCGAATGCTGCGCCGAACATATAGAACAGATACCCAAGCATAACGCCGCTCAGCGATATCAACCCCGCCCTCGGGCCTTGCCCGACCGAGCGCGACATCACATAGACCATATTCGGGCCCGGCGTCACGGCCAGCATGCCGCCCACGGTCAAGAATTCGGTCATCGTTCCCATTTGCTTCTCCATGCCTGTCATCGAGCCTGCTGCCAGTATCCGACCAGCCAGTACACGAGTAAAACGGATTAAACTGAGCGTATTAATCAGATTTTCTGAATTATGAAAAAGCTCGATCTCGATGTACTGGAAATGGTCGTGGCAGTTGCGGATACCGGGTCGTTCGTCCGCGCGGCGCAATCGGTGCATCGATCGCCGTCGGCGGTCAGCATGCAGATCAAGGCGATCGAGGAAGCGCTCGGCAAGCCGCTCTTCACGCGAACCACGCGCGACGTTGTCCTGACACAGGAAGGCAGGATGCTCGCCGACTACGGCCGGCAGATGCTCGCGATGCGCGAGGAAGCATGGGCATCGGTGGTTCGGCCTGAAATGCGCGGGCGTGTGACGATCGGCGTGCCCGACGATTATGCGTCGTCTCTGCTGCCCGCCGTGTTGCGGAAGTTCGCGGTTGCGCATCCGCGTGTGGAGATCCGCGTGATCGGGCTGCCGAGTAGCGGACTCGTTCCGTTGCTCAAGGACAATACGCTTGACCTCGCCTGTTTCACGAAAGCGCGCGGCGTATCTGGTGAATTTATCCGCTTCGAGCCGATGGTCTGGGCCGCGGCACGCGGCAAGCAGCAGGTGTGGAAGGAACGCCCGCTGCCGATCGCCGTATTCGAGCAAGGAAGCGCCGCCCGTGCGCATGCAACGACAGCCTTGCAACAGGCAGGCATCCGCTTCCGGATGTCCTACGAGAGCCCGAGTCTGCTCGGACTGTTCGCCATGGTCGAAGCGGGTCTTGCGGTTGCGCCGCTCGCGAGGTGCAGTGTGCCGAATTATCTTGCGCCACTCGGCGAAGCCGAAGGTCTGCCGCCGCTTCCCGAACTCGAAGTGATACTGGCGCGCAGTGCGCGATCGGCGAGGCCGCCGTGCGATTTTCTGGCGGAGCAGATTTTGACGGACTTGCGAGCCTGAGATCGGCATGTCCCGAAGGGGAAACTGTCTGGACAACGCCGCTATGGAAAGCTTCTTCGCGACACTGAAGTCGGAATTCTTCCGCCTCAACCGATTCACCACCATCTGTGCCAAGCCGACAATCGGTGACGACTTCCATGCTCGACGCCGCATGATGAAAGAAACCCAGAGCAAGCGGGAAAAGTATGTTCCTGACATGCTGCCTCATTTCACCATGTCCCTAAGAAGTTGCATGTTTTCTGGACCATTCTTTAGCCTGTCTGCGCACGCCTTTATCGTCCTGTAATAGATGTCGTTAGTGACGCCGCGATACTTGATGTATGCCGCCACCGCCGGGTCGGCCACCCCTGCGCGTTCCTCAACAGCAAGGCAAGGTATTCCGTTCCTGTCTGTATGTTTGTTGCGTCTTCAACAAATTGCGCGCTGTCGTGAAGGCGATCGGCTTCCGCGTCAAGCGTGTCTTCGGTCTTGCGCGACGATCGCGGCAACCTGTTGTTCCTGATGCGGTATAGTTCGCGAACGGAGACCTTCAGCAACTGCATCAGGCCACGCGCCGAACTACCACTAGCACTGGCATTGCGATCGAATCGCGACTCCATGTAAATCTGGCAAATTATCAGATTGTCATCCAGTCCTGAACGATTGTTTGCCTCTACGGATCGCCGTATTTCGCGCAGGCGGCCCGAATCATCAATGCACACCGTCACGGGCGTAGTGTCGGATGTCGGCGTTAGGCGAGCTTTCTGAGTTTTGATTATCTTGTTCTTGCCTGTCATCGATACTTGTCCCAATCGGGATTAAGGACGGTTTCGTCTTCCAGGATATCAATGGTTGCCGAAATCCGTCCGGCGCCTGCCACCTTGCAGGTATGGCCTAGCGCGTCGGTCCGGCCTTTGACCTCCCGGCCATCCTCAGTAACGATCGTGTACGGTCTGTCTGCGAGAGCGGCACCAGTGCGTTCGTCCCTCAATACAAAGTGCGGGTCATACCCAGCAAGGGTGAAGCAATCCATCAGGATCGCGAATTGATTGGGCGTAGCTACAAGCGGGAATGCACGAAACGCGCAGGCAACAAAAAACCCGCTCGGAGCGGGTTCCATTGCGACGACAGTTCGCCTAAAATGCGCGGGCTTTGCCCTCAGTTTGCCCTAACAGCGAAACGGGGCAATTCACACGGGATGCAAAAACCGGCTGAAAGCCTTGCTGCACTTGGTTGCGGGGGTAGGATTTGAACCTACGACCTTCGGGTTATGAGCCCGACGAGCTGCCAGACTGCTCCACCCCGCGTCAGAGGAAACGGATTGTACTGAAGAGGCCGACGATCCGTCAAATTTATTTAAGACTTTTGGTGTAAGCCCGACGAACTGTTGGCCCTGGTGCTTCAACAAGCAACCATGACCGCCTCACTGCCCTTGCATCCAGTGCGACGCGCACGAGCCACGGGCGGCGCTATCATTCACAGCAAGGCCGATCTCCGCGCAGACCTTGCGCAGACTTCGCGACATCCGACCCGTTGAACACACGCGCTCGTTCAACGCGTTGGACCTTCAAACTTTTCGCTTAAAAAGCACGACAATGAAAATCGCCACCTGGAACGTCAACTCGCTGAAGGTCCGCCAGCAGCACGTGATCGACTGGCTCGAACTGAGCCAGACCGACGTGCTCTGCCTTCAGGAACTGAAGCTCCCCGACGAAAAATTCCCGCGCGCCGAGCTCGAGGAAAAGGGCTATCGCAGCTGGTTCGCCGGCCAGAAGACGTACAACGGGGTCGGCATTCTCGTGCGAAACGGTCTGCAGGTGGACGAAGTCAGCGTCGTGCGCAATATCCCCGGTTTCGAGGATCCGCAACAGCGCGTGATCGCCGCGACGATCGAAGGGATCCGCGTGATCAGCGCGTACTTCCCGAATGGCCAGGCGCCGGGCACCGACAAATTCGCGTACAAGCTGCGCTGGCTCGAAGCGATGCACAGCTGGCTCGCGGGCGAACTCGCGCAGCATCCGAAGCTCGCCCTGCTCGGCGACTACAACATCGCACCTGAAGACCGCGACGTGCACGACCCGAAGGCGTGGGAAGGCCAGAACCTCGTGTCGCCCGAAGAGCGCGCGGGCTTTGCGCGGCTCATCGAACTGGGCCTTGTCGATTCGTTCCGCCTCTTCGATCAGCCGGAAAAAACCTTCACGTGGTGGGACTACCGGATGCTCGCGTTCCGGCGCAACGCGGGCTTGCGCATCGACCATATCCTGTTGTCGAAGCCGCTCGCCGAAAGCTGCACGCATTGCGATGTCGACAAGACGCCGCGCAAATGGGACCAGCCGTCCGACCACGCGCCCGTCGTGGCGCTCACTGAATAAAAAAACGGCCCGGTGGCTTGGGCCATCGAGCCGTTGCGACCGGCAACGCAACACCCATCGAACCACCCTCAAGGTTCGAGATTCAGTTCCTGAATCTTGCGCGTAATCGTATTGCGGCCGATACCCAACCGCTCCGCCGCTTCCACTTTTCTCCCGCGTGTGAAATCGAGCGCTTCGCGAATCACCGCGGCTTCGAAGCGGCGCGACAGCTCGTCCATCACATCGGGCGAGTTTTCACGCAGCAGCCGCGCGACTTCGGTACGCAGGCCGCCTTCCCATGCGCTCGTCGCCGGCTGTACAGCCGATGGCACGCCCGGCGCCAGCACCACGCCGCCGGCCGCCAACGCAGCACCGCCCGAACCCACACCATTGACCGCGGCCATGTCCGCCGCAGCGCCGCCCGCTGCAACCGCACTTGCGGCATCAACCGGCGTCTGTCCCGCCGACACGAGATCCGGCGGCAAATCCTTGATCTCGATCGTCTGCGCGGGCGCCATCACGGTCAGCCAGTTTGCGAGATTCTCGAGCTGACGCACGTTGCCCGGAAACGGCAGCGACGTCAGATACGCCAACGCCTCGTCCGATACGCGCTTCGGTTCCACGCCGAGATCGCGCGCGCTCTTCTGCAGGAAATGCCGTGTCAGAAGCGGAATGTCTTCGCTGCGCTCGCGCAATGCCGGCAGACGCAGCCGGATCACATTGAGCCGGTGGTACAAGTCCTCGCGGAACAGGCCTTGCCGCACGCGCGCTTCGAGATTCTGATGCGTCGCGGCGATCACGCGCACATTCGCGCGCAATGGGTTATGTCCGCCGACCCGATAGAACTGTCCATCCGACAGCACGCGCAACAGCCGCGTCTGCAGATCGAACGGCATATCGCCGATTTCATCGAGAAAGAGCGTGCCGTTCTCGGCCTGCTCGAAGCGCCCCTGGCGCATCGCCTGCGCGCCCGTGAACGCGCCTCGCTCGTGACCGAATAGTTCGGATTCCAGCAGATCTTTCGGAATGGCTGCGGTGTTCAACGCGATAAACGGTCCGCTCGCGCGTGGGCTATGTCGGTGCAGCGCACGCGCGACGAGTTCCTTGCCGGTGCCTGATTCGCCGGTAATGAGCACGGTCGCCGCCGAATGCGACAGGCGGCCGATTGCGCGAAACATATCCTGCATCGCCGGCGCCTGACCCAGCATCTCAGGCGCTTCGGCAACGCGGTCGTCCCATGTCTGCTCGCCGCGCACGCTTTCGTCGACGGCGCGCCGGATCAGCTCGACCGCCTTGTCGACGTCGAACGGCTTCGCGAGATACTCGAACGCGCCGCCCTGAAATGCGGCCACGGCGCTGTCGAGATCCGAGAACGCGGTCATGATGATGACCGGCAGGCCGGGCACGCGGTCCCGCACGGTCTGCAGCAGTTCGAGCCCGGAGCCGCCCGGCATCCGGATATCGGACACAAGCACTTGCGGACTGTCGTGCTCGAGTGCGCCAGCTGCCTCGCGCACATTCGCAAAGCTGCGCGTCGCGAAGTTTTCGCGCGCGAGCGCTTTTTCAAGCACCCAGCGGATCGATTGGTCGTCGTCTACTATCCAGATCGGCTTCATATAGGTCGTCAGAAGTCTCGTGATGCGCGCCACATCCGGCATCGACGTGCGGTGCGCTTGTGGCGCTGCGTGTGGCGCGCTTGTGGCGCATTAAGGGTTAGCAGTCGAGCGGCAGCAAAATCTGAAACTCGGTATGGCCCGGGCGGCTTTCCACTTCGATCAGCCCTTCATGCTGTTGCACGAAGGTCTGCGCGAGCGTCAATCCAAGACCGCTCCCGTCCTCGCGCCCCGACACGAGCGGATAGAAAATGCGGTCTCGAATGTCTTCGGGAATGCCCGGCCCGTTGTCCACGATATGCAAGTCCAGTGCCAACTTGCACAACCGTTTGGCAATCGTCACCTTGCGCGCAATGCGCGTACACAATTCGATGCGTGCATCGCCTTGCGAGATGCGTTCGTGCAGCGCTTGCGCCGCATTGCGCACGATGTTCAGCACGGCCTGGATCAGCTGTTCCTTATCGCCGCGCAGGTCGGGCACGCTGACGTCATAGTCGCGCACCACCGTCAGGCCGCGCGGAAACTCCGCGAGAATCACCGCGCGCACGCGCTCGCATACCTCGTGAATATTGACGTCGCCGACGATATGCGGATGCCGGTGCGGCTCGAGCAGCCTGTCGACGAGCGTCTGCAGCCGGTCCGACTCCTTGATGACGACCTGCGTGTACTCGCGCAATTCGTCGCGCTCGCGCGCGCCCAGCTCGAACTCGAGCAGTTGCGCCGCGCCACGAATGCCGCCGAGCGGATTCTTGATCTCGTGCGCGAGATTGCGGATCAGTTGCTTGTTGACCGACGTCAGATCGTGAATGCGCTCTTCGCGGTCGGTACGTAAATGCCGCTCGTTTTCGAACAGCTCGAGCAGCACGTAATCCTGCGCGCTCTCGAGAAAACCGACGACGGCATGCACATGCAGCGGCTCGCGTCCCGGCCGTTCGAGCACCGCGTCGAGATGCGTCGCGTTAAAGCGATGGTCGGCGATCGCGGCGATCGTCTCCATCAGTTCATCGGCATTCGAAAACACGTCGTGCCATGCCATCTGCGTGAGCTGCCGGCGCGACAGCTCCAGCATCGATTCCGCCGATGGATTCGCAAACGCCACGCGCAGCGTGCGTTTCTCCAATACCAGCACGACCGTCGGCAATGCCTCGAAGCCCGGCAGCAAACCGGACTCGATAAGCTGCACGTCGCCCGACAACGGCTCGCCGCCGTGCCCGCCGTGGCCGTATCCCTTTCTTGCCTTGATCAGGTTCTTCAGTACCATCTTGCAGTCCGGCGGTGATGAGACGATAAAAAGCGCACGCCTCGTGCGCCGCAAACGTTG
>NZ_BAAILL010000036.1:167891-212152 GCF_054589215.1 Paraburkholderia sp. 2C | reverse complement strand
TTCGCCGCGTGGCGAAGCGCATCGCCGCTTACAGCGAGTAGTACAGTTCGAATTCGACCGGGTGCGTAGTCATACGCACGCGCTGCAGTTCCGCTTCCTTCAGTTCGAGGTAAGCGTCGAGCATCGAATCCGTGAACACGCCACCGCGCGTCAGGAACTCGCGGTCCTTGTCGAGCGACTCGAGCGCCTGATCGAGGCCGGCACACACGGTCGGGATCTTTGCATCCTCTTCCGGCGGCAGGTCGTACAGGTTCTTGTCAGCGGCTTCGCCCGGGTGAATCTTGTTCTGCACGCCGTCGAGACCCGCCATCATCAGCGCCGAGAACAGCAGGTACGGGTTCGCCATCGGATCCGGGAAGCGCGTTTCGATACGGCGGCCCTTCGGATTGCTCACGTGCGGAATGCGGATCGATGCCGAGCGGTTGCGCGCCGAGTAAGCGAGCTTCACCGGTGCTTCGAAGTGCGGCACGAGACGCTTGTACGAGTTCGTCGTCGGGTTCGAGATTGCGTTCAGCGCGCGAGCGTGCTTGATGATGCCGCCGATGTAGAACAGCGCGAATTCCGACAGGCCCGCGTAGCCGTTGCCCGCGAACAGGTTCTGGCCGTCCTTCCAGATCGACTGGTGCACGTGCATGCCCGAGCCGTTATCGCCGACCACCGGCTTCGGCATGAAGGTCGCCGTCTTGCCGTACGTGTGCGCGACGTTGTGGACGATGTACTTCAGTTGCTGCGTCCAGTCGGCGCGCTGCACGAGCGTCGAGAACTTTGTGCCGATTTCGTTCTGGCCCTGGCCCGCCACTTCGTGGTGATGCACTTCGACCGGAATGCCGATCTGCTCGAGCAGCAGACACATTTCCGAGCGGATGTCCTGGAACGTGTCGACCGGCGCAACCGGGAAGTAACCGCCCTTCGGGCCCGGACGGTGGCCGGTGTTGCCGCCTTCGAATTCCTTCGCCGACGACCACGGGGCTTCTTCCGAGCCGATCTTGACGAAGCAGCCCGACATATCGGTGTTCCATTGCACCGAGTCGAAAATAAAGAACTCGGGTTCCGGGCCGAAGAACGCGGTGTCGCCCAGACCCGTGCTCTTCAGATACGCTTCGGCGCGCTTCGCGAGCGAACGCGGGTCGCGTTCATAGCCCTTGCCGTCCGACGGCTCGATCACGTCGCAGGTCAGCACGAGCGTCGATTCTTCGTAGAACGGGTCGATGAACGCCGTGTCCGGATCCGGCACGAGCAGCATGTCCGATGCTTCGATGCCCTTCCAGCCGGCAATCGAGGAACCGTCGAACGCATGGCCGCTCTCGAACTTGTCGTCGCCGAATGCCGACACCGGCACCGAGACGTGCTGTTCCTTGCCACGCGTATCGGTGAAGCGGAAGTCGACAAACTTGACGTCCTCGTCCTTGACGAGTTGCATGACGTCGGCCACGGATTTACTCATAACCTATCTCCTGATTAACGAATTCGGCGGTTTTAGCCGCCGCCCAATCTAGCTGACCCGCTGCCCCGCGTCTACAGGGTTCGTGCTCTTTAATCCGAAATGCGTTCGGGTCGAACGGCCCGGATAAAGCAGCTTTCGTGCCATCCGCGCTCCAATGGCGTGCGCCATGCCTTTGCCCGTGCTACTGCCGTGAATCGTCGCACGTTTTGCGGGAACCGGGATGACGGTTCGCTTTGGCGTACGCACCAATTACGTGCAATCTCAAAATCGATACTGTGTGGACGCCTATGTTTGGTGCAATGGTGCAATTTTGCACCTCTATGGAGCGTCAGCCGTGCTGTCCATGGACAACGGTGCGAATCGCTGGACAAGACCCGGCAGGAGGTTCGATAACGGGTCATCACATGCGAGCGATACGCGGCGCGCTAAAATGGTCCTTTGGCCCAAAGGAGACTCGCTGTCATGACCACACTTGAGCAGTTATACGCGCAGGCCGAAAAGCGCCGCATCGACAATCAATTGCCGTATGCAGGCGCGTTATCGCCCGCCGAGGCCTTCGAGCTCCTCGAACTGGATCCGCGCACCCGTCTCGTCGATGTGCGTACGCGCGCCGAACTCGATTGGGTCGGCCGGCCGCTCGTCGGCGACGGCCAGTATGCGCATGTCGAGTGGACGCGCTATCCGGGCGGCGTGCCGAACGCCGAGTTTCTCGATCAGTTGCGCCAGGTCGCCACGCCCGATACGCCCGTGCTGCTGCTGTGCCGCAGCGCCGCACGCTCGAAGCTCGCGGCCGTTGCCGCCACGCAGGCCGGCTTCACGAAGGCAATGGATCTGCTCGAAGGATTCGAAGGCGACAAGGACAGCCAGGGGCACAGAAAGACCGTGTCGGGCTGGTGTTTCCGCGGCTTGCCGTGGATCGGCGCTTGAGGTTCGGCTTCGGGAACGGAGCTGATGCGCATCCGGAACGCGTCGCAGGCGTGTGAGGTTATCGCCCTCACACGCTTGCCTTAAAGAGTATCGCGGTGAAGTCATCGCGGCGAGATCATCACCGCACGATCACCGCTGCGGCTTGGCCGATGCGGCAGCCGCATCCGGTTCGACAATATCGCCGCCCAGCAGATGCACGCCTTCGCGCAGCTTGACGAAGGCCGCTGCGACCGCTTCGGGCTCGCCCTTCACACCGAGATCGATATGCCGCCGCGCATAGACGCCGCCGCGCTCCGCATCGCCGACGCTCGGCAGGCTGAACACGCGCACGCCGGGGAAGTCGTGCTCGATCTTCTCCATCAGCGGTGTCAGCGTCGACTCCGGCAGCTCGAACACGAGCAGCGATTTCTCGGCGTGCGGCGTCGCGTGATGCAGATGCGCGTACTTCGTATCGAGCACCCATTCGATCATCGGCCACGCCATCACCGGGAAACCCGGCACGAAATGATGGTCGCGAATCGAGAAGCCCGGAATCTTGTTGTAGCCGTTCGGAATGATCGATGCGCCGCGCGGATACGTGCCCATATTGAGCCTGTGCAGATTCTCCGGTGACTGATAGTCGACCGGCTGCGCAGCATCGGCGGGATGCATTTCGCGAATGCGCTCGCGGATCAGAGTCGCGGCCTCCGGATGCAATTCGAGCGGCACCGCGAGCGCCGCGGCCGCACACTGGCGTGTGTGGTCGTCGGGCGTCGCGCCGATCCCGCCAGTCGAAAACACCGTGTCGCCGCTCGCGAAGGTACGGCGCAGCGTCGCGGTAATGCGCTCGGGGTCGTCGCCGACATACTCGGCCCAGCCAAGCGACAGGCCGCGCGCCTTCAGGAGTTCGATGACCTTCGGCAGATGCTTGTCGACCCGTCTGCCCGACAGGATTTCGTCGCCGATGATGATCACGCCAAATGCCATTGCCGCCTCGCGAAAATGAAATGCCCAAATTGAATTGCAGCGCCGGTGACGTCAGTCGTGTTGCTCAGGTATGTCACTCAGGTATGTCGCTCAGGTATGTCGCTCATTGACGCCACTCATGTGCGTCAATACAGAACCGGCGCCGTGCCGTGCGGCCCCTGCTGTTCCGCACGCAGACGCTGCAGCGCGCGCAGACAGTAATAGCCGAACCACAGCGCCGAAAACACCAGAATGAACGCATAAATCCAGATGGTCGCCGCGGTCATCACCGGAAACAGCACGATCAGCCATACCGACGATGCCCACAGAAGCGTCGGCAGCGAACCGAGCAGCCCGCTCGCGACGCCGATCAGCAACAGCGGCAGCCGGTGCCGCCGCACGAGAATACGCCGCTCGTCGCTGCTTGCATGCAAGGCGAGCGCGTCGTAGGTCATCACGCGATACGTGAGCCAGCCCCACAGGAGCGGCGGAATCAGCGCGAAAAACGGCGGAATCAGCCACAGCGGCAGCGTGACGAGCAGCACGACGAGACAGACGAACGTGGTCCACAACGAATGGGCGAGGCTGCCGTACCAGGTGCCGCCGTGCCGCATCTCGAGGCTCGGGAACTGCCGCGCGGACAAATGCTTGATGACGGCCGGCATCGACAAGGTCGCGATCAGCAGCAGTACCGTGACGACGATCAGTGGAATCGCAATCGCGATCACGATAAACGGGGCGACTGCCGCGTGCAGCGATGAAAAACCGACCCAGTCGAACAGATGGTAGAGCGTGGTCGTAAAGGACCAGTTGTCGAGCCAGCCGCGCGTCGCGCCGATCAGCGTCTGCCACGAAAACCACAGGATCGCGCCCCACACCGCGGCCGCCGCGAGGAACGGCGCCAGTGTCAGCCAGAGCATGCGCGGGTGGAGCACGCTTGCGAGCGCGCGTCCGAACGAGCGCAACAGGTCATTCATGCGAGCAGGTGTCGGTGAAAGAAATGTTGGGGAAAAAGCGGTGTGAACGTGGACAGGATAAACCACGCGGCGGGTCGGCGGTAACTGTCGGTGCCGGAACGCGCCACGCAACGACGGCCGCGGAGGCGAACGCGTAAGGCGGGAGTCGGCGCGCGTGGGAAGCCTGGCAGCGCCCCGCTGCCGGCTTCAGAAGAAAACGGGGCGCTCAGAGCGCTGCGGCGTCATTGCCCGGCGACGCACGCCGCTTCGGCGCGAGACGCCTTGCGATGCGCACGAACGCAAGCCAATGCTGCGTGACAAACCCATCGCCGTAGCGGTGGCCGTCGAGCTGGTCGCGAATGCCGGTCGGCTCCATTTCGCGGTTCCACGACGCGCTGCCGAACAGCATGTCCCACCACGGAAACAGCACGCCGAAGTTGCAGCCGTACTTGAGCCCTTCATGGCCGTAGCCGATCGCATGATGGCGGCGATGGAACGTCGGGCTAACGAGCAGGCGCTCGCCAAGCCAGCCGAAATACAGCCGGATGTTCGCGTGCTGCACGCTTTGCGCAAGATTCGTGATCGCGACGAGCACGACGAATTGCGACGGCGGCACGCCGATAAACAGGGCGATCAGCGCGAAAAAACACGCCTGCAGGAGATCGTCGAGCAGATGGTTGCGGTCGTCGGACCACAGCGACATCTGGCGCTGGCTGTGATGGACCGCATGCAGTTCCCACCAGACACCGAAGCGATGTTCCCAGCGGTGATACCAGTAGCCCGCGAAATCGAGCATCAGCAGATAAATCGCGAAGGTGACGATCGGAATGGTCGTGACGCCCGGCCACAGATTGTCGATTTCGACGTTCGCGATGTTGTGCAGACGCAACCACCCTTGCACCGTGTCGAACATCGGCTGCAGCGCGAAGAAGAAAAACAGGTTCAGGATGCCGAGCTTCGCAATCCACGTGTACAGCACGTCGACGCGGACCGCCTTGCGGTTCTCCCACTTCTCGACCGGACGCAAGGCTTCGAGCGGCCGCAGCACGGCGTACATCGCGAGCACCTCGAACACGCCGACGATGACCCAGTACAGGCTGTCGTACGTGTCTTCGTCGTAGTCCATCAGGCCGAAGTGAAACAGCAGCGGCTGCACGACGCTTTCGTACAGCGCGGTCTGCAGCGTCGATACTGCGTTATCGAGCGTGGAGAAGATCAGATGGAACATGATGCTCGCTGTTCGTCGAACCCGTTGTGCCGTTGCCGTGCCCTACGCCGCACGCCGCCGCACGCCGCCTCAGGCGCCGTTCGGTGCGGTGACCGGCGCGCGGTCGTAGAAATAGATGCCGTGCGGAGAACGTCCGACGGCGATCGTCTGAATCAGTTTACGCTGGGTCAGATCGATGATGCCGACGTGCTTCGCAAAGCGGAACGTTACCCACAGATAGCGTTTGTCCGAGGAAAGTTCCATGTCGTCGGGACCCGGCAGCAGCCCGGTGATGTCGCCGACGTTCGTGAGCGATTCCTCGTCGATGATGCTGATGGTATTCGCGACGCGGTTCGACACCGCCACATGCCGCCCGTCCGCAAGCGAGCGGAAGTTGTGCGCGCCCTTGCCCGTGGGGATGGTCTTCACGACCTTCTGGTTTTTCCAGTCGACCACGGCGACGTAATCGGCGCCGGTCATGCCGACGAGCAGGTACTTGTCGCCGGGCGTCATCCAGAGGCCCGCCGGCACCTTGCCGACTTTCATTTTCCACTTCACGGTCTGCGTGGCCAGATCGACCGCGGCGAGTTCGCCCGACACCTGCAGCGTGACGAACACGGTCTTACTATCGGCCGAGAACGCCATATGGCTCGGCATGACCGCCAGCGGCAGACGCTGCGCGAGCGCGAGGTTATGGCCGTCGTAGTGATAGATATCGAGCCGGTCGAGGCGCAGGCCCGTTGTGACGAGCCACTTGCGGTCCGGCGAGAAGCCGATCTGGTAAGGATCTTCGATCCCTTCAACCCAGCGCTGCACCTTGCCCGACTTCGGATCGACGAACAGCAGGTTGTTCGACACCGAATTCGCGACGATCAGCGACGTGTTGTCCGGCGTCGCCATCAGGTGGTGCGGTTCCTTGCCGGTCGGCACGGTATCGACGACCTGGCGCGTCGCCTCGTCGATCAGGCTCAGCGTCGCTTCGCCGGAATTGAGCACGATCACGTTATTCGCGTGGACTGCCGGGGAGAAAAGAACAGCCGCCGCGGCGAGCACCGCGCCTGCCGGAAACGTGCTGATCAAGCCGGGGAAGGAAAATTTGCGCATGAAGACTCACTACTGAAGACAGCCGCCATTGTAGAACGTTTGCGCGTTGAAACGGTTGACGGAGCGCAGGAATTTCCAATTGCGGGGCACCGCCGCAACACCTTGTGCGAAGCGGCCAGAAACGAGAAGTACTGAGCTCCGCCTGCAGATTGTCCGAATCGAATCCTGTGGCTGCTGTAATTCTCATTCTTTAAACCGGATTTTATTTAACCGCATTTAATGAATCGATAATCGTCCTAAATTCACGACCATATTCTTCAAATTAAAAGGACTGTCCTACTACTTTTGGCTAAAGCGGTTTTAAGAGTTTACTCATATCGCGCGCCGCGCCGATTGCCGGAGAATCGCCTTTCCGAATGACCCGCCAACTCAGGCACAAGCACATGCCGGCTCAAGCCGTCCGCGTGCTGGCCAAATACATTCCGGCGTTTCTGGAGGCATAACCGATATGCGTAAATCAGATTTGAACGGCTTTGTGAAAAGCCTGCACCCGTCTTTAATCCGCTCACCCGAAATCGCACGCGCATACCGGTGCGCGCCGGGCATTCTCACCTTTGCTCAATTTGCGCTCGCGGGTCTGGTTGCCATGACCGCGGCGCCCCTCGCACGCGCCAGCATTCCCGCCGCGCAGTACTACTTTGACGCCGACGGGCTGCAGAACCCGAGCGATGCAGTCACCGTGCTGTTCGGCACGAAGGCGCTCGCGGCCGGCGCGGGCGCCCACGCGCTCGGCGTGCAGTCCATCGCAATCGGTTACGGCGCGGGGGTGGCGGGCAGCGGCGGCATCGCGGTCGGCAGCGGCAGCAGCGCCTTCGGCGCCGACGCGATCGCGCTCGGCAACCAGACACTCGCGAGCGCATCGGGCGCGTTCGCCGGCGGCCTGCAGGCGCGCGCCGAGCTGTTATCGACCGCGGTCGGCGCTTATTCGGCTGCGACCGGCGATACGTCTTCGGCCTTCGGCGCGTCATCGAAGGCCGATGGCATCGGCGCCGTGGCGCTCGGCGGCGGCGCGAGCGCAACCAGTCGCGATGCACTCGCGGCCGGCCATCTGTCGAATGCAACGGGGCGCGAAGCGCTCGCGCTCGGCAGCCGGGCCGCGGCGTTGGGCGAACAGGCAATCGCGCTCGGCAACGGTGCGCAAGCCCCGGGCGACCGCGCGCTGGCGGCGGGAGCATTCGCCACCGCGAGCGACGACGCCACCGCGCTCGGCGCGTCCGCGGTCGCCGCGCAACCGGGCGCCACGGCGGTTGGCAAGCATGCCGTTGCCAACAGCACGCATGCGACGGCGCTCGGCAATCTCGCGGACGCCGCGGCCGCCGACAGCGTCGCGGTGGGTGCGCTATCTCATGCGGAAAACCAGGCAGTCGCGATCGGCGCTTATGCAAGCGCCAATGCACGGGCGTCGCTCGCGTTCGGCCAGAACGCGAGCGCGATGCACGAAAACAGCATCGCGCTCGGCGCCGGTTCCGGGACGACGGTCGGCGCCCGCACGGGTTATCTCGCGTACGGCCTGTCCGCGCCGCAAACGTCGGTCGGCGAGCTCAATATCGGCACACGCACCATCAGCGGTGTCGCTGCCGGCGCGGCGGATCTCGATGCGGTCAACGTCGCGCAGCTCAAGGCGCTCGACAGCAAGATCGACGCCGCGGCCGCGCAACTCGCGAGCACGCTCAGCTACGGGTCCAACGCGGACGGCTCGGTCGACCGCCATAGCGTTGCGCTCGCCGGCGATCCTGATGGCGGCGGCACGCAAATCCATAACGTCGCTAACGCGCGCGACGCACACGACGCGGTCAACCTCGGCCAGCTTTCGACGATGCTCGCCGATGCGATCGGCAATGCGTCCGTCAGCGGCGGCAACGCGGGAGGCAATCCGCTCTTTGCCGCCGCGGGCGACGCCGCAGGCGAAACGGCTCATGCCAGTGGCGTGCATTCGGTCGCCGCGGGAGCAAACGCGCAGGCATTAGCCGCGCAATCGGTTGCGATCGGCACGAACAGCCGGGCAAGCGGAGCGAATGCACTCGCGCTCGGCGCAGCGTCTCATGCGAACGCCGACAACTCGGTTGCGCTCGGCTACGGTTCGGTCGCGGACCGCGCAAACAGCGTCTCGATCGGCGCTAACGGCAACGAGCGGCACATCACGCACGTCGCCCCCGCGCTGGAAGGAACCGACGCCGTCAATCTGAACCAGCTGAATCAGACGATGCGCGGCTCGCTCGCAACGGCCAACCGCTACACCGACGACAAGGTGCGCTCGGTGCGTCGTGACGCGTATGGCGGCGCGGCCGCGGCGCTCGCGGTCGCCGCCTTACCACGCGCGGTGCTGCCGGGCCGCGGCATGGTCGCGATGGCGGGCGGTTCGTACGGCGGACAGTCCGCATTGGCCTTCGGTGTGTCGCATCTGTCGGAAACCGGCCAGTGGGCGTACGGCGTGCAAGGCACGGCGAGCTCCCGCGGCGAAGTCGGCGCGGCACTAGGCGCGGGCGCGCATTTTTAAGCGCGTCCCGGTTCCAGGAATCGGTGGGACGGATGCAGGCATGTCCCCATGTGCCTGCATTCTTTTGGCGCGATGCCGATGTCGGGATCCATCGGTGTCGCGTCCTTTTTTGTGTTTGAACGGGCCTGCCGTTCTTGCCGCTCCTGTGTTTCGCTTCGCGAGTTTCGCAGTGCCCCCCGGCGATCCTCGCGCCGCACGCGCCGGCCAGTTTCACCTGCCAGTTTCTCCAGCCTTGTCCGCTGCCCAAGTTCGCCAAGTTCGCCCGTCTCGTGCGCGATACCCGCCGCCCGCTCACCGCTGCATCGATTCCCAAACCTTATGCAGCCGCTTCACCGAAACCGGCATCGGCGTACGCAATTCCTGCGCGAACAGCGAAACGCGCAGTTCCTCGAGCAGCCAGCGGAACTCGGCGAGCCGCGCATCCATCACGCCACCGCGTTGAGCAAGCGCGCGCTGATAGTGCTGCGCAAGCGGCGCGAATTCCGCGAATTGCCGGGCATCGCGCGCCGGTTCGGCCTTCAGCTTGTCGATGCGCAAGCCGATCCCTTTCAGGTAGCGCGGGAAATGCGTCAATTGCGTGTACGGCGTATCGACCACGAATCGCTTGCCGATCAGCGCGTCGAGCTGGCTCTGCATATCGGCATACGCGGCCGCAAACGGCTTGGCCTGCGCGAGCTTTTTCAGCACCGTCGCGTACTCGCCGAGAACCTGCCCGACGAGTCGCGAGATTTCCTGAGCCAGCAACGTAAGCCGGCTGCGGCCTTCGTCGCGTCGCGCGTGAAAGCTCGCGTCGTCGTCGGGTAGCGGGTCTTGCAGACACGCGCGGTCGAGCGCCGTGTCGACCAGCTGATCGCGCAGTTCTTCCTGCGTCGCGCGAGCCATAAACTGCATCGCCATCTCGCGCAGGCCCGGCAGGTTTTTTTCGAGGTATTTGATCGGCTCGCGCAATTGCAGCGCGAACAGGCGCCGCAAGCCCGCGCGGTGAATCCGCGCCGCCTCGTCGGGCGAATCGAACACTTCGACGTCGCAGTGCGTGCCGCGATCGACGAGCGCCGGATAGCCGAACAGCGTCTGCCCGCGACGGCGTATCTCGAGCAGCTCGGGCAGCTTGCCGAAGTTCCACGTCGTCAGGTTTTCGTAGAGCGCGGTGGCAGGCGCAGCATCGGCGCCCGGCGGCGTCGTATGCGGAGCAGCGCCACCGGCAGCACTGCCAGCGCCGCGCACCGCAGCCGATGCGCTGGAAGCGCCCGCTGCAACGCCCGCCACGCCGGCTCCCGAACGGCCCGCCCCACGCGCCTCGCCACCTCGACCCAGCGCATCGCCGGCCTGATCGACAAGCGTTGCGCTCGCCGCCAGTTTCTGAAACTGCTGTTGCGCTTCACCGCCGAGCTCGGCGCGCAGTTGCGCGAGATTGCGTCCCATCGCAAGCTGCCGCCCATGTTCGTCGATCACCTTGAAGTTCATGAACAGATGCGCGGGCAACGTCTCGAGCTTGAAGTCCGACTGCTTTAGCGCGACCTGCGTCTCGCCGCGCACGTCGGCAATCAGCGCATCGATCAGACCGCCCGCGCCGAAGCGCGCGCCATCGCTCGTGCGCTCGGCAAAGCCCGCCGCATACTGCGGCAACGGCACGACGTGACGGCGCAGCTTCTGCGGCAGCGACTTCAGCAGCAGTTGCGCCTTCTCTTTCACCATGCCGCGCACAAGCCATTCGGCGCGCCGCGCATCGAGCTGATTCAGCGCATAAAGCGGCACCGCGAGCGTCACGCCGTCGCGCGGCGAGCCGGGCTCGAAGTGATACGTAAGCGCCATTTCGATGCCGGCCATCGTCAGCCGCTTCGGAAACAGATCGGTCGTCACGCCGGCCGCTTCATGGCGCATCAGATCGTCGCGCGACAGATACAGAAGGCGCAGCTTGTCTTCGGCCTGCCCGCTCTTCTTCACCTCGTCGCGATACCAGCGCTCGAACGCGGCGCCGGTATGGATGCCCTGCGGAATCACCTCGTCGTAGAACCCGAAGATCAGTTCGTCGTCGACGAGCACATCCTGACGGCGCGACTTGTGCTCGAGCTGTTCGATCTCGGCGAGCAGCTTGCGGTTATGCGCGAAGAACGCGAGCTTCGTGTCGAACTCGCCTTCGACAAGGGCGCCGCGGATAAACAGTTCCCGCGCGCGCGCCGGATCCTGCTGGCCGAAGCTCACGCGGCGCCGATGGTAGATCGTCAGCCCATACAGCATCGCCCGCTCGAACGCGCTGACCTGCGCCGCACGCTTCTCCCAATGCGGCTCGGACAGCGACTTCTTCAGCAGATGCGCGCCGACTTTTTCGACCCACTCGGGCTCGATCTTCGCGATGCCGCGCGCGTAGAGCCGGCTCGTCTCGACCAGTTCCGCGGCCATCACCCAGCGCCCCGCTTTCTTCGCGAGCGCGGAACCGGGCCATAGATAGAACTTGATGCCGCGCGCGCCGAGGTAATACGGCTCGTCGTCGGCCTTCAGGCCGATATTGCCGAGCAGCCCCGTGAGCAAGGCAAGATGGATCTGCTCGAAGGTCGCGTCCGATTCGTTCAGCCGCCAGCCGTGCTCGCGCACGACGGTCAGCAATTGCGAATGCACATCGCGCCATTCGCGCAGCCGCACATGCGACAGGAAGTTCGCGCGGCACGCGTCGGCGAGCTGCCGGTTCGATTTCTTGTGCGCGATCGCTTCGTCGAACCACGCCCAGATCTTCGGCCACTGCAGAAACTCCGAGCGCTCGTCGGCAAAGCGGCGATGCGCCTGGTCGGCCTGCTCCTGCGCCTCGATCGGCCGGTCGCGCGGGTCCTGCACCGACAGCGCGCTTGCGATGATCAGCACTTCGCGCAGCGCCTGCTGGTCGCGCGCGGCGAGAATCATGCGGCCGACGCGCGGGTCGAGCGGCAGCCGCGCGAGCTCGCGGCCGAGCGGCGTCAGCGCGTTGTCGTCGTCGACGGCGCCGAGTTCGTTCAGTAACTGATAGCCGTCCGCGATCGCGCGTCCGGGCGGCGGCTCGATAAACGGGAACGTCTCGATCGCCGTGAGATGCAGCGACTTCATCCGCAAAATCACGGCCGCGAGCGACGAGCGAAGAATCTCGGGGTCCGTGAAACGCGGACGCGCGGCGTAGTCGTCTTCGTCGTAAAGACGTATACAGATGCCGTCGGCGACGCGCCCGCAGCGGCCCGCGCGCTGGTTCGCGGCCGCTTGTGAAATCGGCTCGACCTGCAGCTGCTCGACCTTGTTGCGATACGAATAGCGCTTCACGCGCGCGAGACCCGTATCGATCACATAGCGGATGCCGGGCACCGTCAGCGAGGTTTCGGCGACGTTGGTCGCGAGCACGATGCGGCGCGCATTGGACGGCCGGAACACGCGCTCCTGTTCGGCCGCCGAAAGCCGCGCGAACAGCGGCAAGATTTCCGTATGCGGCGGATGGTGCTTTCTGAGCGCCTCGGCCGCGTCGCGAATTTCGCGCTCGCCGGGCAGAAAGACGAGCACATCGCCCGGACCTTCGCGACACAATTCGTCGGCGGCATCGACGATCGCGTCGATCAGATCGCGGTCGGTCTCGCGCTGCGATTTCTGGCGCTCGGGACGATCGCCGCGCAACGGCGTGCCCTGCGCGGACTTGACCGCCGCGCTTTCCTCGACCACCGGCCGGTAGCGCAGCTCGACCGGATACAGGCGCCCGCTGACCTCGATGACCGGCGCAGGCTTCTCGTCGCTGCCGAAGTGGCGGGCGAAGCGTTCCGCATCGATCGTCGCGGACGTGACGATCAGCTTCAGGTCCGGGCGCTTCGGCAGGATTTCCTTCAGATAGCCGAGCAGAAAATCGATGTTGAGACTGCGCTCGTGCGCTTCGTCGATGATCAGCGTGTCGTACGCCTTGAGCAGCGGGTCGGTCTGCGTCTCGGCGAGCAGGATGCCGTCGGTCATCAGTTTGACCGACGCGCCCGGCGCGAGATTGTCGGTAAAGCGCACCTTGTAGCCGACCACTTCGCCGAACGGCGTGCCGAGTTCCTCGGCGATGCGCCGGCCCGTCGCCGACGCCGCGATCCGGCGCGGCTGCGTGTGGCCGATCAGACCGCTGCCGCCGGCGCCGAGACCGCGCCCGAGCGTGAGACAGATTTTCGGCAACTGCGTCGTCTTGCCCGAGCCGGTCTCGCCGCTCACGATCACCACCTGATGGCCGGCAATCGCGCGCGCAATCTCGTCGCGCCGGCCCGACACCGGCAACGCTTCGGGGAACGTAACCGGCGGGATCGGATTCGGTTCGACGACGCGCGGCGCGCGCGCTGGACGCAAAGCGCGCGACGGCTGTGACTCGCGGGAAGGGTCGGGCGAACGCGGCTGCTGGGACACGCGCTGCTGTTGCGGAGCGCGCCGCTGCTGTGGTTCCGGTACGTGCCGCTGCTGCTCTGGAGCGCGCCGCTGCTGCTGTTCGGGTACGGGCCGCTGCCGCGGCGGGCGCGCATCGTCGCCGCGCGCACGGTCCCGCCCGGCATCGTCGCCACGCGCTGTTTCACTACCGGTTTTGCCGGCGCTCCTGCCAGCGCTCTTGCCAGCTGCGTCAGGCAACTTCCCGGGCCCTCGCTCAGGCGTGGTTTTCACGTCATCGGCGGCAGGACTTTTGGGTACATTCGACATGGGGGCGCATTATAATCCTGGGCATGAATTCCCAAACCGACCTCATCCCCGCATCCGCGAGCGCACCGGTCGCCACCGGCGGCGCGATCGCAAGTCCCGCGCAGCACGCGCAATTCGTCGACTGGATGCGCTCGGTCGCCCCGTACATCCACGCGTTCCACAACAAGACGTTCGTTGTCGGATTCGGCGGCGAAGTGGTGCATCAGGGGCTGCTCAACGCGCTGGTGTCCGATATCGCGCTCTTGCAGGCGATGGGCATTCAGATCGTGCTCGTCCACGGCTCGCGCCCGCAGGTCGAAGAACAGATGAGCCTGCACGGCGTGCAATCCGAATTCTCGCAGGGTATGCGCATTACCGATGCGCGCGCCCTCGAATCCGCGAAGGAAGCCGCCGGCGAAGTGCGCCTCGATATCGAAGCGGCGATCAGCCAGGGCTTGCCGAACACGCCGATGGCGCACGCGCACATTAGCGTCGTGTCGGGCAATTTTGTGACCGCGCGGCCGGTCGGCATTCTCGATGGCGTCGATTTCCAGCATACAGGCGTCGTGCGCAAGATCGATGCCGAGTCGATCCGCCATTCGCTCGCAAGCCGTAAGCTCGTGCTGCTGTCGCCGCTCGGCTTCTCGCCGACCGGCGAAGCGTTCAACCTCGCGATGGAAGATGTCGCCTCCGCCGCGGCGATTGCGCTGCGCGCCGACAAGCTCGTGTTTCTGACCGAAACCGACGGGCTGGTCGAAGGCGGCGAACTGATCCGCGAACTGTCGCTCGACGACGCGTACCGGCTGCAGGAAAGCGGCCAGGTGCAAGGCGACGCGGGTTTCTATCTGAAGCACTCTATCCGCGCATGCCGCGGCGGCGTCGCGCGCGCGCACATCATTCCGTACGCGCTCGACGGCAGCCTGCTGCTCGAACTGTTCCTGCACGACGGCGTCGGCACGATGATCTCGTACGAGAACCTCGAGAGCCTGCGCGAAGCGAGCCCGGACGACGTCGGCGGCATCCTCACGCTGATCGAGCCGCTCGAGACCGACGGCACGCTCGTGCGGCGCGGCCGGCACCAGATCGAACGCGACATCGATCACTTCTCGGTCATCGAGCACGACGGCGTGCTGTTCGGCTGCGCGGCGCTGTACCCGTACACGCAGGAGCGCATCGGCGAGATGGCGTGCCTGACGGTCTCCCCCGAAGCGCAAAACTCCGGCGACGGCGAACGACTCTTGCGCCGCATCGAACAGCGCGCGCGGGCGCGCGGCCTCACGCGCATCTTCGTGCTCACCACCCGTACCGAACACTGGTTCCTGAAGCGCGGCTTCGTGAAGGCAACGGTCGACGACCTGCCCGAAGACCGCCGCCGCCTCTACAACTGGCAACGCAAGTCGCTCGTGCTGATGAAGCAGCTTTGAGCGCAGCCGCGCCCGCCACCCCTATTTCTCAGGAGAAGCACAGTATGGCTCGCATGGTTCAATGCACGAAGCTCGGCAAGGAAGCCGAAGGCCTCGATTTCCCGCCGCTGCCGGGCGAACTCGGCAAGCGGATTTATGAGAGCGTGTCGAAGGAAGCGTGGCAGGCATGGCTCAAGCAGCAGACGATGCTGATCAACGAAAACCGCCTCAATATGGCCGACCCGCGTGCGCGCCAGTATCTGATGAAGCAGACCGAGAAGTTTTTCTTCGGTGAAGGCGCCGATCAGGCGTCAGGCTACGTGCCGCCGTCTCAGGGCTAAATCAACGCTAAAAATCACACGCTGCAAGCCCCAAAAATCCGCGCGTTCCTGCGCGGATTTTTTTTACCTTTTTTACACCGGACCCCGTACACCGACCTTGTTCGCGCGCGGTCTCCAAAATAAGCTGTATCCCCCGCCCGGTAAGGGATACAGCGCTTCCGGCCGAGCCTTTCCGGACAAGGCGTTTGCACGATCCTCTGTCATCGTGCTAACATGTTCATCGTTTTAACAGCAATTCACCTGCATTTCGCCATTCGCCCCGCATTGGTCGGATCATTTGCGCGCCTGCGCGCCGCATCATCCATCGTCGGTGTCGAATCGTTTTCAACCGAAGGCTAAGCCTTGCCGCTAGCCCTTCAACCGGCGTAAGCAAGCGCGGCAACCCGCCCGATTGCCCACGCCATCCTGCATCTGCGCCCGCTACGCGGGTTCGCGGCTTGACCGCGAAGCGGATGCAAACCTGCAGCAGTACCTGACCGAGTGCAATTTCGCGACGACCCGCGACGCACAGGGCGCCCTGTTTTTTGCGCTCGCCGCGTATCGGGGCCCGGAACAGACCCGATTCCGCCGGAACCGCTCCAGGCCGGCCGTCGACGAAACCGCACTTTCCCCAGCACCCGTGGCTCAACGCATCGGCGTTCGGCCGCAGTCATTGGAGATTGACCACCTTGACCGCTTCCAGCAACGGCTTCTGGCGAAACCACAATAACGACAACCGTCTATCGCTTGACGACATCACGATCGTCGACAACAGCCTTCTCAAACGTGCCGTCGGCGCCATGGCGCTCGGCAACGCGATGGAATGGTTCGACTTCGGCGTGTACAGCTACATCGCCGTCACGCTCGGCAAAGTATTCTTCCCGTCCAGCAGCCCGTCCGCGCAACTGATCGCCACGTTCGGCACGTTCGCCGCCGCGTTTCTGGTGCGGCCGGTCGGCGGCATGGTGTTCGGGCCGCTTGGCGATCGCATCGGCCGTCAGCGCGTACTCGCGATGACGATGATCATGATGGCGATCGGCACCTTCGCGATCGGCCTGATTCCGAGCTACACGTCGATCGGCATCATGGCGCCCGCGTTGCTGCTCGTCGCGCGTCTGGTGCAGGGATTTTCGACGGGCGGCGAATACGGCGGCGCAGCCACCTTCATCGCCGAGTTTTCGACCGATCGTCGGCGCGGCTTTATGGGCAGCTTCCTCGAATTCGGCACGCTGGTCGGCTATATCCTCGGCGCGGGCACCGTTGCCGTGCTGACGGCAACGCTGTCGCAGGAGGCGTTGCTGTCGTGGGGCTGGCGCGTGCCGTTCATGATCGCCGGGCCGCTCGGTCTGGTCGGCCTGTACATCCGCATGAAGCTCGAGGAAACGCCGGCGTTCAGGAAGGAAGCCGAGGCGCGTGAAGCGGAAGAAAAGTCGCGTCCGCAACAGACGCTGCGCGAGTTGATGGCGCAACAATGGAAGCCGCTGCTGCTGTGCGTGGGTCTCGTGCTGATCTTCAACGTGACCGACTACATGGCGCTGTCTTACCTGCCGAGCTACCTGTCGGCCACGCTCCACTTCAACGAAACGCACGGTCTCTTCCTTGTGCTGCTCGTGATGGTGCTGATGATGCCGATGACGCTCTTCGCCGGCCGCCTGTCGGACACGATTGGCCGCAAGCCCGTGATGCTGTTCGGCTGCGTCGGCCTCTTCGTGCTGGCCGCGCCCGCGCTGCTGCTGATCCGCATGGGCACGGTGCTGCCGGTGTTCGCCGGCCTGCTGATTCTGGGCGCGCTGCTGTCCACGTTCACCGGCGTGATGCCGTCCGCGCTGCCCGCGCTGTTTCCGACGAAGATCCGCTATGGCGCGCTTGCGATCGGCTTCAACGTGTCGGTGTCGCTGTTTGGCGGCACGACGCCGCTCGTCGCCGCGTGGCTCGTCGAGCACACGGGCAATCTGATGATGCCTGCGTATTACCTGATGGGTGCGTCGCTGATCGGCATCGTGTCGGTGGTGGCGTTGCGCGAGACCGCGAAGAAACCGCTGCTCGGCTCAGCGCCGTGCGTGGCGACGCGTGCCGAAGCCCATGCGGTGCTGCGCGGCCACCGCGAGGCGGAAGAACTCGAAGAAGCCTACGCGGCAACGGCCGCGGTGCGGGCTTGAATCAGGCTTGAGGACGCGCCGGCAATCAGTCCGGCGCGTATTTGAATTCGGGCAGCGATTCGATCGACTGCTTCGTCGCGTCGGGCAGCAGGACCTGCTTGTCGCTGATCTGCAGGCTGCTGAACGGCACCGCGACGTAGTGCTTGCCGATCCCGAGGAAGCCGCCGACCGACACAATCGCGAACGCATTGCGGTCCGCCGGCGAGAGGATCAGGTCGTCGATCGTGCCGATGCGATCCTTGTCACGGTTATACACGGTCGCGCCGGCGAGTTTCGACGCGCGAAAACCTTGCCCGGTCTGAACGACGTCGACGCGCCGTTCCGTCACCGACTGCGGCGCGCCTTGCGCGATGGCGTCCGACATCGCGCCTATCGTCGAGCATGCGGCGACGAGTCCGGCTACAAGCATAAAAACAGGTCGCTGGATCACGGCTCCTCCCTTCGCGCCGATGCCTTCCTGTACGGGCAGGCCGCGCAATCGTTGAATGAATTCGGCAAAGCGCATGCGCGCGGGGCGGGCGCCGCGCTCCGATGCGTCTTTTCAGCAGACTGAGCAAGGGCCGTGCCGCGTATCGCAGGGCTGGGCGCGCGCGAACGACGGCGAGGTCCACGCAAGATCGGACCGCCTTTGCGCGCTTGCGCCCCTGCGACTGGATGCGATCAGGCCACCAACGTATGCAGCGTCGCATGAACCTGCGCGCCGTCGATCAGCAGGATGCCGGCGGAGATGGGCAGCGTGAAGCGCCTTGGCCCGGCGCTGCCCGGGTTCACGTACAGCACGCCATCGCGCTCGTCGATGCGCGGCTTGTGCGAGTGGCCGGTGACGACGACGCGCACGCCGTCTCGCTGCGCGCGAGTGCCGACGTCGGCGATATCGTGAACGACGAGAATCGTCACGTCCTGCACGCTCAGGGTGGCGTGCGTCGGCAAGGCCGCGGCCCATGCGCCGATGTCGTTGTTGCCGCGCACTGCCGTGAGCGGGGCGATCTCGCGCAAGGCGTCGAGCACCGCCGGCTCGCAGATGTCGCCGGCATGAACGATGGCATCGCAACCGTCGAGATGCCGTAGCGCCTCGGGCCGCAGAAGGTTATGCGTATCGGAAATGAGGCCGATACGCGCCGCCTTCGAACCAGCCGGAGACCTCGAACCCATCGCCCTTCACTCCTTGAGCACGTGTTCGATGCGGCGATCCGGCACGAGCCAGATCGCCGCGGTCAGCGTGTACAGCGCGGCCGACACCGACGGCATCACGAACGCGCACACGACACCCGCCAGATACAGCACGACAGACAGCTTCCCTTTCCTGTCGCGCCCGAGCGCACGAGCAAGTGTCGAGTCGGGGCCGTGCTGACGAATCATCACGTGCGCGAGAATGAAATACGCGATTGCCGCCATGAACAGCACGATGCCGTACAGCGCGGTCGGCCACGCGGACAGATGGCTCTCGCCGAGCCAGTGCGTGACCGCGGGCAGCAGCGACAGCCAGAACAGCAGATGCAGATTGGCCCACAGCGTCGCGCCGTTGACCTTCTGCACCGTATGGAACATATGGTGATGGTTGTTCCAGTAGATGCCGACATAGATAAAGCTCAACACATAGGCGCTGAACACCGGCGCAACAGGCCGCAGCGACTCGAGATCGAAACCTTCGGGCACCTTGAGCTCGAGCACCATGATCGTGATGATGATCGCGATCACACCATCGCTGAACGCTTCGATACGCCCTTTGCCCATCTGCCGGTTTCCTTTTTTAATCGATTCGATGACGACGGTGTGCGCACGGCAACCGGGCCAGGACGCCGCCGTGCTGAAAAGTGCGCGCTGCGGCCGATTATCAGCGATCATCCGGCGACTTGTCGACTTCGGACCTGGCCTCGGGCTCGGGCGCGGGCTCGGCCGAGGCGCGGTAGTGAACGGCCAGCCACACGGAAGGCTGATCCGGATGCGTCCATGCGACGCGATGCCGGCGATGCGCTTCGATGCGGATATAGTGGCCCGGCTGCATTTCGTGCAGTGCTTCGCCGTGTTCGAACTCGAGCGCCGCCGCGCCGCTGAGCAGCACGACCCACTCGTCGCGCGGGCTGTCGAACCAGAAGTCCGGCGCACTCGTATGCCCCATCGAGACGATGCGTTCGATCGTCAGATCGCCGCGTTCGACCAGCACCTCGACATGCTCGAGCGGGCCGTGTTCGACGAGGCTGAACAGATTGCCGGCATCGGCGGGCCATAGCGGTTTCTTTGCGCCGGGCTTCATGCGAGCGCGCCCTGCCCTAGTCGAGCGGCTTCAGACCGTCGAGCAGCGTCGGCACCAGTTCGCTGATCGTCGGATGGATGTGCACCGCGTATTGCAGCGTCGGATACGGTGCACGCGCCGTCATGATGTCGATGATCGTGTGAATCGCTTCGTCGCCTTCGATGCCGAGAATCGTCGCGCCGAGAATCTGCTTCGTTTGCGCATCGACGAGCACCTTCATGAAACCGTCGGTCTCGCCGCGCTCGCGCGCGCGGCCCACGCGCGTCATCGGCATGGTGGAGATCAGCGCCGCGCGGCCCGCCTGGCGAACCTCCGTTTCCGATAAGCCGACGCGCGCGAGCGGCGGGTCGACGAATACCGCGTACGCCATGATGCGGTCGTCGACGCTACGCTTGCCGCCATCGAGCAGGTTCGCGGCGACGATCTGGAAATCGTCGTATGACGTGTGCGTGAACGCACCGCGGCCGTTGACGTCGCCGATCGCCCAGATGCCGGGCACATTCGTGCGCAACTGGCCATCGACCGGGATCGTGCCGTGCGCGTCCGCATGGACGCCTGCGGCATCGAGACCGAGGTCGTCGGTGTTCGGCCGGCGGCCGGTCGCGAACAGCAGATGCGACCCTTCGACGGGAATGCCTGAAGCGCACGACACGCGCACGGCCGTCGAGCCTTCGCCGTTCAGCGGCTCGATGCGCACAGGCGCCGACTGGAAACGGAACGCGATGCCCTCGCGCGCGAGCACCTTTTGCACGGCGTCCGAGAAGTCCGCGTCCTCGCGCGACAGCACGCTCCCACCGCGCGCGAGCACCGTGACGCGACTGCCGAAGCGGCGAAACACCTGCGCGAATTCGAGCGCGATATAGCTCGCGCCGACAATCACCAGATGCTCGGGGAGCTCGGTCAGATCGAGCAGCGACGCGTTCGTGAAGTAGCGGATCCGCTCGAGACCGTCGATCTGCGGAATGATCGGACGCGTACCCGTGTTGAGGAAGAATTCGTCGGCGCTCAGTTCGTCGATGACGCGGCCTTCATGATCGGCAATCGAGATTCGATGCGGGCCGATAAAACGCGCATGGCCCGTGAATACCGACACGTTTGGCGCCGTGCGCAGCCACTTCTCCACGCCGGTGCGCGACTGGCCGATGATGCGGTCCTTGCGCGCCTTGACCTCGGCGAGATCGACCGTCACATCGCCGCTCACGTGCACGCCGAAAGCGGCCGCGTGGCGCGCCACATGCGCCGCACGCGCACTGGCGACATACGCCTTCGTCGGCGTGCAGCCGACATTTACGCAGGTGCCGCCGAACAGCTCGCGCTCGACAATGGCCGTCTTGCGGCCGCTCTTGCCGAGCCGTACCGCAAGCGGCGAACCGCCTTGTCCTGTACCGATCACGATTGCGTCGAAGTGCTGTGGCATGGCGGATCTCCCAAGCGCGGTCGAGGATCGGTCATCTTACGCCAGCTCGATGGTCGGAGCCCGCGCGGCAGTCGCAAGCCCATGCTAAAAGCGTGCAACAAAAACAAAACCGGGCGACATGCGCCCGGTTCGATCGGCAGCCGCGGGTTATGTGCGCGCCAACCTTGTTGCGGGTTGCGGCCTGACCAATGAATTTTGCCGTTGCCTCAGGCCTGGATTCAGATGTCGCCGTTTCAATGCGCCCGTTCTTCGTCGGAATGGCAAACCATATGGCACATCAATTCGCGCGAGCGCTGCAGCGCGGCGCGCGCGCCGTTGGTCGCGACCAGCACGCCAACCTGTCCGAGATTGAAGTCGGTGGACACCATCATTTGCATCAGCGACAACATCGGCAACACGACTGCCGGATGATAAATCTGCCGCTCGATCAAGGATTTCATGACTGCTCCCAATGCGCGGCGCCTGGCTATGCCGAGCGCGCCGCCAACCTACGTTTCTATGGAAGCAATTCTAGAGATAGGCGCCCTGTGGATAAATGCCGCCAGGACGAAGTCACTTGTCAATCAGAGACAACAATCCCGGCACGTGGCCACGGTCGACCCAACCCGGCCGGCACCGCGCGCCCTGTGGCTGTGCGGCGGACGGCGGCTACTCGAGTGGCGTGTCGATGAATACGGGCAACGCCTCGGCGCGCGCGGAAAACGCGACGAGCGCCGGATAACGTGCGGGATCGACGGCGCCGGGCAACATGTACTGCGTAAAGCGCCACGCAATCGCGACCGTGATATCGGGCTGCATCATCCGCTCGCCGAGCAGCCAGCCGTCGCGCGGCGTCCCGTTGTGCCCGGCGAGCGCCGCTTCCAGCTGACCGTATGCACCGTGCAACTGGCGCTGCACGCGCTCGAGCCACGGCTCATGCCGCTTCTCTTCCGGCCGCAGCAGGTTCTCGTAGACGGTATGCATGGTCTTTTCGCATGCGGCGAGCGCGAAGCCGATCAGGTGCAGCGCTTTCGCACGCGCGCCGAGGTCTTCGGGCATCAGCCGCCGCTCGGGCGCGGCCATGCGCTCGAGGTAGTCGAGGATCAGCGTCGAGTCGGTCAGCGTCGTGCCGTCGTCGGTGACGAGCGTGGGCGCCTTGACGGCCGGGTTCGTTTTCGAGAATTCGTCGAAGTGACGAAACACCGATAGCGCGCGGTGCTCGTACGGGATGCCGTACATCGCAAGCGAGATCGCAACGCGACGCACGAACGGGGAATCGAGCATGCCGATCAGTTGCATGGTCCGGGCTCCTCCATGGGGTCTAATTTTTCGGTCAGTCGTGCGCGAGACCGGCACGACCGAGCGGCTACTTTAGACGAATGGAGAGCGAGTGGCGAGCGGCAGTTGCGCGCGCTGCGAGCGGGCGCAGCCTGCCGCGACCGGAAGCTTCTACCCATATCGCGCGCGGCACGAGTGCACACCGCACCACGCGCGAGCCGGACTCAGGTTGCGACGACGTGCGTCGGTTCGAACGACATGGCGCCCGTGTTGCCGTCCGGGCGCCTGAAGATCGTCGTGCCATGGCCGCTCAGATCGAGCAGCGAGATCGACAAGGTCTGCGTGAAGCCGATCGTTACGGAGACGGGTTCGTCGGAGCCTTGATCGGCAGCCGCCGCCGCGTTGTTCGTTTCGTCTGCGCTGTCGGCGCCGTCGGCGCTGGCCGTTCCAGAGTCCTTGTTTTTGTTCACCTGGCTCAACCGGTTCGACGCGTCCTCCGTGCCGTGCAGCGTCGGGTGCGCGAGCGCGGCGAGCAGCTGGCTCAATATCTGGGCTGCATCGTTGGCCGACGCGATGCTGCCGTTGGACCCAGCGGGCGGCGTGGCGGGATTCTGATCGTTGGTTGCGTCCTCGCCGTCGCCGTTGCCGTGCCCTGCCTGGCCGGGCAGCAGATTCAGGATCCCGTTCGGCGCCTGCAGCGCGAGAATTGGCAGCGCCGTGGCGCCTGGCCCTGAGATTTCGGTGACCGACGTGACCGAGCTGATCTGCTGTTCCTTCAGCGAAATCGACAGTTTGCCGCTCGTCGGATCGAAGTCGATCGAGACCGAGCCCGAGCGCTCGTTGACTGCAACCGACGACGCCGACATCGTCGTCGAGCCGTAGCTGGCGGACATCGCCATCGCGACCGTCGTCGATTCGTCGAAGCTCGCGTTCAGGTCGACCGGACCGCCCTTTTGCAGCTCTTCGACGAAGCTTTGGCTCGCCGCGTCGGCCTGCTGCTGGCTGAAACCGCTTTGCACGAGGAACTGGTCGAGCGCCGAACCCAGCTGGGCGCTCGAGGTCGCCGACACTTCGCGCAGACCGGTCGACGGATCGACGGTCGACGCGCCTTGCGCGGCCTGGCCGAATGCCTGCGCAAGCTGAGTGACGCTTGCCGCTGCCTGCATCGCGGCAGCAAGCGCCGCGGCCGCCAGCGACCCGGCGTCGGACGCCGTACCGGTCTGGCTGGACCTGGTCCGGTTTGCATTGGCGGACTGGGTCTGGGGATTGAGTGCGCCCAGCAAGCCGGCGACGGTATTGCCGCTAATAGGAGTCGACATGTCAGGTGGTCGGAGGGGTGGTTTCCGGATACCGCGGGCCGCCACGATGGCCAACCCGCCGGTGCTTGTCTGACGATATCGGCAGATTGGGGGCGCGGCTTGAGGGTTTGCATGAAATGGAAACGTCCCGCCGCCGAGGGGAGATGGGAAGTCAAGCCCGAGACGCTGCAAGCAGCTGGTGCCGGGGACCGGACTCGAACCGGCAAGCCGTTAAGCGGCGGATTTTCTTCACACCACGTCTTTCGACGCCGGCGGATACCGGGCGGTATTGCCGTTCGTGCGCTGGACTATGCCTTCGCCATCGCCGCGAGCCGCAGCATCGAGCTGCGTGCCGCCTTAGGCGCCCCCCGTCTAGTCTCTACACCTTCCGCGCGTTCGCCTCATGAGCGGCGGCGGGCTTGGCTCGGCGTTGCCGCGGCAGCTCATATGCGATGAGCCGTCCAGGGGTTTCGCCGAATTTGAGGGGTTCTGCACCAGCCGTTTCCGGCCAGGCACTCAATCATTTAAGTCCGCTATGTTTACCAATTTCATCACCCCGGCAAGGGCGGACCGGATTCTACCATCGCCCGGCGAACCGCACCAAAACGGCGTGTCAGCCTTTTGTACGTCACGGTTCCGTCATATTCGTTCCCGATAATGCGCGCGACGAAAACGTTTACACGAACCGGGCCGACACGATGACTCCCACCATCAAGGATGTCGCTGCGCACGCGGGCTTTTCGATCGCGACGGTTTCGCGCGCCATCAACGCGCCGCACACCGTCAACCCGGTGACGCTCGAAAAAGTCCGCCAGTCAATCGATGCGCTCGACTTTCGCCCGAGCCCGCTTGGCCGCCAGCTGCGCGGCGAGCGCAGCCGCCTGATCGGCGTCGTGCTGCCGACGCTCGCCAATCCCGTCTTCGCTGAATGCCTGCAAGGCATCGACGAACTCGCCGCCGCGCAGGGCTACCGGCTCATGCTGATGACCACCCAATACGACGCCGAACGCGAACGCCATGCGATCGAAACGCTGCGCGAGCAGCGTGTCGAAGGGCTGATCCTGACCGTCGCCGACGCCGACACCCACCCGCTGCTCGACGAACTCGATCGCTCCGGCATGCTCTACGTGCTGATGCACAACGACACGGTGCGCCGCCCGTCGGTGTCGGTCGATAACCGGCTCGCCGCGTTCGAAGGCGTGCGCATGCTGATCGCGCACGGCCACCGGCGCATCCTGATGCTGGCCGGCACGCTTGCCGCGTCGGACCGCGCGCGGCTGCGCCACGTCGGCTACACGCAGGCGATGCAGCAGGCCGGCCTCACACCCGCCCCCGCTCTGGAAATCGATTTCAACGCGGACGAGCTCGCACCGTCGGTGCTCGCGCATCTGACCGGCAGCCAGCGCCCCACCGCCCTCTTCTGCAGCAACGATCTGCTCGCGATGGTCGTCATGCGCGGCCTGCGCCGCGCCCGCTTCGACGTGCCGCGCGACATGTCGATTCTCGGCTTCGACGGCCTCGCGATGGGCGAACTGCTCGCGCCGCCGCTCGCCAGCATCGGCTCGCCCAATCGCGAGATCGGCTGCTCCGCGTGGCGGCGCCTGATCGCGCGGATCGACGGCACCTATACGGACGCGTCGCTTTCGCTGACCCTGCCGCACACGCTGCGCGAAGGCGCGACGATCGCGGCGATCTCGAATAACGCCGATACGGTGTCGATGCCGCGCATGCATGACGCGCCGCACTCGACACACTCGACGCATACCGTCGCACAGCAGCCCGCCCGTGCGCATCACGCGCTGCGCACGGGCTCGCACGCGGTCGCGCGTCCGGCAGCGCACTCGACCGCCGCTTCAACCGAATAACGCCGCATACCGCCGATTGCACCTGTGCATGCATGCCACGCGCCATCGATGCCGAAGAAAACACGCGAAGCACCCCACGCAACCGATGCGTCCGAGGCATCCGCAGCGCACGACACAACCGACCACGACCGAGCCGTCCGCCACTTCGCCCCGACTTCTTTCTCACCGCCCTGGAGAAACGCTGTGAATCCGCCTCGCCGCACGATCCTCGCTACGCTGCTCCGCCCGTTCGCCCGGCGACGCCGTGCCGTCTCCGCGTTCACGGCCCGCATCGCAGCCGCCGCGACGCTCGCCGCGCTCGCCACATTCGGCACACTCGGCGCCGCACCGCTCGCGCATGCGGAAGAAACCGCGATCTGCTACAACTGCCCGCCCGAATGGGCCGACTGGGCGAGCCAGATCAAGGCGATCCAGCAAAAGACCGGCATCCGCGTGCCGTTCGACAACAAAAACTCCGGCCAGGCCATCGCGCAACTGATCGCCGAGCAAAAGAGCCCGGTCGCGGATGTCGTCTATCTCGGCGTGTCGTCGGCCTTCCAGGCGAAGGACAAGGGCGTGATCGAGCCGTACAAGCCCGCGCACTGGAACGACATCCCGGCGAACATGAAGGACCCGCAGGGCTACTGGTTCGCGATCCACTCGGGCACGCTCGGCTTTTTCGTCAACAAGGACGCGCTCGAAGGCAAGCCCGTGCCGCGCTCATGGGCCGATCTGCTGAAACCGGAATACAAAGGGATGATCGGTTATCTCGATCCGTCGAGCGCGTTCGTCGGCTATGCGGGCGCGGTTGCCGTCAATCAGGCGCTGGGCGGCAGCTTCGATGACTTCAAGCCCGGTCTCGACTGGTTCCGCAAGCTCAAGGCGAACGACCCGATCGTGCCGAAGCAGACCGCGTATGCACGCGTACTCTCCGGCGAGATTCCGATTCTGCTCGACTACGACTTCGACGCGTATCGCGCGAAGTACAACGACCACGCCAACGTCGAATTCGTGATTCCGCAGGAAGGCACGATTTCCGTGCCGTACGTGATGAGCCTCGTGAAGCACGCGCCGCACGATGCGAACGGCAGGAAGGTGCTCGATTTCGTGTTGTCCGACGAAGGCCAGAAGCTGTGGGCCAACGCGTATCTGCGCCCGGTGCGCGCGAACGAAATCAGCGCCGAGGCGGCAAGCAGGTTTTTGCCGGCAAGCGACTACGCGCGCGCCAAAGCCGTCGACTTCGCGAAGATGGCCGGCAAGCAGCAAAGCTTCGGCGAGCAATATCTGCAGGTGATGCATTGAACGACATCACGTTCCCGCGGCACTGGCGCATGGCGTTCGTTGCACCGGCGCTGTCGGTGTTTATCGCCTTCTGGCTGCTGCCGATCGCCGCGCTCGTGCAGGTGAGCGGCGACGGTCATCCGTTTGCGACTTACACGGCGCTCCTGACCAACGCGCGCTATATGCAGAGCCTCGGCGAAACCGTCGTGCTGTCCGCGGCTGTCACGGTAACCACATTAGTGCTGTCGGTCATCGCCGGCCTGCTGCTCGCGCGCCGCGAATTCGCCGGCAAGCGCACGCTGCTCGCGCTGCTGACGTTTCCGCTTGCGTTTCCGGGCGTCGTGGTCGGCTTTATGGTGATCATGCTCGCGGGACGGCAAGGCCTGATCGGCACGCTGTCGATGAAGCTGACCGGCGACCGCTGGGTGTTCGCCTACTCGATGGCGGGCCTTTTCATCGGCTATCTGTATTTCTCGATTCCGCGCGTGATCGTGACCGTGATGGCGTCGGCCACGAAGCTCGATGCGTCGCTCGAAGAAGCGGCGCGCTCGCTCGGCGCATCGCCATGGCGGATCGTGTGCGACATCGTGCTGCCCGCGCTCGCGCCGGGGCTGATCGCGGCGGGCGCCGTGTGCTTCGCGACCTCGATGGGCGCGTTCGGCACCGCCTTCACGCTCGCCACCGATATCGACGTGCTGCCGATCACGATCTATACGCAATTCACGCTGAGCGCGAACATGGTGACGGCGGCCGGCCTGTCGATCATCCTCGGCATCGTGACGTGGGCTGTGCTCGCCGCGGCCCGCAGTGCGACCGGCTCGGCGGTGGCGGCCACCGCATGACGATGCGCACGCAGGAAGACCCGCTCGACGCGCCCGCACGGCCGCGAGGCGATGCGATCGCGCGGCCGTCGCTGCGCGGTTGGCGCGGTTGCCTTGCAGCCGGCCAATGGTTCGTCACGCTCGCACTGTGCGCCTTCCTGATCGCGCCGATCGTGATGTCGATCGTCGCGGGCCTGACGGTCAATTACTTTCGCGGTGTCGCGAGCGGACTCACCCTGCGCTGGCTCGGCGAAGTATGGACGCAGTATCACGCATCGGTGTTCCTGTCGCTCGAAGTCGCGGCGGCCACGCTTGTCATTACGCTCGTCACCGGTGTGCCGGCCGGTTACGCACTCGCGCGCAGCAATGCGCGCTTTGCGCGCGTCGTCGAAGAACTGCTGGTGCTGCCCGTGGCCTTGCCGGGACTGGCGTCGGCGCTCGCGCTCCTTACCGTCTATGGCGGCTTCACCGCGTTCCGCATGAGCGCGGCGTTTATCGTTGTCGGCCATGTCGTGTTTACGCTGCCGTTCATGGTGCGCGCGGTCGCGGCCATCTGCGCGAGCGCCGGCCTGCGCACGCTCGAAGAAGGCGCGGCGAGCCTCGGCGCCACCTTCACACAACGCTTCGTAACGATCGTGTTGCCGAATATCCGGCCCGGCATCGTCGCGGGCGCGCTCGCCGTGCTCACGCTGTCGATCGGCGAATTCAACCTCACGTGGATGCTGCATACACCCGACACGAAAACGCTGCCGGTCGGCCTCGCCGATACCTATGCCTCGATGCGCATCGAAGTCGGCAGCGCCTACACCATTCTGTTTTTCATCATGACGATGCCGCTGCTCGTCGCGATGCAATGGCTCGGCGTCGACGCGACCGGTCAGCGCCGCGCGACGCGTGCGCCGAAAGCCGCCACCGCAGCCGCAGTTGCAAGCGCGGCGCGTTCATCGCCTGCCGATTCCACGGACGACACCACGCCATCATGAAGCTCGCTCCCGTCTCCATCACCCTGTCGAACTGCGCGAAGACGTTTCGCGGCACACGCGTGCTCGAGCCGCTCGAATTGCAGATCGGCGCCGGCGAGACGCTCGTGCTGCTCGGCCCGTCGGGCTGCGGCAAGACCACGACGCTCAGGCTGATCGCCGGGCTCGAAACACCCGACCCCGGCGGCCGCGTACGCTTCGGCGGCAACGACGTCACCACGCTGCCGATCGAAAAACGCGCCGTGGGCATGGTGTTTCAGAACTACGCGCTGTTTCCGAATCTGACGGTGCGCGGCAACATCGGCTACGGGTTGAAAATCCGCCGTGTCGCCGCAGACGAAACACATCGCCGCGTCGATGAACTGCTCGCGATGATGCGGCTTACCGAGCACGCGGACAAACCCGTCGACCAGCTCTCGGGCGGCCAGCGGCAGCGCGTCGCGCTGGCCCGCGCGCTCGCGCCGCAGCCGCGCGTACTGCTGCTCGACGAGCCGCTGACCGCGCTCGATGCGCGGCTGCGCGATGCGCTGCGCGGCGAGATGAATGCGCTGTTGCGCGAACTCGGCATCACCACCGTCTATGTGACGCACGACCAGGCCGAAGCGATGGAACTCGGCGACCGCATCGTCGTGATGAGCGAGGGACGCATCGAACAGATCGGCACGCCGCGCGACATCTACTATCGCCCGGCCAATCGCGCGGTCGCGCAGTTTATCGGCACCCTCAACCGGCTGGCCGGCGCGTGGCGCGAGGGCGTGCTGACGACGCGCGGCGGCGCGCTGCCGGCGCCGCCGCCGCGTGCCGTCGCGCATGAATCGCACGAAGTGTTTTTCCGCCCCGAAGACGCATGGCTCGCCGATCCATCGACCGCGCAGTTGCGCGGCACCGTCGAGCACGCGGCGTTTCTCGGCGAACGCACGCGGCTCACGATCCGCGATGCGGCACCCGATGCCTTGATCGTCGACGTCGCGGGCCGCGTCGAGCTTGCGCGCGGCACGGCCGTCGGCATCTCGATCGCGCAGGATGCGCTGATTGCGCTATCGTGAACGACACGCCTCGCCGCCGACGCGCGCCGCCGCACGCCTCGCCCGCCGCGACGACCCCCGCCCCTTTTTCGAACCGCCAGAGACTTTCATGCTGCTAGCCCAGATCAGCGACCTGCATATCAAACGCCCCGGCGCGCTCGCCTACCGCCGCGTCGACACCGCGGCGTATTTCAGCCGCTGCGTCGCGGCGCTCAACGCGCTCGAGCCGCGTCCGGACGCGGTGATCGTGACCGGCGACCTTGTCGATCAAGGCGACGTCGAACAATACGAGCACCTGAAAACGCTGCTCGCGCCGCTGCGAATTCCGTACTACCTGCTGGTCGGCAATCACGACGACCGCGCCGCCTTGCGAGCCGTGTTCGCCGACCGGAAAGAACTGTTCGCCGGCGGCCCATTCGTGCAATACGCGGTCGATGTCGGCGCGCTGCGCGTGCTCGCGCTCGACTCGATGGTGCCCGGCGCGAGCGGCGGCACGCTATGCGCGGCGCGCCTCGCGTGGCTCGAACAGCAGCTCGGCGCGGCGCGCGGCAAACCGGTGATCGTCGCGCTTCATCATCCGCCGTTCGTGTCCGGAATCGGTCACATGGATCGCGTGCGGCTCGACCCTGACGCCGCGCGCGACTTCGAAACCTTGATCGCGCGCCATCCCAATGTCGAGCGCGTGATCTGCGGGCATGTACACCGGCCGATGTTCGCGCGCTTTGCCGGCACGATCGCGTCGGCCGTGCCGGCGCCCGCGCATCAGGTCGCGCTCGATCTGCGCGACGATGCGCCGTCCGCATTCCGGATGGAAGCGCCGGCCTTCGCATTGCATCGCTACGACGCGGCGACCGGGCTCGTCACGCATCATGCGTATGTCGATGCGGGCGACGGCCCCTATCCGTTCTATGAGCCCGCGGGTGCGCTGATCGACTGAAGACGGCGGTGGATGGAGTCGGCGTCCGTGCGCCGTTCGCCGGTGCGCGATCGGCGTCTGTCCGGTATCATCGGGCACGCCAGGCGCGTCCCGATCGGGTACGTGCGACCAAGGCGCGCCTTGCCACGGGGCGCGCCGCCGTTTCAACCATCAGCCGCGCCTCATGTCCACTTCCGAAAGCTCCGAACTGCCCGATCGCTCGCTCAGCGGCCTGCTGCTGCTCCTCGCGACCATCGCCGGTATCTCGGCCGCGAACATCTACTACAACCAGCCTCTGCTCGACGATTTCCGCAAGTCGTATCCGCATAGCGCCGAATGGGTCGGCGTCGTGCCGGCCGCGACCCAGCTCGGCTATGCGGCCGGCATGCTGCTGCTCGCGCCGCTCGGCGACCGATTCGACCGGCGCGCGCTGATCCTGCTGCAAATCGCCGGCATGTGCATCGCGCTCCTGTGCGCGACCTTCGCGCCAACGCTGTCGATACTCGCCGTGGCCAGTCTCGCAATCGGCATCCTCGCGACGATCGCGCAGCAGGCCGTGCCGTTCGCGGCCGAAATCGCGTCACCGTCGGCGCGCGGCCACGCAGTCGGCATCGTGATGAGCGGGTTGCTGCTAGGCATCCTGCTCGCACGTACCGCAGCGGGTTTTGTCGCCGAATACTTCGGCTGGCGCGCGGTATTCGGCGTATCGATCGTCGTCCTCATCGTGCTCGCCATCGTGATCATCATGCGGCTGCCGCACAGCAAGCCGACCTCGACGCTGCCCTATGGCCAGTTGTTCGCGTCGATGTGGTATCTGACCGTCGAATTGCGCGGACTGCGCGAAGCGGCCATTACCGGCGCATCGCTTTTCGCCGGCTTCAGCGCGTTCTGGTCGACGCTCGCGCTGCTGCTCGCCGGACCGCCTTTCCATCTCGGTCCGCAGGCCGCAGGTCTGTTCGGCATCGTCGGCGCGGCGGGCGCGCTTGCCGCGCCGCTCGCCGGCAAATCGGCGGACCGTCGCGGTCCGCGCGCCGTCGTTACGCTGTCGATCGCGCTTTGCGCGCTATCGTTCATCGTGTTCGCGCTGTCGGGCGCGAGTCTGATCGGCCTCGTGATCGGCGTGATCGTGCTCGACATCGGCGTGCAGGCCGCGCAGATTTCGAATCAGTCGCGCATCTATGCGCTGAAACCCGAGGCGCGCAGCCGCGTGAATACCGTGTATATGGTCGGCTACTTTATTGGCGGCTCAGTGGGCTCGCTGGTGGCCGCGCTCGTGTGGCCGCGCTTCGGCTGGGTCGGCGTGAGTATCGCGGGGCTGCTCTTCACAGGCCTCGCCGCGTGGAATCATCTGCGTACCGCGCGCGACGTGGTGGCCACGTCGCAGTAACGATCCACGATCGCAGCCGCTATCGCAGTCGCGGCTAGACGTCACCGCTAGACGCAACGCACGTGCGTTCGCACGCTAACGTTGCGTCCGCAACCACCGTGTCAGCGGCTCGCGAGCAGATCCGCCATATCGTCCGCGTGCTCCTCTTCGACCGCGAGGATTTCCTCGAAGATACGGCGGGTCGTCGTATCCGCGTCGCCCAGGTAGCGCACGATCTCGCGATATGTGTCGATCGCGATCCGCTCGGCAACGAGATTCTCGCGGATCATGTCCGTGAGGTTGGCGCCTTCCTTGTATTCCGAGTGCGAGCGCGCAGTCAGGCTGTCCGGCGCGAAATCCGGCTCGCCGCCCAGTTGCACGATGCGCGCGGCCAGCTGGTCCGCATGCTGCTGCTCTTCGGTAGCGTGCTCGAGGAACTCCTGCGCAACCGCTTCCGAGTTGATGCCCTTCGCCATGAAATAGTGGCGCTTGTAGCGCAGCGTGCAGACGATTTCCGTCGCGAGCGCGCCGTTCAACAGCTTGAGCACGGTTTGGCGGTCGGCGTTGTAACTTTGCGTCACCGGACCGTCTTCCATATCCTGGCGCGCCTGCGCGCGGATTTTTTCGAGGTCCATCACGAATGGGCCTTTCGTTGCAGTGCCCTGCGTTTCAGATGACTTCGACATTTAACGGCTCCTTGTGCGATGGGTGAGGACCGCGGCGGCACGCATCTCGCGCGCCGCCGCGCTTATTGGAAAGATGCCGTGGCTACGTTCGGAACACGCCCAGCAACAGCGTGACGACAAACACCACGAGAAAGATGTAGAACAGAATTTTCGCGATTTCAGCGGCGCCGGCTGCAATGCCGGTAAAACCGAATACCGCGGCGATGATCGCGATCACGAAAAATACGAGTGCGTAATGCAGCATGGCGACGTTCCCCTTTTCAACGATGCGCGGTTGCTCCTCGCTGGCCGTCGCTAATCGACGATCTTCTTCGTCACGACGAAGCCGAGTATGAGAAACACGACGCACAGGATCACGAACACGATGAACAGGATCTTCGCGATCGCCGCCGCGCCCGCCGCCACACCGGTAAAGCCCAGCAATCCTGCGATCACGGCCACGATGGCAAAGAACAGCGCCCACTTCAGCATGATGATTTCCTCCTCCAGGTCGATCACATCATCGTCCTTAGCACGGAACGGGCCTGCTCCGTATGCCGCGCCGCGAGCGATCCCGGCGGGCGGGAACGCCGCTTGCTCGCTATGGAAATCAGACCGGATCGGCTGACGTCATCAGCCGGGTCGAAACGTAACGCGAGCCGGCTCGATTCGCTCGAGCGGCGCACGCGAATCCATCGTGCATCCTTGACAAGGGGAAGACTCATGGCTCGACTCATCGCTTTGCTTCTGTTCGTGGCGGCAGGCACGACCACGCTCTCTGCTTGCAATACGGTCTCCGGCGCCGGCCAGGATATTTCTAAGGGTGGCCAGGCTATCACCAACTCCGCCGACAAGGCGAAGGAGTAACGCCGCAGTCAGACGGCGCACGAATGCGGTCAGTGTGCGCCGCTCTTCTGAACGATCCTCGAAAAAACGGCCCGCGTTCATCACGCGGGCCGCCACAACAGCTCCTCCCTGAAGCCTCGTCGTTATTGTCCCGTCAACGTATTGGTCAGCAGCACGCCCGGCTGCGATGTGTTGCCGCCTTGCGCAACGAGCACATCGATCTGGTTCGGCAGCAGCTGGCTCAATACGCCGGCGATCGGCACCGTCGTCAGCAGCCAGTCCGCGTTGTTCGAAAGCGAGAACGTGCCGGACTGGAAGATGATGGTCTTGGTGTTGGCCGTCGTCGCGATCAGCACATAGGTGCCGCCGTCCATATAGACCGAATCCTGGCCGGACGGAGGCACCGCGTTCTTGAACGACACAGCCGACAGCGTCGGGCCCACCGCGTTGATGTTGGTCCCCTGCGGAACGATATAGAGGTCGACGTTCTGTGCGTTGACCGTGGCGTTATACGCGCGCACGCGAGCACTATTGGACAGAAGTCCCTTGTCGAACGGATCGTCGATCAGGCCGATGTCGGGCGCGCTCAAACCGGGCACGGCCAGCACCGTGTATTCATGGCCTTTCGCGACGTCGGGAAATGTGCCGCTCGCCAGCGCGGTCGTGGTTCCCGTCGCCGCATAGGCGACCACGTTCTGGCCGGTATTGACGTTTGCAAAATTGGTGACGCCCTTGTAGTTGATATTCGTCTGCAACGCGGCGCCATTGACGAGGAAATCGACGGCGGGACCGCCCGCGATCGCATGCACGAAACGCATTTCCGGATTCGTCAAACCGAGTTCCTTGCTCGCGTCGCTGCCCCCGCCGCAAGCCGTTAACAAGGACGCCGCACTAACCAGCGCCGCAACCGTACGGATGAGCTTCATTTCCCACCTCTCTGATATCGGGCATGCCCTCGCCCATTGATATGCGGCTTGCCGCAGGCACGATGCGCTTCCGGTGGTTGTTGCCGAATGCGCAGCGGGCCTTCCAAACGGCGGCGCGCCTTTCCTGTCCCTGGGTCGCGGGCGGCGGCGAATGACGTTTTATCGTTCGTCGCTGTCCGCGTCGTTTGGACGGTGCGCAATCAGCAAACGCTGTGCCGCAGGAAGGCCAGCAAAGCAGTACGCAGTGCAAACGTCAAAGATGACCTGTCAGATAAAGGACTCCGATGTTTAGAGGTCTTCATCGAAGTTACTTGCTGCGAAGCAGCGCGAGGCGCGAGCGCCGCCGGCGAATGGCCGGCGTTACATGCCCGTGTACGGCGCTTACCGGGTGGCGTGGATTGCGTTCGCGCAGCGGCGCGTCTACGCGCGCGGGCGCTGCCGGTAGTCGAACCAGAACGACAGCCCGACGCTCGCCAGGATGACGACGGTCGCGATCACCGTCGAACGCGTGACGGGCTCGGCCAGCAGCAGCGCACCGAGTGCAACCGCGACGAGCGGATTCACGTACATGCAACTGCTCGCGATGATCGGACTCGTGTGGCGGATCAGATAGCCGTACGCAACATACGCGGCCATCGTGCCGATCAGCATCAGATAGAGAAATGCGACGAGCGGCAGAAAGTGCAGTTCGAGCATCCGCTCGCCGGACACCCACGCGACGAGCGTCGAGATCGCACCGCCAAGACCGATCTGTAACGCGGTGGACAGAAACAGGTCGGACGGCAACGTGAGGCGCCCGGCCAGATGCGCGCCGCCGGCCCAGAAGAGCGCGCCGCAGAGAATCGCGAGACTGCCGCCGGCGGAGCCCGGTGCTGTATCGCCGTGGCTCAGGATCATGATGCCGATCAGGCCAAGGCCGACGGCGAACCACTCGCCGCGCGCGATGCGCCGGCCGGCCACCGCCGCGATCACCGTGGCGAAGAGCGGCACCGTCGCGACCATCACGGCCGCGGTGCCGGTGCCGACCGTGCGCATCCCGTAGGCGAGCATCCCGCTCGAAAGCCCGACGAGCATCGTGCCGACCAGCGCCGCATTGCGCACCTGTTCGAGGCTCGGCAACGACGGACGACGGCGTATCGCGAAGATGAAGAGACCGATACCGGCGAAGCAGTTTCGCAGGCCCGACATCAGAAGCGGCGGGAACGAGCCGAGCGCGACGTGCACGCACAGATAGGTCGAGCCCCAGACGAAATAGACGACCGCGAGCGCGAGCGCAATGCGGCCACCCGTCGATTCGGGCAAACGGAACGGAAAGCGGGCCGGCAGATTCAGGCGCATGGCCGCCGCCTGCCGCTGCCGCTCGACGCTCGCGCCGGACCACGACGATCGGGCGGCAACACGACGGGGCACGCCGCGCAAAGAGGCGCGGCGGCGGCAAAGCAGACTGGGCGGAAACGCATGGCAGTGGAACGATAGATGGGCGCTTGAAACGAAGCCCCGCAATTATGCAGTAACCGTTCCGCCTGCCGGCGAAATCATGGCGACGCAATCGTAACGAATCGTTCGCGCGCCGTGCCGCCCCCGGCGCGCTGCCGGCCTCCGGTCGGCCGGCGGCTTAGTGGCTCATCGCACCCGATGCCTCGTGGCTCATGCCCATCGCGTCGTCGCCCTTCTTCATGTTGTCGTGCTTCATTTTGTCTTTCGAGCCCGACTTCGACATGCTGTCGTGAGACATGTTGTCGTGCGACATGGCGCCGTGTTTTGCGTCATTGGACATGGCATCGTTCGACATCGCGCCGCTGGCCTGGGCGAATGCAGCCGTGCCCGTTGCGAGGAATGCTGCCGCCATGGCTGCCATTGCGAGTTTCTTCATGATTGACTCCGTGTGTGTGTATTGCCTTTTATGAACCGGCGCTGCCGGGGTGCTTTCTGAAGCTGCTGCTGCAAGCCATCGCGCGAGCAATGACACACATCAGCTGCCTCCGAACCAGTTGTACCCCTGATCGCTCCAGTAGCCGCCGGGGTAGGTATTCGTGACGAAAATCTCGACGATGTGCTTCGGGTTCTTGTAGCCGAGCTTGGTCGGCATCCGCAGCTTCATCGGAAAGCCGTATTGCGCGGGCAGACGCTCGCCGTCGTAGTCGAACGCGAGCAGCGTCTGCGGATGCAGCGCGGTCGGCATATCGATGCTTTCGTAGTAGTCGTCCGCGCATTTGAAACCGACGTACTTCGCACTCGTATCGGCGCCGACCCGCTTCAGGAAATCGCCGAACGGCGTGCCGCCCCAGCGGCCCACCGCGCTCCAGCCTTCGACGCAGATATGCCGCGTGATCTGTTCCTCGTGCGGCAGCGCGACGAGTTCGGGCAGCGTCCAGGTCCGCTTGCCCGTGACGAGGCCGCCCACCTGCAGACGGTACGACGCTTCATCGACGTGCGGCACCTGGTCGATGCCGTAATACGCATTGAACGGGAACGGCCGCGTGATCTGCGCTTCGGTGTAGGTCGGCGCAAGCTGCGTCGGACTGAACAGCAAGGCCTGCGCGCGATCGTTGAGCCGCGACACCGCCATGAGAAACTTGTTGACCGAATCGTCGTCGGTCAGCGAACAGCCGGTCAGCATCGACAAGCCGCCGAGCGTCAGCAGTTGCTTGCCGAAGAGGCGCCGCGACGGCATCGCGAGTTCGCGCTGCGCGTCCTGCAAAATCGATTGCCGGTCGAGTTGGTGGGCGGGTTGGCGTGCGGGTTGGCGTGCGGGTTGGCGTGCATTATTCATTGCGCTCTCCTCACCGGCCACGCAGCATCGCGATCAGCGAGCGCGGCACGAGCGCCACCATCGCGACGTGCACGGCGATAAACGCCGCCATCAGCGCCATCGCGCAGAAGTGCACGACCCGTGCGTTGTCGTAGCCGCCCATCAGTTCGCGCAACAGCGGAAACTGCACCGACTTCCAGATCGCGAGCCCCGACAGCACGAGCACGATCAGATCGCAGATTACAAACAGATACGCGAACTTCTGCACCGCGTTGTAATGCGAGAGGTCCGCGTGCGAGAGCTTGCCGGTCAGCGCGGCGATAAAGTCGCGCAGAATCGCGCGGGGCGACAACGGAAAGAACTTGTGAAAGAAGCGCCCGCTCGCCATGTTCAGCGCGAGATAGACGATGCCGTTGAACACGAGCAGCCACATGCCCGCGAAGTGCCATTGCAGCGCCCCGCCGAGCCAGCCGCCCAAGGTCAGGGCCGGCGGAATCTCGAAGCCGTGAAACACCGGCGACGCGTCGTAGATGCGCCAGCCCGACAACATCATGACGATCGCGGCAAGCGCATTGAGCCAATGTCCGATGCGCACCCACAGCGGGTGGATCGTGCGCGAGCCGGCAGTGGGCGGCGGCGCGGCCTGGGTGTCACCCGGGGGGTGCGTATCGCCCGGGTTGACGGCAAGCTTCGCGAAAGGTTGCATGGCAGACTCCGTTATTCAGTTTCAGACGTTTGTCGAAGCGCCGCCGTCGATATGACAGCCGCGCGCGAAATTTTTTTCTCCGGGAAACACGTCGATCAGGAGGGAGGGCGATGCGCCCGGTATCTTCGACGTGCCTGTCAAAATATTAGTGGTTGAGCCGGCGCGCGACAGCCGTACGAAGGTATGGGTGTCTCATCCCGTATCGACGGGTTGCCAAGCACCACCGAGCCAGGTTATCTTGTCCGCTGCTAACGCGGGGGTCCTGCGTTGCGCATCGTTGTCCGCCGCATCCGGCTCGATTGTTCAGGCAAACCGCACAGTCAGGCCGCGCAGTATCCGCGCAGTCAATCCGGATCGGCAGCCAATATCGCGTAGCGTGGGTGAGAAATACCCTTTGAACCTGATCTGGATAATGCCAGCGCAGGGAAGCGTCCGGGTTACGCCGCTTTCAATTGCAAGCCTCTCGCGAACCCGTCCCACTTCCTCGTCTCCCGTGTAGCTCAACCAGAAGCGGTCCGCCACAGGAGAGCCACGTGAACGCCAATCCGAAGTTCATTTCCGCCGAAGCGCATGTCGATGCAGCAGCTGTCGAGCCGCTGCCGAATTCGCGCAAGGTCTACGTCACCGGGTCGCAGCCCGATATCCGCGTGCCGATGCGCGAGATCACGCAAGCCGATACGCCGACCGGCTTCGGCGGCGAGAAGAATCCGCCGATCTATGTGTACGACACGTCGGGCCCGTACACGGACCCCGAGGCACGCATCGATATCCGCGCGGGCCTGCCCGCGCTGCGCCAGCGCTGGATCGAAGCGCGCGGCGACACGGTCTCGCTCGATGGCCTGTCGAGCGAATACGGCCGCGAGCGCGCCGCCGACCCGGCCACCGCGCAACTGCGCTTCCCGGGCCTGCACCGCACGCCGCGCCGCGCGGCTGCCGGCGCGAACGTGTCGCAAATGCACTATGCGAGGAAGGGCATTGTCACGCCCGAAATGGAGTACATCGCGATTCGCGAGAACCAGCGGCGCGCCGAATATATCGAGAGCCTGCGCACCAGCGGCCCGACCGGCGCGAAGCTGGCCGACATGATGGGCCGCCAGCATCCGGGCCAGGCCTTCGGCGCCGCCGCATTCGGCACAGCGGCGACCGGCACGAATACGCTGAACCAGATCACGCCCGATTTCGTGCGCGAAGAAGTCGCGCGCGGCCGCGCCATCATTCCGGCCAACATCAATCACCCGGAAAGCGAACCGATGATCATCGGCCGCAACTTCCTCGTGAAGGTCAACGCGAACATCGGCAATTCGGCCGTCACCTCGTCGATCGGCGAGGAAGTCGACAAGATGACGTGGGCGATCCGCTGGGGCGGCGACACGGTCATGGATCTCTCCACCGGCAAGCACATTCATGAGACGCGCGAATGGATCATCCGCAATAGCCCGGTGCCGATCGGCACCGTGCCGATCTATCAGGCGCTCGAGAAGGTGAACGGCAAGGCCGAGGAACTGACGTGGGAAATCTTCCGCGACACGCTCATCGAGCAGGCCGAACAGGGTGTCGATTACTTCACGATTCACGCCGGCGTGCGTCTGCAATATGTGCCGCTCACGGCCAACCGGATGACGGGCATCGTGTCGCGCGGCGGCTCGATCATGGCGAAATGGTGTCTCGCGCATCATCGCGAGTCGTTCCTCTACGAGCATTTCGAGGACATCTGCGAAATCATGAAGGCGTACGACGTGAGCTTCTCGCTCGGCGACGGCCTGCGCCCCGGCTCGATCTACGACGCGAACGACGAAGCCCAGCTCGGCGAACTGAAGACGCTCGGCGAGCTCACGCAGATTGCATGGAAGCACGACGTGCAGACGATGATCGAAGGCCCGGGCCATGTGCCGATGCAGCTGATCAAGGAGAACATGGATCTGCAGCTCGACTGGTGCAAGGAAGCGCCGTTCTACACGCTCGGACCGCTGACGACCGATATCGCGCCGGGCTACGATCACATCACGTCGGGAATCGGCGCCGCGATGATCGGCTGGTTCGGCACCGCGATGCTCTGCTACGTGACGCCGAAGGAGCACCTCGGCCTGCCGAACAAGGACGACGTGAAGGAAGGCATCATCACGTACAAGCTCGCCGCGCACGCGGCCGATCTGGCGAAAGGCCATCCGGGCGCGCAGGTGCGCGACAACGCACTCTCGAAGGCGCGCTTCGAGTTCCGCTGGGAAGACCAGTTCAACCTCGGTCTCGACCCGGACAAGGCGCGCGAATTCCACGACGAAACGCTGCCGAAAGACTCGGCGAAAGTCGCGCACTTCTGCTCGATGTGCGGTCCTCACTTCTGCTCGATGAAGATCACGCAGGATGTGCGCGAGTTCGCCGCGCAACAGGGCGTGAGCGATGCCGAAGCGCTGCGCAAGGGCATGGAAGTGAAGGCCGTCGAATTCGTGAAGAGCGGCGCCGAGATTTATCAGCGGCAGTAAAAAGCGCCTTCTCTTAGGCCTCGACGCGTCGACTCACGCAATCTTTGCGTGATGCAGTGCGACGCGAAAGCCCGCCGTTCCATTGGACGTGCGGGCTTTTTTGCGCCCTCTGCGGCCATGCGTCCGCTTCGCTGCAAGAATCAGGCCGCGGTGAAACATTTCATTACCGAACAGACGCTTTGCTGACAAGCCCACACAAATCGAAACTTCACGTGGCGATACCATGATCCGTAAGGGTTGAAGGGCTGCGGACGGTTCGCGGTCCGCCCGTTCAAGAATAAGGAGTGAGATCATGAAATCGTTGAAGCGAATCGGAGCCTGCGCGGTGATGGCTCTGCTGGCCGCGGGTCTTTCGGCGTGCGGTGACATGTCCCGCCAGGGGCGCGATACAGCGGTCGGTGCCGGCGTCGGCGCGGCGGCCGGCGCGGCAATCGGCGGCACGGGTCTGTCGACGGTCGGCGGCGCGGCGGCCGGCGGTCTTATCGGTCACGAAGTCGGTAAATAAGCGGCCAACGCGAAGCGCGGGGGCGCGCGATGCATGGGCTGTGTACATGGGCTGTGTACACGGGCTGTGTATCGCGCGCCGCGATCTTTTGCAACGCTGTGAAATATGCAGTAACCACTTTGCAACGCGAGCGTTGCAGCGCTGACGTAAGCTCCTCGCATCAATAAATGCGCGCCACGGCAGCATGGCCGCGACCAGTATCAGGAGCACGTCATGAATCCGTTACCCGCCGCAGTTCGCGTGAGCGGCGCTGCCGCTGTTGCCCTCGCGTTAGCCGGCTGCTATTACGTCGGCCCTTATCCCTACGGTTATTACGGCGCGGCGCCGTATCCGTCTCCGTACGCGACGACCGGAGCGGCACCCGGCGCGATACAAGGCGCCGCACCGGGCGACGAAACAAACGGCCAGTACGCTGTGCCCGCCGGTCCCGACGAGGAACCGGAAGACGCAGATCCGAATGCGGACGCAGCGAACGGCAATGCCGCGCCGCTGCCTCGAGGTGCACAAGCCGGTGCACAAACACAACCGGGACCGCAAGAGCCGCCGCCTCCCGGCGTGTATGCAGCGCCGCCGGTCGTCGCCGCGCCTGCGTACTATCCCGCTTATCCGGCGTACTATCCGCCCTACTACGGTGCGCCCTATTACGGCGGTTACGGCTGGCCCGGCTGGGGAGGGCCCGGCGTCGCGCTCAACTTCGGCTTCTACGGTCACTATGGCCACTACGGTCATTACGGCTACCACCATCACTGATCGACCGCGGCGGCATGCCGCTCATCCATCGCATATTCAGCGGCAACCATTCATTTTCATTACGACGGAATAGAGGCCAACGAGAAGTGTTGACCTCTTCTGGCGGCATTCGCGAGCCGAGCGTGCGTTTCAAGGTTGTTTCCCTATTGACTGCATTCGCGCGCGCTCTATCCTTGCGGTTGCCACTGCTATGCCTGCTTAAAAAAGGGGAGCCGCGTTCGCGCGGCGCCATCGTCATCCGTACTGCTCGCCCTCGACTCGCCATGTGGTGCGCGGCCAGGCACAGAAGCATGTCGATTCGAACAACAAAGAAGGAGACGTGATGTTTCACCAGCTGTTGACGCCCATCGGTAACTCGCTGTTCCCGTCGTTCATCGTTGCTGCCTTACCCATCATCGTCGTACTCATCCTGCTCGGCTGGGCTCGCCGGCCCGCATGGCAGGCTTCGCTTGCGGGCCTGATTGTCGGCCTGATCGTCGCGATCTTCGTGTGGCAGTTCCCGGTCGGACTCGCGATCAATTCGGTCGTCGCGGGCGCGGTGTTCGCGGTCTGGCCGGTGATGTGGATCGTGGTGACCGCGATCCTGCTGTACAACATCGCGGTACGCTCGGGCCGCTTCGCCGCATTCCGGATGTGGATGATCGATCACCTGCCCAACGACCGGCGCATCGTGCTCGTCGTGATCGGCTTCTCGTTCGGCGCGCTGCTCGAAGGTATCTCGGGCTTCGGCACGCCCATCGCGATCACGAGTTCGCTGCTCATCATGATGGGCTTCCCGACGCTCGAAGCGCTGACGTTCACGCTGATCTTCAACACCGCGCCGGTTGCGTTCGGCGCGCTCGGCGTGCCGATCACGGTGCTCGGCGCGGTCACGCACCTGCCCGCCGATACGCTCGGCAAGATGGTCGGACGCCAGTTGCCGTTCTTCGCGTTCCTGCTGCCGTTCTATGTGATGGCCGTCTACGCGGGCTTCCGCAAGATGGTCGCGATCTGGCCGGTGCTGCTTGTGTCGGGCGGCAGCTTCGCGTTGACGCAGTTCATTACGTCGAACTACATCAACTACAGCCTGACCGACGTGCTGTCGTCGCTCGTGTCGCTCGTTGTCACGATTCTCTTTCTGCGTGTCTGGCGCCCCGCGCCCGATCCGGAATTCGCGATCAACGTCGATCGCGCGAGCGAAGTGCGCAGCGAAATCGGCGGCATTCAGGGCTGGTATCCGTGGCTGATCGTATCGGCAGTCGTGATCATCTGGACGGTCGCGAAGGTCTTCCTGATCGGCGACGTCAAGGTGCCGTGGCCGGGTCTCGACAAGGCCGTCTACATCACGCTGTATAACCAGCCGTACGGCGCGATCTGGGACTTCCAGCCGCTGGCGACCGGCACCGCGATTCTCGTCGCGGCGATCATCACGTCGTTCGTCGTCGGGCTCAAGCCGTCGGAGTTCGGCCGTGCAGTCGTCGACACGTGGGTGCAGACGCGCATCGCGATCTTCACGGTCGCGACGATCGTCGGTCTCGCGTATCTGATGAACTACTCGGGTCTCAACTACACGCTGGGCCTCGGCGTCGCGTCGGTCGGCGCATTCTTCCCGCTCGTGTCGGCGTTCCTCGGCTGGGTCGCGGTGTTCCTGTCGGGCAGCGATACCTCCGGCAACGCGCTGTTCGGCAACCTGCAGGTGGTCGCCGCGAATCAGCTGGGTCTGCATCCGGTCCTGATGGCCGCGACCAACTCGTCGGGCGGCGTGATGGGGAAGATGATCTCGCCGCAAAACATCTCGACCGGTGTCGCGACGACGGAACTGAAGGGCAAGGAAGGCGTCGTCTTCGCGAAGACCTTCAAGCACTCGATCTTCCTTACGATCCTGCTCGGCATTCTGGTCTGGCTGCAGCAGAATTACCTGCAAGGGATGATCCCGCATTGATCGCCGCAAGCCGCGCCCTGTGCGCGGTTTTGCGCGGTTGCGCGGTACGATCGATCTGTACGGGCGGCGCTTTCGAAGCGCCGCCCGTTTTCGTATGTGCGTATGTGCGTATGTGCGTATGTGCGTATGTGCGTATGTGTCTGTGCGCCTGTGCGCCTGTGTGCCCGATCCATCGCGGTTCGCGCGTTCGCTTCGATTTCCCTTCCCGTTTCTTGCTATTTCATTCCAGCGTGAACTGTCTGGCTTACACGCGGTGATACCATGCGTGCGCGTCTCGACTCAACTGTGCGCGACGTCCCGCCCATGACTCCAGTCAATATCGTTCAGCTGTTGATTCTCGCCGCGCTATGGGGCGCGTCGTTCCTCTTTATCCGCATCGGTGTGACCGATTTCGGTGTCGCACCGTTGATGGCGCTGCGCGTCGGCATCGGTGCGCTGTTTCTTGTCGTCGTGCTGATTATCCGGCGTCCGTTGCGGGCGTCGGTCGATACGCTCAGGCAGCGCGCGTGGCCGCTCGCGGTCGTCGGCGTGCTCAACTCGGCCGCGCCGTTCTGCCTTTTCGCGTATGCCGAGCTCACGCTGTCGGCCGGCGTGACGTCGGTAATCAACGCGACGACGCCGCTGTGGGGCGCGCTCGTCGCGTTC
>NZ_BAAILL010000036.1:147745-167729 GCF_054589215.1 Paraburkholderia sp. 2C | reverse complement strand
CGAGCGCGGGGACGGCCACCACGCCCGCAACAACAGCGCTCGCGGCCGCCGCGGCGCTCGGCGCGACGCTGCTGTATGGCATCGCGGCAAGCTATACCAAGCGGCACCTGATGGGCGCCGACGCATTGACCGTCGCGACCGGTACGATGATCGGCGCAACCGTCGTGCTGCTGCCGCTCGCGATCGCGCAATGGCCGGCGGCGCCGGTCTCGCTGCGCGCATGGACGTCGGTGCTCGGGCTCGGCATCGGCTGCACCGGCATCGCGTATATGCTGTTCTTTCATCTGATTGCGGTCGCCGGTCCCGCGCGGGCCATCACCGTGACGTTCGTGATTCCGGTGTTCGGCATCCTGTGGGGCGCGCTTTTTCTCGGCGAGCGCGTATCGGCCGGCATGCTCGCAGGGTGCGCGGTGATTCTCGTCGGCACCGCGCTCGCGACCGGCGTCGTCAAGCGCCTGCCGCGATTCGGTGCACGCGCCAGCGCGACAGCAGCCGCAGCCGCAGCCGCCGACAAACATTGATTCGATGTACCGACACTGAAAATCCGCCACAGCAAACAAAAAGCCGCGAGACGAAAATCGTCTCGCGGCTTTTGTGCTTTCTGAAGGTTAGCGTCGGGCCGCCGTCGCGCGGCGGTCAGTGATCAGTGCAGTTGATCGATCATCAGCGACATGATCTGCTTCGCCTGCGACGACGTATCGACCGTGCCCTTGTCGTCGATGATGGCAACGCGCGTCTGGTTCTGCGTGATCGCGCGGACGTTCACGCGATACTGCTTCGCGACTTTCTCCTTGCGGCCGTGGAAGACCTGGCTCCAGAAGCCCTGCTCGGCGGAAGTCATGTCTTTCGGATCGACGTAGCGGACGAAGTAGATACCCTTCGTACGGTCGCGGTCGTCAACCGTGAAGTTGCTGCGATCGAGCGCAAGACCGACGCGCAGCCACGCGCGATCGTAGGGTTCGCCAAGCATCAGTTCGCTGTTCGAGTACTGCGCGCTCGGGCCACCGTTGCCGTTAGCGGCCCGCTCATCAGGCGTTGGCGTCTGCGCGGCGAGCGCGACGTTTTGCGCGGCCGTGGCGGCAGCGGCGGAATTCGCACCCGCACCCGCACCCGCACCTGCACCTGCACCTGCACCTGCACCTGCACCTGCACCTGCACCGGCTGCCGCGCCTGCGGCGGCATTAGGCGCCGTTTGCGCACCAGCCGGCGACAGCGCGACGTTCTGGATCTCGCCGCCGCCCGTCGTGCCGGGCGCGTTGCCGCGCGCCTGCGCCTGCACGAGCGACGCCATCAGGCGCTTCAGGTATTCGGCTTCGAGTGCCGGATCGTTCGGCTTCACGGCCCATGTGCTCGAATCGTTGTTCGCGCCGGTCAGCTGTTCGCGCAAGCCCTTCTGGCTCACGAACACATACGTGCCGCCGTTCGGCGCCGCCTCGAGACGCGTGCGGTACTTGTTACGCTCGGCCGTCACGTACGAATTGCCCAGCGCTTTTGTCAGCGTGCTGCGGATCAGACCGTCGTTGATGGCCGGATGGGTTTCGTTCCAGTCCGTTTCCATCACACTCCGCTTACGGTCGTCGACGACCAGCAGGAAGCCCTGTTCCTGCCAGAAGCGGCGCACCTGGGGCCACACCTGATCCGGCGATTCGTTGTCGACGACCAGCCAGCTTTCCGTGCCGTCGCGCTGGATATGCATGTTGGACACGGTCGGCACCACGGCCGTGTCGGGCGGCGCCGAGCTTTGCACCTGCTGCAGCGCGGAAAGGGACGTCTGTCCGCCCTGCGGCGGCAGCGAACGCTGATCGGCGGTCTCGTCGATCATGTTCGGCGGAACGGCAAGCGACACTTCCTTCGATTTCTGGTCGCTTTTGTAGTCGATTTTGGTCGGCGACGACGTGCCGCAGCCGGCGACCAGCCCGCCTGCCATCAGCAATGCTGCGAACCGCTTGGTGAGACGAAGATCAGTCATGTTCGGGGAATCCTTCCGCTACGCCACGGCAGTATCCGTGGATCAACCCGCTATTTTACCGGTCCGGCGACCCCGGTGGCAAAAACTCGGGGCGACGGCTCGCGTTGCGCACGCATGCGCACCGAAATTTAACACTTGGCAAGGTTTTCGCCGCCATTCGAGCAAACCATCGAATTCGAGATAAGTCTATTGTTTTGTCTGGAAATTTCGGACTCGCCGCACACCTAATTTTGAGATCGGGATGACTTGCTATCTCGCGTAGTTGATGGGTCGCACATGTGCGGTGCTATCTTGAATTAACGATCTCAAAAAAGTTAGGAAACCTAGTCAAATGAATTTCGCGATAACTCCGCATATTATGCGCCGTGCTGTCGCGCTTGCGGCGGTGTTTGCGGCGGCTTCGACAGCCATGGTGACCGGATCGCCGGCCCGCGCACAACTCGGCGGCACGATGCCTGCCACGCCGCGCGCCGGGAGCGCGGCCGTCGCGAACCACCTGGCCGACGCCAGCATCCGGATACGCGCGTGGACCGACGAAGGCGGCACGACGATCCATGAATACGCGACCGACGACGGACGGATCTTCGCCTACACGTGGGAAGGCCCGACGATGCCCAACCTCGACGGGCTGCTTGGCCCGTACAGCGCGTCGTATCGCGCGAAAGCGGCCCAGCTTGCCGGCACACGGGGCAGCCTGCACGCGTCGCGCATCGTTCAGCCCGACGTGATCGTCGATTCAGGCGGGCAGATGCGCAGCTACGTCGGCCGCGCATGGCTGCCGGCGGCGATCCCGCCCGGCATTTCGCCCGCGGACTTGCAATGACGGAGAACTCTCGTGTACACGCGAAACGCTCTTCATCTTCATCCCGGTCTCGTCCTCCACGCGTTGCAGGTCCACTACGCGAAACTGGCCCTCGCGGCCGGACTGTCCGCGCATACAGCCGTGGTGGCGATGCTCCTCGTTTCAGCGGCCGCGCTGAGCGGCTGCGGTGGCGGCGGCGACGCCGGACAGCCATCGGCCGCGGCGGTACCCGCGAGCCCATCGACCGGCGATCCGCCCGCCTCTCCGTCATTGCCCTCCATCCCACAGTCGAGCACGCCGAACGTGCAACCGATCGCCGTCAATGCCTTGCCGACCCGCGTGCGCAACATGCTGACCACAAGCGTCACGGTCTGCGTGCCTTCAACCACGGACTGCGCGACGATCGACAACGTGCAGGTCGATACCGGATCGAGCGGACTGCGCATTCTTGCGTCCGCCCTGCCGGCCTCGCTCGAGTTGCCGGCCATGGCCGGCGCCGGCGGCGCAGCAGGGACCGGCGCAGCAGGCAGCACCATGAGCGGCGCATGCGGTGTGTTCGGCAGCGGATACACGTGGGGTGCGGTGCGAACCGCTGACGTGCGGCTGGCGGGGCAGATCGCCGCCGCGCTGCCGATTCAGGTGATCGCCGATCCGTCCTTGCCGACCGTCCCCCCCGATTGCGCGAGTTCAGGCCCGCCGATGATGTCGCCGGCAACACTGCGCGTCAACGGCATCCTCGGCGTCGGCCTTTTCGCCACCGACTGCGGCAGCGCGTGCGCACGCAATGCGCTGCCGCGCTGGTATTACCTCTGCGTGTCCGGCGGCACCTGCACGCCAGGTTCGCAACCGCTCGCCTCGCAAGTGGGCAACCCGGTCGCCGACTTCGCGGAAAACAATAACGGCGTGATCATCGACTTGCCCGCGCTACCGGAGGCCGGCGCGCAATCCGTCACGGGCCAGATGATTTTCGGTATCGGCACGCAAGCGAACAACACGCTCGGCGGCGCGACCGTGATCAGAACCAACACGCAGACCGGCCGCATCGTGACCAGCGCGGATGGTCAGACGTGGTCGAACAGCTTCATCGATAGCGGCTCGAATGGAATGTTCTTCGCCACGACGCTCACCCAATGCGGGCTGTGGTACTGCCCGCCATCCGGCGCGACGCAGACCGCCACGATGACCGGCACGGACGGCGCCGCCATCACGCTCTCGTTTCCGGTCGGCAACGCGCAGACGCTGCTCGGGAGCGCGAACAACGCATTCGACAACCTCGCGGGGCCGTCGAGCACGATGTTCGACTGGGGGCTGCCGTTCTTCTTCGGACGGCGCGTCTATACGGCGATCGAGGCGCGCGCGACCGCTGCGGGCAACGGGCCGTACTACGCGTTCTGAAGCGCGGGCGCAGCGGTTACCCGGCTTGCAGTTCGGGGCGCCCTTGCAGCGCCCTGGACCGCGCGCCGACCACGCGAATCTCCACGCGCCGGTCGCCCGCAAGGCAATCGATCAATGCCGCGCGATCGCGCATCGCGCACGCGCTGCCCGGCTGCGCCTTGCCGAGACCACGTGCATCGATCGGCACGCTCACACCGCTGTCGGCCAGATAGCGCCGCACCGTATCCGCGCGCAGCCACGACAGACGCAGGTTGTAGCCATCCGACCCGAGCCTGTCCGTGTAGCCGGACACGACGAGGCGCTCGACTGCATCGAGCGCGCGCAAACGCACGGCAATCCGGTCGAGTTGCCGGCGCCCTTCATCACTGATCGCCGCGAGATCGCCGCGGCCGAACGCGAACAGCGCATCGGCCGACAGCGAAATAACGTCGAGCTCGTGCGGCGCGGGTTGCGCGACAGCACAGGCGGCGAGCGCCTGCGCGGCTTCGCGCATCGGGGTTTGCAGTTTTTCCGCACGCTGCTGCGCGCTCGTGAAGGCGCGCGTCCATGCGTCGTGTCCGGCGCGCGTCAACTCCACTTCAGCGCACGCGGCCCGCATCTGCGCCGGTAAGCACGCGGCGAAACGGCTATCGGCTTTGAGCGCGTTCAGTTGCGCCCATGCATCCGGGCGCACGCGCACCGATGTGCGCAGTGGTGATGCTTCGGCTGCCCGGCCGTTGTCGATATCGACGTGGGCACCGGCGCCGGCGCCCGATTCAAGCCCGCCGATCAGCGCCGTTGCCGCGCCGATCGATTCCTCGACAAAGCCCCATTCGTCACGCGCCGCGAACGCCTCTTTGCCGGTGTCGATCCAGCATTGCGCCTTCGCGCCCGTATAGGAGTCTTTCTTCGGCCCGAGCCGGTCGAGCCTCGTCTGCAGCGCATCGAGCGCCGCGCCACGGCGTTTGATCGGCGTGTACGTGTCGGTCCATTGTTTGACTGCCGCACCCGCCGCCGCGTCTTGCGGCGTGCCGAATCCGCGCTGTGCGACTGACGCATCGCGGATATCGAGTTTTTCGCGCGCCGCCTCGCTCGCGCACCCGGAAAAGGTGGCAAGCGCGGCCGCGGCGACGACCCATTGCTTCATTTCGTTCCCTCATGCATGCGCGCCGCGCGTGCATGCGATGACATTCCGCACGCACGGCGCTCGTTCAGTACTTCATGGTTTTTCTTCGACGGCTGAACGCGGCGCGTCAGTCTCCGATGACGATGCCGACTCCCGCACGGACAATCGTGCTATTGCCGCCTGACGACGCAACGCCCGCGTTGACGTTGAACGTGCCCTTCTCGCTCCAGCGCGACACGCCGATCGCGAGCGCCGCCTGGCCGCGATAGGCGGCGACACCGGCATTCAGTGTCGTGCGCCCCGGCAGATATGGCGTGACGATCTGCAGTGCGGACGCCGAGGCGATGCCTTTGCGCGTGCTCCGGTCGAGATCGTTCAGCGCCTGGTTCGCCTGGTTGAACGCGGCATTCAACTGGTCGAGATTGACTGCATCGGTGCCATGCGTGCCCGGCGCGAGATTCATGATCTGCCGCTCGGCGCCTGCGCTGCCGACCGACACCGCATTTGCGCGATCCGCGACCGAGCCCGCACCGAGCGCCACCGCGCCGTCGGCGGAAGCGGCACTGTTCCAGCCGAACGCCGATGCGCCGTTGCCTTTCGCGACGGCCTGAGCCCCGATCGCGCTTGCCGTATCGCCGGTCGCGCTCGCCTGCGAACCGAGCGCAAGCGCTGCTTCGCCATTAGCCGATGCGTTGGCGCCGAGCGCCGCCGCGTGCGTACCGCTCGCCTGTGCGGCTTCGCTCGCCGCATTGCCGTTCACGACGACAAACGGACTCGGCACGCGCGGCAGGTCATTGACGATCGCCTGACTGATCGCGCTGTTCAGCTGGCCCAGGTTGACCGCATCGAAATCGGACACACCGTTCGCGACGTGGTGGATCTGCGTGCCGCCGGCGAAACCCAGGCCGAGCGTGACGCTGCCGTAGTCGACATGGCCATCGACGTTGTCGTAGGTCACCGCGCTGTTCGCCTGGCCGTTCCCGTCGATCAGGCCCGCGTCCTTCAACTGACGCACGTTGACCGCGTCGGTATCCGCGACGCCCGCTGCGACATGGGCGATCTGACGCTCGTGTCCCGCGGAGCCGACCGATACGACGTTCTCGCGATCCGCAACCGAGTTCGCCCCAAGCGCGATCGAGCCGGCCGCCGTCGCGCGCGCATTGCCGCCGATCGCGATCGCTTCGGCGCCCGTTGCTGCCGCATCGCTCAACACCGAATTCGCGCGGAAGTATCGGATCACCGTGGTAGTTCCGCCCGTCATGGTGTTCACCACGTTGCTCAGATCGTCGATACGGATCGTATTCGTCTTGACGCGCCCATCGAGATTCGTCAACGCATCGCCGACGTTGTGATACACCGTGCCGCCAACGCCGTAGGCAGGCGGCGACACGCTGCCGTCCACGTTCACCGCCGCGCCGCCGCCGAGCGCCGCGGCCACGCCCTTCAACTGCTCGACGTTGACGACATCGGTATCGGCGGTGCCCGCGGCCACATGGATGATTTGCCGCTGCAAATCCGCATTGCCGACCGACACCGCGTTCTGCCGGTTCGCGAACGAGTTCGCGCCAAGCGCGACGCTGCCCGCACCGGTCGCAAGCGTGCCCGCGCCTAGCGCGAGCGCCGCGTCCGCATAGGTGACCGCATTGGAGCCCAGCGCGGCCGACTGCGCGCCTGAAGCGGTCGACCCCGCGCCCATCGCAAGCGTGCCGGCGCTATCGCCTCGCGCCAGATAACCGATCGCGACCGCCCCGTCCGCTTCGAAGCCCGTGGTCGCGCCGGTGCCGATCGCCGTCGTGCGCAACCCCAGTGCACCGGCGCCGGAACCGACCGCGGTCGAATAGCTGCGCGCAGCGAACGCACCGGCGCCGAACGCGGTTGCATTGACACCCGAAGCGGCCGACGTCGGGCCGACCGCCATTGCGTTCAGATCGTCGGATGCATGAGTCGGCGCGCCCGGCGTTGTGTTCGGACTCACCGCGATGTAGTCGGTGACCGGCGCCGCGGCGAGCACGCTGGCACGCAACGGCGGCGCGGACTGTTGCGTTAGAAGCTGCACCACCTGAAGCGGCACGCGGTCCGCTTCGCGCGTGTCAGCCGCCTCGGCCGCCCTTGCGGCATGCGCGAACGAGGCCGCCCCGACGCCGACCGCAAGCGCTGCCAGCCGCGCCTTTCCGGCCGGCGGCCGCAACCTCCAGCGCCGCGCACTGCGCTCGCCGCCCACCACCGATGCATATTTGTCGCGCGCACGCGTGACATATCGTTTGTTCTTCATCTCTAGCCTGCAACCCGTAAATGACCGACTGAACCGGGTGAACTCCGGCTCTCCGCCTCAAATGGCCGAGACCCAGAATCCACACCTGTTTTTTAATATGGATATCGAACTAATCTGCTGATACCAGTAACTTCACGATCTACTCTCCTTGTAGCTTCGCCACACACCCCGCATGGAACCGTCAACGTCTACAACCTGTCCTGCCGACGGAACCGTCATGCCGTCCGACACGTTTGCTTACGTCGACAGCAGGTGAATCCTACAAAGATTCGAAAAGATTCGATACAAGAAAACTCTCAAAATGATGTCGGTAGCAGACTTTTCCGGCAGGGCCGTGAACGGCCTTACATATAATTAGCGATACCAAGTTTTCCAGTCTCCATTCCCGATGCACACCTCCTTCCTGCTCGATGACTTCGAGCAATGCGTCTATACGCGCGAGCACGACAAGGCCACCGAACAGCTGATCACGCTCTTCGCACTGCTTCAGCAAAAACGCGGCGAACTGGACAACGACTTCTGTGCATCGGGTCTTGCAGACTTGCCGGCAGCTATACAACAACAGCGCTTTTGCGCGCGCGCCGCTGCGGCCGTCACCGCACTCTTCGCCGATCCTGCGTTCCGTCCGGCGGCCTCGGTCATCCGGTCGCTGATGTCGATGCAAGCGTGGATCGGTTCGCTCTTCGCCGCAACACCGCTTGGCAACGCCGATCACATCGCGCGTTGGCTCTATCGCTCGTGGAAAGACAGCTCCGCTGCGGGAGGCCCATCGGGCGCCGCCGCGCACAGCCCGCTCGAGAAATTTTGCGTGCTGTATTTGAGCGAATCAAACCTGACGCTCGAACTCGGCGATATCTGGTCATGCGATCCGGTCGCGGCCGCGAGCCTTGCTCTCGCGTTGCTGTCGAATGAGTTTCAGGGCTCCGCGAGCGCGCACGGCAAACGCGAGGCGCTGCTCGAGTGGCTGCCGGGCAAACTCGCGCAGATCGGCGACCTCGATGTGCTACCGACTGGCGTGCTGCACAACGCCTATATGTACTGCAGCTATGCCGACACCCCGCGCCGGCATGCGATCAAGGCCGATATCAATGGGCTCGTGCGGCGCAAGCTGGACCAACTCGGCCTTCACGACCTCGAATTTCCCGCTGCGGCGCCGGCGCCCTCCGCCGCCCACAGCACACGCCGCCGGCGCAAGAAAAAGCCGCTGATGATCGTCGTGCTCGAGTGGTTCGGCGGCGCGCATTCGATCTACCGGACCCACTCGCGGACACTCGCCGCCGCGCGCACCCATTTCGAAGTGGTCGGGTTCGGCTTCGGCTATGCGGTCGACGAAACCGGCCGTGCGCTTTTCGATCGCTTTATCGAACTGGAGGAGCCGGACTATATCGGCGAATGCCTGAAAACGGTTCGCGATTTTGCACAAGCGGAACAGGCCGATGTGCTCTATATGCCGAGCGTCGGCATGTTCGTGCTAACCGTTTTCATGTCGAATCTGCGCGTGGCGCCGCTGCAGATCGCGGCGCTCGGTCATCCGGCGACCACACGCTCGCAGCGAATCGACTATGTAAGCGTCGAGGAGGACTATATCGGCGACCCGGCCTGCTTCAGCGAAAAGCGGCTGACCTTGCCGCGCGACGGTCAACCGTATGTCGCATCGAGTGCGTTGCCGCCGCTCGCACCCGCGGTGCCTGCGCGACGTGACACGCTCGATATTGTGATCACGGCGAGCCAGATGAAGCTCAATCCGCGCTTCTTCGACGCCTGCCGTCAGATTCAGGAGCGTGCGCAAACGCCGGTGCGGTTTCATCTGATGACAGGCGTGCGGCGTGGCGTACTGCTCGAGCATATGCGCCCGGTCGTTGAGCACGCGCTGCCCGGCGCGATCGTGCACGGCTTTCATGCGTATCCGGACTATCTCGCGCGGATTCATCACGCGGATCTGTTCCTGAGCCCCTTCCCGTTCGGCAACACGAACGGCATCGTCGACGCGTTTACGCTCGGCGTGCCGGGCATCTGCATCACGGGACCGGAAGTATTCGAGCACATCGACGGCGCGCTCTTCGCGCGTGCGGGCATGCCGGCATGGACGATCGCCGCGTCTATCGACGCTTACGTGAACGCGGCTATCAGGATGATCGACGGGCACGGCGAGCGCGAAGCGCTGCGCACATGGTTGATTGAAACGAAAGCGGTCGAACGGTTCTTCGACGGCGATCCGTCGGTGTTGGGCGCGCGCGTGCTGGAATTGGTGAAAGCGCGGCGGGCGGATGCCGGGCGGACAAGCGAAGCGCTAACGTAGTGGACACGAAAGCGCGCGGCCCGCTAGTGTCCTATCCATTGCCACGCGCCAGCACCTTTTCGAGCGCCATCGACCTCGCTGCCTCTTCCGCCGCCGCGGCGGTATCGAACACGGAGCCGGACACATGCACCTGATGCCATTCGGGCTCGTCCGACGCATCGCGGAAAATCCGGAAGCGCGCGCAGAAGCCATGCGGCGTGACGGGCACGACATCGATGTCGACCGATGCGCCTTCAATCTGATGTCTGATGTAGCCATCCATGCTGACCTCCCGCTTCGCGACACTGGAAATCGTAGCACTGGATGGCGGGCGCGCACGCAAACGGTGGCGATGCGTATGTTGCGATGCGATAGCGACGGGCGGCGATGGACGGAACGGCGAGTGCGTGGGCGCCGGCCGCGAAGCGGTTGAGTCGAGTTGAATTGCGTCGGCGCGTGTCAGCCTGCTACCTGGCCGACTGCGCCTTGTCGTCATCGGTATGACTGACGAGTCGTCCCGGCGAGAGCCAACGGAAGGACGTGAGAGTTGGGCCGTCGAATCTGCATTCGATCGCCGCGGGAATGGCGAGCTTGACCGGCTTCTTCGACGCGCGCGCCGTCTTCTGACTGGTTGCGGCTGTCTCGTCCGGTGAGGACGCAAAGGTCGGCGCAAGAACGCCTACCATGCCCGTCGATGCGGATGTCGACATCGAGGTGGAAGGTTGCGCATCCGCCGATGTCTGCGGCGCGGCTTCGGTTGCCGCCGTTGCCGGCGCGGCCGCCGACGGTGCCGAAGCAGCCGGACGCGCCGCCGCCGCTGAAGGTTTTCCCAACGCAGTAGAGGACTCGGGCTCGGACGCCGCCGAAGCATCCGAAGCATCCGACGCTGGCGGACGCGCCCACGCCGCCGTGATCGCCGCGACCGACGATGCCGGCACCGTGCTCTCGAACGCCCCTTCGACCACCACGCGGCTGCCATGAATACCGGCGCCCGTATGACTGATCTTCAACGTTTCCGACGCCGCCCGATCGGCGGCCGCGCTGCGCATCGTGTCTTCGCAGGTCGCGGCATTCTTGTAGACGGTGCAACCGGCGAACAGCGCAAATGCCGCGGCAGACGAAACCAGGGTGAAAACGCGGGTGTTCATAAATCGTCCGTTCTTGATCTGCCGGGCATTGTAGCCTGGAGGCGGCCGGACGCTCGCTACAGCGTTGCCGAGCGGCGGTTGCCAAGCGGCGCGCGGTCGGCTGCGCTGTTCAGCGGTTTGGCCCGCTCGGTTTGGCCTGCTCATTCAGACGATCAATTCGCCCACGCGTCAGGCAGGCTTTGCGTCAGCGTCGAGACAAAGTTCGCCGTTTCCTGCTCGCGCGGCCGCGTGAAGATGTCGCGCGACGGTCCGGCTTCGACGACCACGCCATTGCTGAGAAACAGCACATCGCGCGAGATCGATGCGGCAAGGCGCAGGTCGTGCGTGGCCATCAGCATCGTCATGCCTTCCTGCGCGAGCTGACGCAGCACTTCCACGACTTCCCCCGCAAGGCCGGGATCGAGCGCCGACGTCGGTTCGTCGCACAACAACACGTCGGGCGATGGCGCAAGCGCGCGAGCAATCGCGACACGCTGCTGCTGGCCGCCCGATAAGGTAGTGGGCCACGCGTCCGCCTTGTGGGCAATGCCGACTTTGGCGAGCAGTTCCTGCGCCCGCGCACGCGCGCGTTCGACATCCCATTTCTGCACGGTCACGAGCCCTTCCATCACGTTCTCGAGTACCGTTCGGTGCGGAAACAGCTGGAAGTTCTGGAATACCATGCCGGTGCGACGACGAATCGCGAGCACCGTGTCGCGCGGCGGCTTCGTCGCACGGTTGAATTCCACGCGCAGATCGCCCAGTTCGAGCGTGCCTGCCTCCGGAATTTCGAGCAGGTTCACACAGCGCAGCAACGTGCTCTTACCGCTGCCCGACGGACCGATCAGCGCGGTGACGCTGCCCGGTTCGAGCGCGAGGTCGACGGCGGAGAGCACACGATGGCTGCCGAAGTATTTGTCGATTTTCTCGAGACGAATCATCAACTGCTCGACTGGAAAAGCGCATGCCGCGCGAACCTGCGTTCGAGCCGCACTTGCGCGGAAGACAGCACCGAGCTGAACACGAGATAGATCAGCGCGGCTTCCGTATAGAGAATCAGAGGCTCATAGGTAACCGACGCGATCCGCTGCGCCGCCTGGAAAATTTCCGGCACCGTCAGCACGGCGGCGAGCGACGTATCCTTGACAAGCGAGATAAACGAGTTCGCGAGCGGCGGCAGCGCGACGCGCGCCGCCTGCGGCAGAATCACGCGCCGTAGCGCCTGACCTCGCGTCATGCCGATCGAATACGATGCTTCCCACTGCCCTTTCGGAATCGACTCGATGACGCCGCGAATCACTTCCGAATTGTATGCACCGACATTGAGCGAAAAGCCGATGATCGCCGCCGTCAACGGATCGAGCACGATGCCGACGTTCGGCAAGCCGTAGAAAATCACGAACAGTTGCACGAGCAGCGGCGAGCCGCGGATCAGCCACACGTAAAAGCGCACGATGGCGATCGCCCACGGCGGCCCGAACAGGCGCACCAGCGCGACAATAAACGCGAGCGCCAGCCCGAGCGCGAACGAGATGAGCGTCAGCGGCACGGTGAAGACGAGGCCCGCGTACAGGAGGGGCCACAAGGACTGCCCCATCAGATGCAGCCAGGCAGGCATGATTCAGGCTCGCGTGATTCGGGTTGTCAATCCAGCTTCGATGGCGGCTTCGAGGTCCGCTTCAATGCGGCGGCGAAGCGCGTGCGCAGTCGCGCTCATCGCGAGACGTCTTTGCCGAAGTACTTGTCGGAGATCTTCGCGTACGTGCCGTCCGCCGTCATATCGTGCAGCGCCTTGTCGATGGCCGCTTTCAACTCAGGGTTACCCTTGCGAATCAGCACGGCGGATTTGTCGCTCTGGTCGCTCGTGTCGAGCGCGGCAATTTTCACCTTCGCGTCCGGCTTGTGCTTCTTGAAGTCGAGGAACGACAGCGAATCGTTGACGGTCGCATCGACGCGCCCCGACGTCAGCAGGTCGATCGACTCGTTGAAACCCTGCACCGGCACCACTTCCGCGCCATGCGCGGCAGCCAGCTTGCCGAAGTTGCTCGTGAGCGTATTGGCGGACTTCTTGCCCTTCAGGTCGTCGAACGACTTGATCGACGTATTGTCCGAACGGACGATCAGCGCCGCGTGCGACACGATATACGGGTCCGAGAAATCATATTTAGCCTTGCGCGCGTCGGTGATCGCGACTTCGTTGATCACCGCGTCGTAGCGATTCACGTCGAGGCCGGCAATCAGGCCGTCCCACTTTCCTTCGACGAACTCCGGCTTGACACCGAGACGCCTGGCGATTTCACGGCCGATCTCGACATCGAAGCCCGTCAGTTGCCCGGACGCATCATGAAACGAGAATGGCGCGTACGTGCCTTCCGTGCCGATCTTGAACACGCCGGCGGACTTGACCTGCGCGAGACCGTCCGCCGCGAAAGCGGCGGTTGCGGTCGCAATCTGTAGCAGGCCAATGAGCAGAAGAGATCGAATCGACTTCATGAGTGAACTCCGTAAATTGTTTTATCCGTCAAGGCGATGCCCGCAGCATCAGGCATGCCGCCGAGTGCGCGGGACTGTAGCAAACGGCTTATATTTCAGCAACGCATTTCGCGCTTTAACTATATGCGGTGGCGGAATAAGCTAGACCGAAACCGCACATTTGGCAATGCGCACGTCTACGGGGCAAACCGCTCCGCGCGCCTTTAAAGACGCGCACAACTGAATGCCTCGACAGGTAAGATGGACGCGTGGAGCCCGAAAAACGCCGCCCGCCAGGGCCTCTGATGCGATGCACAGCCCACCGAACCCCGATTCCGCTGCTACCGCGCGCAGCCACCCGGCGGAACCCGACAGCGCATTTGCAGCGCTGCCTGCCCGCTGCGGGCATCCCGCGCTCGCAATCGAGTACCGGTGGCTGAACCCGCAGCTGCGCGAAGCGCCGCTTGTCGTGTTCCTGCACGAAGGGCTCGGCTCGGTCGCAATGTGGAAGGACTGGCCGCAGTCGCTGTGCGATCGTCTCGGCATGCGCGGCCTGATCTATTCGCGACCAGGCTATGGGCGGTCAACGCCGCGCCCGCACGGCACGCCGCTTCCGTTCGACTACCTGTCGACGCAAGCCCGCGATGTATTGCCTGCGCTGCTTGACGCACTGAATGTCGCCGCGCACGAGCGCGAGCGGATGTGGGTTATCGGCCATAGCGACGGCGGCTCGATTGCGCTGCTCTATGCAAGCGCATTTCCGAAGGCGCTAGCGGGCGCCGTGGCGATTGCGCCGCATATCTTCGTCGAAGAGGCCTCGGTCGAGGGCGTGGCGAAGACAACGATCGCCTACGAGCAACGAGGTTTGCGCGACAAGCTGGCCCGCTACCATGCCGACGTCGATTCGGCCTTTTACGGATGGAGCGATGTCTGGCTGAGCCCCGCGTTCAGCAGATGGAACATCGTCGGGCAGTTACAGGCGATTCGTTGCCCATTGCTCGCCGTGCAAGGCCGCGACGATCACTACGCCACGATGGCGCAAATCGAGGGTATCGCCGACGAGGTACCGCACACGAGGCTCGTCAAGCTGAACAATTGCGGTCACTCGCCGCACATTGAAGCACCGCAGGCGCTCGACGACGCGATCGCCGCGTTCGTTGCGTTTGATGCATTCGTTGCATTAACGAGACCCTGACGCCATTCGCCTTGCCGCACGCCAGGCGTGGCAACCACGCCATACCGCAAGCCTTCTTCACCGCGACATGGCGTACGGCTCGCACTGCGGCTTGCACTGCGGCTCGCACTGCGGCTCGCACTGCGGCTTGCACATCACGCAGCGGCATCCACGGGCTGAGGCATCGGTGCCGGCTTGACCTTCTTCGGCGCGTGCTTGCGCGCCTGCCACAGATCGTAGTCGGCCTGCAGACTGAGCCACAAATCGGCACGACCGCCGCGCTCGACGCCGAGCCATGCTTCGATACGCAATGCCATTTCCGGCGTGACGCCAGCGCGCTCGTTCAACACGCGCGACAACATCACACGCGATACGCCCAACTGGCTTGCCGCCTCCGTCACGCTCAACTCCAGCGCAGGCAACACGTCCTCACGCAGGATCGTGCCAGGATGCGGAGGATTAAACATCTTAGCCATAGGAACCCCCTAAGAAAAAACCGATAAAGCACTTTCCAAACCGGGAAAACAAACGCGGGAAAGACACGTACACCTCAGTGATAATCCTCGTAGTTGACGAGCTCAGCATGGCCCTCGTCGAATTCGAATGTGAGCCGCCAGTTACCGTTCACCTGAACCGACCAGCGGTCTTTCCGCTTGCCATGCAATGCATGCCACCCCCAGCCGAACTGATTCATGTCCGCCGGCAATTTCGCCGTGTTCAACACGCCAAGCTGACGGTTCAACTTTTTCGCGTGACACGCCTGGATACCCTTTTCGCAACCTGTCAGAAAAAAACGCTCGAGGCCTTTGTGCTTGAATGATTGGATCATGTGTGAATTCCTGAACCGCGCCTGCCTCACGGCGTTGTCCCATCCCGCACCGACATCACTATAGACTGTAAACCATAGATTTACAATAGTACGGAACGGGGCAAGTCCATTCCGTGCCGCTATGCACGTCGCCAACCAGCCGAAGCATCGAGCCTCGGCCAGCCACCGCTAGCGACGGGACACAGCAGGCGATGTCTTACTGCGACGCCTTTGCGCCGCGATTCAACGAGAAAATCGGACAGGCGAGCGCGGCAGTCATGCGGCAATTCCGCAATCGATACGGGTACCTAACGAACGGATTCAGACAGACAGAGAAATGAGCGACCGCCTGTACCGCAGCGGTCTATCTTCTTCGATGTACCGCATGCGCCGCAATATGCCGTTCGGCCAGTTTTTATCGGTACTTTTTGGCGTTGCGGCCGAGCACGCGAAGCGGTATGCGGAGGTGAGCGAGCGCGCGGCGTCCACGCGCCCGAGAGTCGAACCCGCGATTCAATCCGGCCGCGGAATATTCAACCCGCGCGCAACGGCGGGACGTGCAACGAAAGCATCGAGCGTGCGCGTGACATGAGGGAAGTCCGTCATGCCGACCAGTTCACCTGCCTCGTAGAAGCCGGTCAGATTGCGCACCCATGGAAAAACGGCGATATCGGCGATTGTCAACCTATCGCCCATGATCCATGCGCGGCCCGCGAGCCGCTCGTTGAGCACGTCGAGCAGCCGCCTCGCTTCAGCGACATACCGGTCACGCGGCCGCTTGTCCTCATAGTCCTTGCCGGCGAATTTATTGAAGAACCCGACTTGCCCGAACATCGGCCCAATGCCTCCCATCTGAAACATCAGCCACTGAATGGTTTCGTAGCGGCCCGCGAGTTTTTGCGGAATGAACTGGCCGGTCTTGTCCGCGAGATAAACAAGGATCGCGCCTGACTCGAACAACGCGAGCGGCATTCCTTCCGGCCCGTTCGGATCGATGATGGCCGGAATTTTGGCATTCGGATTGACCGATCGAAATTCGGGCGACTTCTGATCGCCGGTATCGAAGCTCACGCGATGCGGCTCATACGGCAAACCCGTCTCTTCGAGCATGATCGAGATCTTCACGCCATTGGGCGTGGGCAACGAATACAGCTGAATCCGGTCTGGATGACGCGCGGGCCACCGCGTTGTGATCGGGAATGCGGAAAGATCTGCCATCGAGCGTCTCCTGTGGGGCGAGTGGATCGGCATGAGCGCGCTTGAGCGCTTTCCGGCATCACGCCATGCATTGGGGTAGCGATTTTAATCAAGCGTTGCATGCGTCGCACCGCGTCGTCAACACACCCCGTCCACGCCGCCCTCATCAATGCGCGCACCTCCCCGCATCGCGCAGTCTCGCGTAAATATTTAATGCCGATTTTAAATGTTATGTTATATCATTCGCGCACCGCGCCTTGACGGATGGATGCATGAGCCGGGGCTACCGGCCACGGCGACTGGCGCGCATCGACGGGATTCCGCTGCCTGACGACCACAGGCCAAGGGCCGAGCGCCCGGGGCGGGACCTGAAAAAAAAGATCAACAACTCAAACCATTGTTCGGAATGAAATCTCGCACACACATTGCGCAAGCCGCCGTGCTGCTGTTCGCGGCGCTTGCAGGCAGTCAGACATGGGCGGCCGACTCGGCCGCGAACGGCGCCAGCAGCGCGGTGACCACCCTGAGCGGCACAGTCGAAGACGCGAACGGCAAGCCGATCGCCAATGCGCAGGTGAGCTTGAAAAACTCGAACGGCGGCGACGCCGGCCATGCCAATACCGACGCCAAAGGCCATTTCGAACTGAACGACGTCGCGCCCGGCGCCTATGCCGTTGCCGTGACGGCGACGGGCTTCGAAGCGACGACGAAGCTTGCCGATACGACGACCGGAACCCCTGCGCCGCTTGCGCTCAAGCTGAAGAAGGACGACACGCTCGACGTCAACGTCTACGCGAAGCGCCTCGATCAGGCACGCAACGGGCTCTTGCCGGAAACGGGCAGCAGCATTTATCGCATCACGAGTGCCGATATCCAGGCAATGCCGCAAGGCGAAAACACGCCGTTGAATCAGGTGCTGCTGCAAGCGCCGGGCGTTGCCGACGACTCATTCGGCCAGGTACACGTGCGCGGCGATCACGCCGACCTGCAATACCGGATCAACGGCATCCAGATCCCGGAGCCAATCAGCGGCTTCGGCCAGTCGCTCGATACGCGCATCATCGATCAGGTCAATCTGCTGACGGGCGCACTGCCCGCGCAATATGGCGACCGCACGGCCGGTATCGTCGATATCCATACGAAGAGCGGCGATACCGGCGACGGCGGCTCGATCGACGTATTCGGCGGCAGCCATCAGACGCTGCGCACCAGCGCCGACGTGTATGGCAGCAAGGGCGACTTCAGCTACTTCTTCACCGGCTCGCTCGGTGTGAACAACCTCGGTATCGAGGCGCCGACCGCGAGTCCGTCGCCGATTCACGACCATACGCGCCAGGGCGACGCGTTCGGCTACATGTCGTATCTGATCAATCCGTTGACGCGCGTCTCCGTGATGCTCGGCACCGCGGCCAACCAGTTCGAGATTCCGAACACGCCGGGCCTGCCGCAGATGTTCACGCTGGCCGGTACGCCGACGTTCAACTCGGCGAATCTGAACGAGACCCAGTCGGAGCTCAACAACTACGCGGTCATCGCGCTGCAAGGCACGAACGGCGGCGATTTCGACTACCAGGTCGCGCTGTCCACACGCTATACGCGCACGCAGTTCAATCCCGATCCGGTCGGCGATCTGATCTTCAACGGTGTCGCGTCGAACGACTTCCACAACGACACGGCGAACACGCTGCAAGCCGACACGACGTGGCGTCTGAACAGCGCGCACACGCTGCGCGGCGGCCTGCAGCTGCAGCAGGAACACGCGCAGTTCAGCGACACGGTGTCGGTGTTTCCGACCGACGCGGACGGCAATCAGGCATCGGATGTGCCGATCACGCTGCAGGATTCGAGCAGCAAGACCGGCTACCTCTATAGCGCGTATCTGCAGGACGAGTGGAAGATCACACAAAAGCTGACGTTGAACTACGGCGTGCGCTACGACGGCATGAACGAGTTCGTCACCGCGCATCAGTTGAGTCCGCGCATCGGCGCCGTCTACCAGCTGACACCGGTGACGACACTGCACGCCGGTTATGCGCGCTATTTCACGCCGCCGTCGTTCGAACTGGTGTCGAGCGGGACGATCGGCCGCTTCGCCGGCACGACGAACGCGCCCGAAGTCACGCAAAACGACCCCGTGCAACCCGAGCGCGACGACTACTACGACGTCGGCGTCACGCAGCGTCTGGGCTCGGATGTGACGATCGGCCTCGATGCGTACTACAAGAAGGCGCACAACCTGCTCGACGAAGGGCAGTTCGGCACCGCGCTGATCTTCGCGCCGTTCAACTATCAGTATGGGCGCGTCTACGGCGTCGAATTCACCGCGAACTACAAGCACGAGAACATTTCCGCGTACCTGAACGTCGCGTATAGCCGCGCGCAGGGCAAGAACATCGACTCCGCGCAGTTCAACTTCGGCGCCGACGAACTCGCGTTCATCTCGAATCATTTTGTGTTCCTCGATCACGACCAGCGCGTGACCGCGTCGTTCGGCGGCTCGTACACATGGCACACCACGACCTTCACGGCCGACGGCACGGTCGGCAGCGGTCTGCGCTCGGGCTTTGCGAACACGGACAAGCTGCCGCTCTATGCGCAGGTCAATCTCGGCGTGATCGAGCACATCCATGCGCCGGTGGTCGGCAAGGTCGATGTGCGCGGGTCGGTCGTGAACGCGTTCGGCCGCGTCTATGAACTGCGCGACGGGTCCGGAATCGGCGTTGGCGCGCCGCAATTCGGCCCGTATCGCGCGTTCTATGCGGGCATCACGAAGTATTTCTAACCGCGTCAGACTATCGAGGAAGCTTCGATGCAAGACTGGACAGGTATCGTGGAAGCAGCGCGCGTCGCCGGGTGGATCATCTACCCGCTCACGCTGCTTGCGCTCGTCGCGCTGTTTATCATCCTCGACCGGCTGTATGTGTTCTGGCGATTCGCGCGCGTGCCCGACATTGCGTCGTACGGCGGCGATATCAGCGCGCTGCTCGCGACGCTCGCGCCGCAACACGCGCTGCGCCGGCTCCTGACACCGCTGGTCGGCGAGTTCACGAAGCCCGTCTGGTGGATCGAGGAACGCGCGAGTGCGCTCGCGCTCGACGTGCAACGCGACATATCGCGCGGTCTGTGGGTGCTCGAGACGATCGTCACGGCGGCGCCGCTCGTCGGCCTGCTCGGGACGATCGTCGGCATGATGCACGCGTTCCGGCTGATCGGCGGCAACGGGCTCGTCAATCCGACCGGCGTGACCGGCGGCGTCGCGCAGGCGCTCGTGGCGACCGCCCTTGGCCTCGTGATCGCGCTCGTCGCGCTGTTCGCGTTCAACTACTTTTCGCGGCGCATCGACCGGCTCGTCGAAGAGCTCGAGACCTTCACGAGCGCGTGGCTG
>NZ_BAAILL010000036.1:143635-147608 GCF_054589215.1 Paraburkholderia sp. 2C | reverse complement strand
CCGCGGCGGCCGGCGCGGCCGCCGTCAGGGTGGGACCGTCGTCCAGAACGGTCGGCGCGAAGCCATGAAACTGCGGCGCTCACGAACCGCGAAACGCGGACGCATCGAGATCATTCCGATGATCGACGTGATGTTCTTTCTGCTCGCGACGTTCATGCTGACGTCGCTGTCCATGCAGCGGCTCGACGCGATCCGCTTGACGTTGCCGCAGGGGCATGCAGAAACGCTGGCGAGCAGCGATCAGCCGCTAACGCTGGCCATTGCGCGCGACGGACACATCGAGATCAACCGGCAACGCGTGACGCTCGACGCGGTCGCGGCGACGATCCGGCGGCTCGTCGGTCCGCAAGGCAATGTGGTGATCGCGGCGGATCAGGCGGCCGCGAACGGAATCGTGGTTCAGGCGATGCTGCGCGCCCGCGAAGGCGGGGCCGAGCATTTTCTCGTGGCGGTTCAGCGTGATCAGTAAGGCGGACGCCGGGGCGGCCGATCCGCTTGGTAAGCGTGATCGCGCGGGTAGCGTACTCAATGCGTTGCTCAATGCAGTGCTCGATGCGCGAGGGCCGCGTACGCTTGTATGCGTGCTCGCGGCGGTGGCGATCTGGATCGGGTTTTCTGTGGGATTCGTGCGCGGGCTTTGGAATCGCGGCGACGTGGCGCCTGTGACGAAGCCGGCTGCGCTCGACGTACGGCTCGTGCGCCTGCCGCCGCCCGAGTTGCCGCACGAACCGCGGCCAACGCCACAAGCAGGGCAATTGCCGCAATCGTCGCAGCAGGCGAACACGCGGACGGTTGAAGCGGCGGCGCCCGCCGCGCAGACAAAGCCTGCGCGAACGACGCGTCGCAGCGTTGAGCCGACGCGCACCGCTTCGACGCAAACACGCGATGTGTCGCGTCCCGCTGCCGCGCCGGTGGCCACGCCGCCCATCGTTGAAGGGAACGAGCGTGCGCGGCCTGTGATCGCACCGCCAACCCCGCCGGTCCCGGAGACCGCAAACGCGACATCCCCGGCCACCGCATCCGCCACGACATCTGCACACGCGAACGCGCCGCAGCCGAACGGCCCAGCGACGCCAGCAAAATCAGCAAACGCGGCAAATGCAACCAACGCAACAACAGAAGGCTCGTCGACAAGCGCCGGCAACGGTCCCGCACACGCGATCCTGCAACCGTTACCATCCTTGCCCGACGATTTACGCGAGGACGCGTTTCAAGCCGTCGCGACCGCACGCTTTTCAGTCCATCCCGACGGCTCGGTCGACGTCGCGCTGATCAAGCCGACGCACAACCCGCGGCTCAATCAACTCCTGCTCGACGCGCTAAAGAAGTGGCGCTTCTTCCCCGCGATGAAAAACGGCGAAGCGGTCGAAAGCACGCAAGATATCCGCGTGCACTTCAACATCGATTAAGAAGAGTGTGACATGAACGCATCCACGCGCGCAGCGGTGCAGCGGTGCACCGCTGCAGCAGCATAGCGCGCCACCCGCCGCCATTGCCCAGCCCCGTGCACGGGAGCAGGAGCGGCGGCCGGCAAATCCCTCACCCTCACGCCGCAATCATGTTGCCCTCATGTTGCCCTCATGCAGCCCCGACCTTCCCCGCTTCAACCGCCTCCCGCAGCGCCGCGCCGCCGCGCGCCAGCACCGGCGCGAGCGCCTGTCCGGTATGGCTTGCACGCACCTTGACGAGCCCTTCGGGGTCGGTCGCCGCGACGATCGTGCCGCCACCGACGCCGCCTTCCGGACCGAGATCGATAATCCAGTCCGCTTCGGCGATCACATCGAGATCGTGCTCGATCACGACGACGCTATGGCCGCCATCCGCGAGCCGATGCAGCACCCGGATCAGCTTCGCGACATCGGCCATATGCAGGCCGACGGTCGGTTCATCGAGCACATACAGCGTATGCGGCGCCTTCTGCCCGCGCCGCGTGATGTCGTCGCGCACCTTCGAGAGCTCCGTGACCAGCTTGATACGCTGCGCCTCGCCGCCCGATAGCGTCGGCGACGGCTGACCCAGCGTCAGATAGCCGAGCCCGACGTCTTTCATCAGTTGCAGCGGATGTGCGATGTTCGACATCGACGCGAAGAATTCAACCGCTTCGTCGATTTCCATGGTCAGCACGTCGCCAATGTTCTTGCCGCGCCAGGTGACCGCAAGCGTCTCGGGATTGAAGCGCTGACCGTGGCAGACGTCGCACGGCACCTTGACGTCCGGCAGGAAGCTCATGCCGATCGTGCGCACGCCCTGGCCTTCGCAGGCCGGGCAGCGCCCGTCGCCGGTATTGAACGAAAAGCGCGATGCGGTGTAGCCGCGTGCGCGCGCTTCGAGCGTATCGGCAAAGAGACGCCGGATCGTGTCCCACACGCCGATATACGTGGCCGGGCACGAACGCGGCGTCTTGCCGATCGGCGTCTGGTCGACTTCGAGCACGCGATCGATCGCTTCCCAGCCGGTGATCGACTCGCAGCCCTGCCACGCGTGCGTCACACTCAGCGCCGGCCGCGGCGCGCTGCGCGCGAGCACGCTCGAACGCCGGTTCGTCCGCGGCTCGTCCGCCTGCGCGGCCTTGCGCGCGCGCCGCGTTGCCGGCGACGACAGCACCGAGCGGCCGACCGCGTCGAGCAGATTCGTCATCAGCACATCGCGCGCCAGCGTCGATTTGCCCGAGCCGCTCACGCCCGTCACCGCGACGAGGCGTCCGAGCGGAATGCCGACCGTCACGCCGCGCAGATTGTGCAACTTGCCGCCATGCACGGTGAGCCACTGTTCGGGCACCGCAGCGGACACAGCGGCCGCGGCGCGCTTGCCCGCGGTCGCATTGCCCGATATTGCGGCCGGCGCGACGACCGGACGTCGCGCCTGCAACGGATGCGGAATCGGCTGCGCGAGGAAGCGGCCGGTCAGCGAATCGGGCTGCGCCGACAGATCGCTCACGCCCCCTTGGGCCACCAACGTACCGCCGCGCTTACCCGCGCCCGGACCGATATCGATGATGTGATCGGCACGCCGGATCGTATCTTCGTCGTGCTCGACGACGACCAGCGTATTGCCCTTGTCGCCGAGCTTGCGCAGCGCATTCAGCAGAATCTGGTTATCGCGCGGATGCAGACCGATGGTCGGCTCGTCGAGCACGTAGCAGACACCCTGCAGGTTGCTGCCCAGTTGCGCCGCGAGACGGATGCGCTGCGCTTCGCCGCCCGACAGACTCGGCGCCGCGCGATCGAGGCTCAGATAGCCGAGCCCGACCTCTTCGAGAAACTGCAGCCGGCTCGCAATCTCGCTGACGACATCGCGCGCGATCTCGGCCTCACGCCCCTTGAGCCGCAGCCCGTCGATCCAGCGGCGCGTATCGGACACCGTCCACTGCGCGACGTCGACGATCGGCTGCGCGTCGAACGTCACGGCGCGCGCGGTCGGGTTCAGCCGCGTGCCGTGGCAATCCGGGCACGGCTCGTCGCCGACGCCTTCGGGCTCCTGCTCATCGGACGGCAGCGTCTGCTCGCGGCCGCGATTGTCGTCGACGAGCACCGTGTCGTCGTACGCGGCGCGCTGCTCGCGCGTCAATGCAAGCCCGGTGCCGACGCAGGTCGTGCACCAGCCGTGCTTGCTGTTGTACGAGAACATGCGCGGGTCGAGCTCGGGGTAACTGGTGCCGCACACCGGGCAGGCACGCGTAGTGGACAGCACCTTGACGGCGCCGATCTTCGCGGTGCCGCCGTTTCCGCGGTTAGCCATCGCGCGCTGCAATCCGTCGAGCGGCGCGAGCAGATGCATCACGCCCTTGCCCGCTTCGAGCGTCTGTTCGAGCAGACGCCGCAGTTCCGCTTCGTTGTCGGCCGACACGACGAGATCGCCGACCGGCAGCTCGATCGTATGTTCGCGGAAGCGGTCGAGCTTCGGCCACGGGTCGACCGGCACGAACTCGCCGTCGACGCGCAAGTGCGTATTGCCGCGCGCCTTCGCCCACTTC
>NZ_BAAILL010000036.1:104064-143465 GCF_054589215.1 Paraburkholderia sp. 2C | reverse complement strand
GCGCGGCAATCGACTCGATGCTTTGCGAGGTGACCGGCGTGCCGTCGTGAATGCAATGCTGCAAGCCGAGCTTCACATAAAGCAGGCGCAGGAAGTGCCAGACTTCGGACGTGGTCGCGACGGTACTCTTGCGGCCGCCGCGCGACAGCCGCTGCTCGATCGCGACAGTCGGCGGAATGCCGTACACCGCGTCCACTTCGGGACGCCCCGCCGGTTGCACGATCGAACGCGCGTAAGCATTCAGCGATTCGAGATAACGGCGCTGACCTTCGTGAAACAGAATATCGAATGCGAGCGTCGACTTGCCGGAGCCCGACACGCCGGTGATCACGTTGAAACGCCCGTGCGGAATATCGACGTCGAGCGCCTTCAGGTTGTGCTCGCGCGCGTTGACGATGCGCACCACGTCCTCGCCTTCGACCGCCCGCCGCGCCCGTGCGGCGGCGAGCGTCGCCTGTAGCGGCACGCCTTCGGTTGCCGCTTCGGCCGGCTCGACGGCGCGCCCCATCGCCTCGTCGTACTGCACGAGCGCGGCGCCCGTATGCGAGCCCGCGCATTGCTTCACGTCTTCCGGCGTGCCCGCGCACAGCACGAGGCCGCCGCCGTCGCCGCCCTCGGGACCGAGATCGATGAGCCAGTCGGCCGCGCGAATCACGTCGAGGTTGTGCTCGATCACGATCAGCGAATGACCGCCCGCGAGCAGCTTGCCGAACGCCTGCATCAGCTTCGCGATATCGTCGAAATGCAGGCCCGTGGTCGGTTCGTCGAACATGAAAAGACGCTTCGCACCGGCTTCCTTCCGGTTGCGCACGCCGCCCGCCTGCGCGGTTTCGGCGAGAAAGCCCGCCAGCTTCAGGCGCTGCGCTTCGCCGCCCGACAGCGTCGGCACGGGCTGGCCGAGTTTCACATATTCGAGACCGACGTCGACGATCGGCTGCAACACGCGCAGCACTTCGGCATCTGCGGCGAAAAACGCAATCGCTTCGTTGACCGTCAGTTCGAGCACATCGGCCACGCTCAACGCGCGCGCCCCGCGCTCGATCTTCACTTCGAGAATCTCGGGCCGGTAACGCCGTCCGTCGCAATCGGGGCAACGCAGATAAACGTCGCTCAGGAACTGCATTTCGATATGCTCGAAGCCCGAGCCGCCGCAGGTCGGGCAACGGCCGTCGCCCGAGTTGAAGCTGAACACGCCCGCGCCATAGCCGCGCTGCGAGGCGAGCGGCGCCTTCGCGAACAGCTTGCGGATTTCGTCGAACGCGCCGACGTAGCTGGCCGGATTCGACCGCGTGGTCTTGCCGATCGGCGATTGATCGACGAATACCGCGTCGTTGATCTGTTCCGCGCCCGATAACGAGCGATGCGCACCCGGCGTTTCGGTCGCCTTGCCGAGCGTACGCGCCAGCGCCGGATACAGCACGTCCTGCACGAGCGTCGACTTGCCGGAGCCCGACACACCCGTCACGCAGACAAGCCGCTGCAGCGGTATTGCGACGTCGACGTCGCGCAAGTTGTGTTCACGCGCGCCTTCCAGCACGATGCGCGGCGTGCTCGCATCGACGGGCCGGCGCGACCAGTGCGCGGCGTCGGCCACATGCTTGCGGCCGCCGAGATACTCGCCGGTCAGCGTGCCGGCCGAGCGGATGGCCTGCGGCGGGCCATCGAAAATGATCGAGCCGCCGCGCTCGCCGGGCCCCGGGCCCATATCGATCAGGCGGTCCGCCGCGAGCATCACCGACGGATCGTGCTCGACGACGACAAGCGTATTGCCCGCGTCGCGCAAACGCTGCATCGCTTCGACGATGCGGTTCAGGTCGCGCGGATGCAGCCCGATGCTCGGCTCGTCGAGCACGAACAGGGTTTTGGTCAGCGATGTGCCGAGCGCGGTGGTGAGGTTGATGCGCTGCACTTCGCCGCCCGACAGCGTGCGGCTTTGCCGGTCGAGCGTCAGATAGCCGAGCCCCACGTCGCACAGATATTTGAGGCGCGTGCGCACTTCGGCGAGCAGCAGCTTCAAGGCGTCGTCGAGCAGCGCGCTCGGCAGCGTGATTTCGTCGAAGAAACGGCGAATGCGTTCGATCGGCAGCAGCATCAGGTCGTGCACCGTGAGCCCCGGCAGCGCCTCGAGCTGCGCGCGCGTCCAGTCGGCGCCGCGCGGCATGAAGCGCCGCGCTGGCTCGAGCACCGCGTCCGCATTCGGCTTCGTGCCGAGGCGCCACAGCAGCGATTCGAGCTTGAGACGGGCGCCGCCGCAGGTCTCGCACGGCGTGTAGCTGCGGTACTTCGACAGCAGCACGCGAATGTGCATCTTGTACGCCTTCGATTCGAGATACCCGAAGAAGCGTTTGACGCCGTACCACTGGCGCTGCCACTCGCCGTCCCAGTCCGGCGAGCCGTTGATGACCCAGTCGCGCTCGGCGTCGGTCAGTTCGGACCAGCGCGTGTCGCGGCGGATATTCGCCTTCGCCGCGTAGCGCATCAGATCGTCCTGGCACTCTTTCCATGCGGGCGTCTGCATCGGCTTGATCGCGCCGCCGCGCAGCGTCTTGCGTTCGTCGGGAATCACGAGGCCCAGATCGACGCCGATCACGCGGCCAAAGCCGCGGCAGGTGTTGCACGCGCCATACGCGGAGTTGAACGAGAACAGCGCGGGCTGCGGGTCCGCGTAGCGCAGGTCGCTATCGGGGTTGTGCAGGCCGGTGGAGAAGCGCCAGATTGGCGGCGCCGGCGCTTGCGCGGCATCGTCCTGCGCGTCCTTCGCTGCGCTCAGCACATAGACGTTCACGCGGCCGCCGCCACGCTTCAACGACGCCTCGATCGCCTCGACGACGCGCGCCTTGTCTGCCTGGTGCAAGCGAAACCGGTCCGCGACGACATCGAGCACCTTGCGCGGTCCGGTCGGCGACTCGACCTCGCGCTGCGCCTGCACGCGCGTATAGCCGCTCGCGGACAGCCATTGCTCGACTTCCGTCTCGCTCGCGCTTTCCGGCAGTTCGACCGGAAACGTGACGACGATACGCGGATCGTCGCCCTCGGTGCGCGCGGCGAGTTCCGCGTAGATCGTTTCCGGCGTGTCGTGCCGCACCCGCTGCGCGGTCTTGCGGTCGAACAGCTCGGCCGCGCGCGCGTACAGCAGCTTCAGGTGATCGTTCAGTTCGGTCATCGTGCCGACCGTCGAACGCGAGCTGCGCACGGGGTTCGTCTGATCGATCGCGATGGCCGGCGGCACACCGTCGACGCGGTCGACCTGCGGCCGGTCCATCCGGTCGAGGAACTGGCGCGCGTAGGCGCTAAAGGTTTCGACGTAGCGGCGCTGGCCTTCGGCGTACAGCGTGTCGAATACGAGGCTCGACTTGCCCGATCCGGACGGCCCGGTCACTACCGTCATTTCGCCGGTGCGCAGGTCGAGATCGACGTTTTTGAGGTTGTGCTGGCGTGCTCCGCGGATGCGGATCGTTCCATGAGAGGCCAATTTGCTGTCCGTGAATAGGTGATCGCGAGTCAGCGTATTGTATATATATACAGTCTTTTGTGTTCGCCGACGGGGAGCCGGGGCCTCAAAAAGGACGGGCCGTCTGACCGGCACCAAGAAAAAAACCCGGCGGGGAGCCGGGTTCTGAAGGTCGCCGCCGGCCCGTTGCAAGCCGGATAGCAGCCGGTACCGCCGCCATCTTTACCTTTCGGCAGTCGACACGGAGTCGACGATGGTCTTCGTTCACCACCCCCCGGTAGTTCACGAAAGCGGTCGCCAAGGCCGGGCATCGAGCCCGCGTCCTGGGCGGCGCGTATCAATGTAGAAGCGAACTCTTAACCGAACCTTAAAGCGCACGCCTGACTACCGGGAACGCAACAGGGATTTTTGAGGCGGGATAATGGGGATTTATCAGGCTGGGGATTTATCAGGCGTCGGTCGCCTGGCGAGCATTTCGTCGGCGCTTTGCGAAAGCAGCGGCGGCCGCGTACGGACTGGGCACGTCATGGCGCGCGCCTGCCTATCATGGTGAAAGGAACTCCGCCGCACGGCCGGCAGAAAGGGACCGGAGGACATCCATGCAGAACCCTGCCCTGTTTCACGTGCTGCTCGACCATCTCGAGGCGATCGGTGCGCCGCCGCCCGACATCGAGCGCTACGTCGACCGCTGGCATCGGCTGAGGTCGCACGAAGCGTTTCCGTGTCCGGTCTGCTTCCTCGCCGGCGAAGAGCAGCCGCTCGTATTGCACACGGCACAGGGCGAAATCATGCCGGTCGAATGTCCGGGCTGCCGGACGCGCTTCGAAGTGCCGATCGAAGACTAAAAAAGCGCGCGCCTGTTATTCGACGTTGTCCGATATGTCGGTCATCCGGATCATATGCGGCTTCACGCCGTCGTCTTCCGCGTCGCTCGCGGCTGTGGGCGGATGAATCAGCGCTTCGAGCCGCGCCTTCGTCGCGATGAATTCGGCGGATGTGAACTGCGCATAGTCGCGCGGCCGCGGCACCGGCACTTCGATCAGTTCCTGCACTTCGCCGGGGTTCGCCTTCAGCACGAGAATCCGGTCCGCGAGAAAGATCGCTTCGTCGAGATCGTGCGTGATGAAAAGCACGGTGACGTCGATATTGCGCCAGATGTCGAGCAGATGCGTTTGCATCTTCGCGCGCGTTTGCGCATCGAGCGCGCCGAACGGCTCGTCCATCAGCAGAATGCGCGGCCGGTTCGCGAGCGCGCGTGCGATCGCAACGCGCTGCTTCATGCCGCCCGACAACTGATGCGGATAGACGTCGGCGAATTTCGTGAGGCCCACGAGCTCGAGCCATTGCAGCGCCTCGCGCTCGGCCTGCGTGCGGCCAAGACCGTTCATTTTCAGGCCGAACATCACATTCTTTTTGACCGTGAGCCACGGAAACAGCGTGTAGCCCTGAAACACCATGCCGCGGTCGGCCCCGGGCCCGTCGACGGGCTTGCCGTCGATCAGCACGTCGCCGCTCGATTGACGCTCGAGGCCCGCAAGAATGCGGATCAAGGTCGACTTGCCGCAGCCCGACGGCCCGATCACGCAGACGAACTCGCGCCGGTGGGTCTGGAAGTTGATGTTATCGAGCGCGACATGCTCGCCGGTCGGCGTCGCGAAACGCTTGCCGAGACTGCGCACGTCGAGAATCACTTCGCGCGTCTTGATGCGCTCGAAACGCGCGCGCACAGCGTCGGACTGCAGCAGATAGGACGGAACCGGTTGCGGATTCAACATGATGGATTCCTGTGGCCATGCATTGAAACGGACCTTGAAGCGGGGCCCCGGCGAGACGGATCGCGGCTCGCGCGTCTACGCTTTGAGCGTGCGGTCCCACGGAAAGAGCTTGCGGCCGAACGACGCGAGCACGAGGTCCGTGCCGAGCCCGATGATGCCGATCATCATGATCGCCGCGTACACGTTGTCGAAGTGTTCGTAGCGCGCCTGCTGCGTGATGTACCACGTGATGCCCGAACTCGTGCCGACGAGTTCCGCGACGATCAGATAGGTCCACGCCCAGCCGAGCAGAATGCGCTGATCGCGATAGAGGTCCGGCAGGATGCCCGGAATCACCACATGTGTGAGCAGCTTCAGCTTCTTCGTGCCGAGCGTCATCGCGGCTTCGAAGAGCGCGTAATCGAGCTTGCGCGTCGTGTTCGCGACGATCAGCACCTGCTGGAAGAACGTGCCGATCACGATGATCGCGATTTTCGGCCCGTCATAGATGCCGAGCACCGCGACCATCAGCGCGCCGAACGCGGGCGCCGGCAGATAGCGGAAGAACTCGATAAACGGTTCCTGCAGCCGCGCGAGCGCGCTATACGTGCCGCACACGATGCCAAGCGGCACGCCGATTGCCGACGAGATCACGAAGCCCCAGAAGATCACCTGGATGCTGTGCCACAGGCTTTCATGCAGCCACGGGCCGTCGCGCGATGCGGGCGGCGTCGTAAAGGCCGTGTAGAACGCGCGCAGCACTTCATGCGGCGCCGGCAGATAGACGGGATTGACCGCGATGCCGGTCGGCAGCGCCGCATGTTTCGCGCGCGCGGTTTGCAGTTCGTCGTTGAACGTCGGCTTGTCGACGCGCATGCCCGGCTGAAAATAGTCGACGCTGCCGGGATTCTCGATCAGCATCTGCGGATGCCAGACAAACGGCACATAGCTGACGATGCACCAGACCAGCATCGGCAGCACGAACGAGCCGATGCCGAGTGTCCAGCGGCTTTTCGTCGACAGTTCGCGGCGCACCGCGAACCAGTCGGTGCGGGTGCGGGTTGTGGCAACCGGGCGGGCACCGATGTTTGCAGCTGAAGTCGCGACTGCGGCTGCAACCGTGTTTGCATCTGCGCCCGCATCGCGGCGTGCGGCGGCGTGTGCATCGGCTGTCATCCGATTCTCCTTGCGGGGCTCGACGGGTAGATCCGGTTCGAGCGAGGAAGCACCGCGCGCGAGGCGCGGAACGTGTTCATCGCGCGGCGAGGCTCGCGCGGTAGGCGCGCCAGCCGCCGAACGACGTGATGTCGTCTGCGCCTTCGAGTGCGCTCGTCTCGCACAGAAAGCCCTGCACCGCGCTGCCGTCGGCGAGCGTGAGCGTGCCGATGCCAAGCGGCGCCGGCACGAGCGCGACGAATCCGCCGTACGCGGCAAGCGGCATTTCCCACACTTCGACGGCGATCGGCGCGCCGTCATCGCGTACGCGAACCAGCCCCGGCTTCGCGACGCCGCCGCTTGCCGCGGCGGGCAGCGCGTAGAGCCGGTAGCTGGGCGCGGTGGCCGTGGCTTCGATGAGGCGCGCGCCGCGTTCGGTCAGTTGCGCATTGAGCGGCTCGCCGCGCAAATGCGCGCCGACGACGGCAACGCGGATCGAGTCGGGAGTCGACACCGTGGACACCGAAGTCGAAGCCCGAGCAGAGGCCGGCATGGGCGTTGCAACGGCTTCGCCAAGCCACGCATACGCGAGCCGCAGCAACTCGGCGTCTTCATGCGCACGGCCGACGAACGTCACGCCGAACGGCAGCCCGCGATGCCCGCCCGTCGTGCAAACGCCGGCCGGCACCGCCAGCGCGGACAGGTCGAGCAGATTCACGAAGTTCGTGTAATAGCCGAAGCGCGAATTGACGCGAATCGGGTCGGCTTCGAGTTCGTCGACGGTTGCCGTGGTGGCGGACGTCGGCATAAAGATCGCGTCGATCTGCTGCCACACCGGGTCGGCTCGCATGCGCAGTTCGGCGAGCCGGTCCTGCGCGGCGAACAGATCCGCGGCGCTCCACTTCGCCGCACCGCCGATGATCGTGCGAATCACCGGATGCAGCGCGTCCGCATGCTGCTCGAAGAACGGCCTGATTGCCGCCAGCCGCTCGGCGACGAACGGTCCTTCGTACAGCAGACGCGCGGCGTCGAGAAACGGCTCGAAGTCGATCTCGATCACCTGCGCACCGGCATCGCGCAAGCGCGATAACGCCGCTTCGAATGCATGCGCATACGACGTGTCGCCGAAGAATTCGAGTTGTGCCGCGCGCGGCACACCGAAACGCACACCGCGCAGCGTCGGCGTACGGTCGTGTCGCGCGACCGGCGGCGGCGCCCACGCACGCGCATATGGATCGCCGTCCGCGATGCCGCGCGCGACATCGAACACCTGCTGCGCATCATGCGCGGTCTGCGTGAAAATCGACACGCAATCGAGCGACTGGCAGGCGGGCACCACACCGAGCGTGCTCAGCACGCCTTTCGTCGGCTTCAAACCAATGAGCCCATGAAACGCGGCCGGCACGCGGCCCGATCCCGCGGTATCGGTGCCGAGCGAGAACGCCGCGAGTCCCAGCGACACCGCCACCGCGGAGCCGGAACTCGAGCCGCCCGACGCATAGCGCGCATCGAGCGCGTTGCGGCACGCGCCGTGCGGCGAGCGCTGCCCGGACAAACCCGTGGCGAACTGATCGAGATTGGTCTTGCCGACCGGAATCGCGCCTGCCGCAATCAGCCGTTCGACCACCGCCGCACTTTTTTGCGGCGTGTACGCGTACGCCGGGCAACCGGCGGTGGTCGGCACGCCGGCCAGATCGATGTTGTCCTTGATCGCGAACGGAATGCCGTAAAGCGGCAGCGAAGCCGGATCCCGATCGGCCAACGCATGGACATAGCGCATCATCTCGTCGCGCGTAAGCGGCCGGATCCAGACGCGATGCGGATCGTCGCCGGCCGTGCGCGCGGCGATCATCTCGACCACTTGCGCCGGCGTCAGCGTCCCTGCGCGATAGCGCGCCTGCAGCGACGCGACCGTCATGGGCCCTTGCGGTACAGCGGGTTGGGCGGTTACTTGCACACGACCTCCTCGATAGCATCGGCCGCAACGGCAGGCTTGACCGTCATCAACCGCTGTCCGGCGACGACCGCCGCGCCTTCCGCGCAATCGATCGTTTCGATTACGCCGTCGTCGGCGGCTTCGACCGATACTTCCATTTTCATCGACTCGACGATCGCCACGACCTGCCCCGCCGTGACGCGTTCGCCCCTCTTCACCAGCAGCTTCCAGACGCTGCCCGACACATCGGCGACGATGCCGCGCATGCCGTGCGCGAGTGCATCGGCGGCACTCGCCGCTCCGCTTGCGCCGTTGCCGCCGGGTTCGCCGACATATTCGGCCGTGCCGGCCGCGCGCCAACGCTCGCGCTCGGCTTCGAACGCGGCCTGCTGCGATGTCTTGAACGCGGCGATCGATTCGGCCTCGTCGCGCAGAAAGCGGTTATAGGCGCCGAGATCGAACGTCGAATCCTCGATCTTCAGGCTCGCGCGCCCGGCCACGAAATCGGCGCGCAGTTCGGTCAGTTCCGCTTCGCTGACTTCGTAGAAACGGATCTCGTCGAAAAAGCGCAGCAGCCACGGCTTGCCCGCGGCGAACTCGCGCGTGGTCCGATAGCGGTTCCACATCTGCACGGTGCGGCCGACGAACTGATAGCCGCCCGGCCCTTCCATACCGTACACGCATAGATACGCACCGCCGATGCCGACCGCGTTCTCGGGCGTCCAGGTGCGCGCCGGATTGTACTTCGTCGTGACGAGCCGATGACGCGGATCGAGCGGCGTCGCAACCGGCGCGCCGAGATAGACGTCGCCGAGCCCCATCACGAGATAGCGCGCGTCGAACACGATGCGCTTCACGTCGTCGATACTCGGGAGCCCGTTGATGCGGCGAATGAACTCGATATTGCTCGGGCACCACGGCGCGTCGGGCCGCACCGACTGCATGTAGCGTTCGATCGCGATACGCGTCGAGGGGTCGTCCCACGACAGCGGCAAATGGACGATGCGGTTGGGCACGCGCATGCCGTCGATGGCGGGCAACTCCGTTTCCGCACGCCGCAAATGCTCGAGCAGCCGGTCGCGCGGCAGCACGCGCGGATCGAAATGCACCTGCAGCGAGCGGATGCCGGGCGTCAGGTCGACGATGCCGGGCAAGCGGTGTTCGTCGAGCCAATGCATCAACGCATGCACGCGAAAGCGCAGATTGAGGTCGAGCACGAGCGGGCCGTATTCGATCAGCACGTTGCGATCGCCCGACTGGCGGTAGACGACGCCGATGCCATCGCCCGCCGCCGGGTCGCGGTAGAGCACGCTGGCGTTTTCGTGAACCGCAGCCGGCTGCACGGGCGCGGACGCAGCCGCAGACGCGGGCGCAAAGCGCACCGTATCGCCGGGCCGCAGTTGTCCGAGCTTCCACAATTCGTCGGCGACCACCGTCACCGGGCACACGAAGCCGCCGAGGCTCGGGCCGTCCGGTCCGAGAATCACCGGCATATCGCCGGTGAAATCGACCGCGCCGATCGCGTACGCGTTGTCGTGAATGTTCGACGGATGCAGGCCCGCTTCGCCGCCGTCGCGGCGTGCCCATTGCGGCGCGGGACCGATCAGTCGCACACCCGTGCGGCTCGAGTTGTAGTGCACGGTCCAGTTCGTGCCGTACAGCATCGCGATGTCGTCGGCCGTGAAAAAATCGGGCGCGCCATGCGGGCCGTTCAGCACGCTCAGCGTCCATGCGTGGGTCAGCGTGGGCATCCGCGCGGTATCGAGCACGGCGCCCGGCGCGCCCTCGCCGGCATGACTGGCCAGATGCAGCACGTCGCCCTTGCGCAGCGCGCGGCCCGCATGGCCGCCGAACTGGCCTAGCGTAAAGGTCGCCTTGCTGCCGAGATAATCGGGTACCTGCAGGCCGCCTTTGATCGCCAGACACGCGCGCACGCCGGCGCCGGTCACGCCGCCGAGCTTGAGGACCGCGCCGGGCGCCGCGCGCTGCACGCGCCAGAACGGCACAGGCGCGCCATCGAGCGTCGCGGCAAGCGCCGCGCCGCCGAGCACGAACAGCGCCGCCGTGTTGAAACGCAGCGTCGCGCCGACCATCGTGAATTCGAGGCCCGCCGCGTCGGGCGCATTGCCGAGCAATGCGTTGGCGAGCGAAAAGGACCGGTCGTCCATCGGCCCCGACGGCGGCACGCCGATATCCCAGTAGCCGAGCCGCCCCGGCAATTGCTGGACCGTCGTCTGCACGCCGCCGTCGAGCACGTCGATCGTATGCGGCGCGAACATGAAGCGCGACAGGAACGCCGTGGTCTGCGCGCCGCGCGCGAACGTATCGGAACCGACCACGGCGCGCAGATAATCGAGATTCGTCTCGATGCCGTAGAGCTGCGTGCGTTCCAGCGCATCGCCAAGCGCGGCGAGCGCGGCCTCGCGCGTCGCGCCCTTGACGATCAGCTTGGCGAGCAGCGGGTCGTAGAACGCGCTGACTTCAGTGCCCGCATCGACCCATGTGTCGACGCGCGCGTCTTTCGCAAACTCGACATGCGTCAGCGTCCCCGCGCTCGGCTGGAACTGCTTGTGCGGATCTTCCGCGTAGAGGCGCACCTGAATGCTCGCGCCGCTTGCAGCAGGCGCAATCGACGCGAGCGAAGGCAACGCACCCTCCGCCTGACGGACCATCCACTCGACGAGATCGACGCCGGTCACTTCCTCGGTCACGCAATGCTCGACCTGCAGCCGCGTATTCACTTCGAGAAAGTAGAAGCGGCGCGCGTTCGCATCGAACACGAATTCGACCGTACCGGCCGATTCGTAGCTCACCGCTTGCGCGAGCCGCACCGCGCTCGCATGCAAGGTGGCGCGCTCGTCGGCACTGAGTCCCGGCGCGGGCGTTTCCTCGATCACCTTCTGATTGCGCCGCTGCACCGAACAGTCGCGCTCGCCCAATGCGATCACATTGCCAAGACCGTCGCCGAAAATCTGCACTTCGATATGGCGCGCATGTTCGACGAACTTCTCCACATACACGCCCGCGTTCGCGAAGTTCGCCGCGCCGAGCCGCACCACCGATGCGAACGCCGCCTCGAGCTCCTGCGCGCTGCGGCACAGCGACATGCCGATGCCGCCGCCACCCGCGGTGCTCTTCAACATCACCGGGTAGCCGATCGAAGCGGCTTCGGTGAGCGCCGCGCCGGCATCGGGCAGCAAGCCCGTGCCCGGCAGCAGCGCGACATGGTTCGCTTGCGCAAGCTCGCGCGCCGTGTGCTTGAGGCCGAACGCGCGCATCTGTGCGGCGCGCGGACCGATAAAGCGAATGCCGGCGTCCTCGCATGCCTGCGCGAAGTCGGCGTTTTCGGAGAGAAACCCGTAACCGGGATGCACCGCTTGCGCGCCCGTTGCGCGCGCCGCCTCGAGGATCGCGTCGACGTTCAGATAGCTGGCTGCCGCCGCGGCCGGGCCGATGCACACGGCTTCGTCGGCCAGCATCACATGCATCGCATGCCGGTCGGCTTCCGAGTAGACAGCCACCGACGCGATATTCAAACGCCTGAGCGTGCGCATCACGCGGCATGCGATCTCGCCGCGATTCGCGACGAGCACCTTCGAGAAGCGCAACGGCTCGCTCATTGCGCCTCCCAGATCGAGAGCCGAACGGGCGTCGGGTTATAGCCGTTGCACGGGTTGTTCAGTTGCGGACAGTTCGAGATCAGCACCGTCACGTCCATCTCCGCGCGCATCTCGACATATTTGCCCGGCGCCGAAATGCCGTCTTCGAAGGTCAGCTTGCCGAGCGGCGTGACCGGCACGTTCATGAAGAAGTTGATGTTGCCGACGATGTCGCGCTTCGTCAGTTGCGTGCCGACGCCGCACGTGCAATGCGTGATCGCATGCAGGAAGCTGTCGCGGCAGTTATGCATATGACGCTTGTCGAGCGCATAACGCACGGTGTTGCTTTCGGCCGCGCAGGCGCCGCCGAGCGTGTCGTGCCGGCCGCAGGTGTCGGCGACGATGGTCAGCATCGGATTGCCGAGGTTCGACATCAGCACGCTGCCCGCGCCCAGATAGAGGTTCAGCTGCTTGCGGATCGTGTCTTGCGCGCTATAGCGTTCGAGCGGATCGGCGCTGTTGTAGAACAGCGTATCGACGGCCTGATTGCCTTCGAGATCGAGAATCCGGAAGATCTGTCCGCGCTTCACTTCGTGCAGCCACGGCTCGCCGGCCGGCAGCGTGAAATCGTAGAGCGCGTCGCGTGTATCGAGGGTGCTTTCGACGATGGTCATGGCGGCGCTCCTTATACGAAAAGTCGTTCGGTGTTGGTAAAGCCCCGTTCGTTTTCCGCGCATTGCGCGCGGCACGGGTCATCGGACGGCACGACGGCATCGCCCGGATAGGCGCGATAGGCGATCAGCTTCACCGCTTTCGGCTGGTATCCGGCCGCCGGATCGAGCGGATGCGGCGCGCTCGAAAACGCGGCGAGCGTGTTCATCTCGAAGCGCAGATCGACCGCCTCGCCGGCGCGCGAGTGGTTCGCGACGAAGCTCAGCGCACCGTCGTCGCCGGTCGCCAGCTTGCTGAAGAAATTGACGTTCGAGACGAGGTCGCGCGTGCCGAGCCCATGCTTCGCGAGTTCGAGCAGCAGGCTGTCGCGGCCGTTGCGGATCATCGCGTTGCGATGCTCCTGATAGCGCGCGATACCGTATTTCCGCGCGAACAGCTGTGCGTCGCCGACGCCGCCGAGCGGGTCGTGCCAGCCGAGCGTATCGGCGGTGATCGACGCGAGCACGCGGCCCATATCCGAATACAGCACGTGGCCGCGCGTCAGGTGCGCCGTGTGTTGCGCCTTCAGCGTATCGGCCATGTTGTAGCGCTCGAGCGGGTCTTCCTGGCGATAGAACACGGCCGCGAGATTCGCGCCGCCTTCGGTATCGACGATGCGCAGCGCGATGCCGCGGCGCAGGACGCCGGACCAGTGCGTGCCGGCGGGAATCACGGTTTCCCACAGCGGATGGGGGACCGGTGCGAGATCGACGGGAGGATGCGACGGCATGGAGGCTCCTTGGAATCGAAAGGGATAGGCGTGAGAGGGGCGACAAACGACATCGCGACCTCCCGGGCTTTTATCCCTCCGTGGAGCCTCGCCGGCGCCTTCGTACAAGGTGGGCGGCAAGACCGGATTGCTCTCGGACCAGGCATCGCGCAGCGCTTGCCGCACGACCGGAACCCTAGCGATCCTGAAGATGATGCAAATTGCTTCGCACCTCTCGCCATGCGTTTAAGCGAGTACCGTGCCAACGGCTCGTCGGGTGTTGAGAAATGCGCCTTCGCGCTACCGCGGCGGTAGCCGGGCGAAGTGCGCGCAGGCGGCCCGCGTGTGCGCGACGGCGCGACCCTCGCCCTACCGCGGCGCATTGCGCACCAATCGAATGCGCGCGAGCGCTATCTTCGGGCGAGCGTCATCCGCGCGTTACCGGTCAACACGGGTTTCAGCGCGCTTAGGGAAAATGGCATGACCGTTGCTGTAACGAACACACCCACGCTCATTGCCAGCCGCCCGCCATGCCTCTTCTGATTTCCGTTCGCCGCGCGCTCTACACGCTCTTTTCAATACGCTTCATCGAAATGCAAAAGAAACGCGTGACGCTCCGATAGGCGCCCCTGCTGCGTCGTTACTGCACGGCGTTACGCGCTTCCTGCCCGAAGCTCGACAATTGCATCGACCCGTCGGGCAATGCCAGTTCGCCGCGTTCGAGGCGCTGCTTCAAATAGATGAAGCTCTGCGCGGTCTGCGCAAAGAGATGTTCGCCTGCCGCCAGAGGCGGATACTTCGCGCACGCTTCGGGTGTCGCGAACTGCGGCAACGGCGCCACCACGGTACGGTAGTCGCACGCGAAAAACAGCGGAAACGAGTACCGCTCCTGCGTCACCTTGCGCACACGGTGCGATGTCGCGACATAGGTACCGCCCGTCCATACCTCGAGCATGTCGCCGATGTTGACGATAAACGCGCCTTCGATCGGCGGCGCGTCGATCCACCGACCGTCGCCATTCATGACTTCAAGGCCGGGCGCGGTCGGCAGCAGGATCGTGAAGCATTCGTAGTCGGTGTGCGCGCCGATGCCGGGCACATCCTCGGCCGACGCATCGAACGGGTAATGGATAAGCCGCAACTGGCTTGGCGGCTTATGCAGGTAGGCGTCGAAGTGAGTCTCCGGCAAGCCGAGCGCGAGCGCGAAGCCGCGAAAGAGGCGCCGTCCCAGATCGAAAGCCGCGTCGTAGTAGCCGCTGACCGCTTCGCGAAAACCCGCTTGATCCGGCCACACGTTCGGCCCGAGCATCGGCGTTCCCGCCTTGACGTCGGGATCGTCGAGCGGCAGATCGCGACCGGTGTCGAACGCTTCTTTCCTGTCGCGCTTCCCTCCGGCGAAGACCTCCTCGCCTTCCGGCACGTAACCGCGGTGTGCGGTCGAGTGGCCGATGTAGTAGCGCATCTTCCACGCTTGCGGCGCCGCGAAGAAGCGCCGCGCATGGCCGACCAGCGCGCTCTGCAGCGTACGGTCGACCCGATGGTTCGTGACGTAGAAGAAGCCGGCGTCGCGGGCCGCGCGATCGAGCGAGCGGGCCGTGGCCAGCCGCTCGCGCGCGTCCTCGCTATACAGACCGCCAACGTCGACAATCGGCAAGGCACCGAAACCCGTATGCGTGCGGATCATCGGACGCACCCCGTCGTCAGGCATGCGTCGCGTTGCGCGAGAAATCCCGCGAAATGGCTTCTTTCCTCACGGCCCATCCATGTGTTGATTTCCCAGAGATCGGCTACCGGCGCATCGGTGAACGGCAAGGTATGCAGATAGCCGTCGGGGCCGAACTCGGGCGTCATGGTCGTGACCGTGTAGCCGTTGGCCAGTTGTGCGTTCCACAGCAGTTCCCAGATGCGCCGGTGCGACGCAAGGCAGCCTGCGTACTCCGGCGCGGCAGGATGCGGCACCTGCGGACCTTGCGGATAACCGACGCGTCCGTGCACGTGATGCGCATGCGGCGCGAGTTCAGCCAGCGTGTCCCACTCGCTATCGAGCAGCCGCTCGCAGACGACCGTCCAGTGGCTGAAGTCGCAGGTCAGCTTCAGTTGCGGCACCGCGCGCACGACATCGCGGGTGATCCATGGATTGAAGAACGAGCGGCCGCGGTGGGTTTCGAAGCTGCAGATCACGCCATGCTTTGCTTCGAGTTCGACCGCGCGTGCGAAGAAATCGATCTGAACCGGCGCGGACCACGCATCGCAGCCGGCGATCACGTTGCAAAAGCGCGGCCGCAAAGGCTTTACCCAGATGAGTTTCGCCTCGAGATCGCGCAGATGGTCGTCCGGTGTCGCGCTGCGCTCGGGTACGTAGCTGCCCGCAGTCGTAATCTCTGCGATAAAGTCGAGCCCTTCGTCGGTTATCGCGCGGGCGAAGTGGTTACGCTCCGCTTCGCCGGACGGCACCTGTGCCTCGATGCCGTCGAATTCCGCCGCTCTGACCAACGCCCCCGCCTCGCGCGGGCCGCCGGCAAATCCCCAGAACGTCTTGAATAGCGCGAGACGCATCACCGTCCTATTTAGATGCAAAATTGCATGCAATACTACATGTTAAACACGATGCGTCAAAAAACATTTCCCGCGTCAGCGCAGGTAATCGCGCGGGCAACTGCGCGGGCAACTGCGGCACGCCCGTTTTGCGGGCCTGCTCGCACGCAAACCGTGCATGCCTCCTTGTGCTGGTGAATCGATGAAGAAAAAAATCGCCCGGACCAAAGCGCAGGCCGTCGCCCGCGCCATCCTCGACATGGACTTCGAATGGTCCGCGCAATTCGGCGAGCTGGGCCTCGCCGACCTGAACTACAGCGATCTGTTCTGCCAGATGTGGGCGGCCCCCCAGGCGCAGTTCGCGAAAACGGCGCTCTACGATTTCATGCCCGGCGTAAGCCGCCGGACAGCGGTCCGTTATGTGCAACAACTGATCGATGCGGGCTGGCTGACCGAAACGAGCGCGGCGCATGACCGTCGCATCAGGCATGTGCGGTTAGCCGCGACAATCGAAGACCGGCTCGAACAGTTCCTTGCATTTGTCCATCATCGCTTCTCCGCGCTCGATCGCGCGTAAGCGGCGCTTCCCAGCCGCCTTTCAACGTCGCCGCGCGCGCGCACAGGCCGATATCGCCTGGCATGCTTCTGGCTTCGCGCAACACCCGAGAGGTGCGGCACCGTCGCATCTTAGGGATGCTAGGGTTCCGGTTCACACGAACGTCTGGTCCGAGAGCAGCCCGGTGCGTCTGTGAAGCGAACCCGCAGTCGATGCTTCGCAGGCCGCACTACACGGCGGGACAAAAGCCCGGGAGATCCGCGATGACGTCGATAACGGCCGTCGTCGTGCCTCTCCGTGGCCGGTCCCATGCAACCCAGGAAACCGGTCATGACGCCGGCGCGCGCACCGCAGTCTGTGTGCGCCGCTTGCGCGATTCATTTCGACAACACTTCACCCGGTCTCCTGGAGCACACAATGAAAGCATTCGAATACGCACGCGCTCAACTTCTTGCGTCCCGTACGCTGCGGCGCGGCCTTGCAGGCGCGGCGGCGGCCTTCGCAGTCGGCCTGACGTCGGCGTCGGCGCAGGCGGCCGCGCCGCTGAAAATCGGTTACAGCGACTGGCCGGGCTGGGTGCTGTTCCAGGTCGCGATCGAGAAGGGCTGGTTCAAGCAGGAAAACGTCGACGTCGATTTCGAGTGGTTCGATTACTCGGCCTCGCTCGATGCATTCTCGGCGGGCAAGCTCGACGGCGTGGGCGCGACGAACGGCGACGCGCTGGTGACCGGCGCGGCCGGTGCGAAGAACGTGATGATCCTGCTGACCGACTATTCGAGCGGCAACGACATGATCGTCGCGAAGCCGTCGGCGAAAACGGTCGAGGCGTTGAAAGGCAAGAAGGTCGGCGTCGAAGTCGGGCTCGTCGATCACCTGCTGCTCGATACGGCGCTCGCGAAACACGGCATGAAAGAATCGGACGTGACGCTCGTCAACGCGAAGACCAACGAGTTGCCGCAAGTGCTGGCGTCCTCGCAGGACATCGCGGCTGTCGGCGCATGGCAGCCGAATGCCGGCGAAGCGTTGAAACGCGTGCCGGGCTCGCGCCCGATCTTCACGTCGGCGGACGCGCCGGGGCTCATCTATGACGCGATCACCGTCAACCCGGCGAGCCTCGCGTCGCGCAAGGCTGACTGGGCCAAAGTGATCAAGGTCTGGTACCGGTGCGTCGCCTATGTGAACGATCCGAAGACGCAGGCCGATGCGGTGAAGATCATGTCCGCGCGCGTGGGCCTCACACCCGCGCAGTATGTGCCCTTGCTGAAAGGCACGCACCTGCTCGATGCGGCGGCGGCGAAGAAGGCCTTTGCCAAGGGCGACGGACTCGATTCCATCTACGGATCGAGCGTGAATGCCGACAAGTTCAACGTACGCAATGCGGTGTACAAGCAGCCGCAGGATGTGAGCACGTATATCGATCCGTCGCTGACGAACGCGGCGCAATGACGAAGCATGCGGGCTGACGCGCCGATGCGCGGCTGAAGCGGGAAAGAAGGGTCGGCGAGCGATCGCCGCCCTTCCCCATCATGTCATCGGCTGCGCGTCGAAACTGCCCGCGAACGCCTCGAACCCTTCGACCGGCAGCGGCTGGCAGAAGTAATACCCCTGATACGCATGGCACCCGGCGCCCGCCAGGAAATCGCGTTGCGCTTCGGTCTCGACGCCTTCGGCGATCACGCCGAGTCCAAGGCTTTGCGCGAGCGCGACGATCGTGCGCGCGATCACCGCGTCGTTCGAATCGACGAGGATGTCGCGCACAAACGACCGGTCGATCTTCAGCTGATCGAGCGGCAGACGCTTCAGATACGACAGCGACGAATAGCCGATGCCGAAGTCGTCGAGCGAGAACACCACGCCTTCGGCCTTTAGCGCCGCCATCTTCTCGATGATGTCCTGCACGTTGTCGACCAGCACGCTCTCGGTCAGTTCGAGCTTCAGGCGGTGCGGATTCGCGCCCGTGCGCTCGAGCACGGCGAGCACTCTTTCCACGAAACGCGGTTCGCGGAACTGTTGTGCGCTGACGTTGACGGCGATCGTCAGATGCGCCATGCCGGGTTGAGTGGCCCACTGCGCGAGCTGCAGGCACGCGGTTTCGAGCACCTTGTCGCCGAGCGCGAGAATCAGCCCCGTCTCTTCGGCCAGCGGAATGAAGTCCGCCGGCGCGACAATGCCGCGCTCCGGATGCTGCCAGCGCACCAGCGCTTCGGCGCCGGTCACGCGGTCGCCATCGCTGACCTGCGCCTGGTAGTGAACGAGGAACTGGTCTTCGTCGATTGCGCGGCGCAGCGCCGCCTCGAGCGCCGCGCGTTCGACCACCACCGTCTGCATCGCCGGGTCGAAGAAGCACATCGCGTTACGGCCGCGCTCCTTGCATTTGTACATCGCGAGGTCGGCCTGCTTCAGCAGCTCGTCGATCGACGCCTCGTGCCCCTGGAACACGGTCGCGCCGATGCTCGCGCTGGTCCGGTAGTCGACGCCTTCGAGCTGATACGCATCGCCGAGCACCGAGAGGATCCGTTCGGCGACCGCCTCGATCTGGCTCGCGGCCTCGTCGCGTGCGGCGCTCAGGCTGCCGAGCACGACCACGAATTCGTCGCCGCCCACACGCGCCACCGTGTCGCCCTCGCGCGCGCAGCCCGACAGGCGCTCCGCGACCTGCTGCAGCAGCAGATCCCCCTTGTCGTGGCCGAGCGTGTCGTTCAGCGTCTTGAAGTTGTCGAGGTCGAGAAAGAGCAACGCGCCGCACGTGCCGGTTTGCGCGCTGACCGCGATGGCCTGCCTCAGACGGTCCCACAGCAGCCGGCGGTTCGGCAGACGCGTGAGCGCATCGAAGAACGCGAGTTCCTTGATGCGCTCTTCAGCGATCTTGCGCTCGGTGATGTCGTGATGCGTGCCGACATAGTGCGTGACCGCGTCGTTCTCGCCGGTCACCGCGGTGATCGTCAGCCATTTCGGGTAGATGTCGCCGTTCTTGCGGCGATCCCAGATCTCGCCCTGCCAGCCGCCGTCGCGCTGAATGGTCTTCCACATCTCGCGATAGAACGCCTTGTCGTGCCGGCCCGACTGCAGGATGCGCGGCGTGCGGCCCACCACTTCCTCGGCCGTATAGCCCGTGCATTCGGTAAAGGCCGAGTTCACGCGCAGGATCGTGCCGTCCGCGTCGGTCACCATCATCCCTTCGAGCGACTCGAATGCGACCGCCGCGATGCGCAGCTCTTCTTCGAAGCGCTTGCGCTCGGTGATGTCGCGCCCGCTCATGCGAAAACCGGTGAGCAGGCCCTTCGCATCGTAGATCGGCACCCACGATACCGACAGCCAGATCAGCGAACCATCCTTGCGGATGCAACGAAATTCGAGGTCGCCGCCGCGCAGCCCCTGGCGCCCTTTGAGCAACTCGGGTGCGACGCGCGGCATGTCTTCCGGATGAATCAGCGTGCCGGCGAAGTCGTGCATCGCCATGCATTCGTCGACGCTATAGCCCGTGTATTCCTGAACCGACGGGTTGATCCAGCGCGGCTTGCCGTCCGGGCCCCACCACACTTCGAGATTCACCGTGCAGTCCGCGATCGCGCGGAATTTCTCTTCGCTTTCGCGCAATTCGCGCGTCATCGTCGAGGCAAGCCGCATCGCGCGGCTGCGGCCCGTCACCATGATCCATGCGAGCAGCGCGAGCAGCACCGAGAGGCCGCTCCCCGTGCCCGCGATGAGCCACTCGGCATTGCGGCCGAAGCGCTTCATAAAGCGGTCCTGCGCGGACAGCGAGAGCGTCCAGTCGTGCCCGTCGACGACCAGATACTCGTGCGCCGAGAGGTCCGACGGCACATGGTGTCCCGGCTGATCCGACGAGCGGTACAGCAGGTTCGCGGCCGACGGTTCGACGCCGTCGTAGATCGCCAGCGACAGGCCGGGCGGTTCCTCGCCGTACAGGCTCGCCACCACGTCGTGCATGCGGAACGCCGCATAGACCCAGCCAAGCAGATGCGCGCGGCGCTCGGCAACCGTATCGAGCGGCTGACCCTGCCGATAGACGGGCAGATACATGACGAAGCCAGGCTGGTTCTGCTTGCCGACATCCGAGGCGAGCGTGACCATGCCCGAGATCGTCGCGAGCCCGGAATCGCGCGCCCTTTCCATCGCGTCGCGGCGCACCGGGCTTGCCCATGAATCGAAGCCGATCACGGCGCGCTTGCTGTCGGTGAACGGCAGGCGCTCGATGATCGGCGCATAGCTGTCGCGCCGGCCTTCGGGCACGACCGCGTAGTCGACGCCGGCGGCGCGGCGCATCATTGCCAGGTGGCCGGTCAGGTCGGCTTGCGGGACCCATTCGATCAGCCCGATCGCTTGCATGCCGGCGAGGTTCGCATCGTTATTGACCGCGCTGACGTACTCGCGAAAGCGGTCGCGATTGAGCGTGTTGGTCGCGACGAAAAGACCCTGCACGCCGCGCAGCATCTGCTCGTACGATGCCATGCGCTGTTCGATGCGGCTCACCGCGTCGCCGAGCGCGTAGGTGAACTGCGAACGCAGTTCGTGCTGCGAAGCATGGCGCTCGTGGTCCCACACCGTCCACGTCAGCATCAACGCGGAGCATAGGATGACGAGCGGAATCAGGATGAGGCGCGCCCGGTTCACGGCGGCGGCGTCTGGAAATCGACCATGGAATCGGCCAGGTCGGGTTTGAAGTATTTGCGGAAAATGCGCCGCACGGTGCCGTCGGCGCGCATCGCGTCGACGAGCGCGCGCCACTTGTCGCGCTGCTCCGCGGGCAGCGCCTTCTTCGACATGATGAGGCCGTGCGGCACGGCCGGATCGTTGAATTCGATGATGGTCGTCACGTCGCGTATTTTTTTCTCGTCGATGACCGGATAGTCGAACGGTTCGATAATCATGCCCTGGATGCGCTTCAAGATCAGCGCCTGATACAGCGGCTCGAGCCCACCCGCCAGGCTAACACGGTTTTCGGCCGTCAGCGTGTCGACGAGATGGTTTGCCGAGTCGCTATAGCGGAAGCTGCGGATCACGCCGAGCTGGAAGCGGTCGTCGTGCTCGAAGTCGGACAGGGCGCGAATGCCTGAGTCCTTGCGCACGAGCAGATAGTACTTGTCGCTGAAGTACCACGCGAACGATGCGTACTGGTTGCGCTCTTCGTTCGTGATGCCGGACAGGCTGAAATCGAGCGCGCCCGATTCGATGAGCTTCCAGATGCGCGCGCGCGACATCAGGCTCACGCGGATCTCGCAGCCGCTGCGGCGCGCGAGTTCATCGGCGAAATCCTTGTCGATGCCGGTATCGGTGTCGAGCGAATACAGCAGCCCATGGTCGTGCAGCGCGAGCGTAAACGGACGCGTGCAGTCGGGACCACCGGCGGCGCTTGCGTCGCCGATGCAAACCGCGAGAAGCAGGCTAGCTAGGACTTGCCGTATCACTGGGCCTCCGGCGCGGGAAATCGGTCAGATACCGTGATTGTGTGGACGCTCGATGACGGCCGTGTGCAGGCGCTGTGCGGGCATTGGCAGTCAGTCGGCGGACACCCACGCGACGGATCTTAAGCGGAGCCGGCTCGCGTGGTCGGTCTTCCGCGATTATGCGAAAAATTGTTCGAACACGCGAGACAGGCGAATGCACTTCGATGCGTGATTAAGTGGCGGCTGTGTCTCCAGCGCTTCGCCACCGCTTCGCCACTATTTATCCGCGGTCTTGCCGCCGTTTTCCGCTGGTTTCTCCGCCGGTTTCTCTTTAACGGCAAGCGTTCGCGAATCCTGAAGAGTCGTTCCTCTAATCCACAGTGAATACCGGGCTCTTGCCCACTCAGCCCGGATGCTTTTGCGCGGCGACTTTGCTCAGGAAAGCGCTGATTTCGCGGTTCTGGAAATCGACCTCGGGTTGCGTGACCCCGGCCGCCGAAAAATGTCCCGATGGCCAGCGCGGCTCGATCGACTCGAATTGCGCGCCGTGCACATAGCGCGCGACTTCGAGCGCCTCGGGCTCCGGATTCAACAGATCGCCTACGCCCGCCATCACCAGCATGCGCGCGCGGATCGAGCGCAGCGCCTGATAGTAGTCGCCGTTAAAGCCCGGCGTCGTGCCGAGATCGTGCGCGTCGTAGGCCCATGTCTGGTAGATCCAGTTGCGCGCGTCGAAGTTTTTCCAGGCGCTATCCTCGGTCTTGCGCAGCCACTGCGCGGGTTCGTTCCGCACGGCGTCCTTAGGCGCACCATCGCTCTGCGTGCTGTCGCCGCGCGCGGCGCCATCGGCCGGCATGGTGTTTTTCATCAGTTCCGGTGTGCGGGTAATCAGCGCAAGCGTGCCGGCCCAGAGCCGCATTCCCTTCTCCGGCTCCGTTCCCTGGCGGTAGTGGCCGTCGTCCCACGCCGGGTCGCTCATGATTTCCTGGCGCGTCAGCTCGAGCACGGTCTTGGTCCATGGCGGCGTACGGCCAAGCGGCACGATCGGCACCAGCGCGTCCATCATGTCCGGGTGACTCACGCCCCACTGCAGCGTTTGCATGCCGCCCATCGATGCGCCGACCACCGCGAACAGATGCGTAATGCCGAATTTACCGGTCACGAGCCGGTACTGCGACTCGACCATGTCGCGAATCGCAAAGCGCGGAAACGCCATGCCGGGCTGCTTCACGCTGTTCGACGGCGAGGTGGTGAGGCCGTTGCCGATCGCATCGGTCGTGATGATGAAGTAGCGGTTCGTGTCGAGCGCCTTGCCCGGTCCGATCAGATAGTCGAGACGGTGGTGCGTGCCGCCGATCGCGGTCACCATCAGAATCGCGTTCGATTTGTCCGCGTTGAGCGTGCCGTAGGTTTCGTACGAGATCGAAAAGTCGTCGATCGACTGCCCGCTCTCGAGCGGCAAATCGCCTTCCGCGTAACTGCCGGTCTGGCCGCCGGCCGGCTGCGGCATCTGCGCGTGCGCGACGCCGGTAAGACCGGCGATGGTTAAGAATGCAAATAGCTGGCGGGCAAAACGCATGCGTGTGTCTCCGTTCCTGTGGGGTATTTGACATCGATGTCAGACGACCGAAAGCCGCCTTGCCGACGGCCTTGAGGATTGTCCCATTCGATGCGTTTGCGTGCAGGACGGTGGGCAGTGCAGTGCGGTGCGGTGCCTGGTGTTCGCCCGCGTGACGCGTTGTTACGGGTGTCCGCGGAACAGCGCGCACAGGCGGAACACGTCTTCGCTCATCGGCAGCGAACGGGCCTTGCAGTAGCGCGTCGCGAGCTTCAGCAGTTCCTTGATGTCGCGTCCGCTTGCTTTCGGATACCGAACCGTGAGCTCTTCGATCAGCGCATCGTCGAGATTGGCGCCGAACTGCTCGGCCAGCAGCTTCCACAGTTGCTTTGCGTCGGCTTTCGACGGAATTTCATAGTGGATCGTTGCGATGCAGCGCGACAGGATCGCATCGTCGACATCGCCGATGCGATTGGTCGTCATGAACATGAGGCCGTTGAAATACTCGAGCGTGCGCAGGAATTCGGCGACGATCGCGTTGTGCTCGAGATCGTTGTCGCGGCGGCGAATGTAGACGTCCGCTTCGTCGAGCAGCAGGATCGCGTCCCAGCGCATCGCGCGGCGCAGCACGCCCGTCAGCGCGGCGCCGACCGAGGCGGCCGTGGTGCCGAGCTGCCCCGAATGCACGCGGTAGAGCGGCTTGCCGACCACTTCCGAATAGATCTCGGCCGTCAGCGTCTTGCCGAGCCCGGGCGAGCCCTGGCACAGAATGGTCGTGCCGCCCGACTTGCCCGAGACGAAATCCTGCACGAGCACGTTCAGGTCCGACGTCAGGATATCGATCAGATCGCGATGGTCGCCGGGCAACACGAGCTTGTCGCGCAGCTCGGGCTGGTAGCGATAGTCGGTCAGATGCTGCACGTGCGCCCAGACGTTCTTGTGCCACTCGAGGTGGAACAGATGCACGTAGCAATGCAGCGGGATTCTGTCGAAGCCCGTTTCGATGCCGGCATTGCGCCAGAAGCTCGGGTCGCAGGTCATCTCGAAGCGGCGTTCAAGCGGCTCTTCATCGTTGACGCATTTCGCCGTCGCGCCATCGACGATCCGTGCAAGCTCCGGCACGCCTTTCGCGTCGATCGTGAATACCGCCTTCGTCACCAGAAACTGCTTGCCGAAGCGGCGCTGGTATCGCAGGAAGCGCTGCGCGTGCTGGTCGTATTCGCGCCTGAACTCGGCGCATTCCTTGTAGAAGCCGAACTCGGCGAGCAGTTCGGGAATCGTGCGGTCGACGATATCGCTGCGGTTCAACATCAACGACGTCGTCATCCCCGAGCGGCGCTTGCTGTAGTCGGTCTGCTCCGAATTGGCCGATTGCATCGTGTTGGCGACCATATCGACGACGACGTACGGCATGCCCTGCTCCGGCTCGACGTAGCGCATGCGGTGCACGAGCCACGGCAGGAGCGTGCCGTCCTTGTTGCGGCGATAGAGCCACCCGTCGATCGCATCGCGCGACAGGTACGCAATCAGGCCTGGCACCAGCTGATCGAGCGACGGAATCACGCGCGCTTGCGGTGCGTTGTGGATACTGTCGAGCGCGAGCATCTGGAACATCAGACCGCGATCGTCCTGCGTCTTGCTCAGCATGTACAGCGAGTTCAGCGACTGCGCATCGAAGAGCTTGCTCGATACGATCATGTTGCCGTGACAGATACCGTGCGCCTCCAGCTGCTTCGCGAGCGGCGAACTGGCGCCGATCATGCCGAGCAGCGGATGAATCAGCGATTCCGGTATTTCAAAGTCCATTCGTGTGTCTCCCGATCGCGGGCTTGGGCGTGCCCGTTATCGCTGGTTGGCATGGCGGGGTGTCATTCCCGGTTTTGATTCCCGGGTTTCATTCCCAGGTGTCATTCAGTGCGTGGCTTCAGAAAGAACGCTACCGCACGTTCGACGACCGGCGGCTGTATCGCATGCAATCCGTTGAACTCGACATATTCGACGCGGTAACCCGCGGCCGTGAGCTTCGCCGCATTCGCACGGCCGCTCGTGGCGATCGGCAGTTGCTCGTCTTCGAGACCATGCGCGATCAACACTTCCGGCGCGCCCTCCTGGATGAAGACCGAAAAGAAGCCGCCGGAAAACGCGATCACGTGGCTCGCGATGTCGCCGTTCGTGATGCCGATCGACAGCGCATAGCTTGCGCCGTCCGAAAAGCCCGCGAAGGCCAGATGGCGACGATCGACCCGGTAGTGCGACGTGACTTCGGTCAACGCCTGATGCAGGCGTTCGAGGTCCGGGCCGTTGCCGCCGATCACGATGTCCCACGTCGGATACGTCGAATGCGGGGCGAGCACGAGAAACCGATGCTGCTGCGCATGCGGCTCGATGAAGGGCAGCACTTTGTCCGGGAAGCCGCCTGCGCCGTGGAACATGACGAAGAGCGGGACGGCATCGCTGCTGGTTCCACTGCCGTCGCTCAGACCGTCGGGGACGAAGAGTATGGCGTCGCGGTCTTCGGCGAGGCCAAGGCGGTGGCGCCCCGGCGGCAACGGGCCTTTGGACGGCTCAGCGTGCGTGAACGACAAACGACCTAGCAACGACGGATCGAGCATGGTGGACCTGGACAGGGACAGACCTGATATATGATATATCAGGCTTTACGCCGATGGGTGTGAAAAGCGCTGGGGTTTGGTGTTTACGCCAAGGCTTGGCTTGGGTAGTGGCCGCTTGTCGTCGGTGTTTGTCGTCGGTGTTTGTACTGGCCGTTTGTCGTCGGTGCTTTCGTCTGAGTCTGAGCTTGAGCCTGGTCGTCAGCCTGGCCATGAGCTTGAGCTCAAACTTGACAGCGTTGTCTATGATCAAGACGGCAAACGAGCACGTCGACCCAAAGAATCAATTCGAAGCACGCAAGTGCTGCTCAGCGCGGCTCGTGTCTGTTATACTTGCCAGCTTTCGGGGCGTAGCGCAGCCTGGTAGCGTACCTGCATGGGGTGCAGGTGGTCGGAGGTTCAAATCCTCTCGCCCCGACCAGATGAAAAAAACCCGCGTCAGTCAAAAGGCTGTCGCGGGTTTTTGTTTGTGCGCCCGGTTATGTTGTCGGTCGGGCATTGTCAGCCCAGCGTTGGCAACTGAGCGTTGACAACTCGGCAGCACCGGCATCGAGATGCAACTCAATGTCCAAGCAGATCGATCACATGCAGCAATTCCTTGCGCAACTGATCGACGTCGACGGTCGCCATCGACTGCGCGACCACTGGCGCTTCGGCCTCTTCGCGCTCATCCGCTTCGCGCTGCGCGCCGCCATGCGAGTCGAGACGATTGCGCGCACCGTTGATCGTAAAGCCCTGCTCATACAGCAACTCGCGGATCCGGCGAATGAGCAGCACTTCGTGATGCTGGTAGTACCGACGATTGCCCCGCCGCTTGACCGGCCGCAACTGCGTGAACTCCTGCTCCCAGTAACGCAGCACATGCGGCTTCACGCCGCACAGTTCGCTCACTTCGCCAATCGTGAAGTAGCGCTTGGCGGGAATCGGAGGCAAGACGACTTTTTCGATCGTCGCTGTCATCGTCAGTTAGCCGTCGTGGTGGGTTGCGCGGGAACGCGCGCGTCTCGATTATTATCGATCAGCTATCGATCAGCGCGTAAGGCTTGCCTCGGCGCCGTTTTCAACGATCGCCTTCAGCTTCTGGCTTGCATGAAACGTGACGACGCGGCGCGCGGCAATGGGAATCGCCTCGCCGGTCTTCGGATTTCGGCCGGGACGCTGCGGCTTGTCGCGCAACTGAAAATTGCCGAAGCCCGACAGCTTTACGCTGTCGCCGCCTTCGAGCGCGTCGCGGATCACTTCGAAGAACGCTTCGACCATGTCCTTCGCTTCGCGCTTGTTGAGCCCGACATTGTCGAACAGCAACTCGGCAAGTTCGGCCTTCGTCAGCGTCGGTGTTTCGCCCGACGCGCCGGCAGATGATGTCGGGATATCGCGAATCATGGCGCTACGTTGCGCCGTAAGAAGGGCTTCGAAATCACTCGAGTTCATTTCATTCATATCTATCAAATGGCGCGCAAACTGAAACGGAGAGTGCGGGAACAACCGTAACAACCGGGAGCGAATCGGAACAACCCCCGCAATAACCCCCGCCCTGCGGGTTATCCACGCAACCGTGCGCCATATGCTCGAGCCAGACGATCCACCAGGGTTTGAATGGCCAGATCGACCGTTTCGTCCTGAAGGGTCCCACCAGTATCTTGCAAGGTCACACGGAACGCAAGGCTTTTCTCGTGGGCTGCCAGCCCACCGGAAGTACTTGATTTTGGACGAAATTCGTCGAAAAGCGCAACCCTCTGAACGGTCTTGCAAGCGTCCTCGGAGAGGGCCTTTTGCATCTCGTCGAGCAGCGCCTGAACCTCGATTTTCTGGTCGACGACGACCGCGATATCGCGCCGCACAGGCGGGAATTTCGACACTTCGGTTGGGCTCGGCAATTCGCGCCGCATCAATGCTTCCGCTTCGATCTCGAACAGAATCGGTGCGTGCGGCAAGTCGTACTTCTGCATCCAGCGCGGATGCAATTCGCCGATCCAGCCGACCGCGCGTCCATCGAGTTCGATGCGCGCGCTGCGGCCCGGGTGCAGCGCCGGGTGCTCGGCCTTCACGAAGCGCGCAACCGATGCGAGCGCCGGACTCAGCAACGCCTCGACGTCGCCCTTCACGTCGAAGAAGTCGACCGCGCGCGAGACCGCGCCCCATTGCTCTTCGAGCACCGGACCGTAGGCAAGCGCACCGAACCTCTTCGGCTGCGCGAAGCCTTCAACCGTCATCTCGCCCGCGGCGATCTTCGGGTCATGCAGAAACACGCGACCCGCTTCGAACACGCGGATGCGATCCGCGCGGCGGTTCAGGTTATGGCGCAGCACGTTGATGAGGCTGCCGAACAGCGTGGTACGCATCACCGACAGGTGGCTCGCGATCGGATTCACGAGCCGCACCGGGTTGCTGTTGCCGGCGAAATCCTGCTCCCACTCGGCGTCGACGAAACTGAAGTTGACCGTCTCCGCATAATCGCGCGCGGCAAGCGCGTGGCGCAGCGCATGGATCGAACGGCGCGTTTCGTTGGTTGCGCGCATTTCGCTCTTCGCAACCGGCGGACGCGCGGGAATCTTTTCGAAGCCGTAGATGCGCGCGACTTCCTCGATCAGGTCTTCTTCGATTTCGATATCGAAGCGGTACGCCGGCGGCGTGACCGAGAACGTGTCGCCGTCGCGCTGATAGTCGAGGCCGAGACGCGTGAAGATGTCCGCGATCTCATCGGCGCCGATCGCAATGCCGATAATCCGTTGGGCGCGCGCGACGCGCATCGTCACCGGCGCGCGCTGCGGCACGTTGACGATCTGATCGTCGATCGGGCCCGCCTGTCCACCGCAAATGTCGAGAATCAGCTGCGTGATGCGTTCGATATGCTCGACCGTCGTCGAATAGTCGACGCCGCGCTCGAAACGATGCCCTGCATCGGTCGAGAAGTTGTAGCGGCGCGAGCGGCCGCGAATGCTATCGGGCCACCAGAACGCCGCTTCGAGATAGATGTTTGTCGTATCGAGCGTGACCGACGTGCTGTCGCCGCCCATGATGCCCGCGAGGCTTTCGATATGGCGATCGTCGGCAATCACGCCGACCGTTTCGTCCACTTCAACGGTATTGCCATTGAGCAGCTTCAGCGTCTCGCCGCGTTTGCCCCAGCGCACATCCATCGAACCGTGAATCTTGTCGAGGTCGAACACGTGCGACGGACGGCCGAGCTCGAGCATCACATAGTTCGAGATATCGACGAGCGCCGAAATGCTGCGCTGACCCGAACGCTCGAGACGCTCGACCATCCATTGCGGCGACTTGGCGCGTGCATTCACGCCGCGAATCACGCGGCCCGAAAAACGGCCGCACAGGTCGGGCGCGGAAATCTTCACCGGCAGCGTTTCATTGAGCGCAACCGGCGCCGGCTTGATGTCGACCGGTTTGAGCGGCGCACCGGTAATCGCAGCGGTTTCGCGCGCGATGCCGAATACCGACAGACAGTCCGCCTTATTCGGCGTCAGCTTGACTTCGAAAATCGTATCGTCGAGTTTCAGCGTCTGGCGGATGTCCTGGCCGATCGGTGTATCTTCAGGCAGGATCAGAAGACCGCTGTGATCTTCCGAAAGCTTCAGCTCGCGTGCGGAACACAGCATGCCCTGGCTCTCGACGCCGCGCAGCTTCGACAGCCTGATCGCAAACGGGGCGCCGCCCTCTTCGGCGGGCGGAAGCTGCGCGCCGACCAGCGCGACCGGCACCTTGATGCCCGGCGCAACATTGGGCGCGCCGCAGACGATGTTCAGTGTCGCACCCGTGCCCACGTCGACCTGGCAGACATTGAGCTTGTCCGCGTCCGGGTGCTTGACCACCTCGAGCACGCGACCGACGACGATCTTCGACGTCGGCGGCGCGACCGGCCGCAGATCTTCGACTTCGAGACCGGCCATCGTCAGCGCATGCGACAGCTGCGCGGTCGTCAGTTGCGGATCGACGAAGGTTCTGAGCCAGGATTCCGGAAATTGCATGGTTCTATACGTTCTATACGGGTTGAGTCAACGCCCGGCGAGCGCGGGCAGATGCTCGACGATGCATCTCGTGCGCTCGCGCCGCGGCAACGGCACGGCTTGCGGCTTCGCTACGACCTGGCGCCGGTCGCAGCGCGCCGCTCGGCAACATCATGCGAACTGCCGCAAGAAGCGCAGATCGCCTTCAAAGAAGAGACGCAGATCCTGCACACCATAGCGCAGCATCGTCAGACGCTCGAGGCCGCTGCCGAAGGCGAAACCGATGTAGCGCTCCGGATCGAGGCCCATGTTGCGCACGACCGTCGGATGAACCTGGCCCGAGCCTGAAATTTCAAGCCAGCGGCCCGCGTTCTTGCCGTGCTCGAACATCATGTCGATCTCGGCGGACGGCTCGGTGAACGGGAAGTACGACGGACGGAAGCGCACCTGAATATCGTCGCGCTCGAAGAATTTCTTGAGGAAGTCGCTGTAGACGCCCTTCAGATCCGCAAAGCTGATGTTCTCTTCGATCCACAGGCCTTCGACCTGGTTGAACATCGGCGAATGCGTTGCGTCGCTGTCGACGCGGTACGTGCGGCCCGGCACGATCACCTTGATGGGCGGCGTGTGCGTGCGCGCGTAGCGCACCTGCATCGGGCTCGTATGCGTGCGCAGCAGCAGCGGACGGCCGTCGGCATCGTTGCCGTCGACGTAAAACGTGTCCTGCATCGAGCGCGCCGGATGATTTTCCGGGCTGTTCAGTGCGGTGAAGTTGAACCAGTCGGTTTCGATTTCCGGGCCATCGGCAACGTCGAAGCCAATCGAGCCGAAAATCTGCTCGACACGCTCCCACGTTTGCATGACCGGATGCAGGCTGCCAGCGGCCAGACCCCGGCCCGGCAAGGTCACGTCGATCGCCTCGGCGGCGAGGCGCTGGTTCAGCAGCGCATCGGCGAGCGCCTGGCGGCGTGCCGTCAGCGCCGCTTCCACCCGCTGTTTCGCGACGTTGATGCGCGCGCCCTCGGTTTTGCGCGCTTCGGGATCGAGCTTGCCGAGCCCTTTCAGCAGTTCGGTGAGCGCGCCCGATTTGCCGAGAAAACGCGCCTTCTCGTTTTCGAGCGTGGTGACGTCGGTGGCGTGTTCGAAAGCGCTTTGCGCATCGGCAACGATTTGATCCAGGTCCATTGATCCCATCTTTTCAACGTCAGTGTTCAATTGAAGCAAATTCGGCTCGACCAAGAAAAAAGGGGCTCGGTGAGGAGCCCCGTTTTTGTTGCAGCGTCACCGGAGGCCCGCATTCAGGGCCGGCCGGTTGCTGCAACGAACCTTGCTTTACCGGGCGCCTGCTTCTGACGCCGGTGGCGCACCGACGGTGCACCCAGGCATCATCAGGCTGCAACGGCGGCTTTCACCTGCTGAACGATTGCGGCAAAAGCGGCCTTGTCGAACACAGCCATGTCGGCCAGCACCTTGCGGTCGAGTTCGATCGACGCCTTCTTCAGGCCGTTGATGAACACGCTGTACGTCATGTCGTGCTGACGCACCGCCGCGTTGATACGCGTGATCCACAATGCGCGGAACACACGCTTCTTGTTGCGGCGATCGCGGTACGCGTACTGGCCTGCACGCATCACCGCCTGCTTGGCGATGCGGTAGACGTTATTGCGACGGCCGCGGTAACCCTTGGCCAGCTTGATGATCTTCTTGTGACGGGCCCGTGCGGTAACCCCACGTTTGACTCGAGGCATGTTTCGCTCCTATGAGTATCGGTTAAGGGTTACGCGAACGGCAGCATTGCGCGCACGGAGTCCATGTTGGTCTCATGAACAGACGTGGAACCGCGCAGATGACGCTTGTTCTTCGTGGTCTTCTTGGTCAGGATGTGGCGCTTGAAAGCTTGACCGCGCTTGACGGTCCCGCCCGGACGCACCTTGAAGCGCTTTGCAGCGCTCTTCTTCGTCTTCATCTTAGGCATGACGAACAACTCCATTATTTGATGGATATGGGTGTGCGGTTGGCCTTGACGGCCCTTCCCCCGCCCTTCGAAACCCAGTCCACTTGGTATGCAGACGGCCGACGCTGTGTCGATTCGGCCACTGCTTTTCAGACAAAACGCCCGCTTGAATGCAGTGCGGGCGCCGGTCCGAAACTTTGCCGGACTTCGCCGCGTTCCGCCACGACGAAGCACCGTTCGATTCCAACAACTGCTGACCCGTCGCCACTTTCAACTACTACCCAGCCGCGACTTGACTGCGAGAGGTCCTGAGAACGCCTTACCGGCGATCGCAGCACGCATCGAACGACGCGCGAGCTTACTTCTTTTTCTTCGGGGCCAGCACCATGATCATCTGGCGCCCTTCCATCTTCGGCATCTGCTCGACCTGACCGACTTCGTCGAGGTCGGTGCGCAGGCGCTCGAGCATGCGCATACCGATTTCCTGGTGAGCCATTTCGCGGCCACGGAAACGCAACGTGATTTTCGTCTTGTCGCCGTCTTCGAGGAAGCGAACGAGATTGCGGAGCTTGACGTTGTAATCGCCATCATCGGTACCCGGGCGGAATTTGACTTCCTTAACCTGGATAACCTTCTGCTTCAGCTTGGCTTCGTGTTGCTTCTTCGCTTCCTGGTACTTGAACTTGCCGTAGTCCATCAGCCGGCAAACCGGCGGAACGGCCTGCGGGGCAATTTCGACCAGATCTACGTCCTGCTGCTCCGACATACGGAACGCGTCAGCAAGTTTGACGATGCCAAGCGGTTCGTTGTTGACTCCGACCAGGCGCACCTCAGGTGCAGAAATTTCACCGTTGATGCGATGCGACGACTTATCAGTAGCGATGTTACGTTTCCTCTAAAAATTGAAAAAAACGAGCCGCGCTGCCAAGTGGTTATTGGAACGTCTGCACTTCCTGACGCAGACGCTCGCTGAAGGCATCGACGGGCATCACACCCAGATCGACACCGCCACGGGCACGCACGGCTACCGTTTGTGCATCACGCTCTTTGTCTCCGACGACCAGCAGGTACGGAACCTTTTGCAGCGTGTGCTCGCGTATTTTATAGCTTATTTTCTCGTTGCGCAAATCGGCCTCAACTCTAACCCCTTGTTTTTGCAACGAATGGGCAAGATTTTTCGCATATTCGGACTGACTTTCTGCGATATTCATGACCACGACTTGCAAAGGCGCAAGCCACGCGGGCATCGCACCAGCATGGTGCTCGATCAGAATGCCGAGGAAACGCTCCATTGATCCGACGATTGCCCGGTGCAGCATGATCGGCCGGCGGCGGCTATTGTCTTCCGCGACGAATTCGGCCCCGAGGCGCTCCGGCAGCACCATATCGAGCTGCAGCGTGCCGCATTGCCACGACCGGCCAAGCGCATCCTTGATGTGATATTCGACCTTCGGACCGTAGAACGCGCCCTCGCCCGGCAGTTCTTCCCACTGCACATCACACGCGCGCAACGCTTCGCGCAAGCCTTGTTCGGCGCGGTCCCACGTTTCGTCCGTACCGGCGCGCGCATCCGGACGCAGCGACAGCTTGATGTCGACCTGATCGAAGCCGAAATCCTGATACACGCTCATCGCGAGCGTATTGAATGCGATCGATTCGCTGATGAACTGGTCTTCCGTACAGAAGATATGCGCATCGTCCTGGACGAAGCCGCGCACGCGCATCAATCCATGCAGCGCGCCCGATGCCTCGTTCCGATGGCACGAACCGAATTCCGCGAAACGCAGCGGCAGATCGCGATACGAGCGCAGACCGTGATTGAACACCTGCACATGACCCGGACAGTTCATCGGCTTGATCGCGTAATCGCGCTTCTCCGACTCCGTCGTGAACATGTTTTCGCGGTAGTTCTGCCAGTGGCCCGAAGCTTCCCACAGCGACCGGTCCATGATCATCGGCGTCTTGATCTCGAGATAACCGGCGTCGTTGACGCGGCGGCGCATGTACTGCTCGACCTGCTGCCACAGCGTCCAGCCGCGCGGATGCCAGAACACCATGCCCGGCGACTCGTCCTGCATGTGGAACAGGTCGAGCTGTTTGCCGAGCTTGCGGTGATCGCGCTTTTCGGCTTCTTCGAGCATATGCAGGTACGCGTCCTGGTCTTCCTTCTTCGTCCAGGCCGTGCCGTAGATGCGCTGCAACTGCTCGTTCTTCGCATCGCCGCGCCAGTACGCGCCCGCGAGCTTCATGAGCTTGAAGACCTTCAGCTTGCCCGTGGACGGCACGTGCGGACCGCGGCACAGATCCGTGAAGCCGCCATGCGAGTACAGCTTGATCTCTTCGCTTGCCGGAATCGATTCGATGATCTCGGCCTTGTATTTCTCGCCGATGCTCTTGAAGTATTCGACTGCCTCATCGCGCGACACCACGCGACGCGAGACGGGCTCGTCTTTCTTGGCGAGCTCCTGCATGCGCTTCTCGATCTTCTCGAGATCTTCGGGCGTAAACGGACGGCTATACGAAAAGTCGTAGTAGAAGCCGTTATCGATGACCGGGCCGATCGTCACCTGCGCTTCAGGGAACAGATCCTTGACCGCATACGCAAGCAAATGCGCCGTCGAGTGACGGATGATGTCGAGGCCATCCGCGTCTTTATCCGTGACGATCGCGAGCGACGCGTCATGGTCGATCAGCGCGGACGTATCGACGAGTTCGCCGTCGAGCTTGCCGCCGAGCGCGGCCTTCGCAAGACCCGGACCGATCGACGCCGCGACTTCGGCGACCGTCACGGGGTGATCGTACTGTCGAACTGAACCATCTGGCAGACGTATCGAGACCATTGTTTTCTCCGTGATGCCGAGCGGCCGGCGGCGGCAACAACTCGTTTAAAAACGACCGTGACAAAAACCAGGATAAAAAAAATGCGGCCCCGCTTTCGAGGGGCCGCATTCACTTTCCAGCAAATCGCAAGGGCGATAAGGCGAATAGGGTCCTCGACTAGCGTCGCTCCGAAGTGGTTTCGGTAAACGTTCGCGGTGTCATAACCATGCTCGCTATATTGGCGTGAACGTGTTCGCGCCTCTTGCGGATTTATGAAGCACCGATGACTGCAAAACCAGCGCTGCAATCCACCGACGCTTCGATTTCGTTGGTAGGCTCGATTGGACTCGAACCAACGACCCCCACCATGTCAAGGTGGTGCTCTAACCAGCTGAGCTACGAGCCTGAAGAAACGAGATTATATGGAGCACTCAGAGTGTTGGCAAGTATTTTTATGCGTCGGCATCAAAAATTCAGGTCATTTTTGCGCGCATCAAAACCGCCTCGAAACGACGTCGAAGCGACATCGGAGCGACGTCGAAGCGGCACGGACCCGGCGTGGGACAAGGGGCGAAAAATACGCAGAAACGCACGCGTTTCAAGCTGCACTTCACCGCGCACTTTCACCCGCACTTTCACCCGCATTTCATTCCGCATTTCATCCTGCATGTCATCCCTTACGCGCAGCACGCACCACACCCGTCACTTCGCCAAGCAGCGTGCACGCGCGCTGAATCTGCGATGCGCTCGACACCTCGACCGTGAACAGCATGTAAGCCGCGTTACGGCGCGATTGCGTCTTCACGCCGATGACATTCATCTTCTCGCGCGCGAACACTTCGGAGATATCGCGCAGCAAGCCCTGACGATCGGTCGCCTCGATCGCGAGATCGACCGGATACACCGACTGGCCGCGCCCGTTCATGACATCGGCGGACCATGTGGTTTGCAGCACGCGCTCCGGCGCGCGCGTTGCCATCCGCAAAAAGCTCGGGCAATCGCTGCGATGAATCGACATGCCTTTACCCCGCGTGACGAAGCCGGCGATATCGTCGGGCGGGGCGGGCCGGCAGCAGCGCGCGAGCTGCGTGAGCAACGCATCGACGCCGACCACGAGCACGCCCGTCGATGCGCCGTGCGCAACGCTCGCGCCGCTGCTGCGCTTTTCGAACTGCTCGGGCGCTTCGACTTCCGGTTCGGCAGGCGGCGCATCGTTCAACGCCTGCTCGATGAGGCGCAGGCTGAACTCTTCCTTGCCGACCGCCGCATACAGTTCTTCGGGCGCCTTGAAGCCGAGCTTCGCCGCAAGCTGATCGAGATTGACCGACGTCTTGCCTTCGCGCTGTAACGTCTTTTCGACGAGCGCGCGACCATTCGCGACGTTTTCCTGCGAATCGACCGCGTTGAACCACGCGCGCACTTTCTGCCGCGCACGGCTGCTGTGTAAATAGCCAAGCTGCGGGTTGAGCCAGTCGCGCGACGGTCCGCCTTCTTTCACCGCGACGATCTCGACAGTCTGTCCGTTTTGCAGCGCGGTATTGAGCGGCACCATCGCGCCGTCGACCCGCGCGCCGCGGCAGCGATGCCCAAGGTCGCTATGCAGGTGATACGCGAAATCGAGCGGCGTCGAGCCGTGCGGCAACGGAATCACGCGCGCTTGCGGCGTCAGCGTGTAGATATGATCGTCGTCGACCGTCGCATCGCGCAGGTGACGCCACGGCTGGCGCGCGAGGTCCGCCTCGTCGCGCGCGCCGCCATGACTGCGCGAAGCGCCGCGAGCGCCGTCGATATCATCGCGTTCGCCTTCGCGCGCATCGTCGTGTGCGCCGCTCGCGTCGTCGCCCTGCTCGCGCTCCGAGACGTCCTCTTTCCACGCCAGCAGCTGGCGCAGCCACGCGATCTTCTCGTCGTACGATCCGCTCGCACTGAACTGCCCGCCATAGCCGCGCGCGCCCGCTTCCTTGTAGCGCCAGTGCGCAGCCACGCCATACTCGGCGAACTGATGCATCTCCTGGGTACGGATCTGCACTTCGAATGCGCGGCCGTCGTCGCCGATCACGACCGTATGCAGCGACTTGTAGCCGTTCGGCTTCGGCCGCGAAATGTAATCGTCGAATTCTCTCGGCACCGGTTGCCACAGGTTGTGCACGATGCCGAGCACGGTGTAGCAATCCTTGATGTCCGGCACGATCACGCGGAATGCGCGCACATCGTAGAGCTCGGAGAAATCGAGGTCCTTGCCGCGCATCTTGCGCCAGATGCTATAGATGTGTTTCGGCCGTCCGCTGACCTCGGCGCGGATATGCGCAGCCGCCAGTTCGCGCTCGAGCCGCGCGATCGCTTCGGCGATATAGGTCTCGCGTTCGACGCGCTTTTCGTCGAGCAGCTTCGCGATACGTTTGTACGTCGCGGGCTCCTCGAAGCGGAACGCGAGATCTTCGAGCTCCCACTTCAATTGCCAGATACCGAGGCGGTTCGCGAGCGGCGCATACACGTCGAGCGTTTCGCGCGCAACGTCCGGCGACGGCGCGAGTTTCGCGGCCGCGTAGTAGCGCAGCGATTGCAGCCGCGACGCGAGCCGGATCAGCACGACGCGAATATCCTGCGCGAACGCGAGCAGCATCTTGCGCAGCGCCTCGACCTGCGCGCGGCGCGCCGCCTGCGCTTCGCGCCCGCCGCTGTCGGGCTGCGCGCTCTGCGCGGCGGCACGCAAGCTGACCGTGCCCAGACGCAGCAGCTTGCGCACGTCGCCGACCAGCTGTGCGACTTCGTCGCCGAACTTCGCGGCAATCACGCGCTCCGGATCCTCGAGATGCGGCGTCAAGCCGAACAGCGCCGCCGCCAGCACCGCCGGCGGATCGACGTTGAGCGTGCGCATGATCGCGGCGGTGCCCGCCGCATGATCGGCGAGCAACTCCCCTGTCGACAGCCGCGCATCGCCCGCATGCTCGCGCACGAACGCGAGCGCGTCGTCGAACGATGGCATCGAGGCGGGCACGGAGGTGGAGGTTTCGGTATTCATGACAAAGCAGCAGCCATCACGCCGCTGCCGTAAAACGGTATCAGTTGCGCTGGGCGGCCACCGCCACGATTTCAACGAGGCATTTCGGGTTCGCGAGCTTCGCTTCGACGGTCGCGCGCGGCGGCGTCGCGCCTTGCGCGACCCACTCGTCCCACACGGCGTTCATGCCGGCGAAATGCGCCATATCGGTGATGAAAATCTGCACCGACAGCAGATGCGACTTGTCGCTGTTCACTTCGGCAAGCAGGCGGTCGACGTGACCGAGTACTTCGCGCGTCTGGCCGCCGATATCCTGATCGGTGTCTTCGGCGATCTGGCCGGCGAGATACACGGTGCCGTTATGCACGGCGATTTCCGACAGGCGCTTGCCGACGTGATGACGAATGACTGCCATGAGATTCCCTGATGGTTGAATGGTGATGATGGCCGCAAACGGCGAGGACCACCCGCACATTGCCGACCGCCATGCCGATGGCACTGCGAACGGCAACCGAGCGGCAACCGAGCGGCGCGCCTCGCGCGGCACGGCCCTCTATTATGACGCGTCGGCGGACTCGCCCGTGAAGAAGCGGCGCGCAAGCGCGATCTGGTCGGGCGCGAGAAACGCGGGCGCATGCCCGACGCCGTCGATTTCGACGCTCGACACGTTGCGCCCGACCTCGAGCATCTTCGCGAGCGTCTCGTGCGACAGCAGATCCGATTGCGCACCGCGCACGACGAGCACCGGCCCTTCGATCGCCGCGAACGATTTCCACAACGCCGCTTCGCCTGCGGCGGCCATCTCGGGCGTCATGGCTGCAAACGGCTGGGCAATACGCGGGTCGTAGCGGAATTGCCACGCGCCGTCGCGCTCGTGCAGCAGCGGCGTGTTGATCTCGCGCCACTCGTCGGGCGTGAGCGGCCCGAACGACTCGGCGAGCAGCGCGGCGTGCTCGATGCCTTCCTGCTGCGTCGCGAAGCGCGTCGGCTTGCCCAGATAGCTGCCGATGCGTGTCAATGCATCCGGTTCGATATGCGGACCGACGTCGTTCACGAGCAGCTTGCGGACCGGCGAGTCTTTGAGGCCCGCGAGCCCCATGCCGATCAGGCCGCCCATCGAGGTGCCGAACCAGTCGACGGTCTCCACTTCGAGACGCGCGATGAGCGTGACCATATCCGCGACGTACTGCGGCACCGCGTAGAAGTTCGGGTTATCGAGCCACGACGACAGCCCGCGGCCCACCACATCGGGGCACACGACGCGATGCGTCGCCGCCATCGCCGCGGCAAAGCGGTCGAAGTCGCGGCCGCTGCGCGTCAGGCCGTGCACGCAGACGATCACACGCGGATTATGCGGATCGCCCCACTCCGTGTACGCGACGCGATGCAAGCCGGCGGGACTCAGACACTGCACGTAGCGCTGGCGCGGCGACGGGCGGCTCGCCGCCGTGCCGGCGCTGGCGGCGCTAACCGAAGTGGAAAATGAGCTGGACGAAGCGGTGGAGACATCGGCGCGCACGTCGGTCATCGCGATTTCCTCCTTTTTCGGACGAAACAAGTCAGAGCAGATCCCGTCGATTGTAGTCGCTTCATTTTGGACGGCATTGTCGTGCACGCACACACATGGCACCCGGACGCATACGAGGACGGCACACGAGGGCTGCACACAAAAGCGGCAGACAAAAG
>NZ_BAAILL010000036.1:79057-103940 GCF_054589215.1 Paraburkholderia sp. 2C | reverse complement strand
CCCCCCCGCTTCCATCTTCGCAACGCGATCGAATCGACGATCGAATCGATCAACCGATCCGGTCAGTGCACCGCGCTCACATCGAGCGGCGCGCCCGTCTTCGCCTTGATCTCATCGACGCTCACGCCCGGCGCCAGTTCGACGAGCTTCAGACCGTTATCGGTCACGTCGATCACGCCGAGATCGGTGATGATGCGGTCGACAACGCCGACGCCCGTCAGCGGCAGCGTGCATGCATCGAGAATCTTGTGCTGATCGCCCTTCGCGACATGCTCCATCAGCACGATGACGCGCTTTACGCCCGCCACCAGATCCATCGCGCCGCCCATGCCCTTGATCATCTTGCCCGGGATCATCCAGTTCGCGAGATCGCCGGTCTTGCTGATCTGCATCGCACCGAGGATGGCAAGATTGATGTGGCCGCCGCGGATCATCGCGAACGAATCCGCCGACGAGAAAATCGACGAACCCGGCAGCGTCGTCACCGTCTGCTTGCCGGCGTTGATCATGTCCGCATCGACTTCGTCGTCGGTCGGGAACGGTCCGATGCCGAGCAGACCGTTTTCCGATTGCAGCCACACTTCGATACCCTTCGGCACGTGATTCGCAACCAGCGTCGGCAAGCCGATGCCGAGGTTCACGTAGAAGCCGTCCTGCAATTCCTTCGCCGCACGCGCGGCCATTTCGTCACGATTCCAGGCCATGGTTACTCTCCTTTCGCGCGGGTCACACGTTGTTCGATGCGTTTTTCCGGATGCGCATTGAGCACGAGCCGCTGCACGAAGATGCCCGGTGTATGGATCGCGTCCGGATCGAGTTCGCCGACTTCGACGATCTCTTCGACTTCCGCGACCGTGATATGTCCCGCCATCGCGCACATCGGATTGAAGTTGCGCGCGGTGCGGCGATAGATCAGATTGCCCGACTTGTCCGCCTTCCACGCCTTGACCAGCCCGACGTCGGCGGTCAGCGAATGTTCGAGCACATAGTGGTTCTCGCCGAACTGGCGCGTTTCCTTGCCTTCCGCGATCACGGTGCCGAAACCGGTATTCGTGAAGAACGCCGGGATGCCCGCGCCGCCCGCGCGCAGCTTTTCGGCGAGCGTGCCTTGCGGCGTGAATTCGAGTTCGAGTTCGCCGGCAAGGAACTGGCGCTCGAACTCCTTGTTCTCGCCGACATACGACGAGATCATTTTCTTGATCTGGCGCGTTTCGAGCAGCAGCCCGAGACCGAAGCCGTCGACGCCCGCGTTGTTGCTGATGCACGTAATGCCCTTGACGCCCGAGTCGCGCAGCGCGGCGATCAGTGCCTCAGGGATGCCGCATAGGCCGAAACCGCCGACGGCAAACGTCTGCCCGTCCTTGACGATGTCCTTGAGCGCTTCGGCGGCGCTCGGATAGACCTTGTTCATCAATATGTCCCTTCCTTGAATGGAAATCCAGAATCGGCCAACGCGCGTTCAACCTGCAATCGGCGATCCGATCGACGTGCATCGGGCAACGCCCGAAACGTCATTCTAGTCACTGGCAGCAAGCGGTGTACAAACCGGCCGAACATCCGTGTGCGGCTTAAGCTGCACATCGGCGAATCGGATGGGATCGGATGCCGCACGCCGCCGCGACTTGCGTTGTCGTGCCGAAAGGGTACGACGCGCGAGCATTGCGGCACAATACGCAAAAATACATAAGTATTCGCACCGCATTCATGTCCGCCCTGGATTACCAAACCGCGTTTCACCTCGCGCCGATCGGCCTCGTGCTGTCGCGCGCCCGCATCATCGAAGACTGCAACGACGAGCTCGCGTCGATTTTCGGCTGCCGGCGCGAGGCGCTGATCGGCCAGTCGTTTCAGGTGCTGTACCCGTCGGCCGATGAATTCGAGCGGATCGGCGAGCGCATTCCGCCGATCATGACCGCGCAAGGCAGCTATGCGGACGACCGCATCATGAAACGTGCAAGCGGCGAACTGTTCTGGTGTCATGTGACCGGCCGCTCGCTCGAGCGCGCGGATCCGCATGCGGCGGGCGTGTGGACCTTCGAGGACCTGAGTGCGACACGGCGTGTCGCCGTCGAACTGACGCCGCGCGAGCGTGAAATCGCCGCGCAGCTCGTCACCGGCAAAACCAGCAAGCAGATCGGCAGGATTCTCGATATCAGCTCGCGCACCGTCGATGTGTACCGCGCCCGGCTGATGCGCAAGTACGACACGGGTAACGCGACCGAACTGCTGCAGCGGTTACTGGGGCACTGAAGCTGGTGCGCGCGGGTATGCGCCGATCAGCGTTGCGGGATCGCGGCGTGACCACGGGATGGCCACGGGGCGGCCATCAAGCCGTCGCCTGCGCAAGCGGCGCCTTTTCGATCACCGCGCGCAGCTTCTCCGGCATCGGCACCGACTTGCCTTCCTTGTAGTTGACCCACACACAGCGCGCGCCGCCGCGCGCATAGACAGTGTGCGGATCATCGGCGCGCGTGAGCACGAAGCCTGTATCGAAGCTGCTGCGCCCCGGCGTGCCGACCGACATCCTGCCGATCACATCGCCCGGATACTGCAGCTGTTTGAGAAATTCCATCGACGCATTGACGATAACCGGCCCTTCAACGTCGCCGATGCCCACCGGCAGGCCGACGTGCTCGAGCCAGCTCACCCGCAACTGCTCCATATAGCGAAAATAGACCGTGTTGTTCACATGGCCGAATGCATCCATGTCGCCCCAGCGGATCGGCAGCGACATTTCGAATACTGCGTGGTAATCGTTCATCGAAATCTTCCGGAAAAAACTGACGCAACCAGGCGGGCGCAACCGAGCGGACGCAACCAAGCGGACGCAACCGCGACTTTCCGATGATCGCGGCTGATCGAGGCGCGCGGCGGCGCCGAAACGAACTGGCTTACGACAAGCCGAAACCGTCGTCGGCGGAGATGACCGCGCCGTTGATGAACTGCGATTCGTCGGCAGCCAGCATCAGCAGCAGGCCGTCGAGATCCTCAGGCTTGCCGACGCGGTGGCGCGGCAGCATCGAGATCAGCTTCTGGCCTTGCTCGGTCGACCAGTGATGATGGTTCATTTCGGTTTCGATGTAGCCCGGGCAGATCGCGTTCACGTTGATGCCGTGCCGGCCCCACTCCTGCGCCATGGCTTTGGTCATATGGACGACGGCCGCCTTGCTCATCGCGTACAGGCCGACCTGCGGCAGCACGCGCAGGCCCATGATCGACGCGATATTGATAATGCGGTACGGCGGCTTGCCGCCGCTGCCCGCGCCGCGCATGATCATCCGCTTGGCGACTTCCTGCGCGACGAAAAACGCACCGCGCGTGTTCGTATCGAACACATATTCGAAGTCGGCAGGCGTGACATCCGCGAGACGCTGCGTGGTCGATACGCCGGAGTTGTTGACGAGAATATCGATGGTGCCGGCCTCGGTTTCCGCATGCGCGACCGCGGCCTTGATGCTTTGATAGTCGGTGACGTCGAGCGACACGACATGCGCCGCGCCGCCGGACGCTTCAATTTCGGCGCGCAATTCCTTCAGGCGCTCGACGCGGCGGCTTGCCAGCACGACTTTCGCGCCGGCCTGCGACAGCACCTGTGCGAACCGCTTGCCAAGCCCAGTGGACGCGCCGGTGATCAGCGCGACCTTGCCTTCCAGATTGATCGAACGGCCCATTGTGGTTTTCCTGAATAATAGTACGATCGTGCTAATAAGACTGCATTCGGTTGCAGCGTCGGAACCGTTCGCCCACAATACGATCCCGAAAAAAGCATTCTAACGGTAAGAGGAGTTTCAATGACCCCCGCAAGTCTCATCGAGCAATACGGTCCGCGCGAGTCGATGGAATACGACGTCGTGATCGTCGGCGGCGGGCCTGCCGGGCTTGCCGCGGCGATCCGTCTCAAGCAGCTCGCGCAGGAAAAAGGCGTGGAAACCAGCGTCTGCGTGCTCGAGAAGGGATCGGAGATCGGGGCTCATATCCTGTCGGGCGCGGTCATGGATCCGCGCGCCATGTCCGAGCTGATTCCCGACTGGAAGGAAAAAGGCGCGCCGCTTACCGTCGAAGTGACCGAAGACCGGTTCCTGTTTCTCTCCGAGACCAAGGCGACCTCGGTGCCGAACTGGGCGCTGCCCGACAACTTCAAGAATCACGGCAATTATGTGATCAGTCTTGCGAACGTCACGCGCTGGCTCGGGCAACAGGCCGAGGCGCTCGGCGTCGAGATCTTCCCGGGCTTTCCGGCGGCCGAGGTGCTGTACGGCGACGACGGCTCGGTCAAAGGCGTCGTGACCGGCAATATGGGTATCGGCAAGGATGGCGAGCCGACCGAAAATTTCCAGCTCGGCATGGAGCTGCACGCGAAATACACGCTCTTCTGTGAAGGCGCGCGCGGGCACCTCGGGCGCCAATTGCAGGACACCTTCAGGCTGCGCGACGGCGCCGATCCGCAGGTGTACGGCATCGGCATCAAGGAACTGTGGGAAATCGACCCGGCGAAGCACAAGCCCGGCCTCGTGATCCACACCGCGGGCTGGCCGCTCGATACCGAAACGTACGGCGGCTCGTTCCTCTATCACATCGACAACAACCAGGTGATGGTCGGCTTTGTCGTCGGGCTCGGCTATACGAATCCGTATCTGTCGCCGTTCGAGGAATTCCAGCGCTACAAGACGCATCCGTCGATTCGCGCGTTTCTCGAAGGCGGCAAGCGCGTGTCGTACGGTGCGCGCGCGATCACCGCGGGCGGGCTGCTGTCGCTGCCGAAGCTCGTGTTTCCGGGCGGCGCGCTGGTCGGCGACGATGCGGGCTTTCTGAACGCATCGCGCATCAAGGGCAGCCATGCGGCAATCAAGTCCGGCATGATGGCCGCCGATGCCGCGTTCGACGCGCTGCAGGCGGGCCGTCAGGCCGACGAGCTGACCGCGTATCCGGACGCGTTCAGGCAATCGTGGCTGCACGGCGAGTTGCATCGCGCGCGCAATTTCAAGCAGTGGATGAGTAAAGGGCTTTATCTCGGCACCGTGATGGTGGGCATCGAGCAGAAGCTGTTGGGCGGCAATGTGCCGTGGACGCTGCATCATCAGCATTGGGACCACGAAACGCTGAAGCCCGCATCCGAGTGCAAGCCGATCGATTATCCGAAGCCCGATGGCAAGCTGACCTTCGACCGGCTCTCTTCGGTGTTCGTCTCGAACACGAATCACGAGGAGAATCAGCCGGCGCATCTGACGCTGAAAGATCCGTCGGTACCGGTCGATGTGAACTTCCGGACGTACGCGGGGCCCGAGGGCCGCTACTGCCCCGCCGCGGTCTACGAGTTCGTCAAGGGCGACGACGGCAACGAGCGCCTCGTGATCAATGCGCAAAACTGCGTGCACTGCAAGACCTGCGATATCAAGGACCCGACGCAGAACATCGTGTGGGTCACGCCGGAAGGCGGCGGCGGGCCGAATTATCCGAACATGTAGTGCGCAGCGATGCGTCGCGGCAAGGCGGTGGCGCCGCGGTGCTTCGCTACTTCCTATGAGCGATGTCCGTCGGCAGTCGCCGCGGCTAACGCTTCGACTCTCGCTTTAACCCGCTCGATCACTGGCGCCCATGCGCCCACCGATGGCTGGCGGTATAGCTCGAGCGAGCCATACCACGGCGTGCCTTGCGTTTCATTGCCCCAGAACCACGCCGACACGTGGTCGATCATCAGGCAAGTCGGCACGCCGAGCGCGCCGGCCAGATGCGCAGGGCCGCTGTCGATCGTCACAACGAGGTCGAGATTCATCATCAGCGCGGCCACATCGTCGAAGCCCGCGCCGAAATGCGCAGTCGGGTCGACGATATTCACGCCGTGCGCGCGCCATTGCGCGACGGTCGCTTCGCGGCCCGGCGACAACGCAAACCAGGTGACGCCCGGCACTGCAAGCAGCGCTTCGATCTGCTCGACAGGCACCGAACGACGCGCATCGCGCACATGCGCCGGGTTGCCGTTCCAGACGATACCGACGCGGCACACGCGGTTGTGCCGATCGGCTTGCGGTCCGCTTGACTGACTGCTCGTTGCGGGCGCAACGATATAGCCGCGCCATGCTTCGACACGCGCCGGGTCGGCACTCAGATACGGTTGCGCCCAACCGGCCGCATCGTGAATGCCGAGATACAACGGCAAGCTCATCAGGCCGCAATGGAAATCGGGATGCGTGTCGAGACTCGTTTCGAGCTTGACGTCGGCCGGCAGCATGCGCTCGAACAGCGCGCGCAGCGGCCCGTCATGGCCGAATATCACGCGACCGCCTTCGTCGCGCGCGCGTTGCGCGAGAAGCGGCACAAAGCGCGCCGCCCACAGGCAATCGCCATGTCCCTGCTCGCCATAGACGACGAGTGTCCTGCCCTCGAGCGGCTCGCCGCGCCAGTGCGGACTGAGCGCGGCAAGCGCCTGTTGCGCGTTGCCGATGCCGTCGTCGAAAGCAAGACGCGCCTCGTAGTGCGGCCACGCTTGCGCGAAGCGGCCCGCGCGGATTTCGAGTTCCGCGAGGTCGAATTGCGCGGGCGGGCTGTCCGGCGACAGTTCGAGCACACGGCGCAACAGCGCTTCGGCTTCGGCAAAGCGGCCCTGTTCCTTGACACACAACGCGAGCTTGTGCAGCACGACCGGATTGTTCGGCGCGACGCGTGCCGCTTCGAGCAACAAGCGCTGCGCTTCGTTGAAATCGTCGCGCTGTTGCATCGCGGCCGAGCGCCAGACGAGCGCGTTCGCATCGGCGGCGTCGCGGGCGAGCAGCAGTTCGGTCGCGGATTCGACGAGCGGCCAGTCGCGCACGATAAACGCGGTCTGCGCAATTTTAGGCAGCAATGTGGGGTCGCTCGACGCGTCGAGACGCCATGCGCGCACGAACGCGCTCAACGCGTCGCGCAATCGCTGTGCGTCGCGACCGGCCTGCGTGAAGAGCGCGTTGCCGTACGCGAGCCAGTCGGCGGCCACCGCGTTCGGCGCCGTGGCGCGCGCGTGAAGTTGCGCCAGGGCATCGGCGCTGGAAGGTGTGGAGGCTGTCATCGTTATGCTCCACGGACAGTAAAACGGTGAAACCTTATGCTTGTGTTCGCGACCCGCCGGCGGCCACCAGCGGCCACCGGCGGCTACCGGCGGCGCGAGCCGCGGCCCGTAGCCCGGAAATGCGCGGGAAACGCACAGGAAATGCACGCGGCATGCGTGCAACATGAGTGCGACGTTACCGCGCTGCTGCCTGTTACGGCGCCTTCGCGGCGATCCTCGGTGTCGCGACAACCACGTCGCCGCATTGCGCGCGATGCCGCAGTGCGTGATCGATCAGCACCAGCGCGAGCATGGCCTCGGCGATCGGCGTCGCGCGAATGCCGACACACGGATCGTGCCGCCCGAATGTTTCGACGATAGCCGGCTCGCCGGACTTGTCGATCGATCGGCGCGGCGTGCGAATGCTCGAAGTCGGCTTGATGGCGATCGAGACCGTGATGTCCTGCCCCGTCGAAATGCCGCCGAGCACGCCGCCCGCATGATTGCCGACGAAGCCTTCGGGCGTGAGTTCGTCGCCATGCACGGAGCCGCGTTGCGCCACGCTCGCGAAACCCGCGCCGAGTTCGACGCCCTTCACCGCGTTGATGCCCATCATCGCGTACGCGATATCGGCGTCGAGCCGGTCGAACAGCGGTTCGCCGAGGCCGACCGGCACACCGGATGCAACCACGTTGATGCGCGCGCCGATCGAATCGCCCTCTTTGCGCAGCGCGTCCATATACGCTTCGAGTTGCGGCACGATCTCGGCATTCGCCGCGAAGAACGGATTCTCGCGCACATGCGCCCAATCGACGAACGGCACGTCGATCTCGCCGAGCGCGGACATATAGCCGCGAATCTCGGTGCCCAGATGCTCGCGCAGCCACTTCTTCGCGACCGCGCCCGCCGCGACGGTCGGCGCAGTCAGACGCGCCGACGAGCGGCCGCCGCCGCGATGATCGCGAATGCCGTACTTCTGCCAGTAGGTGTAGTCGGCGTGGCCGGGGCGGAACGTTTCGGCGATGTTGCCGTAGTCCTTGCTGCGCTGATCGGTATTGCGGATCAGAAGCGCGATCGGCGCGCCGGTGGTCTGCCCTTCGAACACACCGGACAGGATCTCGACCTTGTCTTCTTCCTGACGCTGCGTGACATGGCGCGAGGTGCCCGGCTTGCGGCGATCGAGTTCGAACTGGATATCGGCTTCGACGAGGGCCATGCCGGGCGGGCAGCCGTCGATCACACAACCGATGGCGGGGCCATGCGATTCGCCGAAGGTCGTGACGGTGAAGAGCGTACCGAACGTGTTGCCGGACATGAGCGTCGTCCAAAGTAAAGCGGGGAGACCGATATTATGCCAGCCTGGCGTGCGCCCGGTCCCGCGCCGCGAGTGGACGCAAGTGGATATCGGGCAGCGCATTGCTTTGGCGCGCGCCGTCGGTGTGCGCCGCGACGTCCGTCAGGCCGCGACCGAGGTGCGCTCATTTGTGCGCTTTTTGCCCGCTCATTTACCAACTTATTTGCGCGCGCCTCGCAACTCCGCGACGACCTGCTGCAAACCCTCGGGCGTAACCTGCGCCGGCTCGAGCGGCTCGCCGACCGCAAGCGTGAGCCGGCTCATCACGCCCTTGTGCACAGGCCGCGGCCATTGCGAATCGCTGCCGCGCGAAAACACGCTGCCCCACAAGCCGCGCAGCGCTATCGGCAGAACCGGCGCCGGCTCGCGGCGCAAGATCTCCGTCACGCCGTGACGGAACGGATTGATATCGCCGGTTCGCGTGAGCTTGCCCTCCGGAAAGATGCAGACGAGGTCGCCCTCCTTCAGGGCCTGCGCGCACGCATCGTAAGCGCGTTCGAGCAAGGCGGCATCTTCATGCCCGGGCGCGATCGGAATCGCCTTCGCGTGCCGGAACAGCCAGCCGACGAACGGCGTGCGAAAAATCCGATGATCCATCACGAAGCGGATCGGCCGCGGGCTTTCGGCCATGATCACAATCGCATCGACATAGCTCACGTGATTGCACACCAGCACCGCGGCGCCCTCTTCCGGAATACGCTCGGCGTGCACGAGGCGGATCCGGTAAAACGTATGCACGAGCAACCACGCGACGAAACGCAGCAGAAACTCCGGCACGAGCGAATAGATATAAATGGCGACCACGACATTGAGCAGCGCGGTCACGAGGAAAAGCCCCGGAATGCCGACGCCCGCCGATGTCAGCGCCACCGCCATCAGCGCCGAAACGATCATGAACAGCGAGTTCAGAATGTTATTCGCGGCGATAATGCGCGCGCGATGGCTCGGCACGCTGCGCGCCTGAATCAGCGCATAGAGCGGCACGCTATAGAAGCCGCCGAACATCGCAAGCAGGAACAGATCGGCGAGCACCCGCCAGTGTGCGGGCAGCGCAAGAAACTCGGCAACCGACAGCAGATGCGCCGCGCGCGGCAGCGTGTGGCTCGCGAAAAACAGGTCGATCGCAAAGACGCTCATGCCGATCGACCCGAGCGGCACGAGCCCGACCTCGATGCGGCGCTTCGACAGCCGCTCGCACATCAGCGAGCCGATGCCGATGCCCACCGAAAACGTCGCGAGCAGCACGGTCACCACATCGGGGTTCGCGGACAGCACATCCTTCGCGAAACGGAAAAACGACGACAGAAACGTCGCGCCGACAAACCACAGCCAGGAAATGCCGAGCAGGCTCAGAAACACCGTACGGTGTTCGCGCGCGAGCTTCAGATTGCGCCACGTTTCGCTGACGGGATTCCAGTTGATCTCGAGGCTCGACTGCGCGGGCCTCGACGCAGGCACGAAGCCCGACACGACACGGCCGATCACCGCAATCGCGAGGCAGCCGCCCGCGAGAATCGCTTCGCTGTGCGCGGCAAGGCCCGCCGCCGCGCCGCCGACGATGGTCCCGAGCAGAATCGCGACGAAGGTGCCCATTTCGACCAGCCCATTGCCGCCGACCAGTTCGGGCTTCTCCAGATGCTGCGGCAGATACGCATACTTGACCGGGCCGAAGAGCGTCGAATGCACGCCCATCATGAAGGTGCACAGGTACAGCAGCGGCGCGCTATGCAACCAGAAGCCCGCGCCGCCGACGAGCATCACGCCGATTTCGAAGGTCTTCACGAAACGCGTCAGCATCGCCTTGTCGTACTTGTCGGCGATCTGGCCGGAGGTCGCGGAAAACAGCACGAACGGCAGGATAAAGATGGCGGAGATCAGAAACGCGGCCGTATCGGGATTGACGCCCGAAAAGCGCGCCGCCTGATAGGTGACGAGCGACGTGAAGCCGATCTTGAACACATTGTCGTTCATCGCGCCAAGGAACTGCGTCCAGAAGAAGGGCGCGAAGCGCCGCTCGCGCAGCAGACGGAACTGCGATTCGTGCGCGTGCCCTTCACGGGCGGCACGGCGGGCGGCGGGTAGCGGTCGATCGCTCATCGGATACGGAAAGCGGAGTATCGGCAGAAGCCGGAAGGCACAATGTAAGGTAGACAACGGGCCGCCAGTCTGCCAGCTCGGTGATGGCGCTGAACGTGGACACAAAAAAGCGCACGCTTTCGCGCGCGCTCCGATGCATCGTCAGCCGCCCTGTATCAGCAAAATCGCGACGGGATCGTGGATAACCCCGGCGAGGCTCACTCCGGGATAACCCGTACCCTACACCAAACCACCGGTGCAGTAGCGTGAAACCGGCAAGCGAGTCGGATGGCGTGCGGCGTGGCCGACGCCGCAGGCTCGATTTTACTGTGCCGGTTCCCGCTCTTCCGGCCAGTCGCGGATATAGGCTTTCAGCATGCGGTTCTCGAAGCCCTGTTCTTCCACGACCGCCTTCGCGACGTCGTAGAACGAGATCACGCCCATCAGCGCACGGCTTTCCATGACCGGCAGATAGCGCACATGATGCTCGAGCATCATGCGCCGCACTTCGTTGACGTCCGTTTCCGGCGTGCAGGTGAGCGGATGGTCGTCCATGATCTTGCGGATCGTCGTGGTGCCGACGCTGCCGCCGTTGCGCGATAGCGTAAGGATGATTTCGCGGAAGGTCAGCATGCCGACCAGATCGCCGTACTCCATCACGACAAGCGAGCCGATATCGTGTTCGGCCATCGCGTCGATCGCGTCGTTGAGCGGGGTGTCGGGTGTCACCGTGAATAAGGTGTTTCCCTTCACTTTGAGGATATCGCTGACTCGCATGATTCGTCTCCTGATGATGCGCGGATAGGCTTGGATGGCATTATTTTTGATGCTAGCGGAAAGGCCCCTAAAAGGAAAGCAGCGAGGCAAGGCGCGGGTGAGCCCGGTTCCGCCAGCCATGGGCGGATGGCGCAAGCGGCAAGCCCGGCGATGAACCGGCCTGCAAGCCCGGCACACCAGGCCTCTCCGGCGCGACCACGCGGGTGATACGATGGCCACACCCCCACCCTCCGCGCGGCTTTCATGCCCTGCCGTTCCGATGCCAGCCAACCGTTTCGATACGCTCGCGCTGCATGCCGGCGCGGCCCCGGATCCGACCACCGGCGCGCGTGCGACGCCGATCTATCAGACCACGTCTTTCACGTTTCGCGATACCGACCATGCGGCCGCGCTCTTCAACATGGAGCGCGCGGGCCATGTGTACTCGCGGATCTCGAACCCGACCGTCGCCGTATTCGAGGAACGCGTGGCCGCGCTCGAAAACGGCGCGGGCGCGATCGGCACGGCCAGCGGCCAGGCCGCGCTGCACCTTGCCATTGCGACGTTGATGGGTGCGGGCTCGCATATCGTCGCGTCGAGCGCCCTTTACGGCGGCTCGCATAATCTGCTCAGCTACACGCTGCCGCGCTTCGGCATCGAGACGACCTTCGTCAGACCCGGCGATCTCGACGCCTGGCGCGCGGCCGTGCGGCCCAATACGCGCCTGCTGTTCGGCGAGACGCTCGGCAACCCGGGCCTGGAGGTGCTCGATATCGCAGCGCTCGCGCAGATCGCGCATCAGCAGCGGGTGCCGCTGCTCGTCGATTCGACGTTCACGACGCCCTATCTGATCAAGCCGTTCGAGCACGGCGCCGACTTCGTCTACCACTCGGCGACCAAATTCCTCGGCGGCCACGGCACGACCATCGGCGGCGCACTGGTGGACGGCGGCACCTTCGATTTCGCCGCGTCGGGCCGCTTTGCGGAGTTCACCGAGCCGTATGCGGGCTTTCACGGCATGGTGTTCGCCGAAGAAAGCACCGTCGCGCCCTTCCTGCTGCGCGCGCGCCGCGAGGGGTTACGCGACTTCGGCGCGTGCCTGCATCCGCAAGCCGCCTGGCAATTGCTGCAGGGCATCGAAACCTTGCCGCTGCGCATGGAGCGTCATGTCGCGAACACGCGCAAGGTGGTCGACTTTCTTGCCGCGCATCCGGCTGTGGTATCGGTCGCCTATCCCGAGTTGCCGTCGCATCCGGACCATGCGCTTGCGAAGCGTCTGCTGCCGCGCGGCGCGGGCGCCGTGTTCAGCTTCAATCTGCGCGGCGACCGCGCGGCAGGCCGCCGGTTCATCGAGGCGCTCGCGCTCTTTTCGCATCTCGCGAATGTCGGCGATGCGCGCTCGCTGGTGATCCACCCCGCATCCACCACGCACTTCCGGATGGACGCGGCCGCGCTCGCGGCGGCCGGCATCGCGGAAGGCACGGTGCGGCTGTCGATCGGCCTCGAAGACCCGGACGATCTGATCGACGATCTCAAGCGGGCGTTGAAGGCAGTGCAAAAAGCCGCTGGTGCTGGTACCGGTGCTGGTGCTGGTGCCCGTGCTGCTACCGGCCCTGGCGCAAAGAACCAGCCACAGCCCGCGACCGGCACACCCGCCACCTCCCCCAGGGCGCAATGCAATGCCGCGCACAAGGAGTCCCCATGATTGTCGACGTGAACGGCAAAGCGGCCTACGCCTACACGGGCGGCAAACCCCTCGACCCGGCGCTGCCGACGGCCGTGTTTATCCACGGCGCCGAACACGACCACAGCGTCTGGGCGCTGCAAACGCGCTACTTCGCGCATCACGGCTTTGGCGTGCTCGCCGTCGATCTGCCCGGACATAGCCGCAGCGCGGGCCCCGCGCTCGCCAGCATCGGCGCACTCGCCGACTGGCTCGCGGCGCTCCTCGACGCGACCGGTACCGCCCGCGCGTGGGTGGCCGGCCACAGCATGGGCTCGCTCGTTGCGCTCGACTTCGCGGCCCGCTACCCCGAGCGCGCAACGCATCTCGCGCTGCTCGCCACCGCCGTGCCGATGACCGTTTCCGACGCGCTGCTCGACGCCGCACGCGAGCGCGAAACCGAAGCAATCGACATGGTCAACCAGTGGTCGCATTCGACGATCGCCGCGAAGCCGTCGTGCCCCGCGCCAGGCTTCTGGCTGCACGGGATGAACCAGCGCCTGATGGAGCGTGTCGCGGCAGCCGGCGAGCCGCGCCTCTTTCATACCGACTTCAATGCGTGCAACGAATATGCGGACGGCCTCGAACGCGCCGCGCGCGTGCGCTGCCCCGTGCGGATAATCTCCGGCAAGCGCGACCTGATGACGCCGCCGCGCGCCACCCGCGCACTGGCCGAGGCGTTCCGCCAATCGCAGGTACCGTTCGACATCGTCGCGCTCGATGCCGGCCATGCGCTGATGGCCGAACAGCCCGACGCGACGCTCGATGCGCTTTTTTCGTTCGCCTCCACGTTACCTGCCAGCGTACCTGCCTGAGCGGTTACGCACCATTAGCCGAATGGCCAGGTTGCGCGCGCGAATGGAACGCCGCACAATGAATTCGTGCCTGCAAGCGGCAACGCACGGGAGCTGAAGATGGATCCGCATTCCACGCAAAATGAACCGCACTTCGCGAGCTTCGCCGAGTTCTATCCGTACTACCTGGAAGAACACCGCAATCTGACGTCGCGACGTCTGCACTTTCTCGGCTCGCTCGGCGTCATCGGCTGCGTCGCGCTGGCGCTCGCGTCGGCCGACTGGATGTGGCTGCCGGTGGCAGTCGTATGCGGGTACGGGTTTGCATGGGTCGGGCATTTCTTCTTCGAGAAGAACCACCCCGCCACATTCCGCCATCCGATCTACAGCCTGATGGGCGACTGGGTGATGTTCAAGGACATCTGCTCGGGAAAGATCTCGCTGTAGCCGCAATCGCAACCACTCGTGCAGCCGCGCCGGAGGCCAGCAGCCTCTAGCCGCGCATGTCGGCCCGTCAAGCCACCCGATGGGGCATCGCCGACGTCCCGCGTGCGCCGTCGTCGGCCTGCTGCGCGGCGCGCTCTTCCGCACGTGCCGCGATCAATGCGGCAAGCGTGACATCGAGCTTGTCGTTTTCGAGCGCCGCGAGCAGCGTCGCGCCGTGAACATGCGTCGAATCGAGATTGGCCTGATACGCGAGTTCGCCGCGATCGATCACAAGCAGATCGTAGAGCTGCCGCACGGTGATCTGATTCGGGTTCGCAAGCAGCACGTAGTGCGGCTGCGAGCCGTTCTCGTCGAGCGGCACGATCCAGCCGACCGTCTCGAGCTGCTGCAGGAGGCGCACGATAGTGTCCATGTCGCGGCGAAGCATGCGCGCGAGTTCGGCCACCGTGTAGCCGCGCGAGCCGGTGTCGCGCGCATCGCTGAGCGTCGCGAGCAGCTCGAGCGCGTAGAGCAGATCGCCGCCAGCAAAATAAGGACGGTGGAATTGCCCGATGCGAATCGCGGGCAATGCCGACGCGATCATCGCGCCCACCAGGGTGATGAACCAGCTCAGGTACATCCATAGCAGGAACAGCGGCACTACCGCGAAGGCGCCATACACGGCCGTATAGCTCGGTATGCGGCGAATGTAGAAACCGAAGCCGCGCTTCGCGAACTCGAATGCGATCGCGGCGCACAGCCCGCCCACCGCCGCATCGCGCCATTCGACGCGGCAATTCGGCAGGTACATGTACATCAGCGTGAACGCGAGCACGGTCAGCGGCAGCGCGGCGCCTGTCAGCGCCCATTCGATCATCGACGGAATGTGTTGCGTCGCCGTGTACGCCATCGATCGCGTAAACAGATACGACGAAATCGACAGGCTCACGCCGATCAGCAGCGGCCCGAGCGTCAGGATCGCCCAGTAGACGAGCACGCGCTGCGCGAACGGCCGCGCCTTGCGCACACGCCAGATCACGTTGAAGGCCGATTCGACCGTCATCATCGTCATGACCGAGGTGACGAGCAGCACGATCATGCCGATCGTCGTCAGGCCCTTCGCCTTCGACGCGAACTGGTTCAGGTACTTGAAGATCTGGTTGTTGAACTGCGCCGGCATCAGGTGGTCGGCCAGAAAGCCCTGCAGCGAACTCTGGAACGATGCAAAGATCGGAAACGCCGTGAAGAGCGCGAAGGCGACTGTGGCAAGCGGCACGAGCGAGAGCATCGTCGTGAATGTCAGGCTGCCGGCCACCTGCGGGATACGGTCTTCGCCGCTGCGCTGCGCGGCGAATTGCGCGAGACGTTTCACCGTATCGAAGTCGACACGCAAGCGGGACAACAGGGGCAATACGCGCGACAGCAAGCCGAGCTCCTTCCACTTCATCGATCTCTCCGAAACGCCGCCGTGCCGGGGTTGACCCCGAGTTTGACCCCGAGTTTGACGTGACTGCGTGGCATGAGCGCCGGACCCAACCCCTATAATACCCGTTCACTAAAAAGAGCTTATGAAAGACATCCTCGTGCTTTACTACAGCCGGCATGGCGCGACACGCGAACTCGCGCTCGCGATCGCGCAAGGCGTCGATAGCGTTCCCGGCATGCAGGCGCGCGTGCGCACGGTCCCGCCGGTTTCGACCGTTTGCGAGGCAACCGCGCCCGACATCCCGAGCGAAGGCCCGCCGTATGCCGAGCTGCGCGATCTCGAAGAGTGCGCGGGCCTTGCTCTGGGCTCGCCGACGCGCTTCGGCAATATGGCCGCGCCGCTCAAATACTTTCTCGACGGCACCACGCCGCAGTGGTTATCGGGCGCACTCGCCGGCAAGCCCGCCTGCGTGTTCACGTCGACGGGGAGCCTGCATGGCGGACAGGAAACCACCCTGCTGTCGATGATGCTGCCGCTTCTGCATCACGGCATGCTGATCGTCGGCATCCCCTACACGGAAAGTTTGCTCAACACGACGCAGACGGGCGGCTCGCCGTATGGCGCCTCACACCACGCGCGCGCCGACTCCGCCGCACACGGCATTTCCGCCGACGAGAAAGCCCTCGCGATAGCGCTCGGCACACGCATCGCGCGCACCGCGGCGTCGATGACCGAACGTCCGTAGGCGCGCTCGACAACAAGGCGCCCCGCATACCGATGAATACACCACGCCCGCCTGCCACGCCAACCGCCGCGCCGCGCGCATCGGCGTGGGCCGCTTACGGCGCAACTGCATCACTCGTCTTGCTGATTGCGTTGTGCGTCGGTTGGGAATGGCGCATCGCGCCGTTGCGTCCCGGCGGCTCGGCGCTCGTGTTGAAGGCGCTGCCGCTGCTGCTTGCGCTGCCGGGCGTCTGGCGCCGCCGTCTCTATACGCTGCAGTGGGCATCGATGCTGGTGCTGCTCTATCTGATGGAGGGCATCGTGCGCGGCATGAGCGACCGTGGTCCGAGCGCGTCGCTGGCATGGCTCGAAGCGTTACTCGCGGTGCTGTTTTTCGCGTGCGCGTTGGCCTATGTCGGACCGTTCAAACGGGCGGCGCGGCGCGCGAAGAAAGCGGCGTAGTTCGCGCAAAGGGCGTCACACAAAAGCGCCTCGCAAGAGCGCCATGCAAAGGGCGCCACGCATCAGCGCATGCATAAGCGGCAAGCACAAGCGGCAAGCACAAGCGCGACACGAGACACCGCACACGAAGGTGCTACGCTAGACGAAGCACCACCCACGCCGCCACCGTGCGGCATGAACGGAACACGCCGCCCGCGCGCGGCGCATGGGAGCCGTATCGATGAAGATTCGCGTGCTGTCCGATCTGCACCTCGAGCACGACGAGCCCGACGTCATCCCGCACGCCGATGCCGACCTGATCGTGCTCGCGGGCGACATCCACAATCACGCACAAGGGTTGCGCTGGGCCGCGCAAACGTTCGATGGCGCGGTGCCGGTCGTCTATGTACCGGGCAATCACGAGTACTACGACGGAGAGTTCGGCGCGCTCGAATCGGCGATGCACGACGCCGCGCATTCGGTCGACAACGTGCACTTCCTGAACAACGCCGCGCTCGTCGACCCGCTCGGCCAATGGCGCGTGCTCGGCACGACCTTGTGGACCGACTTCGAACTGTACGGCGCGCAACCGGATGCGCGCGCGGCGTCGATTGCCGCCGCCCAGCGCGCCATGCTCGACTACCGCGGGCTGATTCAGGTTGCGTGGGGCAACGCGGGGAACACCAACGAAGAACCGAGCACGCCTCGCCCTTTCACCCCCGCCGATTCGCTCGCGCTCCATGCACGCGCACGCGCGTGGCTCACCGAGGCACTCGCGCAACCGTTCGCAGGCAAGACCATCGTCGTCACCCATCATGCGCCGCATCGGCGCAGCCTCGCGGCGAAATATGCGAACGACCTCGTATCGGCAGGCTTCGTCAACGACCTGCCCGAGTTGGTGCGCGAGCCCGTCGCGCTGTGGATCCACGGCCACACGCATACCGCTTTCGATTACGTCGAGCACGGCACGCGCGTTGTCTGCAATCCGCGCGGCTACTTCGACAGGCGTACGCGTCAGTTCGAGAACGGGCAGTTCAGCTGGACGAAGGTAGTGAAGATTTAGCGGAAGCGAAAGGCCGAATCAGAGACTGCTCGCATCATCCCTGCGCGCCGGCTGCATCGTTCTGACTTTCACCGGCACGAGCCGCGGCTGTGGCCGCAGGCGTCGAAGCACGTCGCGCGACGCGGCAACCACGATCAGTCCAAAAATAACAGCGACACCGATCATCAGATGCGTATCCATGTTTTCCTCTTCTTGCCATTCGTTGCGGATGGGTGGCGGATTGCGTCGTGCGCCGCCGCGGGAGCCGGCAGCGGCATGGACTCCACGTTAGCAAAACCGGTCCGCGTGGAAAGTAAGGAAGTGTTGCGATGCAACGGCATCTGTAACGTCGTACGGAAGCGGCAAGCGGACCGGCGCCCGCCGCGCGCCGCTTGCCCCCGACGCGCCGGGGGGGTCGATCAGGTACGCGCGAACTTGCGCAATTCGGCGTGATCGTTGGCAAGCGTCGCGGGTAACCCGTCGCGCAGATACTCGACCCACGTGCGAATCTTCGCGTCGAGATACTGGCGCGACGCATAGAGCGCATACAGCGTCATTTCCTGCGACGTGTACTCGGGCAGCACCCATACCAGCTCGCCGCTGCGCAGTCCCGCAATGGCCGAGTAGAGCGGCAGGAGCCCGATGCCCATGCCTTCGCGCACCGCCACCGCCTGCGCTTCCGCGACATTCACCTGGAACGAGGCCGGTCCGAGCGCAACGGTCTCCTGTCCGCTCGGACCGTCGAACATCCATTCGTCGGTCGGGAAAATCGGCGTGAGCAGGCGCAGGCACACGTGGTGGCGCAAATCCGCCGGCGTTTGCGGCACGCCGTTGCGCTCGAGATACCCCGGCGACGCGCACGTGATGCTGAACACACTGCCCAGACGCTGCGACACGAGCCCCGAATCGGGCAGGTGCTGCGCGAGCACGAGCGCAACGTCGTAACCTTCGTCGAGCAGATCGGGCATACGTTGCGCAAGCGTCAGTTCGACGTGCACCTCCGGATAGATCTGCTGATACCCGCCTACCGCCGGCACGACGTAGTGCTGACCAAAACTCGTCATCGCATGGACTTTCAGCTTGCCTGACGGGCGCGCGTGCGCGTCGCTCGCTTCCGCCTCGGCCTGATCCACATACGCGAGAATCTGCTCGCAACGCTGCAGGTAACGCTCGCCGGCCTCCGTGAGCGCGATACGGCGCGTGGTCCGATTCAGGAGGCGCGTGCGCAAATGTGCTTCGAGGTCCGAAACAGCGCGCGACGCATACGCAGTGGTGGTGTTGAGGTGCTGCGCGGCAGCGGTGAAACTGCCCGCCTCGACGACGCGGGAAAAGACGCGCATGTTCTGGAGCGTATCCATGTCGATCCTTGACTACCTGTGGAGCCGATTGTTGCACATACTGTAAGGGCGATTATCGCAAATCCGGTAAAGATGCGTTACACCTTTGCCCATTATTCGCTAATCAGCTGAAAAATATAATGGCGAACAGCGTTTCATAGTCAATTAGGGAGAAAATCGTGCAGTTTCCGGTGATGAATGGGATCGCCGCGTTCGCCGTTCTTGCGATCTCGCTAATAATTGCCGGCTGCGCGTCTCCCGGAAACGTGGCGCCGCAAGCGCACAGCAACGACCCCATGTCGCTCGATGCGGGCGCGGCGATTCGCGCCGCCGATATCGACGCGCAATGGCCCGCCGTCGACTGGTGGCGTGCCTACAAGGACCCCCAACTAAACAGTTGGGTAGAAGCGGCGCTGGCCGGCAATCCGACGCTCGGCGTCGCGCAGGCGCGCGTGCGCAATGCGCAGGCGCTCGCGGCGGTCAATGCGGCCGCGCTTGCCCCGCAGGTCAACGGCAATCTGTCCATTCAAGGGCAGCATTGGCCCGATAACGTCTATTACGGGCCCGGCCCGCTCGCCGACCAGACCACGTGGAATAACACGGCGGCGCTGAGTCTGTCGTACCACCTCGACCTGTGGGGCCGCGACAAGAACGCCGCCGAAGCCGCGCTCGACCTCGCGCATGCAAGCGCGGCCGATGCACGCGCCGCACAGCTCGAAATCGAAGCGAACGTGGTGCGCACGTATATCGACCTGGCGCTGAACTACGAGCTGCTCGACATCGAGAAAAGCACGCTCGCGCAACAGCAGCAGGTCGCCGACCTCGCGAACCGGCGGCTCAAAGGCGGCCTTGGCACGCAGCTCGAAGTCTCGCAGGCCGAAACGCCGCTGCCCGAGTCGGAGCGGCGCATCGATGCGCTCGAAGAGGAAATCGCGCTCGGCCGCAATCAGCTTGCCGCGCTCGCCGGCAAAGGGCCCGGCGCGGGCGACACGATCACGCGACCGCAACTTGCGTTGAACGGCCCCGCCGGCCTGCCGTCGGCGCTGCCCGCGGAGCTGCTCGGCCATCGTCCCGATATTGTGGCGGCGCGCTGGACCGTCGCGGCGCAGGCGCGTGGCATCGACGTCGCGCACGCGGACTTTTATCCGAATATCAATCTGCTCGCATCGGTCGGCGGCTTCGCCGCGATGGGGCCGTTCTTCCAGTTTCTGCATGCGCAGAACGGCCAGTGGACCGCGGGGCCGGCCGCGTCGCTGCCGATTCTCGACGGCGGGCGTCTGCGCGCGCAGCTCGGCGCCGCGTCGGCCGGCTACGACATAGCCGCCGAGCAGTACAACCAGGCGATCGTCGGCGCGTTGAAGCAGATTTCCGACCAGGTCGTGCGGATCCGCTCGCTTGAAACCCAGGCGAAGGAAGCGCAGCGCGCCGTCGATATCGCGACGAAAAACTATCGTCTCTCGCGCGAGGGCTACCGGCGCGGCCTGACCGATTATGTGAACGTGCTGATCGCGCAAACGCAGCAGCTGCGCGCGCAGGAAGGCGTGGCGCGCGTGCAGGCCGACCGGCTGAACGCACGCGCGACGCTCGTCGCGGCACTCGGCGGCGGCCTTGCGGAGCCGGCCGATGGTCCGTCGGAAGCGGATACCTGGCCCGCGAGCGAACGCCGCAAGGCGGCTAAGCGCGCGAGCGCGGCCAATGCCGCTTCCGATGCGGCAGCCGTTGCTCCCGCAGCACGCGATACGTCGAGTGCTGCGCAGCCAGCCGCACCGCATTCCGCGTCAGCGCGTGCGGCTGGCGCCGCGCCGCTGAACGCAGCGACAGCCGCGAAAGCGCCCTGACCGCGGAGCGCTCGCCATGACCACACCGTCCTCCACGCCAGACGCCTTGTCGCTGCCGTCGCTCCGCGCGGCGTTCTCCGACTGGGCGCGCACCGACGGCCGCAACTGGATCTACATCCTGAAGGCGCTGACTGCGGCCTTTCTCGCGATCGGCATCGCGATGAAGCTCGAGATGCCGCAGCCGCGCACCGCGATGACGACCGTCTTTATCGTGATGCAGCCGCAAAGCGGCGCGGTATTCGCGAAGAGCTTCTACCGGATCGGCGGCACGCTGGTCGGCCTCGTCGTGATGCTCGCGCTGCTCGGTCTTTTTCCGCAGCAGCCCGAACTGTTCATTCTGTCGACGGCCCTGTGGGTCGGCATCTGCACGGCCGGCGCCGCGCGCAATCGCAACTTCCGCTCGTACGGCTTCGTGCTGGCCGGCTATACGGCCGCGCTGATCGGCATTCCCGCTTCGCAACACCCGGACGGCGCGCTGCTGTCCGCGTTGACACGCGTCTCGGAAGTGCTGCTCGGCATCGTCTGCGCGGGCACCGTCAGCGCCCTGCTGTTTCCCGAACACACGGGCGAACTGGTGCGCACGACCGTGCGCGCGCGCTTCAGCTCGTTCGTCGATTACGTCGGCAACGTGCTCGGCGGCCGTATCGAACGCGCGCAGATCGAAGAGACCAATGCGCGCTTCATTGCGGATATCGTCGGCCTTGAAGCGATGCGCAGCATGGCTGTGTTCGAAAGCCCCGAATCGCGGATGCGCGGCGGGCGCCTCGCGCGGCTCAATACCGAGTTCATGGCGGCGTCGACGCGTTTTCACGCGCTGCATCAGCTGATGAACCGTCTGCATAGGCAGAGCGCATGGGTCACGATCGACGCGCTCGAACCGTATTTCCGCGAAATCGCGCCGCTGTTGCACCGGCAGTCCGGCGAGCCCGTGCGTACGGCCGCCGATGCGATCCATTCGGCCGAACAGCTCGAAGCGTATAAGACGGAGCTGCCCAAACGCATTCGCGCGACGCGCGCCGAACTCGCCGTGCATCCCGATGAGCCGCTGCTCGACTTCGATACGGCATCCGAACTGCTCTACCGCTTTGTCGAGGATCTGCACGCGTACACGGCCACCTACGCGTCGCTTGCGGTCCCCACGCATGCGCGCGAGCGCTGGATCGAGCGCTACGAACCGAAGACGAATCCGCTGACGGCCGGCATCTCGGGCGTGCGCGCCGCGATCGTGATGTGCGTGCTCGGCGCGTTCTGGATCGCGACCGCGTGGCCGAGCGGCACGACGCTCACGCTCAATGCGGCGGCCATCTGCGCGCTCGCGTCGTCGTCGTCGAATCCGCCGCGCATGGCCTGGCAGATGGCCGTCGGCACCACGCTGGCGTCGTTGATGGCGATGATTCTCACCTTCGGCATCTATCCGCATATCGATGGCTTTGCGCTGCTGTGCGCGGCGCTCGCGCCATTTCTCGCGCTCGGCGTGTTCATGACGACGCGGCCGAAGCTGGCCGGCTACGGCGTCGGCTACTGCATCTTCTTCTGCTTTCTGGCGGGCCCGGACAACGTCGAGATCTACGATCCGATGAGCTTTATGAACGACGCGCTCGCGCTCGTGCTGTCGATGCTCGTCACCGCGGTCGCGTTCGCGGTGCTGCTGCCGCCCTCCACACCGTGGCTGCGCAATCGCCTCCTGATCGACTTGCGCCGACAGGTGGTGGCCGGCTGCCGCGGCAGCGTACGCGGGCTGCGCACGCGCTTCGAAAGCGGCGCGCGCGACCTGATGTTCCAGATCAACGCGCTGGCGGCCGACGAGCCCGAAGTGAAGCGCGAAACACTGCGCTGGCTCTTTGCCGTGCTCGAAGTGGGCAACGCGATCACCGACTTGCGCCGCGAGATCGACGAACTGCCGCGTGAGCCGCGCTATGCGCGCATGGCGCCGTGGCGCATCAAGCTGCGCACAATGCGCGACGACGTCGGCCGCCTGTTCGAAACGCCGACCGCGCAGCGGCTCGATATCGCGCTCGCCGCGACCGGCGCCGCAATCGACGCCGTCCAGCAGATGCTCGCCGAAGTCGCGCCGGAACGCGACGAACGCCACCGGATGCAGCGCATCCTGAGCCACGCGCACTTCGTGCGCAGCGCGCTGCTCGACCCTCAATCGCCGCTTGCCGAACTTGACGGCAACGGCACCGGCCATCCGCCACCAGGAGCTCGCCATGCCTCGTGAGGTCGCAATCCTCGACGCGTACATGCCCGCCGTCATCGTGCTGTTTTTCGCCGGCGCGGGGCTGACATGGATGATCGACCGCGTGCTCGCGCAACTCGGCGTGTATAGCGTCGTCTGGCACCCGTCGCTGTTTCGCGCGAGCCTGCTCGTTTGCGTGTGCGGCGGCCTGGGTCTCGCCGTTTATCGTTGAAAGAGCCGAAACATGACCATCCGTAACATCCTCGGGTTTATCGCGACTGCGGCAATTTTCGTCGTCGCGGTGCTGATCGGCCGCGCGCTGTGGGTCCACTACATGGACGAACCGTGGACGCGCGACGGCCGCGTGCGCGCCGAAGTGATCAACATCGCGCCCGATGTGTCGGGCGCCGTCGTCGAGCTGCCGGTGCGCGACAATCAGTTCGTGAAGAAAGGCGATCTGCTGATGCAAATCGATCCGTCGCACTATCAGATCGCGGTCGAGCAGGCGCAGGCGGCTGTCGCCGCGCGCAAGGCCGAATTGCAGATGCGCCGCGACGACGCGAAGCGGCGCGCGGATATGGATAGTCTCGTGGTGTCGAAGGAATCGCGCGAAAACGCCACGCATACCGCCAACTCGGCCGAGGCGCAGTATCAGCAGGCCATCGCGGCGCTCGATGCAGCGAAGCTCAATCTCGAGCGCACGCGCGTCATCGCGCCCGTCGACGGCTATGTGACGAACCTCAACGTCTATCGCGGCGACTACGCGATCGCGGGTCGGCGAAGCTGGCGATCGTCGATAGCCACTCGTTCTGGGTCTACGGCTACTTCGAGGAAACCAAGCTGCCGCACGTGCGCGTCGGCGACGCGGCGGAAATGCGGCTCATGAGCGGTGGCGTGCTGCGCGGGCACGTCGAGAGCATTTCGCGCGGCATCTACGACCGCGACAACCCCGAAAGCCGCGAACTGCTCGCCGATGTGAACCCGACCTTCAACTGGGTTCGCCTCGCGCAGCGCGTGCCGGTGCGCATCAGGATCGATTCGGTGCCCGACGGCGTGCTGCTGTCGGCCGGTACGACATGCACGGTGGTGGTGACGCCTTCGAAGAAGTAGACGCTTCGACGGCGGAACGGAGAAAGACAGGACGCCGGGCCGTCGAGGCCCGGAAAGTCACAGGGAAGATCAGGAAGACGAAGAGGTCTTGCGCGGCATGCCGAAGCCGCCAAGCAGCGCGGCGAGCGGCTGCTTCGACGCGGGCTTTTGCGGCACGCCGTCGGTCTCGTCGCGCTTCGCCGATGCCGCGGACAGCGCGCTCGGCGAAGGCTCGTACGGCTTCAGGAAGAAGTCGTCGATCGGCGGCTGACGGTGCGCATGCGAGGCGCCGCGCTCGAAGCCGCCGCCCGTGCGGCGCCGGCTGCCGCGGTCATCGCGCTCGTCGCGCCCGCGCCGGGCGCCGCGATCGTCGTGATGGTGCCGCACCGGCGCGTCGACCACGAGCCGTTGCACCTCGAGCGGCCGTTTGATCAGCTTCTCGATGTCCTGCAACTGCTTGCGTTCGTTCGCGCTGAATAGCGACAGCGCGTCGCCCGACGCGCCCGCGCGGCCCGTGCGGCCGATCCGGTGCACGTAGTCTTCGGCATTGAACGGCAAATCGAAGTTGATCACGGCCGGCAGTTCGGCGATATCGAGACCGCGCGCCGCGACATCGGTGGCGACAAGCGCTTCGATCTCGCCGCGCTTGAAGGCGTCG
>NZ_BAAILL010000036.1:54407-78957 GCF_054589215.1 Paraburkholderia sp. 2C | reverse complement strand
GAACGATCGCCGTGAATCGCCGTGGCCACCACGCCGTCGCGCTCGAGCTGCCGCGCGAGCCGGCTCGCGCCGATCTTGCTGTTGCAGAACACGATGACCTGTTTCAGGCTGCGCTCGCGGATCAGTTGCACGACCGCGCCGGTCTTGTCGCCTTCCGCGACTTCATAAACGATCTGCGTGACGTTGGCCGCCGTCGAATTGCTGCGCGCGACTTCGATGGTCTGCGGATTGCGCAGGTAAGTGGCCGCCAGCTTCTTGATCTCGCCCGAGAACGTGGCGGAAAAGAGCAGCGTCTGGCGCTCTTTCGGCAGCAGGTTCAGGATGCGCTGCAGGTCGGGCAGAAAGCCCATATCGAGCATGCGGTCCGCTTCGTCGAGCACGAGAATCTGCACCTGGCCGAGATTCGCGGTTTTCTGCTGCACGTGGTCGAGCAGGCGGCCCGGCGTGGCAATCAGGATTTCGACGCCGCGCCGCAGCTCCGCCGATTGCGGGTTCATATCGACGCCACCGAACACGACCGCGCTTCTGAGCGGCGTGTGCTTTGCATACGCTTGCACGTTTGCAGCCACCTGATCGGCAAGTTCGCGGGTCGGCGTCAGGATCAGCGCGCGCACCGGATGGCGCGCTGGCGACGCGCTCGTGCTCGCGGCCGGCAACAGACGCTGGATGATCGGCAACGAGAAGCTCGCGGTCTTGCCGGTGCCGGTCTGCGCGGCGCCCATCACGTCGCGGCCGGCTAGCACGACAGGAATCGCCTGCGCCTGGATCGGCGTCGGCGTCGTGTAGCCCTGCTCCGCGATGGCTTTCAAAATGTCGGCTGACAGGCCGAACTGGTCGAAGGTCGCGGTGCTAGGAATGACAACTGTGTCGGACATGGTGGCTGCTATCGCTAAAAATGCGCCTGCGCGCTACGGCGCGCGTGGCCTGGAGTACTGACTGACCTGAACGGCGGCGGCCCGCGTTGCAACTGCCTGGCAACCGGGAGGCAACTGGGTGACCACTGAGCAAGCATGCGGCGGCGAGCTTGCGCCGTTTGACTGTCTGGTGAAGCGGCCGGCGCCGCCGAAAGCATCAGGATGACCGCCGAGCACGCGGTGTGCCGCATACGCGCCGGATGATCGAACGTAAAGCGGGCGAAGCGGGCAAAGCGGGCGATCGGAGAGGCCTGGCGGCCGGCTTGGCGACCGGGTTGGCGACCGGGTTGCCGACCGATACCCAATACCCCGATACACGATACCCGGCCTACCCAGCCGTTGCCCCAACCAGCACAACAAGGCAAATCGGCCCGCCTCGGGCGGCGCAAATACCCGCCGCAAAGGGCGCTATTGTAGCACTTCGACGCATGCGGCTACCGTGGGCCCTGGGCGGCTGCTTTGCCGACTCTCTTGCCGACTCTCGCGTGCGTCATCACACGCCAGCCCAAACCAGCCGGTCAGCCAAAACCAGAAGACTGGCGCGCGCTTGCGACAATGACGTGACACGCGCGGCCAAAGTGGGCTTTAGCGCACGATCGTGACGCAATCGGACACGATCGGCGGCGCATTCGGCCCCCCTTCCATCGAATCGTACAGGTCCGCGCGCGGACCTTTCGTCCACCACGTATAGCTGCCGGCCTGATATCGGACGCCGGAGCCCGATATCGTGCTGACGAACAACATGTCCTTGCCGTTGACGGGCACGACCGCGAAGCTTTGACCGTTCGTCGCGCTCAGGTACGTGACGTTCAGGATACGGCCCGTCGCGCAGGTGTATTTCTGCGTGCGCGGTTTTTTCGTGCGCAAGTCGCCGAAGCGCGGCGCGCTGCCGGCAGCCGCCGCTGCCATGGTTGGAAGCGCCATCGAAAGCATGATCGAGACAGCGGCAAGCGCCGTCATCGCCGGAATGAGCCGCTGATTCATCGAACACCCTCGTCTTCAAACATTGCGCGGCAATGCAGTGGCCGCTTTGGCCGCCGCCGCGCCGGCAGCACTCACTACTTGCAAACTATTTCGCCGAAACCGGCCGCACCGCCGCCGCGGCCTTTTTAGCCCGCGCGCGTGCCTCATCGACATCCGCACCCGTCGCGACCGCCACCCCCATGCGCCGTTTCACGAAACTCTCCGGCTTGCCGAACAGCCGCACATCCGCGCCGGGCACCGCGAGCGCCTGCGCGACGCCCTCGAACGCGATGCCGGCTTCGTCGAGCTCCCCGTAGATAACCGCCGACGCGCCCGCTGCACGTAGCGAAGTATCGACCGGCAAGCCGAGAATCGCGCGCGCATGCAGTTCGAATTCCGAGAGCCGCTGCGAGGCGAGCGTAACGAGCCCCGTATCGTGCGGGCGCGGGCTCACTTCCGAGAACCAGACGTCGTCGCCGCGCACGAACAGCTCGACGCCGAACAGACCGCGGCCGCCGAGCGCTTCGGTGACCTTGTGCGCGACTTCGCGCGTGCGTTCGAGCGCGCGGGGGCTCATCGGTTGCGGCTGCCACGATTCGACATAGTCGCCGGCCACCTGCACGTGGCCGACCGGATCGCAGAAATACGTGCGCGTCTTGCCGCTTGCCGGATCGAGCGCGCGCACGGTCAACTGCGTGATTTCGTAGTCGAAGTCGATAAAACCCTCGACAATCACGCGCCCGTGGTTCACGCGGCCGCCGGCGAGCGCGTATTGCCAGGCCGCGTCGACGTCGGCGGCGCTCTTCACGACCGACTGCCCCTTGCCCGACGACGACATCACCGGTTTCACGACGCACGGATAGCCGACCGTCGCGATACCTGCCTTCAGTTCGTCGAGCGAATCGGCAAACGCGTACGGCGATGTCGGCAGGCCAAGCTCTTCGGCGGCGAGACGGCGAATGCCTTCGCGATTCATCGTCAGCTGCGTGGCGCGCGCGGTGGGGATCACTTCGGCAATGCCGTCGGTTTCGATTGCGGCGAGCGCATCGGTAGCGATCGCTTCGATCTCGGGCACGATCAGATGCGGCTTTTCCTTTTCGACGAGCGCGCGCAGCGCGGCGGGATCGGTCATGTCGATCACATGCGCGCGATGCGCGACCTGATGGCCCGGTGCATCGCGATAACGGTCGACGGCGATGACTTCGACGCCGAGACGCTGCAGCGCGATGATCACCTCCTTGCCCAGTTCGCCCGCGCCGAGCAGCATGACGCGCGTGGCCGAAGCAGAAAGCGGTGTGCCGATACGTTGGCCGGTCTGCATGAGAACTCCAAACAAGTGCGATGGGTGGATCGAATGGGTGCGGCGATGTTAACATGCGCGGCCCTCGGGTCCGCGCCGTACCTTGCGGTTCGACGAGTGCGTTCGCCGTGGTTGAACCGCGTGGTTGAACCGCGTGGTTGAGCCGCGTTGTGCATCGGCGATCCGCACTCGCTTGCCCGGTGCGTAGTGCGTTACCCTTACGCCTTTCCCAGTTTCGACAGGAACGACGCCATGGTTCTGATGTCCGCCGCGCGACGCGTTGCATCGTTGCTTGCTGCCGTGCCGTTCTCACTCGAGAACAGTGGCAAATTCGGCGGCAAACACAGCAGCAAACACAGCGGCAAATGCAGCGGCACGCACCGCAGCGAACACCACAGCGAGCACCGCGCGGCACGCATGCGCAGCGTCGGCGCACTGCTCGCGGCCGCGGCGCTCAGCGCAGCGTGCTCGCTGCCTAAGCATACCGATGCGGAAGCGCCGCCGCCCGACCCGTTCAATCCGGCCGCCACGCAGCTGCTCGACGACACGAGCTGGCAGTTGACCAACTGGACGCGCGCGGACGGCGCCGCACGCGACCTGCCGCATGCCGAAGGCGATCGGGCGGCCGGCGCACCGATCACGTTGACGCTTTCCACGGCGAGCGGCCAACGCCGCGCAAGCGGCTTTTCGGGCTGCAACCGTTATACGGGCACGTACATGCTGAGGGACGGCAAGCTCAGTTTCGGGCCGCTCGCGGGTACCCGCATGGCCTGCGCGAGCGCGGGCGGCAAACTCGAAAGCGACTATCTCGATGCGCTTGCCCATATCGACAAGACCGGTGTGCAGATGCGTCCGCCGCAAGAACTGCAGGTGATCACCGCAAGCGGCGACACGCTCGTGTTCGCGCGCAGCGAAAAATGATGACGTGCGATGACGACGCACAACTGAAGCGCTTCGTCAGTTTAAACTCGACGGGTTGCGCCGCGGCGCGTCCGTCATTCGTTGATGTCTAGCATGCATACGGCAGTTTTCGGCTGGTTCGGCGGGTCGACCGTCTGGTTGCTCCCTCTCTTCTGGCGCCTTGTGAAATCCATGCTGCCGGGCGGCGCCGGCCTGCGCGGTCCCGGCACGATCCGGCTGTGGCTCGGCTTTGTCTGCGTGATGGTGGCGAGCTGCACGCTCGAGGCGTCGCTCGTCGATATCGCCGGCATGGATGGCGCCGGTCATGCGCTTGCGAACGGATTGGGCCATTTGCTGGGACGTGTCGCCACACCGGTTGCGATGGGCGTGCTGCTCGTGGTGAGTTTGCCGTGGCTGCTCGGGTTTCGCTGGTCGAGCGCGCTTGCCTGGGCCGATGCCGCATTCGGGCTCGGTCTGCCCGGCATGCGCGGCGCCGCGCGGCGCAGCCGGCGCGCGGATGACGATGCGGCGGCGGCACATGCGGCGCGGCATGCCGGGACGCGCGGCAACGCGGGTATCGGCGCGGGCATGCACTCGGGTATCGGTTCGGGCGTCGGCTCCGGCGTTGGAGCCGACTCGCGGATCAATCCGATCGCGCCGCGCTCGAACGGACGCTATACACGGCCGACCGTCTGGAAACCGCCCGCGACGACGCGTGGTAAAGGTGCCAGCGGTACAACTGCGGGCGTGGCCGGTTCGGCGCGCGGTAGTAGCGCTTCATCCGGCAGCGGCGCCAGCGGGAGCGTGAACGTGAACGCGCGCGGCGCGCAGTCCGGTGCGGGATGGGCGCCCGCGGAACCGACTGCGCCTGCCGGGTGGCTGCGCGGCGAGTCCGATGGAACGATGCCGCGCGATCGCATGCCGTCGGCGGTTGGTGCGGCGGAATATGCGGCGCGTGGCGCGGTAGCGGGTGGCGTGGGCGTTCCTGCTGCGAAAGCGTCGGGCATGTCTGGCGCTTCGGGCATGTCCGGCGCTTCGGGCATGTCCGGCGCTTCGGGCATGTCGGGGACGCCGAGCATGGCGGGGACGCCGTTGCCGCTCTCCGGTAGCGGCAACGCGACGGGGCATTCCGCCAGCATGCCCTCGCGCCTCATCTCGACACAACGGCCGGCGCCGGCATCGCAGAGCCCGACCGGAACCGCGCGATCGAGCGCGACCGCGCCCGCACATGGCACGGCGATGCGCCCCGCCCCTGCCACTCCGGCGTCGCCTGCGCCCGTGACATCGACGCAGAAGGGTCACGCGATCACGGCGGGCGCCGCGACGCCCACGCGGCCGAGCCCGGCAGTCGGTGCGTCGACGCGTTCGCCTGCAACGGGCTACAAGCGTCCCGCATCGACTGAACCACGCGCCGAACCGGCGCCGAGCGTACGCGAAACGCTGCGCAGCATCGAGGAAAACACCGCGCGCTGGACGACGCTCGCCGGTGCGAGCCTCGCACGCCGCAGTCTGGCGGAGCCGGCGAAAGCGGCGGGAACCGACGGAGCAGCGGCAAGCGACGGGGTGGCGGCAGGCGACGGAGCAGCAGCAAGCGACGCACGCACGATGAGCGAAGCTTCCGATGGCGCTTCGGCGAAGCCGGCCGGCATCGACGGCGCGATGATCGGTGACGTGCCCAAGACAGACATGTCGTCCGATGAAGCGTCGGAGCCGCAGATTGCGCCCACTCCTGCTCAAAGTCAGCCGGCCGGAAGCCTCGCGATGGACCACGACGCGGCGGAAAGTCATTCGGCGGACACGCGCTCTGCAGACCACAGCGGACACGAATCGCCAAGCCCCACGCACAGCCCGGTCGTCGAATCGCCCGCATCGCACGGCCCGTCGACGTCCACCACGCCGGCCGAGGACACGCAAGCGCTCACCGTGCACGACGTACCGCCTACGGCCGACGCGCCGGTGTCCGCGACAAGCACAAACGCCGCGCCGGAACACCCCACATTGCCGGCTGCGTCGGCGTTCGCCGCGTCGTCAGTTGCGAGCGACGCACACGAAAGCACCGACGTCGACGACACGTTGAATGTCCCAGGCGAATCAGGCGCATCGAGCCCGTTGGATGCATCGGATGCAATCGACAACACGCCAAGCACCGGCAGCACATCCTCCTCTGCGCCCTCCCCTGCGCTGCCGGTCCCGGTCACCCCATCGACGGTCGCCCCGTGGGATACGGTCGAAGAAACCGTGACTGCGTTGCGCACCGGTTCGTCGATGGCCTCGCATACGCTGTCGACCGCCGCGGCTGTTCCGCTCGATGCGCAAGGTGCGCGCCACGGCACGCCGCAGTTGCATATCGTGAACCCGCACGCGGCGCAGGTTCCCGCATCGACCGCCAACGAGGCGACAGCAGCCGCATCGACGTCAGCGGCACAACCGGACGCATCGCAAACGCCTGCGGTCGCGGTCGCGCCCGCACCCTCGAACGTCGTGCGATTCCCAGGCGCCGAGGCGTGGCATATGGAAACGCCCGCAACCTCGACCGCACCGGATCACTACGCCGACGCCGCGCAGTCCGACGCCGATGCCACCGCCAGCACCATCGGCACCACCGGTATCACCGGTATCACCGACACCCCCACAGCCGACGCGCACGCCGACGCCCATGCAGCCGCCCCAGCCGCTCCAGCCCCCGACGCCACGAGCGCGCCCGAATCCGCACGCGCTCCGCTACGCGGCCACGCCGCAGCGAGCTTCGAGTTCCACGCGCCCGCCGCCTCGCATATCGAGCTGCCTGGCCTCGCCCTGCTCGCGCGCGCATCGACCGAAGTCGAGCCGATCTCCGACGAGAAGCTCGCCGAAACAAGCCAGCTGATCGAGCAGCGTCTGCAGGAATTCAAGGTGCCCGTCACGGTTGTCGGCGCATCGGCCGGCCCCGTCATCACGCGTTTCGAAGTCGAGCCCGCACTCGGCGTGCGCGGCAGCCAGATCGTCGGCCTCATGAAGGACCTGTCGCGCGGGCTCGGCCTCACGTCGATCCGCGTCGTCGAGACGATTCCGGGCAAGACCTGCATGGGCCTCGAGCTGCCGAACGCGAAGCGTCAGATGATCGCCCTCTCCGAAATTCTCGAGGCGAACGTCTATCAGAACTCCGCCTCGAAGCTCACGCTCGCGATGGGCAAGGACATCACCGGCCACCCCGTCGTCACCGATCTCGCCAAGGCGCCGCATATGCTCGTTGCGGGCACAACGGGTTCGGGCAAGTCGGTCGCGATCAACGCGATGATCGTCTCGCTGCTCTACAAGGCGACGCCCGAGGACGTGCGGCTCATCATGATCGATCCGAAGATGCTCGAGCTGTCGGTCTATGAAGGCATTCCGCATCTGCTCGCGCCCGTCGTCACCGACATGAAGCTCGCCGCAAACGCGCTCAACTGGTGTGTCGGCGAGATGGAAAAACGCTACCGGCTGATGTCGGCCGTCGGTGTGCGCAATCTGGCCGGCTTCAACCAGAAGATCCGCGACGCGCAAGCACACGAGAAAAAGATCGGCAACCCGTTCTCGCTGACGCCCGACGATCCCGAGCCGTTATCGCCGCTGCCGCTTATCGTGGTCGTGATCGACGAGCTCGCGGACCTGATGATGGTGGCCGGCAAGAAGATCGAAGAGCTGATTGCGCGCCTCGCGCAAAAGGCGCGCGCCGCGGGCATCCACCTGATTCTCGCGACACAGCGGCCGTCCGTCGATGTGATCACGGGCCTGATCAAGGCAAACATTCCGACGCGTGTCGCTTTCCAGGTGTCGTCGAAGATCGACTCGCGCACGATTCTCGACCAGATGGGCGCCGAGTCGCTGCTGGGCCAGGGCGACATGCTGTTCCTGCCGCCGGGCACCGGCTACCCGCAGCGCGTGCACGGCGCGTTCGTCGCCGATGAAGAAGTGCATCGCGTCGTCGAGCATCTGAAACAGTTCGGCGAGCCGCAATACGAAGAAGGCATTCTCGACGGGCCGGCCACCGATGGCGCGCCGCAAGACCTGTTCGGCGATGCACCCGATGCCGAAGCCGATCCGCTCTACGACGAGGCGGTCGCCTTCGTCGTGCGCACGCGGCGCGCATCGATCTCCGCGGTGCAGCGGCAATTGCGCATCGGCTATAACCGCGCGGCGCGGCTGGTCGAGCAGATGGAAGCGGCCGGGCTCGTATCGTCGATGGGCGTCAACGGCAGCCGTGAAGTGCTCGCGCCGGGACCGGCGCCGGAGTAAGCATCGAGGCGCGGGCTCGAGTGGCAAAGGCGTGCCCCTGGCGGCATGCGTTCAGAACTCGTAGCGCGCCCAGAAGAATGCGACATCGCCTTCGTTGACCCCAGGAATACGCGGAATGAATGTGCCCATCAGCGACGCGTTCCGGTATCGCAGCGATCCGATCGGCAAGGCGAGCGGCACCGGCAAATAGTGTGCGATATCGCTGCGCGCCGTGAAGCCGACGAAATAGCCGCCGCCGACCGACAATCCGCCGAGCACCGGCTTCGTGTACCACTGACGCGCCCAGCCGCCGATCGGCTCCGGGTTCTCGTGCGAATCGAGGAAGATGAATGCGAACAGGATGTCGTCGTCGCCATTCCCGTCGGTGAAATGCTTGCCGGCCCCGCCGCCCCACGAATACGCATTCAGCGACTGGCGCCGCTCTTCGGTATAGCCGTTGATATGCCAGCCATAACCGGTCAGATAGAGATCCCACGTGCCTTCATGCGCAACGCGTGCGACGCGCAAACAGGCGCGCGCGATCCAGTCGATCGAGTAGCCGCAATCGGCGCGCGCGGGCAGCGGCGCGGTTTGCAGCGTCGCCGCCGTCACCAGCACGACCGTCGCGAGCGTCGTTCTCATCGTGGCTCAATGCGATTACTTCACATCGACGAAGACGATTGTGGTTAACACTTTTTGACGCAGCGTATGCTCTATTCATCGGCAACAAGCCCACCTGCGTCGGGTTCAGGACGGCGACACCCACGCGAAGTCGACCGGCGAGCCGATCTCGAGACGCGTCGGATTCGCTTCGAGCAAGCCGTTTTGCGAATCGCGCCGGAACACGTAGGCGGTATCGCTGTTCTGGTTGCCCACAATCAGCCAGCGCCCCGTCGGGTCGATTGAAAACTCGCGCGGCCCTTTGCCGAGGCTCGACTGACGTCCGACTTCATGCAGATGCCCGTTGGCCGGATCGACTGCGTAGATCACGATCTCGTTCGCATCGCCGCGATTGCTCGCATAGAGAAAGCGGCCGTCCGGCGACAGGTGAATCGCCGCCGCGCCGACCTGCCCTTTGAAGCCCGGCCTGGTCATCGGCAAGACCTGCGCGAGCGTCAGGTTGCCGTCGTGATAATCGAACACATCGACGGTGGCGACCAGTTCGCTCGTCAGATACGCATGCTTGCCGTCCGGCGCGAATACGAGGTGACGCGGACCCGTGCCCGCCTTTACATCGACATAGCGGCGCGCGGTCGGGCCGAGCAAGCCGCGGCTGCCGTCGGGCGTGTATTGGTACGCAAAGAGCTTGTCGGCGCCGAGATCCTGCGCGAACAGATAGTGCCCATCGGGGGAAAACACCGTCGAATGCACGTGCGCGTTGTCCTGCCGCCCTTTCACCGGCCCGTTGCCTTCATGATGGACGGTCAGCACCGCCGTGCCGACCTTGCCGTCGGCCTCGAGCGGGAACACGGCGAAGCTGCCGCCGGGATCGGCGGCGACCGAATAGTTAGCCATGGTCAGATAGCGGCCATCGGGCGAAATGCTCAGATAGCACGGGTCGTTGCCCTCGGACGACACCTTGTTCAGGAACGTTAATTGCCCGCTTTTCGCGTCGAACCCGAACGCGCTGATATCGCCGCGGGTCGTGGCCGGTCCGTTGTCGCCCGGCAATTCGTTGACCGCGTACACGAAGCGGCCGTCGCGGCTTGCGACGAGATACGACGGATTCACCGTCTGCGCGGACGAAACGCGCGACGCCTGACCGGTCTTCGTGTCGAAGCGGTAGACGTAAATGCCCTCGCTCGTCGGCCCCGTGTAGGTGCCGACGAGCAGGTCGTAGACGCCGTCGGCGGGAACTGCGGCCGCACCTTGCGCGGACGCGGACGTGGCAATGATCGAGACCATGAGTGCAAGACCTTTTATGATCGAGGCTGTCGAAGTGGGAAGCCGCAGGGGGAACCGGAGCGCGAACGCGAACCGAAGCCGGAATGGCCGTGCCGCGACCCGGTTGAAGCAATGCATGACGGTCTCCTTTGACATCGGTTTGTTCGGTTGTTGCGGTGTCGCTGGCCTGCCGCCCGCGCATACGGACTGATTGCAGTTCGCGTGCGGGCTGTCCGGAGAGTTCGGCGCGCGCGCCGCCGGTGCGGTGAGTCGGTGTTGTCGGTGTAGTTGGTTGTACGCGCAAGTATAGGAGCGTTGCGGCCTCTTGAGGCTCACGCGAGGCTCATTCACGCTAACTCAAACAACGGAGTCTTCATGAACGTCACTCTCAGTCTCGGACCGCTCGTTTCGTTGATCGCAGGCATTCTGATTCTGGTCATGCCGCGCCTGCTCAACTACATCGTCGCGTTGTATCTGATCATCATCGGCGTGATCGGATTGTTCGGCATGAAGTAAGCGCGCGCCTGAGCGCCGGGCGGGCGCTCGCGGCGCCCGCCCGTTCGAACGTTATCGTGTACCGGGTTCGATGCGAATCGTCATGCGCATAGCATGCTCTCGCGCACGTTTCGTGCGCGAGAGCATGGTTTGATGCGACGAGAATTGGTTAATCGAAGCGGTTATCGGGCAACCTCGCGGACAACCTCGCGGACAACCTCGCGGGCAACTGAGCGGGCAACCTCGCAGGCAACCTCGCCGATGACTTCGCGGGCGCCCGCGCTCGCCCGCCATTCGCTCAACCCGATTTGCTCAACCCGATTTGCTCAACCGTTTGCCAGTTGGTCCAGACGCAAGCGGCCCTGCAGCGACAAACCACCGACGGCATAATGACCACCGGTTTCGCTATAACGTTTGAAACACGCACGTTCGATCAGAAATGAGGCGGCGGTTTCCATTCCATTACGAGTCAGACCGAGTGAACGACAATCGAGAGACAACAGCTTGCCGTCAGGCAATTCGCTGGCGGCGGACAGAATCGTGATGCAATCGGTTTTCGACGGGTTCAGCATGGCTTTCGTCCTCGAAACTGCACCTTGGGAGCGAACCGGCGACGAGGTTGGGAACCACGCCGCCGCTCACATGACATATCTGGGAAGTCTGATTGTAGGCATTGAAAATAAGGCCTGCCAATACTCAATTTCTCCTGCTTGCGTTAAATCGATACGTACCGCGCCGCTCCGGTAAGATCGGCGTTTGCTGAACGGGCGCATTCGCGCGATGCGCAATTTTTACTCATCGCTTTATCCGATCGCTTGATCGAATTCAGCCGAATTTCACGCCGAATTTGACATCTATGCCCGCACCCATTGAAGACTACGCACTCGTCGGCGACGGCCACACGGCCGCGCTGATTTCCCGCGATGGCTCGGTCGACTGGCTTTGCTGGCCGCGCTTCGATTCCGGCGCGTGCTTCGCCGCGCTGCTCGGCACCGAAGACAATGGCCGCTGGCTCATCGCGCCGTGCGGCGACAACCCGAAGTCCACGCGCCGCCGCTACCGCGGCGAAACGCTGATCCTCGAGACCGACTACGAAACGCCGGACGGCGCGGTCACCGTCATCGACTTCATGCCGCCCGGCAATGGCTGGTCGGAATTGATACGCGTCGTGGTCGGCAAACGCGGCACCGTGAAGATGCAGATGGAACTCGTGCTGCGCTTCGACTACGGCTTCTCGATCCCGTGGGTGAGCCGCCTCATGCACGACAGCGGCATCAAGGCGATCGTCGGCCCCGATACGGTCGCGCTGCGCACGCCCGTCGACCTGAAGGGCGAGAACATGCGCACGGTTGCCGAATTCACGGTGTCCGAGGGCGAGCGCGTGCCGTTCTCGCTCACCTATTCCGCGTCGCATCTGCGCATTCCGCCCGCGCACGACCCGCTGACCGCGCTTGCGCGCACCGAAAACCACTGGCTCGAATGGTCGTCGCGCAGCACCGTCGAAGGCCGCTATGCAAAAGAGATCCAACGCTCGCTCATTACGCTGAAAGCGCTCGCGTACGAGCCGACCGGCGGCATCGTCGCCGCGCCGACCACCTCGCTGCCCGAACAGTTGGGCGGCACGCGTAACTGGGACTACCGCTACGTGTGGCTGCGCGACGCGACCATCACGCTGCTCGCGATGATGCGCTGCGGCCACTACGACGAAGCGCGCGCATGGCGCACGTGGCTCGGCCGCGTGATGGCGGGCGCGCCGGATCAGGTGCAGATCATGTATGGCCTCGCCGGCGAGCGGCGCCTGCCCGAATTCGAAATCGAATGGCTGCCTGGCTATCAGGGCGCGAAACCGGTGCGCATCGGCAATAACGCGGTCGGCCAGTTGCAACTTGACGTGTACGGCGAAGTGATGAATGCATTGCACCTGGCGCGCGTCGGCGGCTTGCAGGCCGATGAGACCGCGTGGAATGTGCAGCGCGCCATGGTCGCCCACCTCGAGACGATCTGGGAAGAGCCCGACGAAGGCATCTGGGAGACACGCGGCGGGCGCCAGCACTTCACGTTCTCGAAGGTCATGGCGTGGGTCGCCTACGATCGGGCAATCAAGTCGGCCGAGTCGTTCGACCTGCCGGCGCCGCTCGATCACTGGCGCGAGATGCGCGCCCGCATTCACGCGGACGTCTGCGCGAAGAGCTGGAATGCGGAGCTCGGTGCGTTTACTCAAATCTATGAGGGAAGCGAACTTGATGCAAGCGTGCTATTGTTGCCGTTACTCGGTTTCCTGCCGCCGTCCGATCCGCGCATCGCGGGCACGGTGGCCGCCATCGAGAAATATTTGATGCACGACGGTTTTGTGATGCGCTATCGTACGACCCGCGTCGACGACGGCTTGCCGCCGGGCGAGGGAACATTCCTTGCATGTTCATTCTGGTTCGTGGACAACCTTGCGCTGCAAGGGCGAGTCGCGGAAGCACGTGAAATGTACGAACGCCTGTTGTCGCTTGCCAACGACGTCGGCCTGCTTGCCGAGGAGTACGATCCGGTCGCCGGGCGGCTCGTCGGCAATTTCCCCCAGGGGTTTTCGCATGTCGCGCTCGTGCATACAGGGCTCAATCTGATGAAGCACGAGCAGGAAATGGCAAAGGCAACCGGCCAGCCGCCGCACGACGGGGAACGCCCGGCGGCCGGCCCCCTGAACGCCGGCGCGGAACCCACGCCGGTAGCATGATGTGATGATGGTTTTGATGACATTCCGTTTGTGGCCCGCCGCACCGTTGCTGCATTGCACAATATCGCGCGCACGGCTATCATCGACGAGTCTGTCGGCCGACAATTTCAACAACCAGTCCGGGCCGCCCCGACGCTACGCGTGTTTTCGCGCAGCCCCGCGCGCACCGCAATAACGCTGGAGCAACCATGCTCTATCAACTTCACGAATTCCAGCGGGCACTTTTGAGTCCGCTTACCGCCTGGGCCCAGGCAGCATCGAAGTCGTTCGCGAATCCGGCCAGTCCGCTCGCCTATGTACCGGGCGCGACCCGGCTATCGGCCGGCTACGAACTGTTGTACCGACTCGGCAAAGACTACGAGAAGCCCGAGTTCGATCTGCACCAGATCGTTAAAGACGGCCACAACATTCCGATCGTCGAGCAGACGATCATCGAAAAGCCGTTCTGCCGTCTGCTGCGTTTCAAGCGCTTCGCCGACGATAGCGACGCGGTCGCGCAGCTCAAGGACGAACCCGTCGTGCTGGTCTGCGCGCCGCTGTCGGGCCACCACGCCACGCTGCTGCGCGACACGGTGCGCACGCTGCTGCAAGACCATAAGGTGTACATCACCGACTGGATCGACGCGCGCATGGTGCCGTTCGAAGACGGCCCGTTCGACCTCGACGACTACATCGCATACATCCAGGAGTTCATCCGCCATATCGGCGCGAAGAACCTGCACGTTATTTCGGTGTGCCAGCCGACCGTGCCCGTGCTTGCCGCCATCTCGCTGATGGCGAGCCGCGGCGAGGAAACGCCGCGCACGATGACCATGATGGGCGGCCCGATCGACGCGCGCAAAAGCCCGACGTCGGTGAACTCGCTTGCCACGCAACACTCGCTCAACTGGTTCGAGACGAACGTGATCTACAACGTGCCGTCGAACTATCCGGGCGTCGGACGCCGGGTTTATCCGGGCTTCCTGCAGCATGCGGGCTTCGTGGCGATGAATCCGGAGCGGCACGCGGCATCGCATTGGGACTTCTACCAGAGCATGTTGCGCGGCGACGAAGAGGACGCCGAAGCACATCGCCGTTTCTACGACGAATACAACGCGGTGCTCGATATGGCCGCCGAATACTATCTTCAGACGATCCAGGTCGTGTTCCAGGAGTTCCGGCTCGCCGAAGGCACGTGGGAAGTCGCGGGCGAACCCGTGCGCCCGCAGGACATCAAGCACACGGCGCTCTTCACGATCGAAGGCGAGCTCGACGATATTTCAGGCAGCGGGCAGACGCACGCCGCGCATGAGCTATGCACGGGCATTGCGGCGAAGCATCGTCTGCATTTCACTGCGGAGAAATGCGGCCACTACGGCATTTTCTCGGGCCGCCGCTGGCGCACGATCATCTATCCGCAAATCCGCGACTTCATTCTCGACCACAACAAGGCGAAGAAGCTCGAAGTCGAGCATGTCGAGGCGTAAGGACACGCGGTAACGGCCGATGTACGAAGGCAACAAAACGGCGACACCTCTTCGAGGCGTCGCCGTTTTTCTTTCGCATCACGCGCGTTCTGCTCGCCGCTTCACGAGCCAGTGGGAGCAAGCGGGCACCCGGCGCGATCAACGTCGCAGCAGATACGCGAGCAGAATTTCAGTGTTCATCTGAATGATCTCGCCGCGCTCCGCGGCCGCACTGAAGTCGCGCGCAAGCGTCGCTTCGAGCGTGAAGCGGTTCGACACGATGTAGTACCCCATGCCGGAGAGCGTCACGTAAAAGCGCAACGGATCGACGTTCGTGCGAAACAACCCTGCGCGCTGACCGCGCTCGAGAATGCCGCCGAGCGTCGCGACGATCGGTGAGATCATCTCGCGAATACGCGTGGACTTCCGCATATAGCGCGCCTCGTGCAGGTTCTCGTTGTTGATGAGCCGCAGCAGCTCCGGGTGATCGCGATAGTAGTCCCACACGAAATGCGCGAGACGCGTGATCGCTTCGACCGGCGCGACGCCGGCGAGGTCGAGCGTGCGCTCGGCTTCGGTGAGCGCGCTGAAGGCGTGCTCGAGTACCGCGGTAAATAGCTGCTCCTTGCTACCGAAGTAGTAATAGAGCATGCGTTCGTTGGTTTCCGCGCGGCGGGCAATCTGATCGACGCGTGCGCCGAACAACCCACCATTCGCGAACTCCTCGGCCGCCGCGAGCAGAATACGGCGACGGGTGCCTTCAGGATCTCTTTTGATTTTCGGCTGATTCATGGTGGCAAGGTGCTTCGTGAGCCGCGTATTCCGGATCACACCGCCAGCTGCATGGCCGGCTTCCTGGTCGAAGCGGCATGGCGGCGTTGCGCGGGCTGGTTGGTGGAAAACACCGTCCTGCGGTCATTCGTAAAGCGCTTCGATTATGGCACATGGTTTGGTAATGGCAACTGGGGAAATCGGCGATAATGTGTGTTCGGCCAAAGCCTTGTCGCATAAGCCGCGCGCGGCGGAAGTACCGCGCACATCGGCCTGCGTCGCATTGAGTCGCACGGAAACAACGAACCAAACCAGCGCGACGCGTATGCCCGCCGCCCACTGCGCCGCGGCGCATCGATGATCGCAGCAGCAAGTCCCGACCACGTCACCGTGACTGATTCGAAAACACTCGCAGACCGCATCGAAGACCTGCTCCCGCAGACGCAATGCACGAAGTGCGGTTACAACGGTTGCCGCCCGTATGCACAAGCCATTGCGGACGGCAGCGCGAACTACAACCAGTGCCCGCCCGGCGGCGCGCAAGGCATTGCGCGGCTCGCGGCGCTGCTCGGCAAACCGGTCATTCCGCTCAATCCGGATAACGGCGTCGAGCGGCCGCGGCCCGTCGCCTTTATCGACGAAAACCTGTGCATCGGTTGCACGCTGTGCATGCAGGCATGTCCGGTCGATGCCATCGTCGGCGCGGCAAAACAGATGCACACGATGGTCGCGGCGCTCTGCACCGGGTGCGATCTATGCGTGCCGCCCTGCCCGGTCGATTGCATCGCGATGATTCCGGTGACCGGCGAAGCCACCGGTTGGGACGCATGGAGCCAGCAGCAGGCCGACGCGGCACGCGAGCGTTATCACCGGCGGCTCGCGCGGCTCGATCGCGAACGCGAGGTGGCCGAAGCGCGCGCGGCGGCGCGGCGCGCGGCAGCAAGCGGTGCGGCTGTGGATACCGGCGGTGGCGTTAGCGGTGGCCTTGGCGTTAACGCCGGCGGCGATGCGGATGCCGGCAACACAGGTATTGCCGGCGGTGCGGGAAACACGGCAGGAAGCGCGGCAGGAAACACGGCAGGAAGCGCGGCGGGCAATGCTGCCGGCGTCAACAAGGCACACGTTCCGGCGGGCGCCACGCCGCAGGCGACGGGCACCGGCTCTTCCGCCACGAGCGCGGATGCCGACGCAAAGAAGCGCGCCATCATCGAGGCCGCGCTCGAGCGTGCGCGAAAAAAGAAAGAAGCCATGCAGGCGAAGGGCCAGGGCCCGCAGAACACGGCGAACGTCAGCGCCGATGTGCAGGCGCAAATCGACGCGGCCGAGGCGCGCCGTCAGCGCATCGGCATCAGCGATGACACCCGCGCGCCGCGCACCGAAAATGCATCGCACGTCGAAGCACCGGGCAACGATAGCGACCACGGCACGCCCCCCGCCCCCGATCACTTGAACCCGAAGCGCTAAAAACGCCGACCCTTCCGCATGAACGCGAATAAACGCCGCGCGATCTTCGAGACGCTGCAAAGCCTGAACCCGCATCCGACCACCGAACTCGAATACACGACACCGTTCGAATTGCTGATCGCCGTGATGCTGTCGGCGCAAGCAACGGACGTGTCGGTCAACAAGGCGATGCGCAAGATGTTCCCGGTCGCGAACACGCCGCAGAAGATCGTGAAGCTCGGCGAAGCGGGCGTAGCCGACTACATCAAGACGATCGGCCTTTACCGGACCAAAGCGAAGAACGTGATCGCGGCGTGCAGGATGCTGATCGACCACTACGGCGGCGAAGTGCCGGCTGAGCGCGAAGCGCTCGAAAGCCTGCCGGGCGTCGGTCGCAAAACGGCGAATGTCGTGCTGAACACGGCGTTCGGTCAGCCGACGATTGCCGTCGATACGCACATCTTTCGGGTTGCGAATCGAACCGGGCTTGCCCCCGGCAAGGACGTGCGCGCGGTCGAAGCCGCGCTCGAGAAATTCACGCCGGCCGAGTTCAGACACGACGCGCACCACTGGCTGATTCTGCATGGCCGCTATGTGTGCAAGGCACGCCGGCCGGAATGCTGGCACTGTGTGATCGAGCCGCTGTGCGAGTTCAAGCCGAAAACGCCGCCGCCCGATCTGTAAAGCGGGTACGTACCGCCTCGCACGGCGCGGCGTGATCTTTACGCGCGCCGACGCGCTCGGACGGCGCGGCGTAAAATAAGGCCTTGCGCGCGACATCGCGACACCATACGCGTCGTCACGCTGCTGGCCGGCGAACTCGCTGCGGCCTTTGCTGACCCCGCTTCTTGCTCTTCCTGCTCTCTTCCCGCTCTCACCACCGCCGATGTTCAATCCCAGCCGCGAAGAAGTCCGACGTTTTTTCACCGACACCTGGCGCAAGCAGCGCGCGGGCGAAATCCTCACGCCGCTCGAAGCGATCGCGGCGGACTGGATCGTCGAACACCCTGAATATCACGCCGAGCTAGGCGATGCCGAAGCGGCGAGCGCTCAGGACTATTCGCCCGAGCGCGGCCAGACGAATCCGTTCCTGCATCTGTCGATGCATCTTGCGATCAGCGAGCAGTTATCGATCGATCAGCCGCCCGGCATTCGCGCGGCGCACGAGCGGCTCGCCGCGCGGCTCGGCTCGACGCACGACGCGCAGCACGAAATCATGGAGTGCCTCGGCGAGACGATCTGGGAAGCGCAGCGCACGAACACGCCGCCGGACACGGATGCGTATCTGCAGCGCATCGAACGCCGCGCGTCGCGTGATTGATCGACCGCTTGATCACTTGACCGCTTGACGGCTTGACGGCTTGACCGCGCGCGGTGAGCGCGCAAAAACAAACACCCCGCCATGGCGGGGTGTTTTCACTTCATCGTGATCGAAGCCGCTGACGATCGCGGAACACCGATCGCGGCTCACCGGGCGCGTCGCGCAACGATCACTTCTTCTCGACCAGATCGCCCTTCAGCGATTCGATATAAGCCGCGATGTCCTTCATGTCGTTCAGCGACAGGCTCTGCACCTGCGCCTGCATGATCGGGTTATTCCGGCCCAGGTGCGGATTGCCGGTGCCCATCTGATACTGGCGCATCGCCCAGTACAGATAGTCCGCATGCTGCCCCGCGAGCTTCGGGTACTCCGGGCTGACCGGGTTGTTCAGTTTCGAGCCGTGGCAGGCCGCGCAGTTATGGCTTTCGACCAGGTTCTTGCCGTTGTCCGCATCGGCCGCGAGCGCCGCAGTCGAGGCGACAGCGAATCCCGCGAACGCAAACGACACGCAGGCGATCTTGAACATCGTGTGGAGGGGGTGTGGGTGCTTCTTCATGAATTCTCCTGGCCCGCGTAGCGGAATGACCGAGCGACTGTGCCCAAACGGCTGCTAAAGCAGGCGCGGCCGGTCATTTGTCGGGGTTGTTCTTCGAAGTGGCAGTTTGCGCCGCGTAGTAGGCCGCGATGTCCGCGATGTCCTGATCCGAGAGCGAGGTCGCGATGGCGCGCATCGTGTCGAAATGGCGGTCGCCCTTCTTGTAGGCGTGCAGCGCGTTGCGCAGATACTGTTCGTTCTGGCCGCCGAGGATCGGTACCCGGTACACCTCCGGGTAAGCCGTCCGGTAATCTGCAATACCGTGGCAGCCGATGCACATCGCGACCTTGCCCTGGCCCGCTTTCGCGTTGCCGACGACATCCGCTGCGTGGGCAGTGGCCGCGAGGCCCGCAATGCCCGTCAGCGCTGCGATCACGACGTGTTTGCCGACGAATTTTTTCATAGCTCTTGTAACCTGGCTTGAGGGGAAATGGCGCAAAAGCGGGCGCGAAAAACGGGCGCGAAAAACAAAGGCACCACATCGTAGCCCCGAATGATGGCCTCAAATCATGGCCTCAAAAAACGGGCGCTCAAAAAAGCGGCGACCCGCGCCGTCTTTTTTTGTTGATCGCCACGCAGGCCAAAAAAATCGGTCCGATTGTACCAAGACGCCGCGCCGGGCGTCCACCGGACGGGCGCCGGCCCGGGACGGCCCGCAGCGCACGGCCCGCGGCTTGCGCGAAGCTTGCTTGCGGCCCGGCATGCGAGGCAAATTCACGCGAGGCAGCCCGTCCCGGCACCCGCGAGACGATAAGCGGGCCCCCCCGCGCACCCCCAGCCCACCCCGCCCAGGCCGCCAGTCCATCTGACTTATACTGGGATTTTCCCCGAACGAGCGTCCTGCCATGCGTTTCGAAGGCTCATCGCAATACGTCGCCACCGACGACCTCAAGCTCGCGGTCAACGCCGCGACGACGTTGAAGCGCCCGCTTCTGATCAAAGGCGAACCCGGCACCGGCAAGACGATGCTCGCGGAGGAAGTGGCGGCCGCGCTCGGCATGCCGCTTCTGCAGTGGCACATCAAATCGACGACAAAGGCGCAGCAGGGCCTCTACGAATACGACGCGGTCTCGCGTCTGCGCGATTCCCAGCTTGGCGACGAGCGCGTCAAGGATATTCGCAATTACATCGTGAAAGGTGTGCTGTGGCAGGCGTTCGAATCAGGCCAGCAAACGGTGTTGCTGATCGACGAAATCGACAAGGCCGACATCGAGTTCCCGAACGATCTGCTGCGCGAACTCGACCGCATGGAGTTCTACGTGTACGAAACGCGCGAGCTCGTGAAAGCGAAAGAGCGGCCGCTCGTCATCATCACGTCGAATAACGAAAAGGAACTGCCGGACGCGTTCCTGCGCCGCTGCTTTTTCCACTACATCAAGTTCCCCGATCCGGCGACGATGCAGCAGATCGTCGAGGTCCACTACCCCGGCATCAAGCAGGAACTGCTGCGCGCGGCACTCGAAAGCTTCTACGAACTGCGCAACGTATCGGGCCTGAAGAAGAAGCCGTCCACCTCCGAACTGCTCGACTGGCTGAAACTGCTGCTCGCCGAAGACATTCCGCCCGAGGCGCTGCGCTCGACCGACCACAAGCAGATCGTGCCACCGCTCGCCGGCGCGCTGCTGAAAAACGAGCAGGACGTCGCGCTCTTCGAGCGCCTCGTGTTTATGAATCGCAACAATCGGTGAGCGTCTACGCGCCCGCCGCGGAGAACCCGGCATGCTGATCGACTTCTTCTACTCGCTGCGCGCCGCGAAACTGCCGGTTTCAGTGAAGGAGTATCTGACGCTGCTCGAGGCGCTGAAGGCGCAGGTCATCGAGCCGTCGCTCGACGAGTTCTATTACCTGTCGCGCATGACGCTCGTCAAGGACGAGCAGTATTTCGACAAGTTCGACCAGGCGTTCGGCGAGTACTTCAAGGGCGTCGAACAGACCGCCTCGCTCGCGCTCGATCTGCCCGACGACTGGCTCGCGAAAAAGATGAGACGCGATCTGACGCCCGAGGAAAAGGCGCAGATCGAAGCACTCGGCGGCCTCGACAAGCTCATGGAGCGCTTGAAAGAAGTCTTCGACGAGCAGAAAGGCCGTCACGAAGGCGGCGGCAAATGGATCGGCACGGGCGGCACGTCACCGTTCGGCAACGGCGGCTACAACCCGGAAGGCATCCGCATCGGCGGCGACACGGCGGGCAACCGCAGCGCGGTCAAGGTGTGGGACGCGCGCGCCTATCGCGACTACGACGACCAGGTCGAAATCGGCACGCGCAATATCAAGGTCGCGCTGCGACGCCTGCGCCGCTTCGCGCGCGAAGGCGCGGCCGAAGAGCTCGACCTGCCCGACACGATCCGCAGCACCGCGGCAAACGCCGGCTGGCTCGACCTGAAGATGGTGCCCGAGCGGCACAACAACGTGAAAGTGCTGATGCTGTTCGACGTCGGCGGCTCGATGGACGATCACATCAAGCGCACGGAAGAGCTGTTTTCCGCTGCCAAGGCCGAATTCAAGCATCTCGAGTTCTACTACTTCCACAATTGCGTGTACGACTTCCTGTGGAAGAACAATCGCCGTCGGCACACGGAGCGCACGCCGACGTGGGACGTGCTGCACAAGTTCTCCGCGGACTACAAGCTGATCTTCGTCGGCGACGCGACCATGAGTCCGTACGAAGTGCTGCAGCCGGGCGGCTCGGTCGAGTACAACAACCACGAGGCGGGCGCCGTCTGGCTGCGGCGCCTCGCCGATCATTTCCCGCACTTCGCATGGCTCAATCCCGAGCCGGAGGGGCTATGGGAGTACCGGCAGTCGGTGTCGGTGATTCGCGAGGTGCTGGGGCACCGGATGTATCCGCTGACGCTCGCAGGGCTGGAAGCGGCGATGCGGGTGCTGAGTAAATAGACGGCTATCCGCCGGAATTGTCCTCCGGGACCTTCCGAGGTCACAAACACCGCAAAATGCGGCAGAATGCCGCACTTCTTCTGCACGATTCCGTATCAATCACGCAACAAAACAACTACAAGCGCTGTTCCGCATGAGCTCACCTTCCTCTCCCATTGCCCCCACCCCGCTGAAACCGCTGAAACCGTTCGCCGATACCTCCCTGTCGGCGTTGGTTGCGGGCTTCGTCGCGATGATGACCGGCTACACGAGTTCGCTCGTGCTGATGTTCCAGGCCGGCCAGGCCGCGCATCTGAGCGACGCGCAGATTTCGTCGTGGATCTGGGCGCTGTCGATCGGCATGGGGCTCTGCACGATCGGCCTTTCGTTGCGCTATCGCGCACCGATCGTGATCGCATGGTCGACGCCCGGCGCGGCGCTCCTCGTTGCATCGCTACCGCATGCCGGCTACGCCGAGGCGATCGGCGCGTTTATCGCGTGCGCGCTGCTGTTGACCGCGGTCGGCCTGACCGGCTGGTTCGATGCCCTGATGAAAAAGATTCCCGCCGGCATTGCGTCGGCGTTACTCGCGGGCATTCTGTTCGAGATCGGCATCGAAATTTTCCGCGCCGCGCAATTTCAGACCGCGCTCGTGCTCGCGATGTTTTTCGCCTACCTGGTCATGAAACGCCTCGCGCCGCGCTATGCGATCGTGACGACGCTCGTGGTCGGCGCCCTCGTCGCGGGCGGCCTGGGCCTGCTCGACTTCAGCCGCTTTCGCATCGCGCTCGCGCAGCCGGTCCTGACGATGCCCGCGTTCTCGCTGTCCGCGATCGTCAGCATCGGCATTCCGCTTTTCGTCGTCGCCATGGCGTCGCAAAACGTGCCCGGCATCGCCGTGCTGCGCGCGGACGGCTATACCACGCCATCGTCGCCGCTGATCGCGACCACCGGCCTCGCCTCGCTCGTGCTCGCGCCGTTCGGCTCGCACGGCATCAACCTCGCGGCGATCACAGCCGCCATCTGCACCGGCCGCGAGGCGCACGAAGACCGCGCGAAGCGCTATACCGCGGCGCTCTGGTGCGGCCTCTTCTACCTGATCGCCGGTGTGTTCGGCGCGACGATTGCCGCGCTTTTCGCGGCGCTGCCCAAGGCGCTCGTCGTCTCGGTGGCGGCGCTCGCGCTGTTCGGCTCGATCATGAGCGGGCTTACGAATGCGATGCAGGACGGCAAGCAGCGCGAGGCCGCGCTCGTCACCTTTATGGTGACGGCGTCGGGGCTGACGCTGCTGTCGATCGGTTCCGCGTTCTGGGGACTCGTCGCGGGCGTCATCACACAGATCGTGCTCAATGCGCGCAAAGGGTGAAGTCCGTCACGCGCGGGACGAGACGTGGCACGCGCCATGCGGTTACATCCCTGACTGGCGACACCCGCTCGAGCGCCAACGAGCGGCCGATTACGCTCCGCCGAATGCCCGTTGAACGCCCGCTGCGCGCGGCCCACACGATCAGTCGAACCATTGTTTGCCGTTCCGCCATAAAATAAACGAATCGGGCGGCGTTCCGTGCGAGCGTGAGCGTCCATCGCGTTTTACATGGCATTGGGCGCGCATCAGGCGCTAACATCGAACGCCATACCGCCCCGGGCATGGCGGGACCCTGCGGGATGACCGGCTGCCGCCGGCCAGTCGGAAACAACCGGCACCGACCGGCACCAACTGGGCACCGGCAGCGGCATCATTTTCTGACCACGGCGCGCACGCGCCTCAAAGGCTCGATATGACTACTGCACTCGACCAGCTGAAGCAATTCACGAAGGTCGTCGCCGATACCGGCGACTTCCAGCAACTCGCCCAGTACAAGCCGCAAGACGCGACAACCAACCCCTCGCTCGTGCTGAAGGCCGTGCAGAAGGACGACTACAAGCCTCTGCTCGAAAAAACCGTGCGCGACCATTCGTCGAAGCCGGTCTCCGCGATCATCGACCATCTGCTGATCGCGTTCGGCACCGAAATCCTGAAGATCGTGCCGGGCCGCGTGTCGACCGAAGTCGACGCGCGGCTGTCGTTCGATACGAAGGGTTCGATCGACAAGGCGCACGAGATCATCAAGCTGTACAAGGAAGCCGGCATCGACCGCTCGCGCGTGCTGATCAAGCTTGCGTCGACGTGGGAAGGCATCCGCGCGGCCGAGGTGCTGCAGAAGGAAGGCATCCACTGCAACATGACGCTGCTGTTCTCGCTCGCGCAAGCCGTGGCCGCCGCGGAAGCGGGCGCGCAGCTTATTTCGCCGTTTGTCGGCCGTATCTACGACTGGTACAAGAAGAACGCCGGCAGCAACTGGGACGAAGCGCGCGACGGCGGCGCGAACGACCCGGGCGTGCAATCGGTGCGCCGTATTTACGCGTACTACAAGAAGTTCGGCTACCCGACGGAAGTGATGGGCGCGAGCTTCCGCACGACGAGCCAGATTCTCGAACTGGCCGGCTGCGACCTGCTGACGATCAGCCCCGACCTGCTGCAGAAGCTGCAGGACAGCAACGACAAGGTCGAGCGCAAGCTGTCGCCGGATGCGAGCAAGAATGCGGAAATCGCACGCGTGCCGGTCGACGAGCCGTCGTTCCGTTTCCTCGTCAACGACGAAGCGATGGCCACCGAAAAGCTGGCGGAAGGCATTCGCACGTTCGCA
>NZ_BAAILL010000036.1:0-54249 GCF_054589215.1 Paraburkholderia sp. 2C | reverse complement strand
CGTGCGGCATGCGAGCCGCACGCGCCGTTTCGTTTTCACGTTCTCACGTTTCCGCGTACCCACGTTTCCGCGTACCCACGTTCCCACGCTCCCCGCGTCTTCCAGATCCACCGCACGCCGCGCCAACAAACTTTCACAGTGCGGGCAGGCTCGCCGACTAGAATCGTTTGCACATGTGTTCCGCTGACGAGGCGGCCCACACATTGACCGTCGCGGCAATCGCGATGGCAACCGACACGGCAACTGACGTGTCCATTTCCGGGAGACAACGATGCTAGTTCAGCCTTACCTGTTCTTTAACGGCCGCTGCGAAGAAGCGCTCGCGTTCTATCGCGAGAAGCTCGGCGCCGAAGTGCTGTTCCAGACGCATTTCAGGGACGCGCCGCCGAACGCCGGGCACACGCCCAAGCCCGGCACCGAAGACAAGATCATGCATTGCACATTCCGTATCGGCACGACCGAACTGATGGGGTCCGACGGCAACTGCGAACCCGGCGAGGGTGCGCCGAGCGGCTTCAGCCTGTCGCTGACCGCCGACGACAAGGCATCGGGCGAGAAGCTCTTCAACGCGCTGGCCGACGGCGGCAAGGTGATGATGCCGTGGCAGCCGACCTTCTGGACCGAGGGCTTCGGCATGCTCGTCGACCGCTTCGGCATCATGTGGATGGTGACGATTCCGCACGACAAGGGCTACCAGAGCTGATTGATGGCAGGCTGATTCGAAGGCGGCACTTGATGTGAAGGCGGGCCCGATCAAAGGCCCGGCGCGCCGCCGCCTCAACCGTCAATGCTGCCGCTGATGTTCATGACGGTGCGTAATGCGCGTGCGGCGCTCGATGTTCCACGCCGGTTCCGTCTCGACGAGCAGCGCGCGCAAGCGCTCCACCTGCTCGACGACGCGCTCGTTGAGCCAGCACGGCCCCTGCAACTCGGCGGCGGCCTTCGCGACCGCGGCGGGATCGAGCAGCGCCGGCGGCAACGCGTCGGGCATCCGGAAGTGCGGCACATTGGTAAAACGCAGCGCCCGCGCCAGCTCGAGCAGCACCGAGCGCACCACCGTGGCATCGCGTCCGCACTGACCGGCAAACCCGGCGCGCATCGCCGGATCGGCACGCGTCAACACGCCGTTCGACATGATTTCGAGCGCGCTCAACAGCATGCGGTGCAATTGCTGGATCTGATCGAGCCGCCCCGGTGCGACTTCGATTTCCTTGGCGACCCAGGGCATCACCGTGCGCAGCTGCACGAGCCGCCGCGCCATGCGCAGAAACATCGTCGACTGTTCCTCAGGGGAAAGCCAGTCGCCGTGCGCCATGCGCGTATAGATGCGCGCGCAGTCGCGCAGATTGTCGGAGAGCAGGTAGCGCCACGTATAGGTGGCGTGCAGCGGCAGCGCAAACGAAAATGCGAGCGCGATGATCGTGCCGATCGCGACGTCGGCGGCGCGCCAGAGCCCTTCCGACACCTGGTGGTCGCCGAAGCCGCCGACGATGCACATCGTGATCGCGGTCAGCAAAGCCATATAGCCGTACGAACCGATCGCAAATGCGCCGCAGACGCCCGCCACAACCGCCATCAGGATCGCCGTCACCGCAATCGAATCGAACAGGCTGTGCTGCACGATCAACGCGAGCCCGAGCCCGGCACCGAGTAGCGTGCCGACGGTCCGTTCGAGCGCCTTGCGCCGGATATTGCCGTGGTGCTGCAAACCGCCGATCACGATCAGCACGGTGATCGATGCCCAGATGCCATACGGCACGTTCAGCGCGCGAATCAGTGCCACCGACACGAGCATCGCGGCACCGACACGTATGCCGTGCAGCACCTTGGCGTTGCGGTAGCGGTAGTACGGCGACGTCACCGTGCGCAACAGCCGCGCAAGCGCCGAGCGGCGGGGCACGACGTTCGCGCCGGCCGCGCCGTCGGCGGCGTGTTCCGAATCGTCCAGAGCCATATTCGTCTCGCAGTCGTTTCGAGGGGAGGTTTCGCGTCAGGTCAGTGCGTGCTGTGCGCAGTATCGCGCACCTCGTCCACGCCCGGGCCGCCCGTGCAAAGAAAATTGCCCGGCGCGCGCGTGAGGCGTGGCCGGGCAACTTCGTGCTGATGCGGCGCGTAACGGATGCAACGCGCATTGTGTCACTTCATCGACTGCTCATCTGACTGCTCGTCTGACTGCTCTTGCGGATGCGCCGCACTTCGTCCGCATCGACCGCCGGCGCCTGATTGCCCCACGCGCCGCGAATGAACGTCACGACGTCCGCCACCTGCTGGTCGTTGAGGCGCTGTCCGAAAGCGGGCATCGTGAACACGGTCGGCGCCTGCTGCGTGCCCGGCATCGACGCGCCGTGCAGCACGAGGCTCACGAGCGACGTCGGGTCCTGCGCGTTGACCGTGGCGCTCAGCGCGAGCCGCGGAAACACGCCGTTGTAGCCCTTGCCGTCCGACCGGTGGCACGCCGCGCAGTTGTCGAGGAAGGTCCGGGCGCCGCGCATGCCGGTGTGTCCCGCGTGCAGTGCAAGCGCCGCCTCGTCGGAGTAGGCGAGCGCGGCCTGCTGACGCGCCGGCGCGAGCGACTGCAGATACGTCGCGATCGAGTTCAGGTCCGCATCGGTCATGTACTGCGTACTGTCGAGCACGACATCGCGCATCCCGCCGAACGCGGCCGAATGCGCATTGCGACCGGCTTTGAGGAACGTGACGATATCGTCGCGCGTCCAGTCGCCGAGGCCGTCCACGCGGTCGTCGCGCAAACTGTTCGCGAACCACTGCTCGACCACGCCGCCTTGCAGGAAGGCCGGCCCGCCGTTGTCGGTCAGCGCCTTCTCCTGCAGCAGCGCGCCGCGTGAGGTATGGCACGCGCCGCAGTGCCCGAGGCCCTCGACGAGGTAACGGCCGCGCTCGAGCGACACCGTTTCGCTGTCCGCGGCCGGCGGATTCGCGCTGGCGGCGACCTCGGGCGCGAACGCAGCGCGCCACAACGCGAGCGGCCAGCGCATCGACAACGGCCAGCGGATGCCGTTCGGCGTGCGCGGCTGCTGAACCGCCGCCACCCCGTGCATGAAGTATGCGTAGAGCGCCTTGACGTCGTCGGGCTGGATGCGCGCGTACGACGGATACGGCATCGCCGGATACAACGTATAACCGGCCTTCGACGTGCCGTGCCGCAGCGCGTTGTCGAAGTCCGTATACGTGTAGCCGCCGATACCGGTCGACGCATCCGGCGTAATGTTGGTCGAGTAGACGGTGCCGATCGGCGTTTGCAGCGGCAGTCCACCCGCGAACGGCTTGCCGCCCTTTGCCGTATGGCAGGCGGCGCAGTCGGCGGCACGCGCGAGGTATTCGCCTCGCTTGACGAGCGCGGCATCATCGACGCCGGCGCCATTCGACGAGGCCGCGGCTGACACGCCGCTCGCCGCGAACAGCGAGAATGCGGCGGCGATCGCCACGCAGGAACGAATCTTTGTGAGCGCGTCTCTCATGCTTGCACCATCGGGCCGGGGTTCTTCAAATACTGTTCGCGGATGGCGCGCGCCGACCAGTAGCTGAGCGCGCCGACCAGCCCGGTCGGGTTGTAGCCGAAGTTCTGCGGGAACGCCGACGACCCCAGCACGAACACGTTGTGCACATCCCAGTTCTGCAGATAGCGGTTCACCACGCTCGTCTTCGGATCGGCGCCCATCACCGCGCCGCCGGTCGTATGCGTGCTCTGGTAGGCGCGCGTGTCGAAGTGCGTGCCCGACTTGCGCGCGTTCACATCGACGTGATCGGTCAGCACGCGCGCAATGCGAGCGGCCTGGCCGACCGTGTACTCGGTCATCTTGTGCTCGTTGTCGTGCCAGTCGAACGTCACGCGCAACAGCGGCTGCCCGTACGCGTCCTTATAGGTCGGGTCGAGGCTCAGATAGGTGTCGCGATACGACATCACCGAGCCCTGCGCGACGATCGTCATCATCCGCTGGTAGCTGTCCTGCACCGCGGCCTTCCATCCGCTGCCCCACGGCTTCGTGCCCTTCGGCACGCCCGCCTGGCCGATCGGGCGTCCGCCGGTGCGCATATGCCGCACGTTCGCGCCGCCGATAAAGCCGAGCGGGCCATGGTCGAAGTTATCGCCATTGAAGTCGTCGATCGCCTGGCCCGCCGCGCCCGCTCCGATAAACGGATTGAGCTGCGTGCCTTTGGCGAGGAAGGCGTTGACGCCGCCGTTCATCTGATACGCGAAGTTGCGGCCGACCACACCGTCGCCGGTGACCGGGTCGTACGGCTGGCCGATGCCGGAGAGCAGCAGCAGCCGCACGTTGTGCATCTGGAACGCGCTGAGCACGACGAGGTCGGCCGGCTGCTCGATCTCGCGCCCTTGCGCATCGATATAGGTGACGCCGGTCGCGACCTTGCCGCTCGCGTCGCGATTGACGCGCAGCACCTGGCAGCGCGTGCGCAGCTCGAAGTTCTTCTTCTGGAACAGCACGGGATGAATCGTGGTTTGCGGCGACGACTTCGAATACATGTAGCAGCCGAAGTCTTCGCAGAAGCCGCACAGGTTGCACGGGCCGAGACGCACGCCATACGGATTCGTGTACGGCGTCGACACGTTCGCAGCCGGAATCGGGAACGGCTCGTAGCCCAGTTCGCGCACGGCACGCGAAAAGAGCTGCGCGCCGTAAATGTCCTTGAGCGGCGGCGTCGGATATTCCTTGCTGCGCCATGCCTCGTAGCGATTGCCGCCTGCCACGAGATTGCCGTTCAGATTGCCGGCCTTGCCCGAAATGCCGGCGACTTCCTCGAAGTGCGTGAAATACGGCTCGAGTTCGTCGTAGGTCACGCCGAAATCCTGAATCGTCATGCCGTCCGGAATGAACGCCTTGCCGTAGCGCTGCTCATAGTGCGTGCGCAATTGCAGGTCCGATGCCTGCGGACGCCACGTCAGGCCATTCCAGTGAAAGCCCGCGCCGCCGACGCCGTTGCCGAACAGCATCGCACCGTGCTGACGATACGGCACAGCCAGGCCGTCCGGCGAATGGCGGAACGTGAGCGTTTCCTTCGACAGATCCTGATATAGCTTGCCGCGCACCGCATACGCCAGTTCGTCCGCGATGTTCGGATATTTGGCGGTGTTCGCGGTGTCCTGCATTTCACCGCGCTCGAGCGCCAGCACGTTGAGTCCCGCATCGGCGAGCTCCATCGCCATGATGGCGCCGGTCCAGCCGAACCCGACCATCACCGCATCGACTTTGTCTTTTTTGATTGCCATCGTTATGCCTGCTCCCCGAGAATCGATACCGGGCCGAGCGGGTACTTCACACCCGGCTGTTCGACCCAATCCGCGAAGTCCGCCCGGGCGCCCGGAAAACCGATCATCTTCCAGCCGGACATGCCCTTGTTGCCGCCGTACATCGGGTCGGCGAAATAACCTTCTTTGGTGTTCTTCAGCAGCGTGCCGAAGAAGAGCTTCGGCGGCACCGCATCGAGAGGCAGCTTGCCCGCCTCGAGCTGTTCGAGTACCGCCACGCGCGTCGCGCGGGGCAAGTCGGCAAATACCTTGCCGTGATCGCGCACGCATGCCGCGTTGCACGCCTCGATGCCATGCCGGTAGACGTCGCGCGGCACCAGACCCAGCTGATAGCCAAGCTCGGGCACGGCCTCCGGATGAAACGGCCCCTGCATGTACCAGAGCCGCCCATAGGCATACGGCGTTTCCATCTGGCGATCGATAAATTCGGGCACGCCGGCTTCAAGCGCGCCGGCGCCGGTGTCGTCCGCGGGAATCAGCTCGTCGACGGCGGCGTGGATGAAGTCCCATTCGGCCGCGGTAAAAAAGGTCGGTGCGTATTTCGCGGCGGCGGCCGTGGTGCCCGGTACCGTCGCGGCCGCGCCGGCGCCGTCCGTCGCATGCGACGGCGTGCAGCCTTCTTGCGTCACGATCACCGGTGCGATCGCTGTGGCGGGAAGAATGGTGAATACCTGGCGCAGAAATTTTCTGCGCGGCTGGTCGTCGTTTTTCATCGGGCAGTGTGGATCGTCAATTGGCAGGGAAAACGCAGCGTGATTTCGCCGGTGCGTTCGTGTTCACGGAAGCGATTCGATTCGAATCGCGGCGGCCAGACGCGTGCGCGGCAGCCGCTTGCGGAATGCAGCGCGCGGGTGTCCGCGCGCCGCAGATGCGGTTAGAACGTGGTCCAGTCCTGATCGTCCCGCGCGGGCCCGCTCGCGGCGGGCTCGGCGGCGGGCGTCGCGGCCGCGAGTTCGGGTTCGACGGCCGCAGCGGAGACGGACGGGTTCGCGCGGCGCACGGCACGCGCCGAAGGTAACGCGGTTGCCGCCGGAGCCGCCGGCGCACTCGCCTTGCCGCGCGACGGCGCCACGGCCGCCGGGCGCGTCACGCGCGGTGCCGCGAGTGCCGCGGTCTTGCCTTGCTCGACCTTGAAGCTGACCACGGCGGCACGCAAATGGCTCGCCTGTTCTTCGAGCGAAGCGGCCGCCGCCGCCGCTTCCTCGACGAGCGCAGCGTTCTGCTGCGTGACATGGTCCATCTGCGAGACGGCCTGGTTGACCTGTTCGATGCCGCGGCTCTGCTCCTGCGACGCGGCCGCAATCTCGGCGACGATGTCGTGCACGCGCTCGATCGACTGGCTGATCTGCTCCATCGTGCTGCCCGCGCGCGCGACGAGTTCGGTGCCCACGCGCACGCGATCGACCGACGTGCCGATCAGATCCTTGATCTCCTTCGCGGCCGAACTCGAACGTTGCGCAAGCGAACGCACCTCCGCGGCGACGACGGCGAAACCGCGGCCGTTCTCGCCCGCTCGCGCGGCTTCGACCGCGGCGTTCAACGCGAGAATATTGGTCTGGAACGCGATACCTTCGATGATGCTGGTGATCTCGGCGATCTTGCCGGAGCTGTCGCCGATCCCGTTCATCGTCTCGACGACCTGGCTCACGATCTCATTGCCGTCCACGGTCACGTGCCGGGCGGTGGCGGCGAGCTGGCTCGCCTGCTGCGCGTTGTCGGCGTTGTGCTTGACCGTCGAAGTCAGCTCCTCCATGCTTGCCGCGGTTTCCTGCAGCGAGGCAGCCTGCTCTTCGGTGCGCGCGGACAGATCCACATTGCCCGCCGCCATCTGCCGCGTAGCGGTGGCGATCGCTTCGCTGCCGGTGCGCACGTTACGTACGGTCTGCAGCAGGCGCTCCTGCATGTTCGCGATACCTTGCAGCAACTGGCCCATTTCATCGCGCGACTTCACGTGAATCGAGCGCGTGAGATCGCCCTGCGCGATTTCGTCGAAATGCGACAGCGCATCGGCAAGCGGATGCGAGATGGCGCGACGCAGGCTCAGGAAACTGCCGATCGCGGTCAACAGGCCGAGCGCCATCGACACGATCGTAATGGTGCGGAACAGCGCAAACGTATGCTCTTGCGCTTCGAAATTTTCCTTGGCAGCGGCGTACTGATAGGCGCGCAGCTTCGCGCTCGCGTTGTGATACGCGGCGTACAGATCGTTATTCGAGAGCGCCGACTTCATGATCTGCGTACCGTCGCCGCCGAGCAGCGCGGCGCCGAACGCGTCGAGCCCCGCGTCCATCGCACTGCGCCGCTCCATCATGTCGCGCGCCAGCTGGTCTTCGTCGGGCGTGCGCGGCAGCTTCATATAGTTGTCGAGTGCCGCACGCGCCTCGGTGCGATAGTCGCGCGAATGGGTAATGATGCCGCGCAGATCCGCCGCGGCCGGATTGAGCGCCGCGCGAAACAGTGCCGAGCGCTCGCGCTGCAAGTCGATTTCCGCATCGCCGATATCGGTCGCGCTCGGCAGCTTGTCGCTATACGTATCGCGATTTGCGTCGTTCGCGTTCGTCATTCCCGCAATGCCTAATCCGCCAATAACGAGCAACAGCACGGAGAGCAGCGCCATCGCCAGAGCGAGACGCGATTTGATCGAGACATGCATGTGCTAAACCCCGAGGCCTTTATTTGAATTTCTGCAATGCATTCATTTACGGCGCATAAGGGCTTTTCTTTAGCGAACGTTTCAAACTGTGAGAAACATTTCAAAATGAAATTTAATCGTATGGTTAATGTTTTGTTTTTGTTTGATTTCAGAAAGTATGACCCGGGGCGCCGGCGCTGCGCGGCGGCACACGACACCGGCCCCGGATAAAAAAGCCCGCGGCGTGTGCCGCGGGCTCCTTGCGCCACGCTCAGTGGAAGGGCGGATGCGATCCGCGGTGGATCAGCCTTCGACGGGGTCGAGATAGTCTTCCGGCCGCGTCCGGTCTTCCGCGCCCTTCATGCCGACCGCGCGCACGAGCACGCTAACCACCACGGCAACAACAAGGTTCACGACCAGCGACCACACCGCCGCATAGCCCGGAATCGCGTAGTCGCCGATATGGATCGTGTAGATCGAGCCCGCGAGCTTCAGCGAAACCGCCATCCACGTGCCGGTCGCGATGCCCGCCGCCCAGCCGAGCAACAGGCCGCGGTAGTCGAGAACGCGCGTATAGAGACCGAGCACGATGGCGGGCAGCGTCTGGATGATCCAGATGCCGCCGAGCAGCTGCAGCTGGATCGCATACGTGAGCGGCAAGCCGAGAATGAACGCGACCGCGCCGACCTTCACGATCAGCGAGACCATCTTCGCGATGTTGGTCTCCTGCTCGTGCGTCATCTTGCGGTTGACGAATTCCTTGTGGATGTTGCGCGTGTACAGATTGGCCGCCGCAATCGACATGATCGCCGCCGGCACCAGCGCGCCGATGCCGATCGCCGCGAACGCGACGCCGACGAACCACGACGGGAAGAAGTGCAGGAAAAGCGCGGGCACCGCGAAGTTCGGGCCAAATGCCTTGAAGTACGGCGCGAACTCGGGCATGTCCTTCACACCGGCCGCGAGCGCCATAAAGCCGAGCAACGCGAGCAGGCCCAGCACAAGCGAATACGCGGGCAACATCGCCATGTTGCGGCGGATCGTATTGCCCGACGACGACGAAAGAATCGCGGTCACGGAATGCGGATACAGGAACAGCGCAAGCGCGGAGCCGACCGCGAGCGTCGCATACGCGCTGTAGCCGTTGAGGCTCGATACGTCGGGCGCTTTCAGCAGCAGTTTCGCCGGCGGCACCGCGGCGAAGATATGACCGAAGCCGCCCAGTTGCGGCGGAATCCACACGATCGCGGCGGCGATCGTGATGTAGATCAGCACGTCCTTGACGACCGCGATCATCGCCGGCGCGCGCAGCCCCGAGGTGTACGTATAGGCGGCGAGAATCGCGAACGCGATGATCAGCGGCAGGTCGCCGACGAAACCCGTCGTATCGAAGCCCAGCGCGCCGATCACGACTTCGATGCCGACCAGCTGCAGCGCGATATACGGCATCGTCGCGACGATGCCGGTCACGGCGATGGCCAGCGCAAGCATGCGGCTGCCGTAGCGCGCGCTGACGAAGTCGGCGGATGTCACATAGCCGTGGCGCTTCGCGATGCTCCACAGCTTCGGAAACACGACGAACGCGAACGGATAGATGAGGATCGTATAAGGCAGGGCGAAGAAACCGGTCGCGCCCGCGCCGAACACGAGCGCCGGCACGGCGACGAAGGTATAGGCCGTGTACAGGTCGCCGCCGAGCAGAAACCACGTGACGATCGTACCGAAGCGGCGGCCGCCGAGTCCCCACTCTTCGAGATGCGCGAGATCGCCGCGCCGCCAGTGCGCGGCGACGAAGCCGAGAATCGTCACGCCGATAAAGAACAGCACGAAGACGAAAGTTGCAATCGCATTCATCATGCGCCCCCTTGCGGATGCGACTTCGACGATTCCGCTGTTTTCGCAGACTTCGCTGATTTCGATCTGGTCTTGAAGTAGACGAGCGCCGTGATCACCGCGCTGATCAGCACCCAGAGCAACTGGTACCAGTAGAAGAACGGGAATTCGAACAGTTGCGGCTCGATCCTGTTATAGGACGGCACCCAGATCATCGCGATCCACGGCAACAACAGGAGCCAGAGCCAGTGCTTGCTGGATTGGCTGGCGCCGGTGCGGGTCTTTGCGTGCGTACCGCCGTTGGCGGCTCCATTGGCGTTTGCCTTGGCGTCGGCGTCGTCAGCCATGACGTGTCTCCCCTTGTCCATGCAGCGCGTCGACCGGTCGCGGCCCTGGCGCTGCAGCCCTGGCGCCGACTCCGGTCCCATGCGACGCGGTTGCTTTTGATTTGTGAGGTGGCCCGTGTTCGACGGCCAGTCGTCCCGGGACGACTGGCCGTGCGCCCTGGGGAAGCTTCGAAAGAGTATAAGAGCGTTGAATGACCGGTCAAGCCGGGCGGACCCGAAGCGTTCGCCGCCTTTGACCGGTCATGTCAGGTGCTTGCCGGCAATTTTTCCGATCGAGCGTGTGAATCGCTCGTGCAGTCGCTCATGCGGCAACGCAAACAGCGGTTCACGTTCAGATAGTGAACGCGTCGCCGTTCTGCCCGGTCGATGCTTGCAGGCCTTTGAGCCACTGGCGTGCCGGCAAGCCGAGTTCCTTTTCGATCAGCCTGGCGCGCTGCTGCAGCAGCGCAAAAGGCACGTGCAACGGCGGACCCGAAAATGCAATCGCAATGCGGTTGCCTTCGTGCACTTCGGGCAGTGCGAACACGCGTCCGTCGAAGGCTTCGTTCAGGCGCTTCATGTTACGCACGAAGCTCGGATGATCGCCGAACAGGTTGATCGTCGCGATGCCCGCTTGCGTGAGACACGCGCGCACCGCGCGATAGAACGCGACGCTATCGAGCACCGGGCCACGCGCGGTCGCATCGTAGACATCGATTTGCATCGCGCCGACCGTGCCGTGATTGGCGCGATCGTTGACGAAATCCCAGGCGTCGGCTTCGCGCACGGTCAGACGGGCGTCGTCGGGCGGCAGTTCGAACATCGTGCGGGCGGCAACGACGACCGCGGGGTTCAGTTCGATCGCTTCGACTTTCGCGCGCTTGAGGAAGCGATACGCGAACTTGGTCAGCGCGGCCGAGCCGAGGCCCAGTTGCACGATACGCCGCGGCGTTTCGAGGAACAGCAGCCAGGCCATCATCTGCTGCGCGTATTCGAGTTCGATGTGATCGGGCTTGCGCAGACGCATGGCGCCCTGCACCCACTCGGTGCCGAAATGCAGATAGCGCACGCCACCCTCTTCCGAGAACGTGACCGGAGCGAAGCGCGGTTTGCGCGGGGCTTCGATTTGCGGCGCGTCGTCGAGACGGTCTTCGTTGCGCGACGCGTGGCGGTTGGCGTGGCGGTTGTTGCGATGCAGTTTTTGCCGCGACGCGAGTGCGTCGTCGCCATGATGGCGGAAGGCGCGCGCTTCGGCCGAAGCGCGTTTGATCAGTTTCGTCATTGATGAAGAGTGCGCGCGAGGCGCTGGGATTTAAGGCGAAGCGAAGGATAGCATTGGCCGGATCTCCCGCCACTGAACGAGCTTGGCCGCGTACGATAGCGACGCATGCGCAGGGCTCGTCGACGGCAGCCTTAGTATCCGATATCGACTTGCAAGGCCGCCCAGCGCCCGCTCACCGATCTTCGCCGCCGTGCCGCCATTGAACGCGATCGCGACCAGCGAAGGCAGCGTTTCGATGAGCGCGACGAGATCGTTGCTCGCGTGATCGCGTATCTGGCTGTCGAGGCTGCCGGCGCGCCGCGCTTGCGCAACGACATCCCACAGGCCGATCCGGTGTTCGAGCAGCGTGCGCAAACGGTCGGTGTAGTCCATCGCAACGAGGTCTTCGCCGATGACTTCGCCGACCAGCGCCCAGAACCGGTTCTGCTTGTGCGCGTAGTACTGGTTATGAGCGAGCGACGCTTCGCCGGGCAGGCTGCCGAGTATCAGCACGCTCGTGTTCTGGTCCACCACCGGCGGGAAACACCGCTTCAGCGTCATGACGTTTCTCGCTTTGCTTCAGCGCTTTGGGATCTGCGACGTTTCGCTCGTGACGGGGCGATCGGCCTCACGCACCGTATGTGCTGCATGCACCCCGACCTGATGCGAGCGCGCCGCCGTATGCTCGAGCGAGCGCCCATGTTCGCGTGGAATCAGCCGGCGCTGCGCGACGAGCAGGCCCGAGCGCGCCGCGAGATGCGCCCACAGCGCGGGCAACATACATTCCGTGACCATCAACGGCGCGCCGTAACGTTCGAACACCGAACGCCTCGCGACGAGCGCATGCGGACACCGCTCCCTGTGCTCGTCGATCTCGCGCGCAGCAAGCCGAAACAACGGATGCCGCGCCGTCAAACGCCGGCTGACCAGCGGCGAGCGCGCGACACTGCTGTCGCTGTACAGCAACTCGGCCAAGGGCCGCGTGCGCAGGCGCCGCATCGCCTGCCAGACACCGGTGCTCGCCGCGACCGGCGCAACGCTGTGCGCGGCAACGAACGGCACACCGTCGACGGACAACACGACTTCGCGCACCCACACCGGCGCGCGCGGCGCGACGCCAAGCGCGTGATGCTCGTCATCCCACGGCATTGCCACGGCTTCGCGCGTCACGCGCACCGCGACCGCGCCGAGCGTGCGCAAGTGCGCGGTCAGCGAACCGCCGCGGGTCAGCCAGTCTTTCTGGTCGGGGGAAAAGCCGGGAAGCGGGTCGACACGCCAGCGCGCGTCCGCAGGATCGAAGCGGGTAGGCATGCGCCGCATTATAGGGTGCGCGGCTGGCCGGCGCAGTGACGCCGGCCGCGATGTTTCGAGGCGCTGCACCGCTGCAATTCACCGATGCAATTCACCGATGCAATTCGTCGATGCAATCCGTCGCTGCAATTCGTCGCCGAAGCGAACGGCGGCGGTGAACTCCTGCTGCGGCGAACTACCGCCGTGACCTTTCGCCGTCCCTCAACGCGCGTTCATTCGACGAGCCCCTCAGCGTGCCCTTTCGCGTGCCCCTCAGCGTGCCCTTCCGCGAGCCCTTCCGCGAGCCCTTCCGCGTGCCGTTCCGCGAGCCCCTCCGCCAGCCGCTCCGCGACCCGCTCGACCGCGGGCGCCCAATCGCCCACAGACGGCTGCCGAAACAGCTCGACCGACCGATACCAGCGCTGCGACTCTCCTGCCCCCCAGCACCAATGCGACACATGATCGAGCATGGCCAGCACCGGTCGACCGAGCGCACCGGCCAGATGCAACGGCGCGCTGTCGATCGTCACGAGCACATCGAGCGCCGCGACGTGCGCGGCAACATCGTCGAAGCCCTGTTGATAGCGCGCTGTCAGGTTGCAAACATTGAAACCGAGTTGCGCGAGCGTTTCGGTTTCGACTTCCTTGCCGGGCGTCAACGGATGAAACACCACATGTTTCAGCGCGCGCAGCGGCAGCAATGCTTCGAGCGGAATCGAGCGCTGCATGTCGCGCCGGTGCGTCGGGCTGCCCGACCAGACGAGCCCCGCGTGCAGCACCGGCCGGCTCGATGCGGAGCGTTGCGATTGCGCAAGCGCTTGCCCTTCCGCCCGCACGAACTGACGCCACACCGTGCTCAAGTCTTCGTCGGCTTGCAGATAGGGGGCGCCGTCGACTTGCTCCGGCTGCAAACCGATTGCGAACGGCACGCTCATCATCGGCAGCGCGTAGTGCGCGTCGCGAGGCAGGCCGTCTTCGATTGCAATGCAATGCTCGATGATTCTTGCGAACAGCGGCTGCAACGGACGCCGGCAGGCCAGCACCAGCCGCCCGCCTTCGTCGCGCAGACGCGCGGCAAGCCACGGCAGAAAGCGCACCATCTGGATATCGTCGCCGCTGCCCTGCTCGCTGTGCACCACGAGCGTCTTGCTGTTCAGCGCTTCGCCGCGCCAGCGCGGATAGTGCCGCTCGATCACCTTGACGATGTTGCGCGCGTCGCGGTCCGCACGCGTGAGCCGGGCCTCGTAGCGCGGCCACGCGGATGCCCAGTCGTCTCGCCGCAATTCGAGCTCCGCGAGGTCGACCGCCGCCTCCACGCACGACGCATCGAGCGCGAGCGCCGCGCGCAGGGTCGCTTCGCCGTCGCGATAGTGCGCCTGCTCCATCTGGTACGTGCCGATCGCGGCAAGCACGGGCGCCTTGCCGGGCACGGCCGCATCGACCGCACGCATCGTCGCTTCCGCAGCCCGCGCGTCGCCCAGTTGCCACTGCGCATGGCTCAGTTGCCACGCGAGTTCCGCATCGGCGGGTTGGCTCGACAACGCACGGCGCGCGACCTGCATCACCGCGTCCCAGTCGCGCATCTCGCGGAAGATCAGCGCAACCTGCAACGCCAGGGCCGGGTGCACGTCCGGATCGAGCGCATACGCACGCATCAGCGCGTCACGACGTTCTTCGACGGTGCCTTCGCCCTGTGCCGCCAGCAACTGCGCGAGCCACCACGGCGCGCGCGCATCGTTCGGCACGCGCTTTTCGTAAGCACGCAACAGGTGAACGGCCATAGGCGGCGCGCCGCATTCGTCGATCATCCACGCGATCCATGCGATTGCCCGATCCGGCGCGAACATGTCGATGGCCTGTTCGCACGCTGAGGCCACCGCGGCCTGATTGCCGATTGCATCGGCGAATAACGCAAGCCGCACAAAACGCTCGCCCGGGTCGGCATCGCCATGCGCCGCCGATGCGCTGTGATAGGCGCGTTCGAACTGACCCGCGCTTGCGCACAGGTCAGCGTGAATCTGCGGCGATGCGCCGTCCGCGACCAGCCTGCTTGCGAGCGCCTCGGCCGCGTCGAAACCCCGCTCGCGCAAGACCGACCAGACCGCCTGCACAGGACCGCCCGCCAGCACCGACACCGATTGCAACATCCAGGACCCCTCACTTCGATTTACAACGCACGACACAGCTAACAAGCCATGTCGTTCAACATTTGCGACACACAGTTTCGTTGAAAATTTTTAGTTAGTAAACCATACTTAATCGGCGTTCATTCTGGCCAATCGAACGCACTCGCTTTAGATCAAGAATAATCTCAAAGGAGTGTAAATTGCTTAAGAATTCGAAAGAAACATCCGATAGGATCGCGCATCTCGCCGCAGTAATACTCGCAAAACTTAATGCATCGCCGGTCGAAAAGGAACTCGCGGGATCCGCACTCGCGCAGCATCACACGTTGAAGCACACGAGCGCGGCGATCGGAAAAGTAGCGGGCAAGGTGCTAGCCGATCCGCATGCATGCGAACAGGCGAAAGAACTGGCGGGTTCAGTGCTGGCCCAGGTTCGCAACCTGCACGAGCGTGCGCCGCAGCGTTAGAACGCGAGTCGATCGCTGGTAAGCGCCGGCTAAGCAAAAGGGAACAAAGGCTAAAAAAAATGCGCTGCCGTTCATTCACGGCAGCGCATTTCAACATCTCATCAACAGTTTTCACCCGCGCGGCGAAAATCGCCGCAATGGGGTCGCCTCGGTGTTACCCGGCGCGCGTCAGCAGCAGCGCGTTGGTCCGCTTCACGAAGCTCGCCGGGTCTTCGAGCGAACCGCCTTCGGCCAGCAACGCCTGATCGAACAGCAGATGCGCCCAGTCGTCGAAGTTCGCGCTATCGGTGTGCAGGCCCCTCACGAGCGGGTGCTCGGGATTCACTTCGAGAATCGGCTGCATCGTCGGCGCCTTCTGTCCGGCGGCCTTCAGCATGCGTTGCAGGTAGCCGCTCATATCGCCCTCGTCGGCCACGAGGCACGACGGCGAATCGGTGAGACGGAACGTCAGGCGCACGTCTTTCGCCTTGTCCTTCAGCGCTTCTTTCATGCGTTCGACGAGCGGCTTCAGTTCTTCGCCAACCTTTTCCTGCGCCTTCTTTTCCTCGTCGTCGAGCTGGCCGAGGTCGAGATCGCCGCGCGCGACGCTTGCGAGCGGCTTGCCGTCGAACTCGTTGAGGAACGACAGCATCCATTCGTCGACGCGATCCGTCAACAGCAGCACTTCGACGCCCTTCTTGCGGAACACTTCGAGATGCGGGCTGTTCTTCGCGGCCTGCCACGTATCGGCGGTCACGTAGTAGATCTTCGACTGCTCGGGCTTCATCCGCTCGATATAGGCGGCCAACGATACGGTCTGCTCGTCCGTATCGTTTTGTGTCGACGCGAAACGCAGCAGCCTGGCGATGCGATCCTTGTTCGTGAAGTCTTCGCCGATGCCTTCCTTCAGCACCTGGCCGAATTCCTTCCAGAACGTCGCGTATTTTTCCTTGCCGGCGTCGCTTTCAGCTTCCGCGGCGGTGTTCTGCCCGGTTTCCTGCCCGGTTTCCATATTCGCGAGTTCTTCGAGCATCGACAGCGCGCGCTTGGTCACGCCCTCGCGGATCGCCTTCACATCGCGGCTTTCCTGCAGCAGCTCGCGCGATACGTTCAGCGGCAGATCGCTCGAGTCGATCACGCCCTTCACGAAGCGCAGATAGGTGGGCAGCAGCTGCTCGGCGTCGTCCATGATGAACACGCGCTTCACATAGAGCTTCAGACCGCCGCGGTGCTCGCGGTTCCACAGGTCGAACGGCGCATGCGCAGGCACGTAAAGCAGCTGCGTGTATTCGCTGCGGCCTTCCACGCGGTTATGCGTCCAGGTCAGCGGATCCTGATGGTCATGCGACAGATGCTGATAGAACTGCTTGTACTGCTCTTCGGTGATGTCGTTCTTCGCCCGCGTCCACAACGCGCTCGCCTGGTTGACGGTCTCGTCTTCCTCCTTCGTGACCATCTCGCTCTTTTCCGCATCCCATTCTTCCTTCCGCATCAGGATCGGCAGCGCCACGTGGTCCGAATACTTCTGGATGATCGACTTCAGGCGGTACGACGACAGCAGGTCGTCTTCATCGGCGCGCAGGTGCAGCGTGATCGTCGTGCCGCGCTGTGCGCGCTCGATCGTCTCGACCGCGAAGTCGCCCTCGCCCGCGCTTTCCCAGCGCACGCCTTCGGCAGCCGGCAAGCCGGCGCGACGCGTCTCGACGGTGATCCTGTCCGCGACGATAAAGCCCGAATAAAAGCCCACGCCGAACTGGCCGATCAGCGCCGCATCTTTCTGCTGGTCGCCGGACAGCTTGCCGAAGAATTCCTTCGTGCCCGAACGCGCGATCGTGCCGAGATTCGCGATCGCTTCGTCGCGGCTCATGCCGATGCCGTTGTCGTCGATCGTCACCGTGCGCGCGTCCTTGTCGTACGACACGCGAATGCGCAGGTTCGGATCGTTTTCGTACAGCGCATTGTTCTCGATGGCCTCGAAGCGCAGCTTGTCGGCCGCGTCGGACGCATTCGAGATCAGCTCGCGCAGAAAGATTTCCTTGTTGCTGTACAGCGAATGGATCATCAGATGCAGAAGCTGCTTCACTTCTGCCTGAAAGCTCATGGTCTCTTGTGCCATGGTCGGAGGTCCTCTCTATTGCGGGTTGATTCGAAATTCTGCGGGCCGGCCATCCGGGGGCCGGCCGTCCGGGGGCCGACCATCCGGCCGCCGGCGAGCCTGACCTGTTCGGCGCCAGCGCTTGCGCGACGCACATCGCGTGCCTCGCGCGGCGATACGCAGCACCACGCAGCACCACGCGGCGCCACGTGCAAGCACGCCGTGCATGATAAACGCGCAACCGGCTTACGCTGATCGGCTGATCGCCCGCCGAATTGGGGGCGCAGCGCACGATTTCAAGGGGTCAAGACGCGCGCCGGATCACGCTGTCCAGATATTCGCCGAGGAATGCGGGCAGCGCCGGGTCGCCGCAATTCGCCACATTAAAGCGCATCCAGGTGGTCGGCGACTGCTGCGGCGAAAAAAGACTGCCCGGCGTCAGCAGAAAACCCGCTTCGTGGCCGGCCGCCGCGAGCGCATCGGCGTCCACCCCGGTGTCGGTCCACACGAACATGCCCGCGCCGGGCGTCTGGAAGAGCCGCATGCCGGTCTTCTCGAGCATCCGGCACGCCTTGTCGCGCACCGTATCGAGCCGCGCGCGCAGACGCTCGACATGGCGCCGGTAGTGACCTTCCGTGAGGATCTTGTACAGCACGCGCTCGTTGAGTTCCGGCGTCGTCATATTGACGAGCATCTTCTGGTCCGCCACGGCCTGCGCGATTTCCGGCGCGCACGCGATAAACCCGACGCGCAGGTTCGCCGCGAGCGTCTTCGAAAAGCTGCCCAGGTAGATCACACGCTTGAGCTGATCGAGGCTCGCGAGGCGCGTGGCCGGATAGCCGGGCGGGCACAGATCGCCGTAGATATCGTCTTCGACGACGATGAAGTCGTACTCTTCGGCAAGCCGCAGGATGCGGAACGCCTGCGCCGCCGTCAGCGACGTGCCGGTCGGGTTCTGCAGCACCGAGTTGATCACCAGCATTTTCGGCCGCCACGTCTGCACCAGCGTGTCGAGCGCGTCGAGATCCGGGCCCTCCGGCGTGTACGGCATGCCGACCAGATGCGCGCCTTGCGACGCGATGCGCCCGAACATCTGGAACCACGCCGGGTCGCCGACGATAACCGCGTCGCCCGCCTGCAGATAAAGCCGCGACAGCAGATCGATGCCTTGCGTGATGCCGGACACGAGCACGATGCTTTCCGGCGATGCGCCGATTTCGAGTTCCTCGAGGCGCGTCTGCAATTGCTGGCGCAGCGGCAGGAAGCCTTGCGGCGTGCCGAAGCCGAGCATCTGCGCGCCGCTCTGCCGGCCCAGCGTGCGCAGCGCGCCGGAGATCAGCTCGCCGTCGAGCCAGCGCGCCGGCAGATAGCCGAGCCCCGGTCCGCGCTCCGGCTGCGTCGACGTATGCAGCATGTTGCGCAGCAGCCAGACGACGTCGATCGTGCTCGGCGCCGGCGCGGCTTCGTGGGTCGCGCGGCGCTCGCCGGGCATCGGCGAGGCGAGGCGCTCGCGCACATAGAAGCCCGAGCCGCGCCGCGAGTCCAGATAGCCTTGCGCAACCAGCCGCTCGTATGCCTCGACGACGGTAAAGCGCGACACGCCTTTGTCGAGCGCGAGCTTGCGGATGGACGGCATGCGCATGCCGGGACGAAATACGCGTTCGTCGACGCGGCGGCGCGCCCACTGGACGAGCTGATCGACGAGCGTCAACGCGGACGCGTCGTGCGGGGCGGGAATCTGTTCGAGCGGGACGGACATGGCTGACTCCAACTGTACCGAGGACTACCTGCACGATTGTACCGTTACTGTGCAGGTCGCAGACGATACATTCGACTGATGCCGGGGAAGGTCCGGTGGACGCCGGCCACACGCCATCTATACCGGAGCCGCGGGCCATAAGGGATTCATGCAGGGTTCATGCCGCGAGGCGACCGGGTATGCTTGAACCTTTTCACCGCAGCCGCGCGCGAAGGCTTGCGCCGCGCGGCTACCCACCCCGCCGTTTTTGCTCAACTGTTCGTTCGATCCACCATGACCGTCCACACGCTTCGCCTCGATCATCTCGTCGTCTCGGCCCGCACGCTCGACGAAGGCTCGCAATATGTCGCCGACGCACTCGGCGTCGCACCGTCCGGCGGCGGCTCGCATCCGCTGATGCGCACGAGCAACCGGCTGCTGAATCTGTGGGGCGGCGTCTATCTCGAGGTCATCGCGATCGACCCGGACGCGCCCGAGCCCGCCGACGGCGCGGCGCGTCCGCGCCTGTTCGCGCTCGACGATCCCACGGTCGCCGCACGGCTCGAAAACGGCCCGTATCTGTCGCACTGGGTGGCGCGCGTCGAGCGGCCGAAAGATCTCGTGCGCTGGCAAGCGCAATATCCGGAGCGGATTGCCCCGATCGTGCCGATGACGCGCGGCGATTTCACGTGGGGTCTGTCGGTGCCCGCCGACGGCGCATTCCCCAGCTGGCAGCAGGCCGGCGACGGCATCGTGCCGACGCTGATCCAATGGGACACCGCGCTGCATCCGACCGCCCGCCTGCCCGACTCGGGCATCGCATTGAAAACGCTTGCCGCCACGCATCCGCAAGCCGACCTGATCGCCGCTCATCTCGACTGGCTCGGCGCCGCGCATCTGGTCAAACTGGCCGCAACCGACGGCACGCCCACGCTTGTCGCCGAGTTCGACACGCCAGGCGGTCCGCGCACACTCAAATAACGGAGCAGTCGAAACCATGAATTCGCGCGAATCCCAAGGCATGCTGCTTGGCCTGATCGGCGTGATGGTATTCAGCCTCACGCTGCCGATGACGCGGATCGTCGTCGCCGAATGGCACCCGCTGCTGAACGGCCTCGGCCGCGCGCTCGTCGCCGCCGTGCCCGCGGGCGCGCTGCTTCTGTGGCGCCGCGAGCGTCTGCCGAACTGGGCGCAGATCAAGAGCCTGTTTGTCGTGTCGCTCGGCGTGGTGATCGCGTTCCCGGTGTTTTCCGCCTGGTCGATGAAGTACGTGCCCGCGTCGCATGGCGCGGTCGTCAACGGCTTGCAACCGCTGTGCGTTGCGATCTACGCGGCCTGGCTCTCGCACGAGCGGCCCTCGAGGCTGTTCTGGCTATGCGCGCTCGCGGGCAGCGCGATTGTCGTGGCATTCGCGTTTCACGCGGGCGGCGGCGCGCCGCAGGCGGGCGACCTGCTGATGCTCGTCGCGGTCGGCATCGGCGCGCTCGGTTACGCGGAAGGCGCGCGGCTCGCGAAGCAGATCGGCGGCTGGCAGGTGATCTGCTGGGCGCTCGTCGTGTCCGCGCCGTTTCTCGCGCTGCCGGTCGGCTGGCTCGCGTGGCAGCAGCATCTGATGCACCCGGGGCCCGTCGCGCTGAAGACCTGGCTCGCATTCGCCTACGTCGCGTTCTTTTCGCAATTCCTCGGCTTTTTCGCATGGTATGCCGGGCTTGCGATGGGCGGCATCGCGCGCGTCGGCCAGGTGCAGCTGCTGCAGATTTTCTTCACGATGGCGTTTTCGGCGCTGTTTTTCGGCGAAAGCGTCACGCCATCGACATGGCTGTTCGCCGCCGCCGTCATCGCCACCGTGATGCTCGGCCGCCGCGCGACCGTGCAGACGGCACCGCATGCCGTTCGCGCGAGTTAATGACACAAGAGACGAGGAGACACAACGTGGACCCAAGCGATCTGACCAAGGTGAGCGCCCGCTCGTGGCAATTGTCCGAACGTGCGCGCAAGCTCACGAGCTCCGCTATCCGCGAAATTCTTAAGGTAACCGAACGGCCCGACGTCATTTCGTTTGCGGGCGGCTTGCCGGCGCCATCGACGTTTCCCGCGGAACGGATGCGCGCGGCCTCCGACCGGATTCTGCGCGACGCGCCGGCCGCCGCGCTTCAGTACAGCGCGACCGAAGGTTATCTGCCGCTGCGTGAATGGATCGCCGCGCGCCACTCGGGGCACGGCGAGCACGGCCATGTGCAGATCCGTCCGACGCAGGTGCTGATCACAACCGGCTCGCAGCAGGCACTCGATCTGCTCGGCAAAGTGCTCGTGTGCCCGCAAAGCCCGGTGCTGGTCGAAACGCCGACCTATCTCGGCGCCTTGCAATCGTTCTCGCTGTACGAGCCGCGCTATGTGCAGGTACCGACCGACGACGCCGGCCTGATCCCCGCCGCGCTGACACCGGCGCTGACCGCCGGCGCGCGCCTGCTGTACGCGCAGCCGAATTTCCAGAACCCGACGGGCCGGCGCCTTGCCGTGGAGCGCCGGCGCGAGCTCGCCGCCTTCGCGCAGCGCGCGCCGTTTCCGGTCATCGAAGACGACCCGTACGGCGCGCTCGACTACCGTGGCGAACCGTTGCCGACGATGCTGTCGATGGCGCCCGACCACATCGTGCACCTCGGCTCGTTCTCGAAGGTGCTGGCTCCGGGTCTGCGCGTCGGCTACCTCATCGCGCCCGAGGAATTGCACTTCAAACTCGTGCAGGCCAAGCAGGCCACCGATCTGCATACGCCGAGCTTCACGCAGCGCATCGTCCATGAAGTGGTAAAGGATGGCTTTCTCGATACGCACGTGCCGACCATCCGCGCGCTGTACCGCGACCAATGCGCGGCGATGCTCGCAGCGCTCGAGCGCTATATGCCCGAAGGCGTCGCATGGACCCGGCCCGAGGGCGGCATGTTCGTGTGGGTGCAACTGCCGGCCGCCATCGATACGATGCAGCTGCTCGAAGACGCGATCGCGCAACAGGTTGCGTTCGTGCCCGGCGCACCGTTCTTTGCGAACGAAGCGCAGCACAATACGCTGCGCCTGTCGTTCGTGACCGTGCCGCCCGAGAAAATCGACGCCGGCATCGCGCGGCTCGCGGCGCTCGTGCGCGCGCGCATCTGAAAGCGCGGCGACGACGCATCGCCACTGCATTCGAATCGCGCGGCAGCGCTACCATTCAGGTTTCACATTCCCCGAAAGGACTGACCATGGCTCAAGCAAACGTGTACGACAAACTGAAGGCACTCGGCGTCGAACTGCCGACCGCCGGCGCCCCGGCCGCCGCCTATGTGATGGCCGCGCAAAGCGGCAACACCGTCTATCTGTCGGGCCATATCGCCAAGAAAGACGGCAAGCCGTGGGCCGGCAAGCTCGGCGACACCCTCACCACCGAAGAAGGCAAAGCGGCCGCCCGCTCGATCGCGATCGACCTGCTCGCGACGCTCCACGCGCACGTGGGCGACCTGAACCGCGTCACGCGCATCGTCAAGGTGATGAGCCTCGTCAACTCGACGCTGTCGTTCACCGAACAGCATCTCGTCACGAACGGCGCCTCCGAGTTCTTCGTCGAGGTGTTGGGCGAGCGTGGCAAACATGCGCGCTCGGCGTTTGGTGTCGCGCAGATTCCGCTTGGTGCCTGCGTCGAAATCGAACTGATCGCCGAAGTTGCGTGACGAAGTTGCCTGGCGAAGTTGCCTGACGAAGTTGCATGAGCAAGTCCCGAGACGAGGTCACCAGAACCTCGCCTGAGCTTTCGCGTTTCTCGTGAGTCGCGCGCAAAGCGGCCATCCTGCCAGCCGCGCGCGATCTCATCCCGCCGTTGTCCGATCACCCTTCACCAGGAAGCACGATGACCTCGCGCACTGTCCGCTTCAAGCAAGTCGACGTTTTCACTTCGGTGCCGTTCAAAGGCAATCCGCTTGCCGTCGTATTCGACGCGGACGAGCTCGATACCGAACCGATGCAGGCCATCGCGCGCTGGACAAATCTCTCCGAAACCACGTTCCTGTGCAAACCGACCGACCCGGCCGCCGATTATCGCGTGCGCATCTTCACGCCCGGCCGCGAGCTGCCGTTCGCGGGCCATCCGACGCTCGGCACCGCGCATGCGCTGCTCGAAAGCGGCTATCGGCCGAGGCAGGCAGGACGGCTCGTTCAGCAATGCGGCGTCGGTCTCGTGGAACTCGTCGCGCTCGCTGCGGCGGACATGCCCGCCGCAGCGCATCACGGCGCGTGGGCCTTCGCGGCGCCGCCCGCGCGCATCACGCCGTTGCCCGACTCGCAGTACGCGGCGCTGTCGGCCGCCTTGCGCAGCGACGCGATCGACTTCGGCGCGGCGCCGTGCGGCGTCAACAACGGCGCGCCGTGGCTCGTCGTGCGGCTCGCGACGGCAAACGACTGCCTCGCGCTCGAACCCGATTCGCGCGCACTTGCCGAGATCGCGCACGCGGTCGGCGCGCACGGTCTTGCCGCCTACGGCCCGCATCCGGACGGCAGCCCCGCGACGTTCGAGGTGCGTTGCCTCATGACCGGCGACGCATTCGGCCTCGGTGAAGACCCGGTGACGGGCAGTGCGAACGCCGCGCTCGCCTGCCTGCTGACCACGCAGCAACGACGCCCGGGCGAGCGCTACACGGTCCGCCAGGGCACCGTGCTCGGCCGCGCCGGCGACGTCGCCGTTCACTATGACGATGCAGCCGGCAAGACATGGATCGGCGGCGCGTCGGTCACGATTGTCGACGGCACGTTCCGGATCGGCTGACCGCGCCCGCTGTTCCTGCAAGGGCGACGCAGTGGCAACCGCTTTACCTGCCGCTACGGCAACGCGAACATTTGAGAACACCGGCAACGCGGCGCGCTTCCTCGTATGGCGCACGCCGCAAAAAATCAAAATAAATTGAGGGATTGCGTGCAGCGAATCCGTATAGCATCGCTATGCGAAGTACATCGCTTCCTTTCCTTTCATGCAACATGCATTGAGCTTGTTGCATCGTAAAAGGGCTTTGTGGAAGCGGCAGTTCCTATTCAGGCAAGCCCGCTTAAGAAACGTGTCGAAACGCGTCGAAGCGCGCCGCACACAGCTTCTCGCACCTCGCCGAACGCCCACCCCGAGCGGCTTTCCGGGCGGCGCAGCCGATCACGAAGAACACGCGTCGAGGCCGTTGAAAAGCACGCGTATACCCGATGCGGGAACGCTTTCTTAATCCCCAGGCATTCAGTAATATCAAAACGTAACCGATGACCTCGGGCGCGGATCGACCGGATGGTTCCGCACGACGCCAGACCGCATGGCGCATCAATGGCGGTACTTCGCTTACCATGCAGCCTGGTTACAGATAGCGCAGTCGTCGATCGACACACAATCACTGCCTGATGCAGCCGTCAGCAGCGCAGTCATAAGCCATAGGGTCGCGGTCCACTCGATGAATCAGCTCCATCACTCCAGCGTACGCGAAGCCAGGCACCGGCTTGACCCGGCCGCCTCGCGCCGCCGCGCGCTGCTCGCGATCCCGGCGCTCGGCGTGCTGGTGCTCGTGCTGCTGTGGACTGTCATCTTCGCGCGGCTCTCGGTGGAAAAGGAGTCCACCTACCGGGAAGCGATGGCGTCGGCCGGCATCCTCTCCGCCGCGCTCGAACAGCATACGGTGAAGGCGATTCACCAGGTCGACCAGATCACACGCTTCGTCAAGTTCGAACTCGAAAAATCCCCCTCCCGCTTCGATCTCGCGAGCACCGTCGAGAAAGGCGTCGTGCAAAGCGAGACGCTCGTGCAAGTGTCGCTGATCGACGAGCACGGCAAGCTGATTGCCAACACCGCTGAAGCGAAGCCGCGTCCGATCGATCTGTCGGACCGCGAACATTTCAAGGTGCACGAGCACGAGAACGACGACCAGCTTTACATCAGCAAGCCCGTGCTCGGCCGCGTGTCCGGCCACTGGACGCTGCAGATGACGCGGCGCCTCAACCACCCCGACGGCTCGTTCGCCGGCGTGGTCGTGGTCTCCGAAGACCCGAGCTACTTCACCACCGACTTCTATAACAACGCGGCGATCGGCCGCGACGGCGTGATCGCGGTGATCTCGGACAACGGCACCGTGCTCGCGCGCCGCACCGGCAACGACGAACGCGCCTCGGGCGTGTTCACCGCGAGCGGCACGTATCCGACTTCCGAGCATGTGTCGGGCACCTATGTCGACCCGATCGATAACGTCACGCGCGTCGTGTCGTACCGGCATATCGACGGCTATCCGTTAGGCGTGCTCGTCGGTCTGTCGCAGGCCGAAGAATTTGCCGACTACAACCACACGCGCAACGTCTATCTGCTAATGGCGAGCTTTATCTCGCTGGCGATGCTCGGCTTCTTCGCGGTCGCGACCGGGCTGATCGGCAAACTGCTCGGCCGCGAGCGCGAGATGACGCATCTCGTCGAATACGATCTGCTGACGGGTTTGCGTAACCGGTATTCGACGCTGCAAATTCTTCACCATGAAGTTGCGCAGACATCGAATATCGGCCGGCTCGCGATTCTGTTTATCGACCTCGACAACTTCAAGACCGTCAACGACACGCTCGGCCACAACGCCGGCGACATCGTGCTGCAAATGACCGCCGCGCGCCTTGCCGATGCCGTGGCCGACGCGGGCACCCTCTCGCGCATCGGCGGCGACGAATTCGTCGTGATCGTCAAAGGCGACGACGTCGAAGAACGCGCGGTCGCGGCCGCCGAGGCGGCATCGGCCGTCTTTGCGAAGGCGTTCGAGGTGCGCGGCAGCACCTTCGTGCTGCATGCGAGCATCGGCATCGCGCTCTATTCGATTGCGAACGAAAGCGAAATCGATCTGTTGAAGAAGGCCGATCTCGCGATGTACAGCGCGAAGGACGCGGGCAAGAACTGCTACCAGTTCTACTCGCCGCAACTCGCGCACCGCGCCGACCACCTGATGAAGTGGGAGCAGCAGTTGCGCATCGCGCTCGCCGACGGGCAGCTGTTCCTCGCGTACCAGCCGAAAATCGATCTGACGCGCCGCTGTATCACGGGCTTCGAGGCGCTCGTGCGCTGGAACCATCCGCAGCATGGTCTGATTCCGGCGAACGAATTTATTCCGGTCGCCGAATCGACGGGCCTGATCGTGCCGATCGGCGACTTCGTGATTCAGACCGCGTGCCGCCAGCTCGCGCAGTGGCAGGCGCAAGGTTATGAATCGCTGTCGCTGGCGGTGAATATTTCGGCTGTGCAATTCTGGCGCGGCGATCTGTTCGAGACGATCGCGCGGGCGATCGACGAGAGCGGCATTCCCGCGCGCCGGCTCGAACTCGAGATCACCGAGACCGCGATGATGGAATTTCCGGATCTCGTCTCCGAAAAGATCTTTGCGCTGAAGCGGCTTGGCGTGCGCATCGCGCTCGACGATTTCGGCACCGGCTATTCGTCGCTGTCGTATCTGAACCGCTTCTCGGTCGATACGCTGAAGGTGGACCGCTCGTTCGTCCAGGCGATTCCGGGCGACCGCAGCGTCTGCGTGATGGTGACCGCGATCGTCAATCTGGCGCGCTCGCTCGGGCTGACCGTCGTCGTCGAAGGCACCGAGACCGAGGAACAGATCGCGTGGCTCGCGGCGCTCGGGCAGATCGAAGCGCAAGGCTTCCTGTTCTCGCGGCCCGTACCGAGCGAGGGTATTCCAGCGCTGCTCGACAAGTTCGGTGTGTGCGGCATGCGCACGCGGCAGCCGCCGCGCGAGCGCAGCGACGACGACACGAGCGACGCGCCGAGCACGAGCGGGCAGTCTGTCTGACGACGCTTCAGACCCTGGGCCTCGCATCGGGCGCACCGCTCATCTCTGAATTGCCCCACGCTCCATGCGATGCCTGCCCTGCCGGATGCATTGCACGGATGCTCTACGCGGATGCACTGCGGGAACGCACCTCGGGTATGCCCTATAAGCCGCTTATTGCTATTCGTCGGACGGGAATAGATTGCGCCCCAGAACGTTCTAAGAAGGACTCGCCTGAACGTTCGAGGGCCGCTCATGACCGATTCGCTTACCCGCCATCATGCGTCGATCCGACCCGGCAAAACGCTGCGCACGCTCGGCGTATTCGAAGAGTACTTCTGGCTGCTGCAGCAACGCGTGCCGCGCACGACCGTCGTCGCCGCTGAAGTCGAAGGACGCACGACGGTCGAACAATGGTCCGCGGCGCTCGCCGCCGTGCAGGCGCACCACACCCTGCTGTCTTCGCGGATTCGTCAACGGCCTGGCTTTCGTCCATGCTTCGAGCTGATGCCCGACGCGCCGCTCGCGCTGCAAGCGGTGCCCAGCGAATCGGGTACCCGTCTTTTCGAACTGGTGTCGGCGGAACTGGCCACGCGTTTCGGTCCCGACGACGCGTTGCTGCGCACATCGATTCTCTACGGCCGCGACCGCACGACACTGGTGCTGGGCGCCCATCATGCGGCACTGGACGGCGCATCGCTGATTCTGCTGGTTCGCGATCTGATGCGCGCACTGGCCGGCGAAGCGCTCGGCAGTCCGCATGCGATGCCGCCGTCTCACGACGCATTGCTCGGGCTGTCTACCAGCGAGCAGTCGGCGCCGCCTCGCTTGCGGTCGGGTTCGTGGAGTTCGCCGGATGCGTCCGGTTCGTCACGCGAGGCGACGGATGGTCAGGCGCGCGATGACGCGCGCCCGGCATCCGAACCGGCGCTTGCCGCCGGCGACGAGCAGCCGCTGCTTCAGCAGATCTGGCTCGAGCCGTCGGTCACCTCGCTCGTGACGCGGCGCGCACGCGAAGAGCAGGCCTCCGTGCATGCCGCGCTGTGCGCGGCCGTGATGCTGGCGGGACGCGCGCTGTCGCGCTCGTGGCGCGACCATACGATCCGCTGCGCAAGCTTGCTCGATACGCGCGCCCTGCTCGGTGCAAGCGAACACCTCGGGCTCTTTCCCACACAGCGCAGCGCCGAACTCGAGCCGCCCACGACGCTTCCGTTCTGGGATCTTGCGCGCGCCGTCAAACAGAGTCTCGCGATACGGCGCACCGCGGTCGAGGCCGCGGGCGGTTTTTCGATGCCCGTGCTCGAGATGATTGCGGCCGGCGCCAGCCCGGACCGTCTCGTGATCGGCAGCCGCCAGCGCGCGCCGACGCTGCGCATCGACAACTATGGGCGGCTCGCAATTCCGACGCAGTACGGCTACGGGCGCCTGCGCCTCAAGTGGGTGACGCCGGCCGCGATGCACGGCGCGCCGCAGACGCAGCACATCTCGGTGGCGACCGTCGATGGGCTGCTTTGCATGACCAACGTCAGCGCGGAGCCGGTGCCGGCGCTGCTTGGCAATGCGCGGCGTTTGCTGCTCGCACAGTCGGGCTAGGGGGCACGGCCTTAATCTTCAAGGCGCGCTTCAAAATCCGCGCGACATCACTGCGAAGCCGATCGTCACGACGCCAAGCACGAGATTCACCACGACGAGCCGCCGCACGGTCGCGACCGCATTGGCGCCATCGGGCCACTTCTGCGCCTGCACGGCGCGGCGGATACGCGGAAACACAGCAAAACGGATATGGCCGAAGATCAGCATCATCACGATGCCGAGCCCTGCCATCGCATGCAACTGCCACATCGCGTGCGCGCCGCCGTACTGCGACAGCAGGAAGCCGCCGGACACCAGAATGACAAGCACGGACACGCCGACCCAGTTGAAGAACCGTCCGAATACGGATTCCCACAGCGGCAGCCGCAACTGCGGCGACAGATCGCCCAAGGCCGGGCGCAGGCAGAAATGCGCGAACACCATGCCGCCGATCCAGACGGCAACACCCAGCAGGTGGAGAAAGAGCGCGATTTCGATCGCTTTGGTCATTCGTTTTCCTCTGTCGTATCGGTGTGGTATCGATGCGGTGCATCGATTGAGCCGCGGCCGGGTTGCGCATTCGACCGCCCACGCGCCGCGCAGTTCAGTTCATCGCGCACGAGGCGAGGCAATGTGCCGCGTCGCAAGCGATGCCGAGCCGTATTGAGTTTTACTGGCTCATTAACGGACGAGGCTTTTTATCGGACGACATGCGCCGCCAAATAAAATCGCGGCGTGCCGCGTATTCCGGGGAATACAGGGCACGCCGCGTGGTCGGGCTGCGGTCGACAGGGTTCCAGGGCGACGGTGCGCGTGAGCGATGTGGGTTAGCCCCGGCCTTCTTCCAGCGCCGGCCGCAACGCCACGACCTTCAGTTTCGTATCGGGCTTGCGGCCCTTGCGTGCGCGTTTGCCGACATGCTCGGCAAGCGCCTTGCCGGCCAGCGTTTCTTCGCCCGGCTTGCCGCCGCGGCCCGTGCCCATCAGCACGACCCCCGCCTTGCCGATCGCCAGCGCCTGCGCGAGCGTTTCGTTCGCGTCGAGCCCCATCAGCGTGACACCGCGTCCGCCACCCGACAGCGTCTTCATCTCGTCGAGACCGAACACGAGCATGCGCCCCGTGCTCGACAGGCACGCGACCTGCGTCGCGTCCGGCACCATCGGCATCGGCACGAGCGGCGCCGCGCCTTCGTCGATCGTCATGAACGACTTGCCGGCCTTCACGCGGCTCACCATATCGCCGAGCTTCGCGATAAAGCCGAAGCCGTTGCTCGACGCCAGCAGCAGCGCCTGGTCTGCCGTCGCCGCGTAGTAATGCATGAGGTGCGTGCCCGATTCGAGCTCGATCATCGTCGTGACCGGCACGCCGTCGCCGCGTCCGCCCGGCAACTGGCTGACCGCGACCGAGTAGACGCGGCCGTTGCTGCCCCACGCGATCAACGTATCGGGCGTGCGGCACTGGAACGCCGCATAGAGGCTGTCGCCGGCCTTGAACGTGAAGCCGGCCGGATCGAGCCCGTGGCCCTTCAGCGCGCGCACCCAGCCCTTCTGCGATACGACCACCGTCACCGGCTCGTCGACCACGCGCGCTTCGAACGTCGCGCGCTTGTCCTGCTGGATCAGCGTGCGGCGCTCGTCGCCGTACTGCTTCGCATCGGCTTCGATTTCCTTGATGATCAGACGCTTCATCGCGCTCTCGCTGCCGAGCAGCTCTTCGAGCTTTGCTTTCTCGTCGCGCAGCTCGTCGAGCTCCTTCTCGATCTTGATCTTTTCGAGCCGCGCCAACTGGCGCAAGCGGATGTCGAGGATGTCGTCGGCCTGGCGTTCGGACAGATCGAACGCCGAGATCAGCGCCGCCTTCGGTTCGTCCGACTCGCGGATGATCCGGATCACTTCGTCCAGATTCAGGAAGACGATCATCCGGCCTTCGAGAATATGGATGCGGTCGTCGACCTTGGTCAGCCTGAACTGCGTGCGGCGCGTGACCGTCGCGAAGCGGAAGCCGACCCATTCGTGCAGGATTTCGCCGATGCCCTTCTGCCGCGGCCGGCCGTCGGCGCCCACCATCACGAGGTTGAGCGGCGCGTTCGATTCGAGGCTCGTATGCGCGAGCAGCGTATTGACGAACTCGGTCTGGTCGATGCGGCTCGACTTCGGTTCGAACACGAGGCGCACCAGCGCGTCCTTGCCCGATTCGTCGCGCACCGCGTCGAGCAGTGCGAGCAGCGTCTGCTTCGTCTGCAGTTGCTCGGGCGTCAGCGACTTCTTGCCGAGCTTGATCTTCGGGTTGGTCTGCTCCTCGATTTCCTCGAGCACCTTCTGGCACGACGTGTTCGGCGGCAATTCGTTGATGACGAGCTGCCACTGGCCGCGCGCAAGCTCTTCGATCTTCCAGCGCGCACGCACCTTCAGGCTGCCGCGGCCCGTTTCGTACGCGGCCGCGATTTCGGCTTCGCTCGAAATGATCTGGCCGCCGCCCGGGAAGTCCGGGCCCGGCAGAAGCTGCATGAGCTCCGCCTGCGTGATCTTCGGATGGCGGATCATCGCGACCGCGGCCGCGGCGACTTCGCGCAGGTTATGCGACGGAATTTCGGTCGCGAGACCCACCGCGATACCCGAGGCGCCATTGAGCAGCACGAACGGCAGACGCGCGGGCAGCAGCCTCGGCTCTTCGAACGAGCCGTCGTAGTTCGGCATGAAATCGACCGTGCCCTGGTCGATTTCGTCGAGCAGCAGTTTCGCGATCGGCGTCAGGCGCGCTTCCGTGTAGCGCATCGCCGCGGCGCCGTCGCCGTCGCGCGAGCCGAAGTTGCCCTGGCCGTCGATGAGCGGATAGCGCATCGAGAAGTCCTGCGCGAGACGCACGAGTGCGTCGTACGCGGACTGGTCGCCGTGCGGGTGATACTTGCCGAGCACGTCGCCGACCACGCGCGCCGATTTCACGGGCTTCGCGTTATCGGACAGGCCCATCTCGCTCATGGCGTACAGGATGCGGCGCTGCACGGGCTTTTGCCCGTCGCTGACGTCGGGGAGCGCGCGGCCTTTGACGACGCTGACCGCGTACTCCAGATACGCCTTCTCGGCGTAATGGCCGAGCGTCAGCAGGTCGCCTGGCGGCGGCGCCTCTTCGAAAAGATCGGGAGTGTTGTCTTCCATCTACGTTCCGTGTCCGTGTTGCGGCTCGAGTTGCGGCTTGCGTTTCAGCTTGCGTGGGCGGTTAGATATCCGCTTCGACCTCGTTGCCCTTCTCTTCGAGCCAGCTGCGCCGCGACGCCGCTTCGCCCTTGCCCATCAGCATGGTCATGCGCGCCACGGTCTTCTCGAAATCGAGTTCGCCAAGCGCGATGGGCGACAGGCGCCGCGTGTCCGGGTTCATGGTGGTGTCCCACAGTTGCTCGGCGCTCATTTCCCCGAGGCCCTTGAAGCGGCTGATGGTCCACGCCGTTTCGCGCACGCCGTCCTTGCGCAGCTTGTCGAGAATCGCTTCGAGTTCGCCTTCGTCGAGCGCGTAGAGCTTCTGCGCCGGTTTCTTGCCGCGTGCCGGCGCATCGACGCGAAACAGCGGCGGCCGCGCGACGAACACGTTGCCGCGTTCGATCAGCTGCGGGAAATGCTTGAAGAACAGCGTGAGCAGCAGCACCTGGATGTGCGCGCCGTCGACGTCCGCATCCGACAGGATGCAGATCTTGCCGTAGCGCAGGTTCGACAGGTCGACCGTGTCGTCCGGGTTGTGCGGGTCGACGCCGATCGCCACCGAGATGTCGTGCACCTCGTTGTTCGCGAACAGGCGATCGCGCTCGGTTTCCCATGTGTTCAGCACTTTGCCGCGCAAAGGCAGGATCGCCTGGAATTCCTTGTCGCGGCCCATCTTCGCCGAGCCGCCGGCCGAATCGCCCTCGACAAGGAACAGTTCGTTGCGCTCGATTTCGGTCGATTCGCAATCGGTGAGCTTGCCGGGCAGCACGGCCACGCCCGAACTCTTGCGCTTTTCGACCTTCTGCCCCGCGCGCGTGCGCGCCTGCGCCTGCTTGATGACGAGATCGGCGAGCTTCCTGCCGTGCTCGACGTGCTGGTTCAGCCACAGTTCGAGCGCCGGGCGCGCGAACGACGACACGAGTTTCACCGCGTCGCGGCTATTGAGGCGTTCCTTGATCTGGCCTTGGAACTGCGGGTCGAGCACTTTCGCCGAGAGCACGAAGGACACGCGCGCGAACACGTCTTCGGCGAGCAGCTTCACGCCCTTCGGCTGCAGGCTGTGCAATTCGACGAAGCTCTTGACCGCCTGGAACAGGCCTTCACGCAGACCCGCCTCGTGCGTGCCGCCGGCGGGCGTCGGGATCAGGTTCACGTACGACTCGCGCGTGAGCGGCCCTTCCTCGCTCCAAGCGACGACCCACGCGGCGCCTTCCCCTTCGGCAAAGGTTTCCTCGTTCGAGCGCGAGCTTTCCGCGTAGCGCTCGCCTTCGAACAACGGAATCAGCAAGTCGCTGCCGGCCATGCCTTCGAGCAGATAGCCGCGCAGACCGTCTTCGTACTTCCAGCTTTGCCGCTCGCCGCTCTTCTCGTTGACGAGCACGACTTCGACGCCCGGCAGCAGCACTGCTTTCGAGCGCAGCAGCCGCTGCAGTTCGCCGACCGGCAGGTTCGGCGAGTCGAAATACCTGGCGTTCGGCATGACGGTGACGCGCGTGCCGGTTTTCTTTTCGCCGCGCTCGGCCGCGCGCACTTTGAGCGGCTTGACGACGTCGCCGTTCGAAAAGCCGAGTTCCGCGACCTTGCCGTCGCGCCAGACGGCGACGTCCAGACGCGAGGACAGCGCGTTCGTGACCGACACGCCGACGCCGTGCAGACCGCCCGAGAACGTATAGGCGCCGCCCGCGGCCTTGTCGAACTTGCCGCCCGCGTGCAGGCGCGTGAACACGATCTCGACGACCGGCACGCCTTCGTCGGGATGCAGGCCGAACGGAATGCCGCGGCCGTCGTCGTCGACGGACACCGACTGATCGGCGTGCAGCGTGACCGTGATCTGTTTGCCGAAGCCGCCGAGCGCCTCGTCCGACGCGTTATCGATGACTTCCTGAATGATGTGCAGCGGATTCTCGGTGCGCGTGTACATGCCGGGCCGCTGCTTGACCGGCTCGAGTCCCTTCAGCACCTTGATCGACGCTTCGCTATACCCAGCGTTTGCGTTTGACTTCTTCGTAGACATGGCTTGCTCGGATCCGTCGGTTCATCGTTGTCCACAAGTCCTGTGGACATCTGCGTGGACAATGCGTTGATTTTTCAAAAAAAGCGAAACGAAACAACGGAATGGAACGTTTGCACGACACACGGGCAGTGTGACTGCCCGCCTGGCTGCGTGCCCGCACCGCCTGCAAACGCCCGTGGGGCGGCGTCTGCGGCGCGCGCGGGTCAGCAGCGGATTCGCGGGTATTGTACTGATTTCGATGCGCGCGGCAATTTGGATCGGGCAGGATTGGCCGTTTGGGGGAGATATTATGAAGTTCCCAGCGACGCGTGCAAGCGTTGCTGGGGTGTCGGTCGATGTGCTTACGCCGCTTGCATTGCCGGAATCGTTCCGCGCGAAAGTGGTCAGCGACGCGGTGCTTGTGTGAAGAGAAAAAGCGATCTGCGGATCGCCGACTATCGTGTTCGCATGGCGCAAGCGATTGAACGCATCCGGCGCTATACGGAGGAAATGGACGGCGAAGCTTCGCGCTCAACTCTCTCGTACAGGATGCGGTGATACGCAACCTCGAAATCATCGGGGAGCCGCGCGCAATGTCGAGCGTGAACACCCGGAGTTCGCATCGGCTCATCCGGATGTTCCATGGGAAGGCATGTATCGGATGCGAAATCGCGTGTCGCACGGTTACTTCGCCGTGGATTCGGGCGTCGTATGGCGGACACTGATACGCGACCCGCCGGAACTACACAGCCAGCTTGTCCGGATGCGACAGCCGGAATAAGCGTCCCGAACCCAAGCGCTCAAGCGCTGAAAGCGTGTTACTTCCCCTTGCTCTCCAACTCATCCCACCGCTCGAGCGCCACCAACAATTCCTCGTCGATTTCCGCGTAGCGCTGCGTGAGACGCGTGCCTTCCTGCGCGTCCTTCGCGAAGATCGAACCGTCCTCGAGTTGTGCGGCGATGGTTTTCTGTTCGCCTTCGAGCGCCGCGATCCGTTCGGGCAGCGCCTCGAGTTCGCGCTGCTCCTTGAACGACAGTTTCACCGACCGTTGAGCATTGCGGCCCGCCGCGCTTTCCTTCGGCGCCGTCTCCTTCACCGCTTCCTTCGGCGCATCGCGCTGCGCGAGCTGCTCGGAGCGGTCGCGTTGCGTCTGCCAGTCGGTGAAGCCGCCGACATACTCGCGCCACTTGCCCGCGCCCTCCGATGCGATCACCGAGGTCACGACGTTGTCCAGAAACGCCCGGTCGTGGCTCACGAGCAGCACGGTGCCGTCGTAATCGGTCAGCAGTTCTTCGAGCAGTTCGAGCGTTGGAATGTCGAGGTCGTTCGTCGGTTCGTCGAGCACCAGCACATTCGCCGGCCGGGCGAACAAGCGCGCGAGCAGCAGCCGGTTACGCTCGCCGCCCGACAGCGACTTGACCGGCGAACGCGCACGCTCCGGCGCAAAGAGGAAATCGCCGAGGTAACTCATCACGTGCTTCTTCGCGCCGTTGATCTCGACCCAGTCGCTGCCGGGGCTGATCGTGTCGGCGAGACTCTTTTCCTGATCGAGTTGCGCGCGCATCTGATCGAAGTACGCGACCTGCAGATTCGTGCCGACGCGCACGCGCCCTTCGTCAGGCTGCAACTCGCCGAGAATCAGCTTGAGCAGCGTCGTCTTGCCGGCGCCGTTCGGGCCGACGAGGCCGATCTTGTCGCCGCGCATCAACGTCGCCGAAAAGCGCTCGACCACGGTGCGCTCGCCGAAGCGCTTCGTCACGTCGGTCAGCTCCGCAACGATCTTGCCGGACTTCTCGCCCTGCGCGACGTCGAGCTTCACGTTGCCCTGCACGTTGCGGCGTTCGGCGCGCTCATTGCGCATCTGTACGAGCCGCGCAATGCGGCCGACGCTGCGCGTGCGGCGCGCTTCGACGCCCTTGCGAATCCACACTTCTTCCTGAGCGAGCAGCTTGTCGAACTTATCGTTCTCGACGCGCTCGACTTCGAGCTGCTGCGCCTTGCGCGTCTGATACGCCGAGAAGTTGCCTGGGTACGACAGCAGCCGGCCGCGGTCGAGTTCGACGATGCGCGTGGCGATCCGGTCGAGAAACGCGCGATCGTGCGTGATAAACAGCAGGCCCGCGCGTTGCGAGAGCAACAGCTCTTCGAGCCAGCGGATGCCGTCGAAGTCGAGGTGGTTCGTCGGTTCGTCGAGCAATAGCACGTCCGGTTGCAGCACGAGCGCCCGCGCAAGCGCGACGCGTTTTTGCATGCCGCCCGACAGCGCGTCGACCAGCGCGTCGCCGTCGAGGCCGATCTGCGCGAGCGTCGTCGATACGCGCGTGCGCCAGTTCCACGCGTCGGCGGTGTCGAGCGACGATTGCAGCGTGTTCATGCGCGAGAGCAAGGCATCGTGCTCGACGCCTTCCGGTGCCTCGGCAAGCGCGTGCGCGACGCGGTCGTATTCGTCGAGCAGTTCGCGCGCATGCGCGAGTCCGCCCGCGACCGTATCGAATACCGACGTGCCCGCTTCGAATTCAGGCTCCTGCGGCACGTAGACCGTGACGAGATTCTGTTGACGCGTAACGAGCCCGTCGTCAGGCTTCGCGAGGTCCGCGACGATTTTCAGCAGCGACGACTTGCCCGCGCCATTGCGGCCGATCAGGCCGACGCGCTCGCCGGCTTCGAGCGAAAAATCCGCGTGATCGAGCAACGCGACGTGACCGAACGCGAGTTGCGCGCCGGTGATGGTGTAAAGCGACATGGGAGAAAGACCAGGCAGCGATGAGGCGAAGCGCTCATTGTACCGGTCGGCTTGCGGGGCGACCGCGCGGGTGACTGCGAGGCTCACTGCGAGGCTCACTGCAAGGCTCACTGCAAGGCCCACTGCAAGGCCCACTGCGAGGCCCACTGCGCGAAGGGTGCGTCGCGGCGCCGCGCGTTGCGGCGAAAGGCGGCGCCCGCTATCCGCGCCCTGGGTCCGCCCTTCGCGTTACTGCAGATGCGTTACTTCACATGCACGGTAATCGTCTGGCTCCAGTCGGGGCCATACGAGCGATGCGCGCCGTCGCCGAATTGCAGCGTCAGCGTGTGGTCGCCGGGCGGCAGCGTGATCTCGGTTTCGGACTGCCCTTTGCCGAAATGCAGTGACTTGTCGTTGGCCGGAATCACCGTGCCTTTCGGGACCGGCTGCCCATCGATCAGCAGATGATGATGACCGGTGCCGTCGGTCATCGTGCCGGCCGGCGCGATCTTCATGCCGTCGACGGCAAATTTCACGTGTACGGGGTTCGTCACCGTTGCGCCGTCTTTCGGCTCGATGAACGACACGCCATTGGCCCGCGCAACCCCCGATGCGGCCAGCAGAGCAACGCACAGCGCGAAACCCAACCATCTGTTCTTGAACATCGTCTTCTCCTTGAGATAACGGCCCGTCACGGGACAGGTTGGCGCGCAGGGGCCGCGCTAAAGCATACTCCGGGCGTGCTACGGCGATTTCGCGCGCTACGCGGCGAGGCGTCCGGAACTGCGGCGCTTTGCCGAAGAGGCAACTGGGCGAATTCCGGTAAAATTGTGGATTGCTGCGCGTGGTCCGTCGAGGAAAGGAACAACGCGCGAATCGAGCGTTTTGAACGGATGGGTGAGTACGTCGTGAGTGAAGTTGTCGAATATAAAAGCTGGGTGTGCCTGATCTGCGGCTGGATCTACAACGAGGAAGAAGGACTGCCTGAAGACGGCATCGCGGCGGGCACACGCTTCGCCGATATCCCCGAGGACTGGCGTTGCCCGTTGTGCGATGTGAGCAAGTCGGAATTTGCGGTTGTCGAGTTCTGAGCAGCGCTTGTAGTCGTTGTCGTTTGTGCTTTGTGTTTTGTGCTGCTTGTAGTGGCGCGTCATTCGGTGGCACGTGCAGCTTTGTTATACTCTGCCCCCTGCCGTTTGCGTGCGCAGTCTTGGGTCCTCTCCCCGTAGTTCAATGGATAGAACAAGTGCCTCCTAAGCGCTAGATACAGGTTCGATTCCTGTCGGGGGGACCAGTTAGCGTCGCAAGATCTCTGCGCGGCTTTCCGCCGTGTCTTGCCGTCGCCTTGCCTCGGGCCATCTCCTTCGGCGCAAGTAAGTCGTATGGCCAGCATGTACGCTAGGCCCTATGGCCCTTCCTGCGGCGGCCGCCGATCACATGCATGAGGATTCGGACCATACGCATGCGCGCCTGAATGCACTGCCGCCGCGTTCGCGACCATCGAAAGTGCAAGCCTGCCCACATCGACGGTGGGCTCCCCATCGCCGAATCTGATCGGCGCCGCGGTCCATGCGTTGCAATCGGCATCGGCGATATTCCGCGACGGGGTGGCGGTCATGCTGTAGTTCAGATTGTCCTTGATGACGTCCGCGCGTGCCGCAGGCGACGCGGACAAGGCCAGCAATACGAAAGCGAGCGTTTGCGTTCTCATCGCGGTATCCCGTGTACGCAGTGGTCGACAACCTGAGCCGGTTAAACAGACGGCTCAGATAGTACGCGCTCTTCGAGGCCTGCGCTGCTCGCCATTCATCGTTCGATGCGCCATGTTCCAAATGCGAAAAAGCCCACACCGTCTGAACGGTGCGGGCTTCATTCGCGTTCGCGTCGCGGTACTCCACTCACCCGCGGGCGAACTTCACTGCAATTCCCCCTACTGCCTTACTACGCTTTACTGCTTTACTGCTTTACTGCCTGTACTGCTCCAATACAGCTTCACTACCCCTACTACCTCTTACTGCTCTGCCGCCCTACTACCTCTTTACTGCTCACTCCAACTGCTTACGAATGGTTGTACGGCGAACCCAAAAACGAGTCGTACACGGGACCGCGCGCGCCCGATTGAGCCGTCCCTGCCGTCGCGGGACCATAACCCGTCGTGTCGGTCGTCACACGCGCTTCCGCTCGCTGAAGTGCGTCGGGATAGTGCGCGTCGCTCGAATCGAATGGGCTGTAGCCCGCCTTTTCCAGTTGCACCAATTCGGCGCGGACTTGAGCACGCGTCACCGGTTGGTTCGATTGAGCAAACGACACAGCGGGCACCGCGAGCACAGCAGCGATAGCGACAGCCTTGATGAGCGATTTCATGATCATGACCTCCGAGATTGGTTTGATTTGCGACGGCCTGTAAGTAAGCGCCGTGTGAAATCAGTCTAGGCATTCAGCGACCTAGGGGAAACCCTAATCCGAGGAAATCATTATTTCGTCTCGCGTGACAATTGTGTCGAGATTGCGCATTTCGGCCACGCGCGCGCACCGCTGAAACGCCGCTAAAGTTCTAGCCGTCCACTGCCGACAACCGGGGCATGGAATCCGAAAAACACCTCCCGCTCAAGCGAGGCACGTCCCGGTACGACGAGGCGATCGCGCTCGAAAACTCCGTGCGAGCTATTCGTCGCGCGCGCGGTAAGCACAATCCGGAAGACTTTGCCGAAGGCACGCCCGAATGGCATGCCGTCATCGAAAGCTTTTTGATCGATTTGCTGTGGGCTTCCGGTAACGACCTGCACGACGAAGGCGAGTAATCCGCTCGCCCCGCCGCGGCATTGCACGCGCTAGAAACGCATCTTGCGCGCGCCGCTGCGCATATCGTCCATAAGGGGTACGACCGCGACCGCAAGCAGTACGACGGCAAGCGGCAACGTCGACACGAACCCCAAGTGCTTGAAGCCGGCCGCCCCCGCCAATCCGCCGGCCAGAAACCATGCGAGCAGCGAGCCCAGCAAGGCGAGTTTCTGCCGGTCCGCACGTACCACGCCCTCCGCGCCCGCGCCATCGCCTGCTTCAGGACGCAGGCCATTCCAGTAGAACAGCTTGCCCAGTTCGATACCGATGTCGGTGACGAGCCCCGTCATATGCGTCGTGCGGATTTCGGCGCGCGAGATTTTCGTGATCATCGCGTTCTGCAGACCCATCACGAAGCACAGCAGGCACACCGTGACCGGCAGGAAAAACAGCCGATGATGCTCGAGATTCGAGCCGAGCAAGCCGAAGCACAGCAGCAACGCGGCTTCGATGGCGAGCGGGGTTGCGTAGACGCTGCGCAGCCGGTGCCGCCGCCCCCAATTGATCAGCACCGCCGACGTCGCCGCGCCGAATATGAACGACACGAGCGAACTCAGGCCCGCGACGACAAGCGCAAGATCGCCGAGCGCGAGGTTGTCGGCCAGCGACGAAACGATGCCCGACATGTGCGACGTGTACTGCCCGACCGCGAGAAATCCGCCCGCGTTGGCCGCCCCCGCGACGAACGCGAGCGAGCGCCCGAGGCGCCGATTGGCTGCATCGGTTCGTTCAGGTGCGGTAAAGCCGCGCAGATAGTTGATGGGCATGCGGACAGGCCGGGAGATGAGCAGTCAGGAAAACGGTCTGACGGAGCCGGAACCGGAACCGGAGCCGGGGCCGGGGCCGGAACCAAAGCGTGGGCCGACTTGAAACGCGCCTCAATGCGCTCGAGACGAGCGCACAGCATCCTAGCACGTGAGGTTGGACACGCCTCGCGCGCAAAACAGAAGACGAAAAAATGCCCAGCGGTGCGGGCTGGGCGAAATCGCCGGTTGGAGCCGGCGATGGAGGTTCTATCGACTAATTCGACACGACGCAGCGGCTCGACATCAGTGGCCGATCCGCCGTACATCTCGCTGAATCGGACGACTCGCTGGCGACACAGTCAGCGTGCGTCGTCCGACGGCGTGATCGGCTTAGTGATGCTGGTAGATATAGATCGGCGGCGAATAGGTGCTCAGCGCGCCTTCAGTGCGGGTCGTGCCGGATTCAGACGTACCGCCAGTCGCGGAGCCATAGCCGCCGTTGTCCGCCGCGCTCACGCGCGATTCCGCCTGCTGAACGGCGGCCGGATAGTGTGCGTCGCTCGAATCGAACGGGTTGTAGCCGACCTTTTCCAGTTGCGTCAGTTCGCCGCGCACTTCGGCACGCGTCAGGGGCTGATTCGATTGGGCAAACGACACGGCGGGAACCGCGAGGACAGCAGCAAGTGCCACAGCTTTGATGAGCGATTTCATGATCACACCTCCGAGATTGGTTTCGATTTGAGTTGCGCGTCTTTGCGTGCAACCGTTGAAAACAGTCTAGGAGCGAGGGCGTTTAGGGTAAACGCCTAAATCCCCAATTCATTATTTCGCGCGACAGGACAAATGGAAGGGATTAAAACGCGGAAGCGGGAACGCGGGGGTTAAACGACGCGCGCAAAGCGAACACTTGCGCGCGGTCACGCGGCGCCCGGCACCGTTCGGCGAGCGAGCGCCGACACGTGCCGCAGCATGCGCATGAACGCATTAGTGACGATGGCGCCAGTCTCCGTGATACGTGTCGAGCCAGCGCAGGCGACGCGCGCGCGGGCCGCCATGCGACGATTTGTGATGTTGATGCGCGATGATCCACAGCGCGACACAGACGATCACCATCACCGATGGCCCCAACAGATAGGCCAATGTCGACTCATTCATCACATCCTCCATCCCGACGACACCCATCCACTCATTTTAGGCAATGCGCGCCGATGTTTCGAAGCATGAAACATCTTCGTTACCGCGCTGCCTCGCCCCGCACTCGCACCGTGTGTACGCACCGCCGACGGCCTGTGTGCGCAGGCCCACCTTTCCCGATAGGTCGCTCACGCCGGACGTATTCCAACGTCTTATCATGCCCTCACCGCCTCCCTACCTCTGCCCGACAGCCATGCGCTACCCCTACAACATCGCGCTCGCCGCAGGTCTCATGCTGATCGTGTTGTCGTGCAGTCTCGCGCTCGTGCTGACCTGACTCACGGCGATCGCGGAATTTTTTCGCGACCCGCGCCTCAAGTTCTTCGCGTCCGCGTCGTCAATGCGACGCATGGACCGTCACCCGCACACTCCGTCCGGCTTCTCGATGTCGATGCTGATCGACGAGGACATCGCTCATATCGGCCGCGTCATGCCGGCCTCGATGCACGGCGACTCCGGCGGCGCGATTCTGCCGGCCGCGTACTGGCGCGAGCGTCTGAACCCGTTGCTTGCGCACGATCATCTGAGCAAACCGCAGCGTTGCGCGATCGACGGCCTGCTGCTGCAACTCGAGCATCTCGATGCGTCCAGGCTCGAGCCGCCGCCTTTCATGGGCGCCCCGCTAAACAACCGGGCGAGCCCGGCTGCGGCGGCCAACATCGCGGCAAATGCGACGTCGACGAGCGCCCGGCCGCCGGTTCGCCGCGCAACCCGTGCCGCCCGGCCACGCCGCCCCCGCTGATCGCATGGGTTCCGCCGATTCCGCAGACCTTTCGCTAGCACATTCGTTGCCGCCCCTGCACGCGATTGCACGACCGTTGTCGCGCGCACGCGCCACCGGCAAGACAGGAGCGCGCGATACGTCATAATGTCCGCAAAAATACCCAGCAAGGACATCCTGTGACCCAGGCCTCACCGCTTGACCTGTTGAAACAGGCGCGCATCCGCTTCACACAACGAGAAATCGCCGCGCATGTCGGCAAGGACATCAAGACGGTGCGCCGCTGGGAAAAGGGCGAGACGCTCTGCCCCGCACGCATGGCGCAGAAGCTGCAAGCGCTGCTGCACGCGCCGGCCACGGCCACGGCACTTCACCCACGCGCGCGCGACGCCGCGCCGAGCTTTCGCTTTATCGACCTCTTCGCCGGCATCGGCGGCATCCGGATGGGCTTCGAGGCGCAAGGAGGCGCATGCGTGTTCACGAGCGAATGGAACACGTTTTCTCAGAAGACCTACCGCGAGAACTTCGAGCACTTCGACGAAAGCCTCGCGACAACCACGGGTATCCCAGCAGCAGCGGCCTCCGCCTTTGCGGCGCCCAACCACACGCTGATCGGCGACATCGTGTCCTGCCCCGAACACACGGTGCCCGAGCACGACGTGCTGCTCGCGGGCTTTCCGTGCCAGCCGTTCTCGATTGCGGGCGTCAGCAAGAAAAACGCGCTCGGCCGTCCGCACGGCTTCGAATGCACGACGCAGGGCACGCTTTTTTTCGACGTCGCGCGTATTATCGCGGCGCGCCGCCCGGCCGCGTTCCTGCTCGAAAACGTGAAGAACCTGCTGTCGCACGACAAGGGCCGCACGTTCGACGTGATCCTGCAGACGCTGCGCGACGAACTCGGCTACGAAGTGCACTACCGCGTGATCGACGGTCAGCATTTCACGCCGCAGCATCGCGAGCGGATCATCATCGTCGGCTTTCGGAACGCCACGTCATTCACGTGGGACGACCTGCGCCTGCCCGAAGCGGGCCCGCGGCTCGCGTCGATCCTGCACCGGACCGACGGCAGCGAACCCGTGCTGCCGTGGGACGGCGAGCGCTTCTTCGATCATCGCGCGCGCGCCGTGCAAGCGAAGTACACGTTAAGCCCGAAGCTCTGGGCTTACCTGCAAAGCTATGCGGAAAAACATCGCGCGGCGGGCAATGGTTTCGGCTTCGGCCTCGCGTATCCCGACAGCGTCACGCGCACCCTGTCCGCGCGCTATCACAAGGACGGCTCCGAAATCCTCGTGCATCAGGGCAATCGGCTGCGGCCGCGCCGGCTGACGCCGCGCGAATGCGCGCGCCTGATGGGCTTTCCCGACACGTTCCGCATTCCGGTCAGCGATACGCAGGCGTACCGCCAGTTCGGCAATAGCGTCGTGATGCCGGTCATGCGCGAAGTCGCGCGCATCATGCTGCCGCACGTGCAAGCGGCACTGCCCGCCGCGTTGGGCACCGCCGCTGCACCCGGCACCGCACCCGGCACCGCATCAGGCACGGCATCAAGTACCGCATCAAGCACCGCATCGGACACCTCATTCCCGACAACAGGCGCGCTCGACAACGCCGTGCCGCTCGCGCCGCCGCGCTTGCCGATCCACGCCCAGGTGGCGTGAATGGTCGATATCGTCGATGCGGCGACGCGCAGCCGGATGATGTCCGGCATACGCGGCCGCAACACGAAACCCGAGTTGCTGATCCGCAGCCTGCTGCACCGCCGCGGCTTTCGCTTTCGCCTCGACGTGCGCGACCTGCCGGGCCGCCCCGACATCGTGCTGCCGCGCTATCACGCGGTCGTATTCGTGCATGGATGTTTCTGGCATGGTCACGATTGTCATCTGTTCAAGTGGCCGCAAACGCGCGTCGACTTCTGGCGCGAAAAGATCGGCCGCAACCGCAGCAACGACGCGAAGGTGACGGCCGCGCTGCTCGAACGCGGCTGGCGTGTCGCGACGGTCTGGGAATGCGCATTGCGCGGCGCGAATCGGGACCTCGACGGCGTGTTGCAACGCCTCGTCGACTGGCTGCAAAGCGACGCGCCCACGCTCGACGAACGCGCCTAGCCACCCGCGCGAGCTCCCCCACTGCAGGCTTACACCACGCATCGTTGCGCCGGCCATTGAACGCGCGCCGGAAGCGCTTCGAACGCGCCTCCCTACGTGCCTTTCCTGAGCGCATCCGCGCAATCGAGGCCTCAAGGCATGTAAGCGTGCGGTGCTAAACTTGACTGGCTAAGCCGGGCCTCGCCCGCAGAGCCCGTCCCTCTCAGAACTCACATGAAAGAGGCATACGATGGCTGATTTCCGAATCTGGTCGGACGACTTTCCCGCGAACGGTTTTCTGCCGAGAGCGGCCGAATACAACGACAAATCGTTCGGCGTCGACGGCGAAAACATCTCGCCCGCCCTGCAGTGGGATGCGCCGCCCGAAGACGCACAAAGCCTCGCGCTGACCGTCTACGATGCCGATGCGCATACGGGCAGCGGATTCTGGCATTGGGTGGTGGTCAATCTTCCGGTCGATGCGCGCAGCCTGCCGCGCAACGCGGGCAAAGCGGACGGCACACTGCTGCCGCACGGCGCGGTGCAACTGCGCAACGACTATGGCACGCAAGGTTATGGCGGCGCGGCGCCGCCGCGCGGCGACAAGACGCATCGCTTCATCTTCAGGCTGTACGCGCTGAAGGCGCCGTTGCCGCTCGCGCCGGAAACGACGAATGCGGTCGCGCGCCTGCTCATTCATCAGAACGAGCTCGACTCGACGACGTACACGGGGCTGTATGAACTGAAGTAGCCGGCGCCGGGCCGGCCCGCTAGCCAGCCCGGCCCTTCGATCCACAACGGTTTGAGCGGCCGCGAGGCCATCAAGCAAAAACAACCATCGCTACACCGCCACCGCCGATGCGCGCACAACCTTCCCGCAACCCTTCTCCCCCCTCTACCATCGATCCCGCCAACCGCCGCGGCCCCGCCACCGCGCAAGACAACGAACTGGGCCTGCCCTTGCCGCAACGCTATTGGGCAATCCTCGTCGTCGCATTCGGCATTTCGGTCTCGGTGATCGACAGCGCCATCGCGAACGTCGCGCTGCCGACCATCGCGCGCTATATGCATGCGAGCGCGGCCAGTTCGATCTGGGTCGTCAATGCGTATCAGCTTGCGGTCACGATCTCGCTGCTGCCGCTGTCCTCGCTCGGCGACCGGATCGGCTACCGGCGCGTCTATCTGGGCGGACTGGTGCTGTTCACGCTCGCCTCGCTAGGCTGCGCGCTGGCCAACTCGCTGCCGACACTCGCGCTCGCACGCGTGATCCAGGGATTCGGCGCCGCCGGCATCATGAGCGTGAACACCGCCCTGGTGCGGATGATCTATCCGCCCGCGTCGCTGGGCCGTGGCATTTCGGTCAATGCGATGGTCGTCGCCGTGTCGTCGGCAGTCGGACCGACTGTCGCGGCGGGCATTCTGTCGATCGCATCGTGGCAGTGGCTGTTCGCGATCAACGTGCCGATCGGCCTCGCCGCGTTTGCGATGGGCATCAAGGCCCTGCCCGGCAACGTGCGTCACGACTTGCCCTACGACTACGTCAGCGCCGTCATGAACGCGTTTGTGTTCGGCCTTCTGATCTTTGCCGTCGATGGACTCGGGCACGGGCAATCGTACGTGTACGTTGCGGCGGAGTTGATCGGCGCCCTCGCGATCGGCTACTTCTTCGTGCGCCGCCAGTTGACGCAGCCCGCCCCGCTTTTGCCCGTCGATCTGATGCGCAATCCGGTTTTCGCGTTGTCGATCGGCACGTCGGTCTGCTCGTTCACCGCGCAAATGCTGGCGTTCGTCTCGCTGCCGTTCCTGATGCAGAACGCACTCGGCCTGTCGCAAGTGCAGACGGGCCTGCTGATGACGCCGTGGCCGCTCGTCATCATCGTCGCCGCGCCGGTCTCGGGCGTGCTGTCCGACCGGATGTCGGCGGGACTGCTCGGCGGCATCGGGCTCGCGCTGTTGACGGCCGGCCTGCTGCTGCTCGCGACGACGATCGGCACGCATCCGCAGCCGGCCGATATTGCGTGGCGCATGGCGTTGTGCGGCGTCGGCTTCGGCATGTTCCAGTCGCCGAACAACCGGACCATCCTGTCGTCCGCGCCGCGCTCGCGCAGCGGCGGCGCGAGCGGCATGCTCGGCACCGCGCGCCTGACCGGGCAGACCTTGGGCGCCGCGCTCGTCGCGCTGATCTTTGGCGTGGTGCAACACCACGGTCCGGTCGTCGCGCTGTATGTCGCGGCGGGCTTTGCCGCGGTCGCGGCCGTCGTCAGCTCGTTGCGTGTGACGCAGACGGGCGCGGCGGCGTCGGCGTGACGGATCGCGCGGATAAGCGCCCCGCCAGTACGTGACACAAGCCCAATAAAAAACGGCAGCCGAAGCTGCCATCCGATCTCCGCGCATCGGGCGCGATGCGCAAATCGGGTTTCATGCATACGCGTCGACGTGACAGCCGCCACGTCCGACTCCATCAAGCCGTCACGTCAGCGCGCTTTACCGCTTTTTCGGTCACCGACGAGGCGGTCGCCACATGCCGCAAGTCAGCGAGGAAGGTATCGCGCCACACCGAAAGATTGTTCTCGCGCAGCGGCGCCATCATGTCCGCATGGCGTGCCTGCCGCTCGGCGAGCGGCATCGACAGCGCGCGTTCGAGCGCTTCGGCCATCTGCGACAGATCGAACGGATTGACGACGAGCGCGCCCGGCAGCTGCTCCGCGGCGCCCGCGAATTGCGACAGCACGAGCACGCCCGGGTCGGCCGGATCCTGCGACGCGACGTATTCCTTCGCGACCAGATTCATGCCGTCGCGCAGCGGCGTCACGTAGCCGACCTGCGAGTGGCGGAATAGCGCCATCAGCAGATTGCGTTCGTACTTGCGGTTCAGGTACTGGATCGGCGTCCAGTCGAGCTGTGCGAATCGGCCATTGATGCGGCCCGCTTCGCCTTCGAGGTTCTGGCGGATGCGCTGATAGGTCTGCACGTCCGAGCGCGTCGGCGGCGCGATCTGCACGAGCGACACGCGGCCGTGCCAGCCGGGCGCATTGAGCAGCAACCGCTCGAACGCCTGGAAGCGCTCGACGAGCCCCTTCGAATAGTCGAGCCGATCGACGCTCATGATCAGCTTGCGGTTGCGCATCGCATCGCGCAGGCTCTTCACCGCCTTGCGGTCGCCAAACTGCTCGGCCGCTTTCGCGATCGCATCCGGATAGATACCGATCGGATACGCGCCCACCTTCAGGAAACGGTTGTACGCATGGACGATGCCGTCTTCGCTCGCGCTGCCGTGACGGCCGCGCTCGATATAGTCGACGAACGACTGGCGGTCGGCCTCGGTCTGAAAACCCACCACGTCGTAGCTGCACATGTCCCTCACGAGCTCTTCGTGCGGCGGCACGGTCAGCAGCACTTGCGGCACCGGAAACGGGATGTGCAGGAAAAAGCCGATCGGGTTTTTCACGCCGAGCTCGCGCAGGCAGCGCGCGAACGGCAGCATGTGATAGTCGTGCACCCAGATGATGTCGTCAGGGCGAATCATCTCCTTCAACTGCTTCGCGAGCGATGCGTTCACGCGCAGATAGCCCGCATATTCCTGCCGGTCGTAGCGCGACAGGTCGTTGCGGTAGTGGAAGGTCGGCCACAGCGTCGCGTTCGAAAAACCGCGGTAATACTGGTCGTAGTCGCGCTTCGAAAGCGCCACGGTCGCGTAGGTGACGTTGCCCTGCTTCTCGATCACAGGCTGCGACGGCTCGCCCGCAATCTCCCCGCTCCAGCCGAACCAGACACCGCCGGTTTCCTTCAGCGCATCCAGCACGCCGATCGCCAGACCACCCGCTGCGGGACGGCCTTCCTGCGTCGGCGCGACGCGGTTCGACACTACGATCAATCTGCTCATACAGCTCCCCCTCATTCAGTTGACGTTCCGTGCGACGATGCGCCGAAATAGTGCACGCAAGAGTTATGCCGCATTGCGGCAAACCGGAACAGGAAAATGTATGCAAATGTGACAAACGAGCGAAAACGTCCTGCGCGCGCCGCGCGCGCGCAGGCTTTCCCACCACGGGCAAATCAACCGGAAAGTGCGACCGGGAGCGCTCAGGCGTCCTGCTCGGAACCGAGATCGCGCTGGTAGTCGAGTCCTTCCCTGCGCGTGCCGCCCTGGTTGTGATCCCCGTCCGGCGGGGCATCCGGCGCGGCGCGGTTTTGCGCCGCCGGGTCCGGTGCCGCGGGCGAGCTGGCTGGAACACTGCCGGGGCGCGGTTCGCGCTTCGAGTGGCGCGCGGAGCGCCGCAATGCAGGGTGTCTCATGATCGATGCCTCCAGGGGAAGGCCGCCACCGAACGGTGGCATCACCACAGTCTAGAACCCGGCAACGTAAATTGCCGGTAAAAAGTTCGCTGGTTTTGTAACGAGTACAGCAAGCCGCGCAGATGCAACGGCACCGTTGAGGGCCATCCGATAAGTCGGATCAATACGATCGGGTCGCTGGTGCTCGGGAACGCGGCGGCTCGCCGCGCAATGCGCGTCGCGCGGCATCGGCACGCGAACGCTTTGCGGCGCGTAATTCGGCGGAGGGTCGCCGATCGGCGGTGGCAGCGGTTCGCCAGGCAGGCGATCGGGATCGGGCGGCGCGTCGTCGCCCTCGTCAGGATCGTCGGGGCCGGGCGGCTCGGTCGGCTCCGGACGATGCAACCCGTCCGTCGTCCGCAACCGGCGCCGCGCGAACAATGCCGATGCACTCGATAAAGCGACGGTGTCGTGGTGCGGGTTCGACATGGAGCCTCCTTGTTCGCGTCCTCATGTGCCTCTTCGAGGACGTTGCAAAGGCTGTGCCGTTTCGGGTTCCCGGCGACTTCTGCGGATACCGCTCTTCTTTGGTATCCGCAAAGGCCCGCAGCAGACCGCGGTGACCTGCGGTGACCTGCGGCGTGTGCGCAGGCGCGCGCGGCACTCCGCCTACGCGTCGGCCTTGCCGAATGCCTGCGGTTCTTCGGCGCCGTCGCCATCGTCGGCACGGCCCGCGTCGTTGCCGTATTCGACGAGCCGGTTGTACAGCGTCTTCAGGCTGATGCCGAGAATCTCCGCGGCACGCGTCTTCACGCCGCCGCATTGCTCGAGCGTCGCGAGAATCAGCTGACGGTCCGCCTCGGCGAGCGAGGTGCCGAACGGAATCGTGATCGCGGTGCCCGCCGTCGACTTCGACAGCGTGATTTGCAGCGGCACCGTGGCTGTGCTGTCGGAGTCGGTGCCCGACATGATGTGCGCGCGCTGCACGTAGTTCTTCAGTTCGCGCACATTGCCCGGCCACGGATACGACAGCAGCATGTCCTTGACCGCCGGCGGAAAGTGCTTGCGCGTGCCGTGCTGCTCGTTGAGTTCGTCGAGGAACGATTGCGCGAGCAGTTCGACATCCTTGCCGCGCTCGCGCAGCGGCGGCAGGCTGATCGGGAACACGTTGAGCCGGTGATACAGGTCGAGACGCAGCTTGCCTTCGAGCACCGCTTGCTCCGGATCGCGATTGGTCGCGGCGATGAGCCGCACGTCGGTCTCGATCTCCTTCGTCGTGCCCACGCGCATGAACATGCCGGTTTCGAGCACGCGCAGCAGCTTGACCTGCAGCTCGATCGGCATCTCGGTGATTTCGTCGAGGAACAGCGTGCCGCCGTTGGCGCGCTCGAAATAGCCTTTGTGCTGGCGATCGGCGCCGGTGAACGAGCCGCGCTCGTGACCGAACATTTCCGACTCGATCAGGTTCGGCGAGATCGCGCCGCAATTCACGGCGAGAAACGCATGCTTGCGGCGCAGGCTCAGCTGATGCAGCGTCTGCGCCGCGACTTCCTTGCCGGTGCCCGATTCGCCGACCAGCATGACCGACGCGGCCGTCGGCGCGACGCGGCTGATCTGGTCGTACACCTGCTGCATGACCGCCGAATTGCCGAGCATCAGACCGAAGCGGCCCATGCGGCGCAGCTCGCCGCGCAACGTGCCGATTTCGGCCTTGAGATCGCCCGCGCGCGGCAGGCGATTCAGAATCGCCTTCACGCGCTGCATGTTGATCGGCTTGACCAGATAGTCGGCGGCGCCCATCTTCAACGCGCTCACGGCGGACTCGACGGTCGCATGTCCCGTGATCACGATGAACTCGACGCCGGAGCGCGGATCGAGATCTTCGAACAGATCGACGCCCGTGCCGTCCGGCAGCTTCAGGTCAGTGAATACGACGTCCGGCATCTGCCGGACGAGTTGAATGCGGGCCTCGCGCAAATCGCCGGCAGTCGCGGTGGTCAGGCCGTCTTCGGCGATGATCGCGGCTAGCGCTTCGCGGGTACCCGGATCGTCATCGACAATCAGTGCGTGTGGCATCGCGTTTTCCGAAACCTAAAAGTACGGGTGGTGGATAGCTCGAACGCGAACGGTCACGAGCCTACGTCAATGCTAGGTGTGGCAACGCCGCTTGGAGCGGCTGTCTATGAAAAATTTACCAACTTAGCGCAATCTCGCAACAATTGCCGCCTAAAAGTGAGGCAAAACGCTTCATTGTTGTTCATTTACTTATTATACGGCGATATCCCAATAAAACGATACGGGCCGGTCAGGTTTTGCCGAATGCGCGGTCGACCGCCGGCAGAAAAACGCCGGCCAGCGCGGCGTTCGTGCCGCGAACACCGCACGGCGCACGGCGCGAGGCGGCGCGCGTGACCGCGCAGGGCGCAGGCGCGCAAGCATTGCGGCTGCTTGCGTCAGCCAAAAGCGCTGACGCCACCGCGACGCAGCCTTGCCAGCCGGCAGGACCGGTCAGCTACGCGGGAACGGCCACGCGCCGCCGGCCGCGCTGTGATCGGCGCCGTTACCGACGCGCGGATGCGTGCCGCCCGACGTCGTCGCCGGCTGCAAAGCGTCGCTGTCGGCGGTGACCGCGCCGCCCTCGCCCTCCCAGCGCGTCAGATCGCGCAGGGTGGCCGCTTGCGCGGAGCGGCGATTCTGCGCCCAGCGCCATGCGAGCATGCCGCCGATGGCGAAGAGCGCACCGAAGATGCCGATTCTGGGTCGAGCCATGTTGACCTCCTTGCTTGTGAGAACCGTGGGCAATGAACCATGAACGAAACCGCTGCCGCGTCAGCGCGCCGCCAGCACACCGAGCACAAAGCCCGCACCCACGGCAAGGCCAAGCGCCTGCCACGGGTTTTGCCGCACATATCGCTCGGTCTGCACCGTCGCGCTGCGATAGCCGCGCTGCGCGGCGACCTGCGCATCGGCGAGCGCCGTGCGCAACGTATCGACATGCGCACGCAGACGTTCGCGCAATGCGTCAAGACCTTCGCCTGGCAACTGGGCCACGAGGCGCAGCATTTCCTCCGAATCCGTCAACAATACGTTCAGGTCCTCGACAATTTTCTGCTTGCCGAGCGCGAACTGGTCGGTGGTGGCTGTCATCGCGTTTCTCCTGTTTTCAGGTTTTGTCGATCTTTACGTCGATTCTTTTGTCGATAGATGGCACGCTTGCAACAGCCATACCCGACAATCATGTCGATGAACGCGCGCATCGCGAAGTTCCTCGCGAACAACGTGTCAATGTTGCCGGCTGCCAGGTTCGCAAACGTCCGCCACGAACTTTTTTCCGCCCGCCACTGCCATGCGCGACGAATGCAAGCGCCTTGCCGGGTATGGCGTGCCAGTGGTTAAATTAGTTTTTACGAGATGGCGGATCGCTTCCGGCGCAACTGCAGCGTATCGCGCATCGTGCGCACGCGCGGTTCACGGTGATGCATCGGGATGGAACCCGCCCTCTCACGGCCCGCGCCATCACATCCTCGAACATTTACACAGGACACCCTGGTTATGGCGTCAACCGATCTGGACTCGCCCGCCGCCGACACTGCCGGCGGCAGCGCAACGTCACAGGCAAAACAGCGCGGCGCCGAAGGCGTCGCGGGACTGAAGTCGTACGGGACGCTGTACGGCTCGTCCCCCGTTATGCTCGATCTTTACGAGCAGATCGAACGCGTGGCGGCGACCGACGCGACCGCGCTCATCATCGGCGAATCGGGTACCGGCAAGGAGTTGATCGCCCGCACGATTCACGAACACAGCGCACGCAGGAGCGGCGCATTCGTTGCGGTCAATTGCGGCGCGATTCCGGACGAGCTTATCGAAGCCGAACTGTTCGGCCACGAGAAAGGCAGCTTCACGGGCGCCGTGCAAGGCCGCATCGGTTACTTCGAGCATGCGAACGGCGGCACGCTGTTTCTCGATGAGGTGACGGAAATGTCGCCGGTGCGCCAGGTCAAGCTGCTGCGCGCGCTCGAAACCGGCACGTTCTTTCGCGTCGGCGGCTCCGAGCTGATTCGCGGCGACGTGCGCGTGATCGCGGCGACCAACCGCGATCCGGCGGTCGCCGTCAAGGAAAACGGACTGCGCGAAGACCTGATGTACCGGCTCGCGGTATTTCCGTTGCGCGCACCGCCGTTGCGCGAACGCGAAGGCGACCGCGAACTGCTCGCGCAGCACTTTCTCGCCGCATTGAATCAGCAGGAAGGCACGAACAAGGTATTCAGCAAGCGCTCGATGGAGACGCTGCGCACCTGGTCGTGGCCCGGCAATGTGCGCGAACTGAAAAACGCCGTGTATCGCGCATTTATCCTCGCGGAAAAGTCGGTCGAGCTGCCTCATCCGCATCTGATGTCGCGCGTGAAGAAGCCCGTTACGCTCGGCGACTCGATGAGCGTGTGGATCGGCACGCCGCTCGCCGACGCGCAAAAGCAGATCATTCTCGGCACGCTCAAGTACTGCGGCGGCGACAAGCGGCGCGCGGCGAAGGCGCTCGGCGTCAGTCTGAAGACGCTGTACAACCGCTTGAGCACCTACGGCGACGAAGATGACGGCAGCCCGGAAGACAACCCGTCCATCAGACCGGGCAACTGAGTCGAGCCACAGCACCCGATAGCCGGGCGTTAAACAGAAACGTCCGGCACACGCATCAGCTTTTGCAATTACTTGCATTTTTTCTATGCCAATTACAAAAGGCATCCTGCACAATCCTTTTGCTAACAAGTCATGAGGTCTGACCCGTAGCGGCCGCGCCCCCCTTCCATGCGGCGCGACGGGTAAGCAGGAGCAAAAAGAAGCAATGCAAACAATCATGTCCGGCGCCATTCGGGTGCCGCGTCCGGGCGCGCTGCTGGCCGCGCTCTTTATCGCCGCGGTCGCCACCGCACTGAGCGGCTGCTCGTCGCTCTACTCCGAAGGCGCAACAGCGGGTGCCGGTATCGCCGGTGCGGCCGTCGCCGGGTCCATCACCAACAACGCAGCCGTCGCGACCGGCATCGGTCTTGGCGCAGTCGCCGCGGCGCGCGCCGGCGTCCAGTATTCGGAGCGCGTGATCCATCGCAATACTCAGGATGGCATCGCTCAGGTCGCCGGGCCGCTCGAGGTCGGCGGCGTCGCACCGTGGAGCGTCACGCATTCGGTGCCGCTCGAAGAAGACGAACACGGCCGCGTGACGGTGAGCCGCGTCATCAGCAGCGGGCCGCTCGATTGCAAGGAAATTGTGTTCTCGGTCGACAAGGCGGCGACCCAGGACAAGCCCGCGTCGAGCGCGTTCTATGTCGCTTCGATCTGCCGGGACGGCACCGCGTGGCGGTGGGCATCGGCTGAGCCCGCTACCGAGCGTTGGGGCGCGTTGCAATGAGCGCCGTCGAAGGCATGCTGCGCGTAGCGCTCGTCGCCGCACTGTGCGCCGGCGCCGGCACGCTGATGAGCGGCTGCAGCTCCACGTCGCTCGGTGCGGCAGGCGGCGCGGCGGCGGGCACGGCAACCGGCATCGTCACCGCGAACCCGGCGATCGGCATCGGCGTCGGCATCGCCGTGCAGGCGGTGACGACCGAGTCCATCAATCGCTACTACCGCGTCATGCATAGCGATCAGCAGAACGTGATCGCGGCGCTCGTCGGCACGATGAAAGTCGGCGACACGCGGCCGTGGAACGTCAAGCACACGCTGCCGATCGAAAACGGCCACGGGCAGATCCGCGTGACGCGCGCGTTTTCGTCGGCGCTCGCGGACTGCAAGGAGTTCGCGTTCTCGGTCGCCGACGGCGACGAGGCGAATTCGCCCGAGCACTGGTACACGGCCGCCGCATGCCAGATGCAGCAGGACAAACGCTGGTGGAAATGGGCGTCGGCGGAACCCGCGGTCGACCGGTGGGGGAACCTGCAGTAGCGGTTCCCGCGCGAGTCAGGACTCGACGTCCTCGAGGCTGAAAATCTCCGACTGGTCGTTATACGAAAAAATCTCGCCGTAACGGCCCCAGTTGATCACCGCGTCGAGCGTCTCTTCGGCGGCGCTATCGGAGAGGAAGTCT
>NZ_BAAILL010000035.1:0-2126 GCF_054589215.1 Paraburkholderia sp. 2C | reverse complement strand
GGCGTGCTGATCGAGGCGGAGGACGGACGCATCACCGGCGTGAAGGGCGACCCCGCTCACCCGGCGAACTTCGGCAAGCTGTGCAGCAAGGGGCTCGCGCTCGCCGACACCGCGCGCAGCGAGACCGGCCGCCTGCTGGAGCCCGCCGTGCGCACGCGGCGCGACGCGCCGCGCCGTGCCGTGCCGTGGGACGACGCACTGGACACCGTGGCCCGGCGCTTTGCCGGCGTGATCGCCGAACACGGCCCCGACGCCGTCGCGTTCTATCTGTCGGGCCAGTTGCTGACCGAAGACTATTACGTCTTCAACAAGCTCGCGAAGGGGCTCGTCGGCACCAACAACATCGATACGAACTCGCGGCTGTGCATGTCGAGCGCGGTGACCGGGTACAAGATGGCCCTGGGCGCGGACGGCCCGCCCACCTGCTACGAAGACCTCGAACTCGCGCAAACCGTGCTGCTGGCCGGCAGCAATATGGCGTGGGCGCATCCGGTGCTGTTTCGCCGGCTCGAAGCGGCGAAGGCCGCGAACCCGGCGATCCGCTGGATCGTGGTCGATCCGCGCCGCACCGACACGGCCGCGATGGCCGATCTGCATCTCGCGATCCAGCCCGGCACCGATGTCGCGCTCTTTAACGGCATGCTGCATCACCTGATCTGGGAAGGGCTCATCGATCGCGACCATATCGATGCGCACACCACCGGTTTTACCGAACTGAAGACACTCGTGCGCGAGTTCACGCCGCGTACCGCAGCCGGATTGTGCGGCATCGCCGAGCGCGATCTGCTGCAGGCCGCGCAATGGTTCGGCGAAAGCCCCGCCGCGCTTTCGCTGTACTGCATGGGCCTGAACCAGTCGAGCCACGGCACCGACAAGAATCTCGCGCTGATCAACCTGCATCTCGCCACGCGTCAGATCGGCCGTCCCGGCGCGGGTCCGTTTTCGCTGACCGGCCAGCCGAACGCGATGGGCGGCCGCGAGGTCGGCGGCATGGCGACGATGCTCGCCGCGCACCGCGAGATCGGCAACGCCGCGCATCGCGAAGAAGTGGCGCGGCTCTGGGGGCTGGCCGATGCCGCGCGTCTGTCGGCCACGCCCGGCCTGCCTGCGGTCGAACTGTTCGACGCGCTGCGCAGCGGCAAGGTGAAAGCGATCTGGATTGCGTGCACGAACCCCGTGCATTCGATGCCCGACATCGCGAAGGTGCGCGAGGCGCTCGAGCGGGCGGAATTCGTGGTCGTGCAGGACGCGTTCATGCAGACCGATACGGTGCCCTACGCGGACGTTTTGCTGCCCGCGGCGACGTGGGGCGAAAAGGGCGGCACCGTCACCAACTCGGAGCGGCGCATCACGCGCGTACGCGCCGCGGTTGCGCCGGCCGGCGAGGCGAAGCCCGACTGGTGGATCGCGAACGAAGTTGCGCGCCGCATGGCGCCATTACTCGGGCGCGAGCCGCACCTGTTCGGCTTCGACACCACCGAAGCCGTGTTCGACGAACATCGCGCGCTCACCGGGGGGCGCGACCTCGACATCGGCGGCATCAGCTATGCGCTGCTCGACGCGCAGGGCCCGCAGCAATGGCCGTTTCCGCCGGGCCGCACGGCCGGCGATGCGCGCCGCTACACCGATGGCCGCTTCGCCACCGCGGACGGCCGCGCGCGCTTTCATGCGACGCACTATCTGCCGGTCGCCGACGAGGTCAACGCGCGCTTTCCGTTCCGTCTGACCACGGGACGCCTGCGCGACCAGTGGCATGGCATGAGCCGCACGGGGCGCGTGGCGAAGCTGCTTTCGCACGCACCGGAGCCGGCGCTGACGATGCACCCCGGCGATGCCGCGCGGCGCGGTTTCGCGGAAGGCGATCTGGTGCAGGTGAAGAGCCGCCGCGGCGCGCTGGTGCTGCCGCTGCAGATCTCCGACGACGTGCAGTCCGGTGCGGTATTCGCCGCGATGCACTGGAGCGGCCAGTTCGTCGCGAGCGGCGGCATCAACGAAGCGACTCACGGTGCGGTCGATCCGCATTCGCAGCAGCCCGAACTGAAGCATGCGGCGGTGCGCATCGAGCGCGCCGACCTGCCGTGGCGGATGATCGCGGCACGCCGCGGCGACACGCTCGCGCTGCAGGC
>NZ_BAAILL010000034.1:0-213 GCF_054589215.1 Paraburkholderia sp. 2C | reverse complement strand
CTTCCATGACGGCGAGGTATCGTTTTTCCCCTTCGCCGACAGCGCCCCTTTGGGCAAGCCCGAGGGATACCAGAGCGCGTACGCGGCCAGCAGCGCGGATTGGGACACGCAGGGCCGGTTCTTTCAGTATGGCGAACCGGTGGGCGGCAATCCGCACGTCCGGCAGTTCGATTTTACGGACGGCAGCAAGGCCGTCATTACCGCGCATCAGCC
>NZ_BAAILL010000033.1:0-31911 GCF_054589215.1 Paraburkholderia sp. 2C | reverse complement strand
CTTCAAGCGCAAGTACGGTGAGGAAAACGGCCTTGCGATTCAACCGAAGCGCGGTTGGGACTCGGTGACCGTGCCGGGTGTGATCGCGGGCTGGGAAGCGTTGCACAAGAAGTTCGGCAAGCTGCCGTTCGGCGATCTGATGGAGCCGGCCATCGAAGTGTGCGAGCGCGGTCACGCGGTCGCGAGCGTCGTCGCGCACAAGTGGGCGGCCGCGGTACCGGAACTGAAGGACTTGCCCGGCTACGCGCAGACTTTCATGCCGCACGGCCGCGCGCCTGAGGTGAGCGAACTGATCCGCTATCCGGGTCACGCCAGGACGCTGCGTCTGCTCGCCGAAAAAGGCCCGCGCGTCTACTACGAAGGCGAGATCGCCGAGCGCATCGCCGCGTTCTCGCGCGAGCACGGCGGCGCGATGACGGCCGCCGACCTGCGCGACTATCGCGCGGACTGGGTCGAGCCGATCTCGAAGGAATATCGCGGCCACAAGGTGCACGAGATTCCGCCGAACGGGCAGGGCATCGCGGCGCTGATCGCGCTCGGCATTCTCGAACAGTTCGACGTGAAGTCGCTCACGGTGGATAACGTCGAATCGCAGCACTTGCAGATCGAAGCGATGAAGCTCGCGTTCGCCGACATCTATCGCTATGTGGCGGACCCGCGCTCGATGGAGGTGACGCCCGAGCAGATGCTCGACGATGCGTATCTGAAGTCGCGCGCGAAGCTGATCGACCCGAAGCGCGCGACGCATTTCGACTTCGGCATGCCGAAGTCGGGCGGCACGATCTATATGTCGGCGGCCGACGAAAACGGCATGATGGTGAGCTTTATCCAGTCGAACTATATGGGCTTCGGCTCGGGCATCGTCGTGCCGGACTATGGCCTCTCGATGCAGAACCGCGGCTGCGGCTTCTCGATGGACCCGAAGTCGCCGAACGTCGTGGAAGGCGGCAAGCGGCCGTTCCATACGATCATCCCGGCGTTCCTCACGCAAGAAGTGAATGGCCGCGACGAAGCGGTGATGAGCTTCGGTGTGATGGGCGGCGATATGCAGCCGCAAGGCCATTTGCAGTCGATCGTGCGGATGCTCGACTATGGCCAGCAGCCGCAGGCCGCGTGCGATGCGCCGCGCTGGAAGGTCAACCGCGATTTCACGATCGATATCGAGTCGACGCTGAAGGCCGAGACCGCGCGCGGGCTGCAGGAACTCGGTCACCAGATCAAGTCGTTCGACGATCCGTATATGGACTTCGGTTCGGGCCAGTACATCTGGAGGCTCGATCGCAACGATCCGGAACGCGGTTATGTCGCGGCAAGCGACAGCCGCCGTGACGGGTTAGCGGCCGGATTCTAAGCGACGCGCGGCCCGGCGCCGCGGTTCGTCGCTCGAGTGTTTCATCTTCCGGGCAGGCAGTAGATGCCTGCCCGCGTCATTTTCCTTTCCCTTCCTTTTCCTTCCCTTCCGTTCGATTGCGCAATCCGGCTTTCGCGCCGATCGCTTTCGCATTCCCTTCCGTTCCTTCCGTCTTTGCCTGCTTGCGCGGCGGCCAATTCGCGCCTCTTGCCGGGCACGTCTTGTGCATCAATAGGTTAGCCAACGTGCATGCATTCAAATCGCATCCACGATAAACTTTTTGACAGTTTCGTTAAGAAAAATTTACCGGAGCTATCATGCGTTGGATTGTTCTGGCGTGGTTCGTAATGAGCGCGGCTTATGTGTTCAATCGAGGCAAGCAACGCTTCAAATTCTGGCGGCAGTTATCCGATCATTCGACGTTTCTCGCACCAATCAATATCTGGTGCTATCTGCTGTCGCCGATTAAACCCGGGCCTTATATCAGGTCGTCGTGGTTTCCCGAACTCGAGCCGTTGCGTGTGAACTGGCGGCAGATTCGCGACGAGGCGCTCGCAGTCGATGCCGCTGAGAAAATCGCCGCCGCGGCCAATTACACCGATATCGGCTTTAATTCGTTTTTCAAAACCGGCTGGCGGCGTTTCTATCTGAAGTGGTATGACGCGCCGCATCCGTCGGCCGAATCGCTTTGTCCGTATACGACGAAACTGCTGCAGAGCATTCCGTCGATCAAGGCGGCGATGTTCGCGCAATTGCCGCCCGGCGCGAGTCTCGTGCGGCATCGCGATCCGTATGCGGGTTCAGTGCGGTATCACCTCGGGCTTGTCACGCCGGCGGACCCGAAGTGTTATATCGATGTCGACGGCCAGCAGTATTACTGGCGCGACGGCGAAGCGGTGATTTTCGACGAGACGTATATCCACTATGCGAAGAACGACACGGATAGGTCGCGCATCGTGCTCTTTTGCGATATCGAACGGCCGATGCGTTTTCGCTGGGCGTCGGCTATTAACCGGCTCGTGTCGAATACGCTGATGCGCGCAGCCGCGTCGCCGAATGAGGTGGGCGACCGCACCGGTTTGCTGAATCGCATGTTCAAGTACGTCTATGCGATCCGGCGCGCGGGCAAGACGATCAAGGCGTGGCACCGGCCCACTTACTACGTCGTCAAGTGGACGCTGTTCGGTTCGATTATCGCCGGTGTGTTTTATCTGATGTGATCTGATCGTTCCGGCATCGAACGAGGGCAATGCGGAAGGCAATGCGGCAGCTTTGGGCTGCCCATTGCTTTTTTGCTTTGCGAAGCCGTCGCGGCCGCGAGGCCTTCCCCATGCCGCGCTTTCACGCGCAAATTTTGCGGTGAGGGTTTGCGTTCAAGGGTTTGCGTCACGGCTGGCGTCAACGGCTGGCGTCAACGGTTGGCGAAGTTTTTGCGTCAAGCAGATGTTATATTATAACATTCGTGGATCGATACCCCCGCTTTGTCCGTTCAACGAACCCTTTGCACGAGCGATCCATGAACAAGCTTCCCGTAACCGTGTTATCCGGCTTTCTAGGCGCCGGCAAGACGACGCTGCTCAATCACGTTCTGAACAACCGCGAAGGCAAACGCGTCGCCGTTATCGTCAACGATATGTCGGAAGTCAATATCGATGCGCAACTCGTGCGCGACGGCAGCCAGCTGTCGCATATCGACGAGAAGCTGGTCGAGATGAGCAACGGCTGCATTTGCTGCACGCTGCGCGAAGATCTGCTCGTCGAGATCCAGCGTCTCGCGAGAGAGCGGCGCTTCGACTACCTGCTGATCGAATCGACGGGTATTTCGGAGCCGCTGCCGGTCGCCGAGACGTTCACGTTTCGCGACGAGGAAGGCCGCAGTCTTTCCGATATCGCGCAACTCGACACGATGGTCACCGTCGTCGATGCCTACAACTTCGCGCGCGACTATGGCTCGCACGATTTCCTTGCCGACCGCGGCGAAACGATGGGCGACGAAGATCGGCGCACGGTCGTCGATCTGCTGACCGAGCAGGTCGAGTTCTGCGACGTGATCGTGCTGAACAAGACCGACATGGTGAGCGCGAGCGAACTCGAGCGGATCAAGGGCGTGCTGCGCGCGCTCAATGGTCGCGCGCAGATCGTCGAAAGCCACTTTGGACGCGTGCCGGTCGATCGCATTCTGAACACGGGGCTCTTCGATTTCGAAGCGGCGGCGCAAGCGCCGGGCTGGCTCAAGGAAATGCGCGGCGAGCACATTCCGGAGAGCGAGCAGTATGGAATCACGAGTTTCGTCTATCGGGCACGGCGGCCGTTTCATCCACGGCGCTTCTTCGACTGGATCCAGCGCGAGTGGCCGGGCGTCGTGCGTTCGAAGGGCTACTTCTGGCTTGCGTCGCGTCACGATCTGGTCGGCGAATGGTCGCAGGCCGGCGCGATCTCACGTCACCATCGCGCGGGCACGTGGTGGGCGGCGGTGCCGAAAGCATCGTGGCCGCAAAGCCCCGAAGCGTTGGAAACGATTCGCCGCCGCTCGGAGCCGCCGTATGGCGACCGTCAACAGGAGCTCGTGCTGATCGGCACGGGAATGGATGAGGCGACGCTGCGAGCCGCATTCGATTCGTGTCTGCTCGACGATGACGAACTCGCGCTCGGCGCCAGGGAATGGCTTCGCTTCGACGATCCGTTTCCTTCGTGGGCGCGGCAGTAATCGATGCGATGTGCGCGCGCTTGCCATGCGCGAATCGAACGCGAAGTCCGTGTGATTTCGCGTGCAAGCGCGAATCGTTGGTTGCGCGAACAACCGATAAGATAACGAACGAACCGGCGAAACGCTGCCTTCCATAACGTGGGCGGCGGTCGCAGCCGCACACTGCATATCCCGCGCCAACGGCGCGATTTCTTGTCTGAAGTTCCTTCGCCGCTGCGGTCGTCAGCGCACAGACCGGCGGCGCCTCACGGGCGCACAGTGAACGCAATGACACGCAAGATCGATTAATTGAAATTCGACTGTTGCTATTTCGTCAAAAACAATACGGCGACGCGTGATCAGGCATAAAGTTAAAGTGCTTTATCAAGTCTCTTGTGCAGTGCGGGGGTGTGCTATGAAACGCAGAACAACGCGGCAAATGGTGCGGATGCTTTCCGATATCCGTCGTTCGGCCAACTGCAGGGCATTACGTGCGGCTTCGGTGATCCGCGAAATGGAACTGGCGGAGATCGAAGCGGAAGAGGAAGAACGCGAGAGCCGGGACACCGCTCGCGAAGAGGCACGGAACAAGCCGAGCTGGAGAACGTCATGAAGGCCGCGGGCGATCAGTCGCTGCGCCTGCTTGTCGAGAAGTGGCTCGCGCCGCTGGCGGCGACGCCGCTGCATGTCACGCATTTCGGCCGCACGCGCAATGACGGCACGCGTTATGTGCGCGTCGAGGCGTCGTCGGTGGATGGGCCGCGTGCACTGTTCTTCTTCAGGCACGACGACGGTTGCTGGTGCGTGTTTCCGCCCACGACCGACAGGGTGAAGCGCATGAGCGAGCCGTTTGCCGTCGAGGCTGCCTGACCCGAGTCACCAGAATGTCGCGAGCAACACGTGGGCCGCGGCGCGTTTAGCCGGCCGACGCCGATTGCCGGCGCGCATGCCATATCGGCATCACCTGGCACACGATGAGCCCGATCAACATCAGCACGCAGCCCAATGCCGCTCGCGCGCTCAGCGTTTCCCCGAGCACGAGCCAGCCTGCGAGCGCCGCAAATACACCCTCCATGCTGAAGATCACCGCCGCGTGTGCGGGTGCCGCGTCTTTCTGCGCGACCACCTGAATTGTGTACGCGACGCCGACCGACAGCGCGCCGCCATACAGAATGGTCGGCGCGGCGCGCACGATATCGGCGACGCGTACCGGTTCGGACGCCAGCGCGATCGCGCTGCAGATCAGACCGCACGCGACAAACTGCACGAGCGCGAGCACGAGCGGATCGTGCCGTCGCGCGAAGCGTCCGACGAGCACCACCTGTGCGGAAATCACGAGTGCGCCGGCGAGCTGATACCAGTCGCCGTACAGCATCGAAAAGTGTTCGTCGACGCTCAGAAAATACATGCCGACCGCCGCGAGTGTCGCGCCAAGCCAGGTGCCGAGGGCTGTCTGATGGCGCAGCACGACGCCCATCAGCGGCACGATCACGACGTATAACGAACTGATAAAGCCGGCATTCGCGACCTTCGTGTATTGCAAACCGATCTGCTGCAGTGAAATGGCCACGGCGAGCAGCAGGCCGAGCCACGACCCGTCGCGCAGCAGCGTGAAGCGGATGAGCGGTGACCGTACGGGCGGCGGCGCGGGCGAGTGTGCTTCAACGCGCGGCTTTGCTGCCGCCGTCAAAGGCCGTAAGCCTGCGAGCAGCACCAGCACGACGCAGGCGCCAAGCAGAAAGCGCAAACCGGTAAAAAGAAATGGGCCGATCGTGTCGAGGCTCAGACGCTGCGCGACAAAGGCGGAGCCCCAGATCATCGCGGCGACGAGCATCAGCAGGTTCGCGCGCAGGTGTTGTCGAGTCGTGGTTTTCAAGCGGACAGGTTCTCACGTTCAAGCCGGACATGATAACGGACCGCGCAGCAGCGGAAATTGCGCAGACGTCCTATGCGGTCTTGCCGTGCGTGACGCTATCCATCAACGCGCGCATCCGCTTCCAGTGCGAGCCTTCCCAGAACACGCGCCGGCACACGTCGCAGGTGACGAATTGCGAATGCCGCTCGAGTACGCCGTCGGGCGCGCGGCCTACCGCTTCGTCCTTCGAAATGCGGCGCAGCGGCGCATTGCAGGTCAGGCACAGCCGGAAAGGGTGTGCGTTGCCGTTGAGGCCGAGCCGCCTGAAAATTTCGCGCAATTGCGCTTCCGGTTTCAGCGCGCGCACATAGCAGCCGTGCGTGATCGTGCGGCGCTTGAGCAGCTCGCGGTCGCGCGTGAGCACGATGCGCGCTTCATCGAGCGCGAGCGCTTCGATACGCGCGTCCTCGTAGTGGTTGTCGTAAAGCGTATCGAAGCCGGCGAGACGCAGCAGTTGTGCGAGACCGCCCAGGTGCGCGTCGGCGATAAAGCGCAGCGCACGCAGCGGCTGTTCGCGCACGCGCAACAGCGGCCGGATATCGAGTGCCTCGAATTTCGGGTAGACGGCGACGCGGTCGCCTTCCTTCAGCGGATGATCGAAACCGACGGATTCCCCGTTCACGAGAATCAGCTCGACCTCGGTATGCGGCACGCCGAGTGCTTCGATCATATGTTTCGTGGTCGCATCGCGCGCGCAGGCGCAGCTGAACGATTGCCGGCGCAACGGCCGGGCGAGAAAATCGTTCAGTTCCTCGTAGAAGCGGAAAGTCGCGGTGACCATGCGTCAGTATCGCATTTGCGCCGGCGCTGCCGTCTGCATAGTGTTGAATTGCCGAACCAATCTGCACAGGTCGTTCGCTTGTGCTTTACTTCCGGTTCTGTCGAAGAGGAGCCATAGATGGACATCGGTTTTATCGGTCTCGGCGAGATGGGCGCCGTGATGGTCGAAAACATTCTGAAAGCCGGGCACCAGGTTCGCGTCTGGAACCGTTCGCCCGAACGCGCGCAACGTCTCGCCCAAGCGGGCGCGCAAGTGGTCGGTTCGGTCGCGCAAGCGTTCACCGGCGATGCCGTGTTCTCGATGCTCGCCGACGATGCGGCGGTGCGCGAGGTGATCACCGCACGGGTGCTCGACGAGGCGCCGCGCGGGCAGATTCACGTGAATATGGCGACGGTTTCGGTTGCGCTTGCCGGCGAACTCGCGCACGAGCACGCGCAGCGCGGCCTCAATTACGTCGCGGCGCCGGTGATGGGCCGGCCGGACGTTGCCGCGGCCGGCAAGCTGACGATCGTCGCCGCCGGTCCGGCCGAAGCGATCGATCGCGTGCAGCCGGTGCTCGACGCGGTGGGTCAGAAGACGTGGCGCATTGGTTCGCTCGCGCAGCAGGCGAATGTGATGAAGCTTGCAACCAACTTTCTGATCGGATCTGCAATCGAGTCGCTCGGCGAGGCGTCGGCGATGCTGGCCGGCCACGGCGTCGCGATGCAGGACTTTCTCGATGTGATCACGAGCAATCTGTTTCAGGGCGTCGTCTATCAGGGCTACGGCAAGATGATTGCCGAGCAGCGCTACGAGCCCGCGCTTTTCAAGGCGCGCCTCGGCATGAAGGACGTGCGGCTCGCGCTTGCCGCGGCCGAATCGGTGAATGCGCCGTTGCCGATCGCGAGCGTCGTGCGCGACAGCCTGATCGAGGCGATGGCGCATGGGGACGGCGAGAAGGACTTCGCAGTGCTGGGCCAGGTGGCGGCGCGCCGCGCGGGGCGCTAGGGCGCCGGGGCGCTTGCGCGTTGCGATCAGGATCGCTTGTGATGTGCTCGATATGCGAACGATGCTTCTCGCATGACGCAAAGCACAAAAAGCATCGCGCGCGAGCCGCATGAAACGAGGCTCTCCCGCTGGCTGTGGCTGATCCACAACAGGAGAGCGAACGTTTGCGGAGGTTGTTGCGTTGCACCAAAGCTTTTGCTATAGTGGTTTCTGTCTCCTCCATGTCTCCTCTGATATGGATTCAGCCCGCCACCTCGGCGGGCTTTTTTTTGTCCTGTTTTTGTCCGCCTCTTCGCGGCTTTCACGCGCAGGCCAATTCACTCGGGTCGAAGCGGGAAAAGAAAAAGGCTGGCATTTGATCGCCAGCCTTCAGATCCATTCGTTGCCCGAGCAAAGCAAACCGATGCGCGACGCCATCGGCCAGTGCCCGTTTCTGCTCAACGCTTCAAGCCGGCTCCCTCATCGGCGCCAATCGCCAGATTCATACATTGGATCGCCGCGCCCGATGCGCCCTTGCCGAGGTTGTCCAGGCGCGAAACCGTCACGAAACGCTCGTCGTTGCCGAACACAAACAGGTCGACGCGATTCGTGTCGTTGTTTGCCTGGACGTCGAAGAAGCCGTCGTCGAGGTTGTCGTCGGTATTGAACGGTGCGACCCGCACAAACGCTTCGCCCTGGTAGTACTCGGCGAACAGCGCCTGCACGTCTTGCGGCGTCACACGCTTGGCCAGTTGCGATGGCGAGAAGTACGTCGTGACCGCGAGCCCCTTGTAGAAGCTGCCGACGATCGGCGTGAACACCGGCGGCGACTTCAGGCCCGTGTGCCCGGCCATTTCCGGCAGATGCTTGTGCGTGAGACCCAGCGCGTACGGGCGCGGGCTGTTCAGCTTCGCGTTACCGCCCGCTTCGTACTCGGCAATCATTTTCTTGCCGCCGCCGCTGTAGCCGGTCAGCGAATAGCTGTGCACCGCGAGGTCCGGCGCGACGACGCCTGCATCGACGAGCGGCCGCATTGCGAGCACGAAGGCCGAGGCGTGGCAGCCGGGCACGGCAATGCGCTTGGCATGGCGCACGCGGTCGCGCTGCGCGCGGGTCAACTCGGGCAGGCCGTATGCCCAGTCGGCATGGGTGCGAAACGCGGTGCTCGCGTCGATCAGCACGGTGCGGTCGTTTTCGACGAGCGCGGCCGATTCGCGCGATGCAACGTCCGGCAGGCAAAGAAACGTGACGTCCGACGCGTTGATGAGGCGGCGGCGCTCGTCGAGGTCTTTGCGCTTCGCTTCGTCGATGCGCATCACTTCGACGTCGCCGCGCTGCGACAGATATTCGAAGATTTTCAGGCCGGTCGTGCCTTCCTGTCCGTCGACAAAAACTTTCGTGCTCATCTCGATCTCGCTTGGGTAAACCGTGGCGCCTTGAAGTCAGTTGCCGCGCCGGACCGACATTTTAAGACCGGACGGCGGTGCGTGCGCGGCGCGACGAGAAAAACGTGTAAGCAAACGCATGCGCCGCACTTTCATGTGACTGTCATTAACGGCCGTACGTGACGGTCATGCGTGCGAAGCCGATGGTCGCCGTGTTGATTTCGTGATCGAACATCAGCGCGGGGCGGCCCGGTCCGAAGCGCAAGTCGGCGGTGTTGAGCGCGTAGACGGTGATCACATAGCGATGCGGCTTGCCCGGCGGCGGACACGGTCCGCCGTAGCCGTCGATGTCGAAGTCGTTGCGCGCTTCGACCGCGCCGATCTTGCTGAGGTAACCGGATGCGCTCGCGTTTTCCGGCAGGTGGTCGATGTTGGCCGGAATGCCGACGACGGCCCAATGCCACCAGCCGCGACCGGGTGCATCGATGTCAAACATTGTGATGGCGAAGCCGCGTGTGCCGGCCGGCGGATCGCGCCACGACAATTGCGGCGAGCGGTTGCCGCCCTTGCAATCGTCCTGGTTGAAGACCTGTGCTTGCGGGACGGCGCTGCCGGCTGTGACGCTCGTGCTCGAAAGCGTGAAGGCGGGTTGAGCGGTTTGCGCGTTTGCGTCTGTAAAGACATATGGCGTGAGACACGCTGCAACGGCAATCAACAATGCAGCAAACAAAAATGCGTGAAAGTTTGCAAAGAATCGAAGCGTAGAAAAGCGCGCGGAAAGGCGAACGTTCGAGCAATGCATGCGCATGTGCCGATTCTCCTATGCGACTAGCGGAACGGAGTGAGCGCTTTTAGCGCTTACCTTTGTGCCATGTGACCACGATGATATTGTCCCTGTTTCGTACCGTGAAGCCGAATCGAGTCTAACATTACGTTTGTGCGAGGCCATTCTTTGTTGCGCTTGTTACCGATAGAGACGGTCAGTGACGGGCGAAATCGGCTATAGTCGGACACTCGCTCGCTGGCGGGGAATAAGCAAGCCCAAGAAATTTAGAACTAAAGAATAGTTGGATGACTGAAGTTTCGGAGCGTGGGTTATCAGGCGAAGGGAGCGCGATGCAAAATCCAATCAAGGTCGTCGTGGCCGACGACCATCCGGTGATTTTGTTTGGCGCCGAGCAGGCGTTGCTCAAATTCCCGGGCATTCAGGTCGTGGCGCGTGCGCGTCAATCGACAGAACTCGTGAAAGTACTGCAAACCATCGCGTGCGATGTGCTCGTGACGGATCTCGCCATGCCAGGCGGTCAATACGGCGATGGTCTGCCGCTGATCGGCTATTTGCGGCGCAATTTTCCCGACTTGCCGATCGTCGTGCTGACGATGCTCGAGAATGCGGCGCTATTGAAGCGCCTCTCCGAGCTCGGTGTGATCTCGGTGGTCAACAAGGCCGACGATCTGAGCCATATCGGCCTCGCGGTTCAGCACGTCGGGCGCAATATCGAATATATGAGTCCGTCGGTGAAGGCAGCGTTGGAAACGTTGCGCTTGAACGCGGGCGGCAAAAACGATGAAGTGATTCTGTCGAAGCGCGAACTCGAGGTTGTGCGGCTCTTTGTATCGGGCATGACCATCAAGGAAATTTCTGAGCAGCTGAGCCGCAGCATTAAGACGATCAGCACGCAGAAGAACACCGCGATGCGTAAACTCGGCCTCGAACGCGATTCGGAGCTCTTTCAGTATGCGCAAAGCAACGGGCTGATGAATCTGTCGTCGTATGCGCCCGGCGAAGCAGGGGAAGCCGGCAAGGCAGGCGACGGCAAAACAGGCGATGCGGGCACCCTTGGCGAAGCCGCGGGAGCGGCGGACGAGCCGTGACGAATATCGGTGCGCGCTGCGTGTTCCGCTGTGGGCGCCGTTGTGGGTGTCGCTGTGGGTGCCGTCGTGTGATCGTTAGTTAGCAAGGCGAAAAGAAAAGCCGTACATCGTGGTCGCACGATGTACGGCTTTTCTTTTGCCTGGCGCGGCGTTAGCCAGTCTGATGCATCGGCTCACTGCGCCGACTTACCACGCCAGCTCATTGCACGAACTTATTGCGGTGCCGCCGTCGCCCCGCCATGTGCAGCCGACCACTCTGCCGGCGCATGGAGAAACTTCTCCACTTCGTCGAGCGTCTTCGTTTCGAAGTAGCCGGAAGCTTTTGCGACACGCAGCACATCCCACCACGTCGCGAGCGCGTGCAGGTCGACGTCGATGTCTTTGAGCACCGACACGCTTTCCTTGAAGATGTTGTAGTGGAACAGCACGAAGCAGTGGTTCACCGTCGCACCGGCGGTGCGCAGCGCGTTGATGAAGTTGATCTTGCTGCGGCTGTCCGTGGTCAGGTCTTCGACGAGCAGCACGCGCTGGCCTTCGGTCAGCAGACCCTCGATCTGCGCGTTGCGGCCGAAGCCCTTCGGCTTCTTGCGCACGTATTGCATCGGCACCATCAGACGGTCCGCAATCCACGCGGCAAACGGAATGCCCGCGGTTTCGCCGCCCGCGACCGCGTCGATCTGTTCGTAGCCGACGTCGCGCAGAATGGTCGATTCGGCCATCTCCATCAGGCCGCGGCGCAGGCGCGGATACGAAATCAGCTTGCGGCAGTCGATGTACACCGGGCTCGCCCAGCCGGACGTGAAGATATACGGTTTTTCAGCGTTGAAGTGCACGGCCTGAACTTCGAGCAGCATTCGGGCGGTCGTGTCGGAGATCGTCTGGCGATCGAAGCCTGTCATGGGCGGTCCTTGGGTGTGGTGCACGCAATGCGTGCACGGAAATTTTGACGTAGCCAAGCGGGAGGAAGGCGTGTGGTGCTCGCGCGCGTCGCGGCGACTGCGAAGCCTCGGCGACTGCCGCCTGCGACTGCCGCCTGCGACTGCCGCCTGCGACTGCATGAGACACCGGCGCAAAAGCGGGCCGAACTGCGGCGAACCGGACTGCTGCGCGTAGCCCGCAATTTTACCCGATTCGGACCCGGCCGACGAGTCCTGCGCGCGCCGGCGGCCGGGTTGCCGCGGCTGGCGCAGACGTTTTTGTCCAGGCTTGTGACACGACCGCATGGCTATTACACTCACGCGGCTTTCGCGAACGGCGCATCGACACGTCTTATCCACCGGCTCCCATGAACATTGCCACTCCCGATACCGCAGGACACACCGGCCGCCCCGGCTACGCTGCGCGAGCGCTGATCGCGTCCGCGCTCGGCTACGCGATGGACGGCTTCGACCTGCTGATCCTCGGTTTCATGCTGCCGGCCATCGCGGCGGAGCTGCATCTGTCGTCGGCGCAGGCGGGCTCGCTCGTCACGTGGACGCTGATCGGCGCGGTCGCCGGCGGTTTGATCTTCGGCGTATTGAGTGACTACTTCGGCCGCGTGCGGATGCTCACGTGGACAATCCTGCTATTCGCGGTGTTCACCGGTCTATGCGCGCTCGCGCAAGGCTACGCGGACCTGCTCGTGTACCGGACCATCGCCGGCATCGGCCTTGGCGGCGAATTCGGCATCGGCATGACACTGGTCGCCGAAGCGTGGCCCGCATCGCAGAGAGCGCGCGTGTCGTCGTATGTCGGGCTCGGCTGGCAAACGGGCGTGCTCGCGGCCGCGCTGCTCACGCCGCTTCTGTTGCCCATCGTCGGTTGGCGCGGCATGTTCGCGATCGGGCTGCTGCCGGCGGTCCTGTCGTTCTTCGTGCGGCGGCGTGTCGAAGAACCGGTGCTTTTCAGCGCGCGTGTCGCGCGCGGTATGCGCACGCAGCCGCTCAAGCGGCTCGTGGCCGATGCGCACGCAATACGCACGAGCGTCGGTGTCGCGATTCTCTGTTCGGTGCAGAACTTCGGCTATTACGGCCTCATGATCTGGCTGCCCACCTACCTGTCGAAAACCTTCGGCTATTCGCTGACGCGCTCAGGTCTGTGGACCGCGGTGACGGTGCTCGGCATGGCCGCCGGCATCTGGCTGTTCGGCATCGCCGCGGACCGCTTCGGGCGCAAGCCGACGTTTCTGTTCTATCAGGCGGGCGCGGTGCTGATGGTGTTCGTCTATGCGCATCTCGGCACACCGTATGCGTTGCTGATCGGCGGCGCGGTGATGGGCCTGTTCGTCAACGGAATGATCGGCGGCTACGGCGCGCTGATTTCCGAGCTCTATCCGACCGACGCGCGTGCGACCGCGCAGAACGTGCTCTTCAATCTCGGCCGGGCGGTCGGCGGATTCGGGCCGGTCGTCGTCGGCTCGCTCGCGGCGCGCTACTCGTTCGGCGCGGCGCTTGCGCTGCTTGCCTCGATCTATCTGCTCGACATCGTCGCGACCTTGCTGCTGATTCCCGAGCGCCGCGGCGCCGCGCTTGAATGACAGTGCCCGGGCGCGACTCACAGCGTCCGTTTCGCATTGCAGCGTGACAAGCGGCCCGGTCTTTCGCGATGCTATCTGTTGTTGTCCCACCGGTTCGCGCCGATTCTTCATTCGTAAGCGGTACACTAGCCGACCCCGAAATCGCTCGCGGTCCCCCGTTCACGCCCGCACCGCCCGTCTCTTCAGGTCCGCTGCTCGATTAGATGAACCTGAGCGAACCCGAGCGAACCGGATTCGAATTCCTAACGTCTCGCAGGTCAAAACATGGACGAACAACTGAAGCAAAGCGCTCTCGCGTATCACCAGAATCCTCGGCCAGGCAAGATCTCGGTCACGCCGACCAAGCCGCTGTCGAACCAGCTCGATCTGTCGCTTGCCTATTCGCCGGGTGTCGCGGCGGCGTGCATGGCGATTCACGGTGAGCCGCTCGACGCGCAGAAGTACACGTCGCGCGGCAATCTGGTCGGCGTCGTCACGAACGGCACCGCGGTGCTCGGTCTCGGCAATATCGGGCCGCTTGCCGCCAAGCCGGTGATGGAAGGCAAGGGGTGTCTCTTCAAGAAATTCGCCGGCATCGACGTGTTCGATATCGAGCTCGACGAATCCGATCCCGACAAGCTCGTCGAAGCGATCGCGATGCTCGAGCCGACACTCGGCGGCATCAATCTCGAGGACATCAAGGCACCCGAATGCTTCTACATCGAGAAGAAGCTGCGCGAACGGATGAAGATTCCGGTCTTCCACGACGATCAGCACGGCACGGCGATCATTGCGTCGGCGGCGATCCTGAACGGCCTGAAAGTGGTCGGCAAGGATATCGCGACGGTGAAGCTCGTGTGCTCGGGTGCCGGCGCCGCGGCGATCGCGTGTCTCGATCTGCTCGTGAACCTCGGGCTCGCGAAAGAGAACATCCTCGTCACCGACTCGAAGGGCGTGATCCACGAAGGCCGCGACAATCTCGACCCGTCGAAGGCGCGTTACGCCGCGCATACCGCTGCGCGCACGCTTGCCGATGCGATCAAGGGCGCGGACGTGTTCCTCGGCTGCTCGAGCGCCGGCGTGCTCAAGCCCGAGATGGTGAAGGACATGGGCACGCAGCCGCTGATTCTCGCGCTCGCGAACCCGGAGCCCGAGATCCGTCCTGAAGAAGCGAAGAAGGTGCGGCCGGACTGCATCGTCGCGACCGGGCGTTCGGACTATCCGAACCAGGTGAACAACGTGCTGTGTTTCCCGTTCATCTTCCGCGGCGCGCTCGACGTCGGCGCGACGACGATTACCGAGGAAATGAAGCTCGCGTGCGTGCGCGCGATCGCGGAACTTGCCGAGGAAACCGATCAGGGCGACGAAGTCGCGAAGGCGTACGAAGGGCACTCGCTCGAGTTCGGTCCCGACTATCTGATTCCGAAGCCGTTCGATCCGCGCCTCATCATCAAGATCGCGCCGGCCGTCGCGCAGGCCGCGATGGATTCGGGTGTCGCCACGCGCCCGATCAAGGATATGGACGCGTATCGCGAAGAACTCGGCGCGACCGTCTATCGCACGGGCCTCGTGATGCGGCCCGTGTTTGCCGCTGCAAAGTCGCAGCCGGCGGCGCGCATCGTGTTCGCGGAAGGCGAAGACGAGCGCGTGCTGCGCGCCGCGCAGTTCGTGCTGCTCGAGAAGATCGCGCGGCCGATCATCATCGGGCGTCCGGCGGTGGTCGAGATGCGTCTGAAGAAGATGGGCTCGAAGCTCAAATGCGGCGAAGACTTCGAAATCGTCAATCCGGAAGACGATCCGCGCTATCAGAAGTGCTGGCAGGCGTATCACGAGATCGGCGCGCGCGAGGGCGTAACGCCTGAAGTCGCGAAGGCCGCGATGCGCAAGTTCAATACGCTGATCGGTGCGATTCTCGTGCGTCTCGGCGATGCGGACGGCATGATCTGCGGGATGATCGACCAGTACCACACGCATCTGAAGTTTATCGATCAGGTGCTCGGCAAGTCCGAGAACGTGCGCAACTTCGCGGCGATGAACCTGCTGATGCTGCCGGGCCGCAATCTGTTTATCTGCGACACGTATGTCAATGAGTGTCCGACCGCTGAAGAGCTCGCCGATATGACCTTGCTCGCCGCGCGCGAGATCGAGAAGTTCGGCATTACGCCGAAGGTCGCGCTGTTGTCGAGTTCGAACTTCGGCAGCTCGCCTTCGTCGTCGTCGCAGCGGATGGCGGCGGCGCGCAAGCTGATTTTGCAGCGCGCGCCGACCCTCGAAATCGACGGCGAAATGCACGGCGACGCGGCGCTTTCAGAGGCCGTACGCAAGGCCGCGTTCCCCGGCACGACGCTCGCCGGCGAAGCGAACCTGCTGATCATGCCGAACGTCGAAGCGGCGAATATCACGTACAACCTGCTCAAGATGATCGGCGGCGACGGCGTGACGGTCGGGCCGTTCCTGCTCGGTGCCGACAAGCCCGTGCATATCCTGACGCCGGCTGCGACCGTGCGGCGCATCATCAACATGACGGCGGTGGCGTCGGCGAATGTCGCGGTGCGGCAGGCGGTGGTTGCGGGTGCGAAGTAAAGCGGCGCGCGCGGTGCGCCGCGTCGGCTGCCTGCGGGGGTAGCCGACGTTTCGCCTCGCAAAACAGAAGGGGCGTCTCGAACGGATCGAGGCGCCCCTTTTTGCGTTTTCATTCGCCGGTTGGCGCGCTTACCCTGCGCCTGCGCTGCATTCGCTGCCATTGCCGCGCGCGCGGCGCGCATCGGTCAGGCCGCATCGGTCAGGCGACGTGCCTCGTCTGTCCGCCGGCGGGCGCGCGCCACTTCGCGAGCAACTGCGACCATTTCGACCGCACGCCTTTCAGGTTGTTTTCCTTCACGTGCCCATAGCCGCGGATGCCATCGGGCAGGTTCGCGAGTTCGACCGCGAGCGCGCGCCGTTCGATGGAAGCGGAAGCAGACGCAGAGGCGCCCTGAGCGAGGCCGCCGATCAGCTCACGCACGAGCGCTTCATACTCGTCGATCAACGCGCGTTCGGTGCGACGCTCTTCCGTCTTGCCGAACAGGTCGAACGCCGAGCCGCGCAGGAAGCGCATTTTCGCGAGCACCCGCATCGCGCCGAGCATCCACGGGCCGAATTGCTTCTTCACGAGATGACCGTGCGCGTCCTTCTTCGAAAGCGCGGGCGGAGCGAGATGGAACCTGAGCTTCCAGTCGCCTTCGAAGTTCGCCTTCACCTTCTCGATAAACACCGGGTCCGTGTAGAGGCGCGCGACTTCGTACTCGTCCTTGTACGCCATCAACTTGTGCAGATTCTTCGCGACGGCTTCGGTCAGCACAAGCTGCGTGTCGGACCTATTGGCCGGATCGAGCGCGGTTTCAGCGGTGCGCACCTCGTCGACAAGCTTCTTGTAGCGCGCCGCATAAGCGTGGTTCTGATACGCGGCCAGATACTTGACGCGTTTATCGATCAGCGTGTCGAGTGCCTTCGGCGTATGCAGCGACACGATCTTGCTGCCGGCCGTGTCGGAGTCGGGCGTGCGGCCTTGCGATCCGGCGAGCGCGCGCACCGCGGCCAGATCGTGCGCGGCGCGCCGGCCCCATTCGAATGCGGCAAGGTTCTTTTCGACCTGCACCGCGTTCAGCTCGATCGCGCGACGCAGCGACTCATGCGTGAGCGGCAGCCAGCCGCGCTGCCACGCGTAACCGAGCACGAACGGGTTCGTGTAGATCGCGTCGCCGAGCAGCGAAACCGCGAAGCGGTTTGCATCGACGGCGGACACGTTCTCGTCGCCGGCAGCGGCGCGCACGTCGGCATCGGTGCTTGCGCCGGGGAAGCTCCAGTTCGGGTTCTTGATAAATGCGGCGGTTGGCGTCGGTGCGCTATTGAGCACGACGTGCGTGCGGCCGCTTTGCATCCGCGATACGCATTCGTCGCTTGCGGTGACGATCGCGTCGCAGCCGATCACGAGGTCCGCTTCGCCCATCGCGATACGCGTCGCATGGATATCGTCGGGGCGGTTTGCGATCTGCACGTGGCTCATCACGGCGCCGCCTTTTTGCGCGAGGCCCGTGACGTCGAGCACCGTCACGCCCTTGCTTTCCAGGTGCGCGGCCATGCCGAGCAATGCGCCGATCGTCACGACACCGGTGCCGCCGACGCCCGTGACGAGCACGCCGTACGGCTGGCCGATAGCAGGCACGTCAGGCTCCGGAACCGGCGGCATCGTATCGCTCGCGACGCCGGTTGCCGCGGGCTTGCGCAGCTGCCCGCCTTCGACGGTGACGAAGCTCGGGCAGAAGCCCTTCAGGCAGGAATAGTCTTTGTTGCAAGTCGACTGGTTGATCTGCCGCTTCGTGCCGTACTCGGTCTCGAGCGGCTCGACCGAGAGACAATTCGACTGCACCGAGCAATCGCCGCAGCCTTCGCACACGGCTTCGTTGATCACGACGCGCTTCGCCGGGTCCGGATACGCGCCGCGTTTGCGGCGGCGGCGTTTCTCGGTCGCGCAGGTCTGGTCGTAAATCAGGATTGTCGTGCCTTCGATTTCGCGCAACTCGCGCTGCACGTCGTCGAGCTGATCGCGGTGATGCACCGTGATGCCGGGCGCAAGGCCGACGTTCGGCGTGTACTTGTCGGGCTCGTCGGTGACGATCACGATGCGCTTCGCGCCTTCGGCCGCGAGCTGATGCGTGATCTGCGGCACCGTCAGCGTGCCGTCGACGGGCTGGCCGCCCGTCATCGCGACCGCATCGTTATACAGAATCTTGTACGTGATGTTCGCCTTCGAGGCGATCGCCGCGCGAATCGCGATAAGCCCCGAGTGGAAGTAGGTGCCGTCGCCGAGATTCGCGAACACGTGCTTGTCGTTCGTGAACGGCGCCTGGCCGATCCACGCGACGCCTTCGCCGCCCATCTGGCTGAACGTGCTGGTGCTGCGGTCCATCCACACGGTCATGTAGTGGCAGCCAATGCCGGCCATCGCGCGCGAACCTTCGGGCACATTCGTCGAGGTGTTGTGCGGGCAGCCCGAGCAGAACCACGGCTTGCGCTCGACTTCGACGCGCGGCCGCGCAAGCGCCTTCTCCTTCGCGTCGATCACGGCGATGCGGGTCGCGATGCGGGCGCGCACATCGGACGGTAGATCGAACTTGTCGAGCCGCGTGGCGATGGCCTTCGCGATGATCGCCGGCGACAGTTCGTAGTGCGCGGGCAGCAGCCAGTTGCCCATCGGCACCGACCATTCGCCGCCGGCGCCGTCTTTCTCGTCGAACTTGCCGAATACGCGCGGACGTTGCGCATCGGGCCAGTTGTACAACTCTTCCTTGATCGCGTATTCGAGAATCTGGCGCTTCTCTTCCACGACGAGAATTTCTTCGAGGCCGCGCGCGAAAGCTTGTGCGCCTTGCGCTTCGAGCGGCCACACGCAACCGACCTTATAGAGCCGGATGCCGATGCGCGCGCAGGTTTCGTCGTCGAGCCCGAGATCGAACAGCGCCTGGCGCACGTCGAGATACGCCTTGCCGCCCGTGACGATGCCGAAGCGCGCATGCGGCGAGTCGATTTCGATGCGATCGAGTTTGTTCGCGCGGACGTAGGCCAAGCCCGCGTACCACTTGTAGTCGAGCAGCCGCGATTCCTGCACGAGCGGCGGATCGGGCCAGCGGATGTTGAGCCCGCCTTCGGGCATCGCGAAGTCGGTCGGCAGGATGATCTGCGTGCGATGCGGATCGATATCGACCGAGGCCGACGATTCGACGACGTCGGTCACGCACTTCATCGCGACCCAGAGGCCCGAATAGCGGCTCATCGCCCAGCCGTGCAGGCCGAAGTCGAGATATTCCTGCACGTTCGACGGGAACAGCACGGGCAGCCCGCAGGCCTTGAAGATGTGCTCGGACTGATGCGCAAGCGTGGACGATTTCGCCGCGTGGTCGTCGCCCGCCAATACCAGCACGCCGCCATGACGCGACGAGCCCGCCGAGTTGCCGTGCTTGAAGACGTCAGCCGAACGGTCGACGCCGGGGCCTTTGCCGTACCACATGGAAAACACGCCATCGTATTTCGCGGTCGCCGGATACAGGTTGACCTGTTGCGAACCCCAGACCGCCGTGGCGGCGAGGTCTTCGTTGACGCCCGGCTGGAAAACGATCTGATGCGCTGCGAGGTGTTTCTTCGCCTTCCACAGCGAGAGGTCGAGGCCGCCCAACGGGGAGCCGCGATAGCCGGAAATGAAACCGGCTGTGTCGAGCCCGGCCGCCTTGTCGCGCTCCTGCTGCAGCATCGGCAGCCGCACGAGCGCCTGGATGCCGCTCATATACGCACGGCCGCGTTCGAGTGTGTATTTGTCGTCGAGCGTGACTGACGATAACGCGGCCTCGAGCGAGGCTCGCTGACCGGCGTCTAGTGGGGCATTCATTATGTGTACTCCTCCAGCGACTTTGGGATCACCAAAAACTGCATGACGCCGCGGCATCTTGTGAATGCGTTGGCATGGGCCGTCATGGCCTGGTCGCCATCATGACGGGTTTTAGCCGATGGTAGCACCCGGAAAAACCCGCCGCATTGCAACACGGCGGCTGAATGCGCGGTGTCCAGCACGTGTTGCATGATGTTTCATGACGCAGGTATGACCTCCGGTATGACGCACCGTTCTGCGGTGTAACAACCTGTAAAAGCCGCCGGTAGCCGGAACCGGCGGACGAACGCTTGTCTAACACCCCACCTGCGCTTTTCCGCAACGTTCCACATGGGTGGAGCTTCGCAGCGCAGGCAATCAGAACAGGAGCAAGCATGATGAACAGCAAGCATGTCCAAACCTTCCTGATGGTCTCAGCGGCTTTTTTCGCAATCCACGCACCGGTGCGCGCGAATAGCGCACAACCCGAGTCGAACACCGGTTCGAACGGCATCGTGCGTCCGGCGCAGACCGTCTCGCGCCCATCGGCGGACGCCAGTCGCGACGACGCGTCCTCTAGTGTTTCACTACGCGCGCCATCAGGCGAATGACGGCGTTCGCTTCGTCATTCGCCTTGTCGTTGTCTTTGTGCGGCGCACTTCGTTGATTCGCCGCTTGATCCGGCATTTCGTCCCCGTCCTTCAGTTCACGCGTGATCTTTCACCACGCCGCGGCGGATCTGATCGAGTTCGATCGATTCGAATAGCGCCTTGAAGTTGCCTTCGCCGAAACCCTGGTTTCCCTTGCGCTGGATGATCTCGAAGAAAATCGGCCCGATCTGATTTTCTGTGAAGATTTGCAGCAGCAGATCGTCGCGCGCGCCGTCGATCAGAATCTTGCGTTTGCGCAGTTCTTCCAGTGATTCGCCGTGGTTCGGGATGCGTCGCTCGACCAGTTCGTAGTAGGTATCGATCGTATCGAGTAGCGCGATATTCGATGCGCGCATACCGTCGACGGTCCGGCAGATGTCGTTCGTGCCGAGCGCGATGTGCTGGATGCCTTCACCGTGATAGGCGTCGAGGTACTCCTGAATCTGGCCGGCGGTTTCCGAGCCTTCCTCGTTGATCGGAATACGGATCTTGCCGCACGGCGATGTCATCGCTTTCGATTTGACGCCGGTTACTTTCCCTTCGATATCGAAGTAGCGAACTTCGCGGAAGTTGAAGAGGCGTTCGTAGAACTCGGCCCATTCGCGCATGCGGCCGCGGTGCACGTTGTGCGTCAGATGATCGATGTAGGTGAGGCCGTGGCCGGGCGGGTGGTGGTCCGCGCCCGGAATCGGCTCGAAATCGACGTCGTAGATGTCGATGTCCCCGATGCTGCCCGGCTTCGCGCCGTTCTTGCCGCGCCAGCGGTCGACGAAGTAGATCAGCGAATCGCCGACGCCTTTGATCGCCGGAATGTTCAACTCCATCGGACCGGTCCTGTTGTCGAAGCCCCAGGCGCCGAGGTCGAGCGCGCGGCGATATGCAACCGCTGCGTCCTGCACACGGAAGGCGATCGCGCAGATCGACGGGCCGTGCAGCCGCGCGAAGCGCTGCGCGAACGAATCGGGTTCTGCATTGATGATGAAGTTGATGTCGCCCTGCCGGTACAGCGTGACGTTCTTGTGCCGGTGGCGCGCGATTGCGGTAAAGCCCATCTGCTCGAATACCCTGCCGAGCGCCTTCGGGTCGGGGGCTGCGTATTCGATGAATTCGAAGCCGTCAGTGCCGACGGGGTTGTCCCATGTTTGTACCTTCATGCAAGTCTCCATTCGCCATGCAGTGCGTCCGGAACGGACGGACGCCGTTGAGCCAGTTTATCGGCGGCGTCACGATGGAAACTTGCGAAATTAATCGTCGGTCGCTAGGCTGTGGCTATTTAATAGCGCATTTGCGCCTCAGGACGGCAGAAAATGGCGGTGACCGAACTCGATGCTATCGACCGGCGTATTCTTGCGATCCTCCAGCAGGACGGCAGACTGTCGAATCAGGAAATCGCGGAGCGCGTGAATCTGTCGCCGAGCCCGTGCCTACGGCGGATTCGGCGCCTCGAAGAAAGCGGTGTGATTCGCGGCTATGTTGCGTTGCTGGATGCACAGCAGCTCGGGCTCGATCTGCTCGCATTCGTGAACGTGCGGCTCGAAAAGCGCGGGACGCCGGTTGTTGGCGGCGGGCGGGGCGACTCAGCGCATGCGCACGCCGGAGTGACGCATGCCGAGCTTTTTCGAGCCGCCGTGCAAACGTGGCCCGAGGTGGTGGCCTGCCACGCGATGACCGGCGAAATGGATTACCTGCTGCGCGTGCAGGTCGCGGATATGGCGCACTTTTCGCACTTCGTGCAGGACGTGCTGCTGCATCACCCGTCCGTTGTCGACGTGAAGTCGAGCTTCTCGCTCGAGACGTTCAAGGAAACGACGGCGTTGCCGATCAGGTGAATGCGCGCCGACGGCGTGAAACGGGAGATCAGGCGGCGAGTTCCGCCGGCAACAGCGATTCGAGCAGCGTCGATGTCTGGTGGGTCTGGCGCTTCAACGCATAGTCGAACGCGGCCGCCTGTTCTTCGAGCATCTCTTTGAGAATGCTCGATTGATCGGCCGGCGCGAGCGTCAGATACGCGTCGGCTTCGCCGTACGCGTGCTCGATCCGCATGCCCGCCTTTCTCGCGATATGCATCATTGTCTTGTTGCGCGACAGGCAGTGCATGTAGAGCGTGACGACATGCGTGTTGCGGCTGCGAATCGCCGCGCGTTCGAAGAGCTTCGTGCCGATACCGTGGCCGCGCGCGCTTTCGAGGACCGACACGCCGAGTTCGGCCGTGCGCTCGCCGTTTTCCGACGACAGATACGCGAGATGCGCGACACCCACGAGCGCGAGTTCGCCGTTGAAGACGCCGAACACCCGATCGCGGTCGAAGTCGAGCGTGCGAACGTAGTTTTCGATGACGTGGTTCGGTACGAACTGGCCGAAGCGCAGCAGGCGGTCGTCTTCGCCGAGGCCCAGGAAGTGGGCGAGCAAACGCTCGCGGTCTTTCGCGCTCAGTTCGCGAACCAGCACAGGCGCAAGGCCGGCCGCGCTCAACACGCGATCGGGCAGCGCGATCGGCTCTTTGGCTCGGGCAGTCGTCTTGCTCATGGCGGGTTCTCCTATTCATCTGACGGCATGATGCGCCGCAGCAGTGATTTTAACTGAAAGCTACATTCATCACTAGGGAAAACCCGTATTTCGGATCTGTCTGAGCTGCGGGGGACTCAGAGCGTCCATGCAAATCGTTGATTTTTGAGGAGCTTCAGGTTAGTGAGCGCACGCATTCTGGTTTAAATATCGTCGCAAAATAGCCACGCCGCATGCTGCTCTGCAAAATTACTTCGCCGCGCAAAGCCCATGGTCGACCATCTGGACCACCTGCTCCGCGAACTCGCGGTAGCCCATCCGGCCGCCCGGTTTCAGCCACGTGAAGGTCCAGTTGATCATGCCGAACACCATCATCGTCAGCGCGGTCTGGTTGTCGCGCGCGACGCGCTCGGGATAGGCGCGCGCGAGCTGACGCGCGAACGCGGCCACGACGTCGCGCTGGCGGTTCAGGATCACGTCGCGCTGTGTTTCGTCGAGGTACTTCACATCGTTGAGCAGTGCGACGTGGCGGCTGTGCGAGGTCTCGTATTCGGCGAGGAACGCGCGGATCAGCTCCGCGAACGTCTCGCGTTCGGTGAGGCCGCGCCGCTGGCTCGAGCCTTCCACTTCAGCGATGATCAGCATCAGCCGCTTGGTGTAGCGGTCGAGCAGGTCGAACAGGATCGCTTCCTTGCTCTCGTAGTAGTGGTAAAGGCGCGCTTTCGACGTGCCGCTCGCGGCGGCGAGATCGGACATCGACGTGCTCGGGTAGCTGGTCTGCGCGAACTTTTCCGCGGCGAGCTCGAGAATCTGGTCGCGTTGCGTTTCATGGTCGGGGGCTCGGGTTCGGGCCATGGTTCTTGTTTTCTCGAAAGCTGAAAAGGGCCGCCCGAGCGCGGCAGTCGTGGGACCGCGCGCGAGCGGCCCTAGTGTAAGCGGATCGCGAGTGCGTCGAACGGTTTTCCACCTACCGTTCGTCGTAACTGACGACCACCCTGTCCGTCACCGGGTGGCACTGGCAGGTCAGCACGAAGCCGTCGCGAATCTCATGCGCTTCGAGCGTGTAGTTCCGATCCATTTTCACTGCGCCTTCGAGCACCTTCGCGCGGCACGTGCAACAGACGCCCCCCTTGCACGCATAAGGCAGCGCGAGCCCCGCGCGCAAGCCCACGTCAAGCAGGCTCAAGCCGTCATACGGCAGGCGCAGCTTGCGGCGTTTGCCGTCGAGCACGATTTCGAGCTCGGCGGCCGGCGTGTCGTCGGTGATCTCGGCGGGCGGCACGCCGGCTTGCGGCAGCGGCGAACCGAAGCGTTCGACGTGGACTTTCTGCGGCGCGAGTCCGGCCACCTTCAACGCGGCTTCGGCGGCGTCCATCATCGGCGCCGGGCCGCAAATAAACGCTTCGTCGATCGTTGCGGCGGGCACGAGTGTTTCGAGAAACGCCGCGCATTTGCGCTCGTCCAGCACGCCGTTAAAGAGTTCGACGTCCTGCAGATCGTCGGACAGCACGTGGTACAGCGCGAAGCGGTTCATGAAGCGGTTTTTCAGGTCTTCGAGTTCCTCGGCGAACATGATCGAGTCGACGCTGCGGTTGCCGTAGATCAGCGTGAAGCTGCTGCGCGGCTCGATTTCGAGTGTCGTCTTGATGATCGCGAGGACCGGCGTGATACCGGAGCCGCCGGCGAACGCGACGTACTGCTGACCCTGTTCCGCGTTCAGGTGCGTGAAGAAGCGGCCGTCAGGCGTCATGACATCAACGGTGTGGCCCGCTTTCAGCATGTCGAATGCGAAGTTCGAAAAGCGGCCGCCGCGCACGCGCTTGATGCCGATGCGCAGTTCGCCGTCGCGATCGTAGTCGGTGACGCCGACGCAGATCGAATACGAGCGGCGCGTTTCCTCGCCGTCGATATGGGCCTTCAGCGTGACGAACTGGCCCTGCGTGAAGCGGTAGTGGTCGCGCAGATCGGGCGGCACTTCGAACGCGACCGAGACCGCGTCGGCGGTTTCCGGACGGACTTCGCGGATGCGCAGCGCGTGGAATTGCGGAGTGGGGCTCGCCATGTCAGTGGTCGGGGTCAGTGGTCGGGGTCAGTGGTCAATAGGGCTTGAAGTAGTCGAACGGTTCGCGACAGTCGATACAGCGGTAGAGCGCCTTGCATGCGGTCGAGCCGAATTGCGCGAGGCGTTCGGTGTGCGGGGAGCCGCAGCGGGGGCAGGGCGGGGTGAATGCCGAGGTTGCCGCGGATGCCGGTACGGAGGCGCGCTCGCGAGGCGCGAAGCGGACCACTTTTTCATGCGGAGCCACACGCGTCTGCCCGGTGGCGCCGCGGTTGCCCTCGCCCACGCATGGGCCCATCGGCGGCGCAATGCCGTACGCCCGCAGTTTTGCGCGCGCATCGGCGTCGATCCAGTCAGTGGTCCATGCGGGCGCGAGCACGGTCTCGATTCGATAGGGCGTCAGGTGCGCCGCGTCGAGCGCATTGCCGATGTCTTCGGCGATCTGCCACATCGCCGGGCAGCCCGAGTAGGTCGGCGTGATGACGACTTCGAGGACGCCGTCGGACGCGCGGCGCACGTCGCGCAAAATGCCCAGTTCACGGATCGAGACGACCGGGATCTCGGGATCCGGTACCGCCTCGAGCGCGGTCCATGCGCGGCCGACGTGTTCGTCCTGGGCCGTGTCTTTGTCCCCGTCCCTGTCTTTTTCCTGGTCTTCGACCGTGCAGTGGCGGCGTGCGTTGATCGTCGTCATTGAGGTGCTCCGTTTCGCGTGATCTGCGCCAGTCGGTGCGCGGTTGCGTGCGGTTCGCGTCGCGACCGGCCGTCACCAGGTCGCGCCCGGATGCTGCCGCGCGACGCTTTGCATTTCCGCGAGCAGATAGCCCATGTGCTCCGAGTGCTCGCCATGCTTGCCTGTGCTCACGTGCCTGACGGGTTCCGGCAACGTGAGCGTCGCCTCGTCGAGCGCGGCGCGCACGTCGTCGAACCAGACGGGTTCGAGATCGGCGGTTCCGGGTCCGATGCCCGCTGTTGCGATCGATTCCTCGATGGCATCGACGCTGAAAAACTCGCGCGTGTAAGGCATCAGGTAATCGAGCGCGGCTTGCGCGCGGCGATGCGATTCGTCGGTGCCGTCGCCGAAGCGGATCAGCCACTCGCGCGCATGGTGCACGTGGTAGCGCGCTTCCTTCGCCGACTTCGCGGCGATTGCCGCCAGTTGCCCGTCGGCCGAGGCGGTCAACGCGGCCCACAGGTGCGCCATCAACGTTGAATAGAGAAAGTTGCGCACGATCGTCACCGCGTAGTCCTTGTCGGCGTGTGCGTTGCCCGCGAGCGGGCCGTAGTGCGGCAGTTCGGCGAGCGTGTAGTTCGCGAATTCGCGTTCGGTGCGGAAGTACGCGTAGTCGTCCTCGGTGCGGGGCTGGCCGGTGAGCGCCGCATCGAGCGACGCCGCGTGCGTGTAGAGCAGGCGCGCCTGACCGATCAGATCGAGGCTCATGTTCGCCAGCGCGATGTCCTCTTCGAGTACCGGACCGTGTCCGCACCACTCGGCATTGCGTTGGCCGAGAATCAGCGCGGTGTCGGCGAGGCGCAGCACGTAGGCGAGATGATGAGGCGTGGCGTTCATGTCTTTCGTCCGTTCGGCATTGCGCTTACATGTGATTGACTTCGTCGGGCAACGTGAAGAACGTCGGGTGGCGGTAAATCTTGTCGGCCGCCGGCTCGAACAGCTCGCCCTTTTCTTCCGGCGCTGAAGCCGTGATCGCCGACGACGGCACGACCCAGATGCTCACGCCTTCCTGACGGCGCGTGTAGACGTCGCGCGCCATGCGCAATGCCATCGACGCGTCCGCCGCGTGCAGGCTGCCGCAATGCTTGTGGTCGAGCCCCTGCTTGCTGCGCACGAAAACTTCCCAGATTGGCCATTCCTTGTTCACTGTCGATCTCCTTGCTTCGATATCGGGCGGCCGGGCGGCTGGGCGCTACCCGGTGCCGCCGGTCTGTTCGCGATCGCTTATGCGGCGTCTTGCTGCGCGCGCCAGCGCTGCTTTTCCGCATGCGCGAGCGCGGCTTCGCGCACCCACGCGCCGTCGTCATGCGCCTTCACGCGTGTTGCCAGCCGCTCGCGATTGCACGGCCCGTCGCCATTGACGACGCGCCAGAACTCGTCCCAATCGATCGCGCCATAGTCGTAGTGGCCGCGCGCTTCGTTCCACTTCAACCGGTTGTCGGGCAGCGTGACGCCGAGCACCTTCGCCTGTTCGACCGTGGCATCGACGAATTTCTGCCGAAGGTCGTCGTTCGTGATCCGCTTGATGCCCCATTGCGCGGACTGGTTGCTGTGCACCGAATCCTTGTCGCTCGGGCCGAACATCATCAGCACCGGCCACCACCAGCGGTCGACCGCCTGTTGCACGAGCCGGCGCTGTGCGTCGGTGCCCTTCATCATCGTGAGCAGCGCATCGAAACCCTGCCGCTGATGGAACGACTCCTCCTTGCAGATGCGGATCATCGCGCGGGCATACGGGCCGTAGGTGCAGCGGCACAGCGGAATCTGGTTCATGATCGCGGCGCCGTCGACGAGCCAGCCGATCACGCCGACGTCCGCCCAGCTCGGCGTCGGGTAATTGAAGATGCTCGAATACCTGGCCTTGCCGGCGTGCAGCGCATCGATCAGCTGATCGCGCGAGACGCCGAGCGTTTCGCACGCGCTATACAGATAGAGCCCGTGACCGGCTTCGTCCTGCACCTTCGCGATCAGGATCGCCTTGCGCTTGAGGCTCGGCGCGCGCGAGATCCAGTTGCCTTCGGGCAGCATGCCGACGATTTCCGAATGCGCGTGCTGCGAAATCTGCCGCACGAGCGTCTTGCGATACGCGTCGGGCATCCAGTCCTGCGGCTCGATTTTTCCGTCGGCGGCGATCACCGTGTCGAAACGCTGCTGTTCGGGCGTTGATGCGCCGGCGCTGTCCGCGGCATCGGACCGCGTCGCTTTGCCCGGCATATCGAGAGATTGCGTATACATGGCGAGCCCTCGCTGGGGAGTCTGTCGATTGTCGCCAGTATAAATCAACCGACCGGTCGGTTAATGGAAATTCGTTTGGGTGTCGCGCCCGGCCACCGATTGCGCCGTCATCGTTGGGGAATGACAAAATTTCACTATGAATCAATAGTTTAGAGATAGGTGTCGGGCTACGATTCGCGCCATGAAAATTTTGCATAGCGAATCGTCCCGAGGTTGGGGTGGGCAGGAAGTCCGGACATTGAAGGAAATGGCTGCGCTGCGGGAGCGCGGACATACGGTCGAACTCGTTTGTCCGGCTGACGCGGAAATCGGCAGGCGGGCCGCGGCGGCAGGCGTACCCGTCCATCATGCGCCGATGAGAACGGGCGGCGACATCGCATCGATGTTGACGATCCGCTCGCTGCTGTCGCGTCGCGCGTTCGACGTTTTGAACGCGCACAGCGGTCACGATTGTCTCGTTGCGGGTCTCGCGGCGCGCGCGGCGGGCACGCCTTTCATCGTAAGAACGCGGCATCTGGCGCTTCCGGTGAGCTCGCTTGCGACCTATCGCTGGATTCCGCATCACGTCATTGCGGTTAGCGCCTGCGTCAATCGCTACCTTGTGTCGGTCGGTGTCGCGCACGAGCGGATCACGACGATTTACGATGGCGTCCCGGCGCCCGCGGCCGACGAACCTGCGACGCTGCGCGCTGAACTCGGTCTCGGTGCCGACGCGATCGTCGGCTGCATGGTCGCGATGATGCGCGACAAGAAAGGACACGACGACCTGATCGACGCGGCGCAACCGCTGCTCGCCGGCCGGCCCGACCTGCACTTCGTTATGGCCGGAGACGGTCCGGAGTTTGCGCGAATCAAAGACCGCGTCGAATCATTGGGCCTCGCCGGCAGAATCCATCTGCTCGGGCTGCGCGGCGATGTTCCGAACGTGTTGCGCAGCAGTGACTTCTTCGTGTTGCCGACGCATCAGGAGGCGCTCGGGCAATCGTTTATCGAAGCGATGTCGCGTGGATTGCCCGTGGTGGGGACGCGCGTCGACGGCGTGCCCGAACTGATCGACGATAACGTCAACGGACTCCTCGTTCCGCCGCACGATTGCCTTGCCTTGCGCACCGCCATCGTGCGCCTGCTCGACGATCCGGCGCTGCGCGCGCGTCTGGGCGGCGAGGCGCGTCATATCCGCGAGCGCGGCTTTGCCGTCGAACAGATGGCCGATGAGACGATGGCGTGCTATCGACTGGGGCTCGCTGAACGGGGTCGCCGCTCGTCGCTTGCCAGATTGGGGCGACTGTCGTGACGCGCGGCGCCGCACGCGCGGTCCCGGTTCTGATGTACCACCACGTCAATCCGTCACCCGGCGTGCTCACGGTGACGGTTCGCCATTTCGAAGAGCAGATTGCATGGCTTGCGCGGCACGGCTATCGCTCGCTCAGCGCGCGCGAATTTGCCGACTATCTGGCTGGCGTGGCGGTCGCGCCGAAGTCGGTGGTCGTGACGTTCGACGACGGATATCTCGACAATTGGGTCCACGCACATCCGGTTCTGCAAAAACATGGCTTCAATGCGATCGGCTTTCTGGTCAGCGCGTGGCCTGGCGACGGGCCCGCGCGGCCTCACGCGAGCAGCGCGAACGGTGTGGGTGGTGTGAGCGGTGCGAGTAATGCGAGTCGGCCTCTGCCGCACCTGTTAAACCACGCGGCGGGCGAAATTGCCATTGCGGACGGCCGCGCGGACGACGCCGTATTGCGTTGGTCGGAAATCGACGAAATGCGCCGGTGCGGAACATTCGAGTTCCATAGCCACACGCACACACACCTCCGCTGGGATCGTGTCGCACGCAGCCGGGATGAAAAGCGCGAACGTCTGCAGGAAGACCTCGTACGCGCGCGCGAGACGCTTCGCCTGCGCTTCGGGGAGGCGTCGGATCATCTGTGCTGGCCGCAAGGCTATTACGACGACGACTACCGAGAGGTCGCGCTGCGCGCCGGATTCCGGTTTTTCTATACGTGCGACAGCGGCACGAATACCTTCCAGCCGTATCCCGCAGTCCGGTGGCTCGAGTCGGGCTTCGACGGTCATTCGATCAGACGACTGGAGGTCCGGGACAAGCCCGCCGGCTGGCTTGCAAGCCGTTTGTGGGTGCACAGCCGTCCATTGCTCAGTCGCGCGTATCTTTCGATCAAGCGATAGGCGCAGCATGGGGCGACCGAGTGCCCCCGGGAGGATCGGTTCGGGCACAATGTGCGCTCTTTGCTTACCCGGCTTGATGAATATGATCGTTCGCGCATTGGCCGTCGCCTGTGGCGCTGTCGTTATCCTTGCAGCGCCCATCGCGGCTCATTCAGCCGAAACCGCACATGGCCAATGGATCACCGCCTGGGCGACCGCCCTGCAGCCGATTCCACAGGCTGCGGAACTGCCCGCGCTCTATCGCGCGCCCGATGTCGCGGGACGCACCGTGCGGCAAATCATCTATCCGTCTCTATCAGGCGACACGGTGCGCTTGCACGTCAGCAACGCATACGGGAAGACGCCGCTCGTCATCGAGGGTATGACGCTCGCGCGGGCAGGGGCGGGCGCGCGAACCCAAGGTAACGCGACGCCCGTCACGTTCGGCGGAAAGACGGCGGTCGTCGTGCCGGCAGGCGGCGAGGCGGACAGCGATGCCGTTCACGCCGAGGTCGCGGGCGGGGTGCCCTATGCGATCAGCACTTATATGGGTCCCGAGCAGCGACTCGTGGCCTGGCATCGTGTCGCGAGCCAGGTGAATTACGTGTCGTCGCCTGGCAACCATGTCGACGACGCATCCGGCGACGCTTACCGGCAGCGCTTCACCCAGTACGCGTGGGTAAGCGGCTTGATGGTCGACGCCTCTGCCGCGAAGACTGCCGCCGTTGCGGCAATCGGCGATTCGATCACGGATGGCATGCGCTCCAGCCTTAACGAGAATCGCCGCTGGCCGGATGCGCTGGCGCGCAGGTTGTCGCAGGCAGGTGACCGGTCGATCGCGGTCATCAATCTTGGCATTAGCGGTAACCGGCTGCTCAGTGATTCGCCCTGCTATGGCGATGCGCTTCAGTCGCGCTTGCATCGCGATGTGCTCGAGCGGCCCGGCGTGCGGACGATGATTCTGCTGATAGGCATCAACGACATCAACTTCGCGTCGATGCCGCCGCATGCGGGACTCGACTGCGATACGCCGCATACGCAGGTGACCGCCGAGAGGTTGATCGACGGATACCGGCGCGTCATTGCCGAGGCGCACGCGCGTGGTATTCGCGTGATCGGCGCGACGCTGACGCCGGCGGCGCTGCCGCCGCAGCGGGAGAGCATGCGACTTGCTGTGAACCAATGGATCAGAACGAGCCACGCATACGATGGCGTCGCCGATTTCGATGCCGCGCTGCGCGATCCGGCACGCCCAACGCAGCTGCAGCGAGGATTCGATAGCGGCGATCACATTCATCCGAGCGACGCGGGCTATGCCGCGATGGCGGACGCAGTGCCGCTTCAATTGCTGACGGGCGCAGCACGCTGACGAAGAGCGAAAAATACTGCGTCACGGGCTTGTCATATACCGCTGGCTCGCCTACTATTCGCGTCTTCGTTCGCGAACGAGGTGCTGTCGGCGCCGTTGCCTGTTGCGAAAGCCAGCGACGCCAAAGTTGACGGTGTCAGTTGTTTTAAGTGCGAGCGAAATAAGTGTTGACGAAGTGAGAGGTAAGCTGCATAATCTCGCTTCTCTGCTGCAGCGAGCGGCAGACGCGAAAGGGTGGTGGCGGTTGAGCGGTTTTCGCCGGCATGCGGCCCTTGTCGTGAAGCGATCTTTAACAATTCACAGCCGATAAGTGTGGGTGCTTGATGGCGGCGCACGATGAC
>NZ_BAAILL010000032.1:917069-951689 GCF_054589215.1 Paraburkholderia sp. 2C | reverse complement strand
AGACAGCGCGCATGACGCCGCGGGCTATCTCGACGAAGCGCGGCTGCGTGAATTCATGCCGGCTTCGAGCGATGTCGATGTGTATTTCCTTGGGCCGAAAGCGTTCATGAAGGCAATCAAGAAGCATCTGACCACGCTCGGCGTGCCGGCGGCGCAGGCACGGTATGAGTTCTTTGGGCCGGCTTCGGCGTTGGACTGACGAGTCAAACAGCGCGCGAACGATGCTCGAGTGATGTGACTTGATGCGACGGAAGAGACGCGCAGCCTGGCGTCTCTTCTTTCATTTCGCGTCCGCCGGCTGCCCAAACCTCGAACCCGCCAGGTCGACGATCACGCACATAAAAAACGCTGCCGCGCCAATCGCAAACAGCACTCGATGGCTGCCGCCGCTGCCGTTGAAAATCGACGAACAGATATAGCCGGCCGCCGCCTGAAACGCCGCGAACATAATCGTCAGGCGGCTCCATACGACGTTCTGCTGCGCGTGATTGGGTATCGCTTCATGCACGCGCGCGAGCATCAGCGGCACGATGCCAGGCGGAAAGCTGCCGATCAACAAGGCCAGCACGCCAATCGCGATGCGGTTGCTCGACGCCGCCAGCAGCGCCGCGAATACGGCCTGCGCCAGCATCACGAACCGCATGCCGCGTACGCCGCCCAGCCGGTCGGCGAGCCAGCCGTATAGCGGCGGCCCCGCAATTGCGCCGACGCCGTACAGGCTCCAGTACAGCGCGCCGACGTGGGTGCCCGCGCCGAGCCCGCGCGCGATGAAGTCGACGAGAAACACCATCGTCGGCACCACGCCGAAAGCCATCAACGAATATTGCGCAAACAGCATACGCACTGCGGCGCCGCCAGGCTGATGCGGCGCGGCGGCTTGCGCGTGGGCGTGCACCACAGCGGCATGCGCGCGAGCCGACGGCCAGGCGGTCCATGTAGCCGCCGTCAGCACGGCCGATATCACACCGAGGCCGAACCACGTCTGGCTCAGTCCGAGATTGAGCAGCAGCGGAATCACCGTGCCCGACCCGGCAATGCCGAGCCCAAGCCCAAGAAACATCGCGCCGCCCACGAGGCCCCTGCGTTCGCCGGGCACATGCGGCATCACGGTCGCGGCCACGAGCACCATCACCGCGCCGCCGGCCACGCCCGACAGCAGCCGCCACCCGAAGAACCATATGACGGAAACGGGAAAGCCGCACGCAAAGAACGCGGCGGTGACGAGCACCATCATCGCGCGCAGCGTATGTCCATTTGTCAGATGGCGCGCAAGCGGCCGGCCGGCGATTGCGCCGACCAGATAGCCCATCAGGTTTGCCGCGCCGAGATAGACGACATCGGACGTCGCGAACCAGTGCGCCTCTATCAACGGCGGCAGCAGCGGCGTGTACGCGAAGCGCGCCAGCCCGATGCTGACAAGGCTGGCGCACAGGCCCGCGAAGATATAGCGCCATGCGGATACACGCCGTTCCGTAATGGGCACATTGTTGCAAGACGTATCGGTAGACATCGATTTGACCGTTTTTCTGGAATCAGTCGCGAATCTTAGTCAGCTAAGTCAAAGATTATTAGAGCGATTTCCAGGAAGAGTGTGTTGCACACAGGCTTGCAAAAAAGCAAAGCCTGCTTTACGATTTTAAACTACGATATATGAAGTCGTAGTTAAATCATGGCTGAGTCATAGTCGAGCGGCGAATGGCCGAATATTGGAGAGGTCAACATGAAACTGTTCCATGTCGACGCGAGCGCGAAGCGCGAAACGTCCAATTCGCGCGCCCTGGCGCGATTTTTCATCGAAAGCCTGCGCTCGCAAGGCGTAGAGGTGGAAGTGGACTATCTGGACGTGTCGGTCGATACGCCGGACCACGTCACGCAGGCGTTCGCCGTGGCAACGTACCGCGCCGAACACGAGCGCACGCCTGAGATGAAAGCGACGCTCGCCGCGTCGGATGCGCTGTGCAAGCGGCTTTTCGCGGCGGACGCATTCCTGTTTGCGATGCCGATGTACAACTGGTCGATGCCCTCCACATTCAAGGCGTTTATCGACAACATCACACGCACCGATGTGACCTATAAAAAGGCGAAGAACGGTGAGCTTATCGGTCAGCTAACGCGGCAGAAAACGCTGTTCATTACGACGCGCGGCTCTGACCTGCGGCCGGGCAATCCGTATTCGTCAATGGATGCGCTGACGCCCGCGCTCAAGGCGGCGTTCAGGTTTGTCGGTGTGGACGAGCCGCGCTTTGTCGATGCGCAGCCGCTGCAGTTCTCCGATCAGGAAGCGCGCACTGCGGCTCTCGTGCGCGCAAAGGAAGAACTGGGTGGTGTCGCCGCCGAATGGGCGGCCTCGGAATATGCGCGGCCCGGCGTGGAAGCGCTAGAAGCACTAGAAGCGGCGTAAGACAAAAACGTTGTGGAAACGGCCGCTTCAGCTCGAACCGGCCCCGTTCCGATCGCGCCGCCGGTTCGCGGCACGCGCTTCGAACCACTTGACCACCTGCGGTGCAAACGCGCGTGGCGATTTGGCTAACACACGGCCGGCGATTTCCGCCAGCGTTTGTGACGCGAGCGACTCGCGCATCCGCTTTTCGGCCTGCTGCATAACCGAATGAATCGCGCACACGCCGCTCGTTGCCCAGCCAGGCGGCGCATCGTCGAATATCGCGCAGCGTTCGCGAATTTCCTTGCAATCGAACAGGCGCTTGTCGCCGTCCACCGCCAGCACGACGTCGAGCACCGAAATCTGATCGGCCGGACGCGCGAGCGCAAAGCCGCCCTTTGCGCCTTCCGTGGCGATCACGAGGCCAGCCTTGTGCAACTTCGTGAACAGCTTGGCCAGATAGTCGACGGGAACACCCTGCCATTCGGCGAGATCCCTGACGCTCGCTTCGCTCACGCCTCCGGGCTCCGTCAGGTAAAGCAGGCAATGCAGCCCGTATTCGACTCCAGTACTGATGTGCGCCATTCGTCACTCCGACTTCGTATATCGGAGTCAGGCTACCGGTTTTTGGCCGTCAATGCAATCTATGTGCCCACCGAACACTCGCACATGGCGCGACGCCCGGAAGTCGAACGCCGGACGCTAAACACGCCTTGCCGCACGCATCAACGCGACATAAGCGAGCGCGCCGGCAATCGCGCCGATCAGCCAGCCGAAATTGTTCTCGGGCAGCACATGCAGCAGTTGCGTGCACAGCTCCCAGCCGATCGAGATGCAGCCCGAGACAATCAGCGCAATCACGCCCATCCTGTTCCAGCCGCCGTCGTAGTAGAAACGGCCCTTCGGCGACATCGTGTACAGCTCGGCCGTTTGCACCTGCTGCTTCTTGACGAGATAGAAGTCGGCCATCATCACGCCGTAAAGCGGCGCGAGCACGGCGCCGAATACGCTGACGAAAATCGTGATCGCCTTCGCGCTGTCGACAAAAATCCATGGGCAGACGAGCACAGCGAGGATCGACGCGATCAGCCCGCCGCGCTTGAAATCGACATGCTTCGGGAACAGGTTCGCGATGTCGTACGCGGGCGACACGAAATTGGCGACTATGTTGATGCCCATTGTCGCGACGATAAACGTCACGCTGCCGATCACCACCGCCACCTTGTTCTGGATGTGCGCGACGATCGCAACCGGGTCCATGATCATCTGCCCGAACACGGTTGCGCTGCCCGACGTCACGATCACCGTGATGATCGCGAAGACAATGAAATTCACCGGCAGCCCGAGAAAATTACCGACCTTCATCTGCCGCTCGCTTTTCGCAAAGCGCGAGAAGTCGCCGAAATTGAGCAGCAGCGCCGCGAAATAGCTCACGACCAGCAGGATCGCGTTGCCCATCGAAGCGAGTTGCTGGCCTCCGCTCAACTCCTTGCCTCCGAGCGTGAGGCTCAGGCTGCCCAGCCCCGCCTGCGACAGAATCCACGCCATCAGCACGAACATCACCACGTAGACCGCAGGCCCGCAAAAGTCGATGAATCTGCGGATCGTGTCCATGCCGCGCTGGAAAATGATCAGCTGGAAGATCCACATAAAGAGGAAACTGACCCAGCCAAGGCCATCGAGGCGCATGAAGCTCACCTGCGTGAGCGACACCGACGCGGGAATAAACAGCACGAGCAGCGTCGCCACCGCCTTCGAGGCGAAATACGTCTGCACGCCGTACCAGACGATACCGACCACCCCGCGAATCACCGCCGCGAGGTTCGCCCCCATCACGCCCATGCTGACGCGCGCCATCACCGGAAACGGAATGCCGTGCACGTAGCTCGGCTTGCCGACCCAGTTCATCAGCACATAGACGATCAGAATGCCGACCGCCAGCGCAAGCAGCACCTGCCATCCGGAAATGCCGAGCAGAAACAGGCTTGCTGCGAACGTATAGCCGCCGACGCTGTGCACGTCGGACATCCACATCGCGAAGATGCTGTAACCGGTCCACGTGCGTTTATCATGCGGAACCGGCGCGAGGTCGCGGTTATGCAGCCGTGCGTCGGCTTGCTCAGTGGTCCCATCCAATCCGTGCGGCGTGTCGCTATCGTAGAGCGGTGACGTGGACATGGCTTCCCCTTAAGGGTTAACGACCGGTTATCTGCGAGAGACGCAGCGCGTTACGTAGTGCCATGGCGCGGTCCGCGAATGCGGAAAGGCGGGGGATGGGATCGCGTCGGAGTAAGCGTTGTATTTATGCTTGCAATATAGATTGTTTTAGTAATGCAAGCGCTTGTCCAGTCTTCAAAAATACCGGTGCGCGCAAGCAAATGTCAGCTCTGACGATCGCCGCCCGCCGCCTCCGGCTCGTGCGAAACGCGCGCGCCCGCCTCGCGCATCTTTTCGAGCGTTTTCGGTCCGAGCCGCAATGCAATGCCGATTGCGAGCGCGTCGACTATGCACAGGTGCACGAGGCGCGACACGCCCGGTGTATGCGGCTCGACCGCGTTCGGCGCGCGCAGCAGCAGCGGAATATCGACGAGCCACGCGAGCCGCGACCCGACGTTGGTCAGCGCGATCGTCGTTGCGCCGCGCTCCTTCGCAATCTGGATGCTTTCGTTCACTTCGACGCTGCGCCCCGAATGCGAAATCGCAAACGCCACGTCGCCCGGTTCCATCAGGCCTGCGTATAGTCGTTGCAGATGCGCATCGGTGAAGGCACTCGCGGCAAGGTCGAGGCGCAGCAAACGCAGCGCGGCGTCCTGCGCGACCAGCCCCGAACCCGCACCGACGCCGAAGAAATAGATGCGTCGCGCGCTCGTCAGCGCGGCAAGCGCCGCTTCGACCGCCACCGGGTCGAGCGCGCTGCGCGCATGGCTCAAACCTTCGATCGCCGCTTCGCCTACCTTGTCGAATAGCGTCTGGATGTCGTCGTTGCGCGCCACCGCCTGCGACTCGTACGGCATGCCGCCCGCAGCGCTTTGCGCGAGACGCATCTTGAAGTCGCGCAACCCGTGTGCGCCGACCGCGCGGCAAAAGCGCGTGACCGACGGCTCGGAGACCTCCGCGCGCTGCGCGATCTCGGTGATGCTCGCGCGCATCGCAAAGTCGACGTCGGCCAGCACCATGTCGGCGACCTTGCGCTCCGCGGGCCGCAGCGACGGCAGCGCATCGCGGATATGGGGAATCAGATTCGCTGCGGACACCCGCGTGTTCCTCTTGGGTTCAAGGTCAGCAATCCGCGCCGCGCGACCCGCCGTGCAACGCATGCAAAGCGGTCTGCGCGACGCACGGCGTTAGACGATCCTGCGTCCGCTCTCCGTTTCGAACAGATGCCGATGTTCAGCCGGCAGCCGCAGCGCGATGCGCTGGCCGGGCTCGAGCGCCGCACGCTCGCGGGTCGTCACGCACCACGTATTGCCGCCGACCGTGCCGTACAGATGCGTTTCCGCACCGGTCGGCTCGATCACCTCGATCGTCATCGGAATGCCGTCCTGCGCGGCGCACGTTTCGACATGCTCGGGCCGCACGCCTAGCGTCACCTTCGCGCCCGGCTGCAGCTGCTGACCTGTCAGCGGAATGCGCTCGCCGCCGGCGAGCAGCAGCGTCAGGCCACTGTCGCCGGCCACGACCTCGCCTTCGGCGAAATTCATCGACGGCGAGCCGAGAAAGCTCGCGACGAACAGATTGCCCGGCCGGTCGTACAGCTCGAGCGGACGCCCGATCTGCTCGATGCGCCCGGCGTTCATCACCACGATGCGGTCCGCCATCGTCATCGCTTCGATCTGGTCGTGCGTGACGTAAATCACGGTGTTCTTGAGCCGCTGATGCAGCGCCTTGATTTCGGTGCGCATCTGCACGCGCAGCTTGGCGTCGAGATTCGACAACGGCTCGTCGAACAGGAACAGCGCCGGCTCGCGCACAACGGCGCGGCCCATCGCGACACGTTGCCGCTGGCCGCCCGACAATGCGCGCGGCAGGCGGTCCAGATAGCCACTCAGGTTCAGCATCTTCGCGGCCGCTTCGATGCGCGGCTTGAACGCCGACGCCGATTCCTTGCGAATGCGCGGGCCGAACGCGATATTGTCGTACACCGAAAGATGCGGGTAGAGCGCGTAGCTCTGAAACACCATCGATATATTGCGCTGCTGCGGCGCCAGCGCATTGGCGCGCGTGCCGCCGATCGTCAGCTCGCCGCCGCTGATTTCCTCGAGCCCGGCGACCATCCGCATCAGCGTGCTCTTGCCGCAGCCCGACGGGCCGACCAGCACGACAAACTCGCCGTCGTCGATATGCAGGTCGATGCCGTGCACGACCTGGGTGTCGCCATATCGCTTGTAAATGCCGCTCAGTTGCACTGCTGCCATGCTGTCCTCGTCGTTGTCAGCCAGCTTTTGCCTTTGCCTGTTGCTGCTTGCAGCCGCCGTGCGCGCCGCGCCCGCTCGCTCGCTCGCTTACGCTTATAGCGATTCGAGCGTCAATTCCTCGGCCATCAGACGGTTGCCCGCCATCAGGCCGCCGTCCACCGGCAACGCCACGCCCGTAATCACGCGCGCCAGCGGCGATGCGAGAAACAGCACCGCGTTGGCGATGTCGTCGGGCGTCGCGAAGTCGCGCAGCGGGTACCACTTCTTCAGGTTCTCGAAGACCTGCGGATTCTTGTCGACGCGCGCCTGCCACGCCGGCGTCTTCACGGTGCCGGGGCAAACGATGTTCGCGCGGATGCCGTAGCGGCCCAGCTCTACCGCGAGCGCCTTCGTATAGCTGATCAAGCCGGCCTTGGCCGCGCTGTACGCCGGGTGGCCCAGCATCGCCATGCCGTTGACCGAGCCAATCAGCACGATCGCGCCGCGCTGCCGCTCGATCATCGATGCGCGCACCGCTTCAACCGTGTGGTACGTACCGTTCAGATTCGAATGCACGTCGCGCTGCCATGCGGCCGCGTCGGTCTTCGCAAGCGTCAGGCCTTCGGCCGAGCCCGCGTTCGCGACGACCACGTCGACCGGACCGGTCGCGACGGTTGCGCGCGCAACCGCATCGCGCACCGCGTCGGCTTCGCCGGTATCGACCGCAAGCGGCGTCACCTGCGCCGCGCCGAGTTCATTCGCAAGCGCCGCGAGCGGTTCCGCCTTGCGATCGAGCGCCAGCACGTGATCGCCCGCTTCGACGAAGCGTCTTGTCAGCACGCCGCCGATGCCGCCGCACGCGCCCGTCACCAGAACTACACGTTTCATCCGTTCATCCTCGCGCTTTTTATGCCGTCTGAATCATGCCCGAGGCCATGTAAATTTCCAACATATGAGATCCCGGAGACAGAAGAAAGCCAGTTGAAGCCGCCGGGCCCATGCGCTCGGACGTTGACCCATGTCGCAACAAAAAGCCCATCTTTACAGGATCTTATGCAAATGAGGCGGCTTCGAAAAATTATCGGCATCCCTACGTGACATTATTTTTTTCGTCCTGTAGGATTTTTTCAAACAATTTACCCCAAAGCGGCCGGCGACGGCAGCAGACCACCCAGGAGATAGGAAAATGTCGTTGCATGCACGTGCATCCCTCGCGCTCGGCAAGCTCGCCGTCGCGCTCACACTGGCAGGCGTCGCCATTGCGGCGCAGGCCGACACGGTCCGTGTCACGGTCGCGCACTACAGCGACCAGACGGCACCGTACTTCGAGAAAATGGCGCGCCAGTTTGAAAAGGCGAATCCCGGCACGACGATCAAGATCGAAGACGTGAACTGGGACACGCTGCAGCAAAAACTGCAAACGGACATTTCCGGCAACGCGAACGCGGATCTCGCCATCGTCGGTACGCGCTGGCTGCTCGACTTCGTGAAGGACGGCGTGGCCGAGCCGCTCGACGGCTACATGGACGCGAGCTTCAAGAGCCGCTTCATCGGTCCGTTCCTGGCTCCGGGCCAGATCGACGGCAAGACCTACGGCCTGCCGATCGCCGCTTCGGCCCGTGCGCTCTACTACAACAAGGATCTGCTCGCGAGCGTCGGCTATCCGAACGGCCCGAAGACGTGGAACGACGTGATCGACGCGTCGAAGAAGCTGAAGGCGAAGGGCATTGCCGGCTTCGGCCTGCAGGGCAAGGAAATCGAAACGGACGTCTACTATTACTACGCGCTGTGGACCAACGGCGGCGACGTGGTCGCCAAGGGCAAGGCCGCGTTCGATTCGCCGGCCGGCATCAAGGCCGCGACGCTCTACAAGACGATGATCGACGAAGGCCTCACGCAACCGGGCGTAACCGGCTACAGCCGTGAAGACGTGCAAAACCTCTTCAAGCAGGGCCGCGTGGCAATGGTGATTTCCGCGCCGTTCCTCGCGAAGCAGATCAAGAAGGAAGCGCCGAACCTCAAGTACGGCATCGATCCGCTGCCGGTCGGCACGAAGGAAGCGACGTACGCCGTGACCGATTCGATCGTGATGTTCAAGAACTCGAAGGTGAAGAAGAGCGCGTGGAAGTTCCTCGACTATCTGTTCACGAAAGAGCCGCGCGTCGAGTTCACGAGCACCGAGGGCTTCCTGCCGACCACCAAGGCCGAAGCGGCCGACCCGGCGTTCGCCGATCCGGACACGAAGGCGTTTATCGCACTGCTGCCGACCGCGCACTTCGCGCCGACCATCACCGGCTGGGAAGACACCGCGAAGGCTGTGACGAACGCGATGCAATCGGTGTATCTGGGCAAGGCGAAACCGGCTGATGCGCTGAAGCAGGCGGCAAACGAAGCCGACAAGTCTCTGGGCCAATAAGCGCCGGGCCAGTAAGCCACTCACCATGACGCCGCATCGCATGCTTTGCGCGCACGCGGCGTCGACGTCCTTGGACCTGTGCCGCCGCTCGCCGGCGGCACAGGTCATGCCGTACCCGGCCTCGCGGCCGGCGCATTTCTGACCGAACACGAGCACGCATGAGCCGTCCCGCCTCCGCTTCCGCACCCGCCGCGCTGCGCGCCTCCGGGTCCGTTTCGCCGCGCATGACCACGCCGTGGCTGCTGATCGCGCCCAGCCTGATCCTGGCGCTGTTTATCATCAGCTACCCGATCTTCAACATCGTGTATCAGTCGGTCCACGATGTCTCGCGCTTCGGCGCGATTCGCGACTTCAACGGACTGCAGAATTTCTACACCGTGTTCTCGGACCCGGTATTTCTCGACGCGACGCGCCGCACGCTCGTGTGGACCGCGTGCGTGGTCGGCGGCACCGTGCTGTTTTCGGTGCCGGTGGCGCTCGTGCTGAACCAGGATTTTCACGGCCGCGGCATCGCGCGCACGATCGTGATGCTGCCGTGGTCCGTCTCGCTGACCATGACCGCCGTGGTCTGGCGCTGGGCGTTCAACGACGACTACGGCATGGTCAACGTGACGCTGCAGCGCCTCGGGCTGATCGGTGGTCCGATTCACTGGCTCGCGACGCCCGAGCTCGCGTTTCCGGTGGAAATCGCGGTCGGCATTCTCGTGTCGATTCCCTTTACCGTGACGATCCTGCTCGGCGGTCTGTCGTCCGTGCCCGGCGATATCTATGAAGCCGCGCGCATCGACGGTGCAAGCGCCTGGCAGCAATTCCGCCAGTTGACGCTGCCTCTGCTGAGGCCGTTTATCAATATGGCGATTCTGTTGAACGTGATCTATGTGTTCAACTCGTTCCCGATTATCTGGGTGATGACGCAAGGCGGCCCCGACAACGGCACGCATATTCTCGTCACCTATCTGTACGAACTCGGCTTCCGGCTCGGCCGGCCGGGTCAGGCGGCCGCGGTGTCGCTGATCATGCTCGTGATGCTGTTCGTGTTTTCGATCGCGTATCTGCGCATGCAGCCGCAAAAGGAAGGAGACGCCGCATGAACACGAAAATGAAACGCTCGCTGTGGTGCTGGCTCGCGCTGTCGCCGCTCGTCGTGGTCGTGCTGTTTCCGTTCGCGGTGATGTTTTTCACCGCGTTGAAGCCCGCGCAGGAAGTGTTCGTCTATCCGGCGCGCTGGTTGCCGGTGCACTGGCACTGGCAGAATTTTGTCGATATGTGGGACGCGGCAAACTTCGGTGTTGCGCTGCGCAATAGCGCGGTGATCAGCTGCCTGTCGACGCTGCTCGCGCTGGCGGTCAGTCTGCCCGCCGCGTATGCGCTCGCGCGCTTTCCGTTCAGCGGCCGCAGCGTGTACCGGCAGTTTCTGCTCGTCACCCAGATGCTGTCCCCTATCCTGCTCGTAGTCGGTCTGTTCCGGCTTGCGGCGATGATCCCTTACGGCGACGGCAACCTTGTCGATTCGAAGATCGGCGTCATCGTGTCATATGCGGCGTTCAATATCGCATTTGCGGTGTGGATGCTGTCGTCGTATTTCGCGACGGTGCCGCGCGATCTCGAAGAATCGGCGTGGCTCGAAGGCTGCAGCCGGACCCGCGCGGTATTCAAGGTGTTTCTGCCGCTCGCGGTGCCGGCCATTGTGGTGACCGCGATTTTCACGTTTATCAATGCGTGGAACGAGTTCGCGGTGGTCTATACGCTGATCCGCTCGCCGGAAAACAAGACGCTGACCGTGCAGGTCACCGATATGGTGGCGGGCAAATACACCGTCGAATGGCATCTCGTGATGGCCGCTACGCTGTGTGCGACGCTGCCGGTGTCGGTCGTGTTCGCGTGGCTGCAGCGATATCTCGTCAAAGGTCTTGCACTCGGTGCGGTGAAGTAGTGGTCCGGGACGCGTTCCTCGCCTAATCTTCGTGTGTTGCGCAATCGCAGCGCACGCTCATCAGGGAGAGTGAAGCATGACATCGCGTCTCGACTTTTATAAAGCCAACCCGCACGCCATCAAGGCCATGCTCGCGCTCGAAGAGCGCATCGGCAAAAGCGGCCTCGAAAAACCGCTCGTCGAACTCGTGCGGCTGCGTGCGTCGCAAATCAACGGCTGCGCATTTTGCGTCGACATGCATAGCACCGACGCGCGCAAAGGCGGCGAAACCGAGCGGCGACTCGCCACCGTCGTCGTCTGGCGCGAAACGCCGTTTTTTACCGACCGCGAGCGCGCCGCGCTCGAATGGACCGAAGCGCTGACACTCGTGTCGCACGACCATGTGCCCGATCACGTGTGGGAAGCGGTCAAGCCGCATTTCAGCGAAGCGGAGCTCGTCGACCTGACCCTGCTGATCAATGCCATCAATGGCTGGAACCGCTTTGCGATCGGGTTCCGCAAACTGCCGGAATAACGCAGGCCTCTCGCGCGGGCGCGGTTGATCACCGCGCCCGATGACCGCGCTCATTGCATTGGCCAAAGCGCACGGTTGAACACGACACATACCCGGTACTAGACTGTCGGTTTTCCTTCAAACGAAGAATTACGCATAACGAATGGAGACCGTCGCATGACCCACAATATCGAAGGGCGCGCCCGTTGGTTGGCACTTGTCGTGCTTTGCCTCGGCGTGCTGATGATCGTGCTCGACACGACCATCGTGAATGTCGCATTGCCTTCGATCGCAGCCGATCTCGGCTTCTCCGAGACATCACTCGTGTGGGTCGTCAATGCCTACATGCTCACGTTCGGCGGCTTCTTGCTGCTCGGTGGGCGCTTGGGCGATCTGTACGGACACCGCACGCTGTTTCTCGCCGGCATCACGTTATTCACGCTGGCGTCGCTTGCGTGCGGCCTCGCGAACTCACAGGTCATGCTGGTCTGTGCGCGCGCGGTGCAGGGTCTCGGCGGCGCTGTCGTCTCAGCGGTGTCGCTGTCGCTAATCATGAATCTGTTCACCGAACCTGACGAGCGCGCCAAGGCGATGGGCGTGTACGGCTTTGTCTGCGCGGGCGGCGGCAGCATCGGCGTACTGCTTGGCGGACTCCTGACGAATCTGCTCAGCTGGCACTGGATTTTTCTCGTCAATCTGCCAATCGGCATCGCCGTGTATGCGTTGTGCGTGACGCTGCTGCCCGCGGGCCGCGGTCATGCGCACGGCGAGCGGCTCGACGTCGCGGGCGCCATCGCGGTGACCGCGTCGCTGATGCTCGCCGTCTATGCGATCGTCAACGGTAACGAAGCAGGCTGGACGTCCGCGCACACACTCGGCTTGATCGGCGTCGCGATCGTGCTGCTTGCCGTGTTCCTTGCAATCGAGGCGCGTGTGCAGCATCCGCTGATGCCGCTCGCGCTGTTCCGCATGCGCAATGTGTCGACAGCCAACGCGATCGGTGTGTTGTGGGCCGCCGCGATGTTCGCGTGGTTCTTTATCTCGGCGCTGTATATGCAGCGCGTGCTCGGCTACGCGCCGTTTCAGGTCGGGCTTGCCTTTTTGCCGGCAAATCTGATCATGGCGGTCTTTTCGCTTGGGCTTTCCGCGCGCATTGTGATGCGCTTCGGTATCCGCCGGCCGATTGGCGTGGGTCTGCTGCTCGCGGCGCTCGGGCTGCTGCTGTTTGCGCGCGCGCCAGTTGCCGGTCAGTTTGTGGTCGACGTGCTACCCGGCATGATGCTGCTCGGCATCGGCGCCGGCGTCGCGTTCAACCCGGTGCTGCTTGCCGCGATGAACGACGTCGAGCCCAGCGACTCGGGGCTAGCGTCCGGCATCGTCAATACGTCGTTCATGATGGGCGGCGCGCTCGGTCTCGCGGTGCTCGCCAGCCTCGCGGCCGCGCAGACCGGTGAGCTCGGCACGACCCAGGATGCGCGCGCCGCGCTGACGGACGGCTATCACATCGCGTTCCTGTTCGGTGCGATCTTCGCCGCGCTGGCCGCGGCGTTCGGTGCTTTCCTGCTGCGCACGGGGTCGCCGCACGAGCCGCAAGCGCAGGAGCCAAGCGAAGACCGCGCTGCGACCGATCGGGTTTAAGGAAGTTTAAAGCGGCACTGCGCCGATAAAGCCAGGCCGTTCCGCGCGGCGTCTGCTGCAACGACGACCGCGCCGGTAATTTCGACCACTTATACAGTGTCGATCCGCACGATTTTCTGATAGTGCAGCGGGCCGCGCATTGCGCTACCCGCCCGCTGCTTCGTGCTGTACACCAGCCGACCGGATCAATGTGGCCCGTTCGTGGGCTGCTCGTCGTGCGCCGATTCGAGCGGCTTGTGGGCATCGCCGCCTGAACCCGGGAAGAATGCGTTCCAGACCGCCCGTACGCCTTCGGCCGCCGCCACTTCGGCGCCGATGCCTTCGGTTTCGCCGCTCGTCGCGGGGTCTTTGCTCAAGCCGCGCCAGTGCGTAAACACGAGCGGCGGCTTTTCGGTCCACTCGCCCTCGGCAAAACGCGCGAATGCCGTTTCGCCGCTCGCCAGCTGCACTTCGTACCATCCCTCACGCACCGGCTTGTATTCGTCTAACGGAAACCACTCGGTCGGATCAATTTCCATATCGTCCCTCTTTCGGTTCGTCGGTCATCACGGGTGCTACACCACTGCCGCCAGTATGCATTGTACGTGCGGAAAAGGTCGGCTTCGCGATCGCCCCGCCATTTGCAGCCGAAAATTCACGCCGGCAAACATATCCAATTCCTTCGAACAAGAGCGCCAACCTGTTCGCACGTCATTCCACGTCCCGACGACCACAATTCCCTTCACATCGAACGCAGTTTCATAGGAGAACATCATGAATCGCTTTGAAGGAAAGACCGTACTCGTGACCGGCGGCAACAGCGGAATGGGCCTCGTCACTGCGCAGGCTTTTGCGGCCGAAGGCGCGCGCGTGGTCATTACCGGTCGCGACGAAGCTTCGCTCGCCGCGGCTGCGCAGACGCTCGGCGAAACGGCGCTTGCCATCCGCAATGACGCGGGCTCGGCCGCCGGGGCGCGCGAACTCGCAGAGCGTCTGGCCAACGAGGACGTGCGGCTCGACGCGGTGTTCATCAACGCCGGCGTCGCGAAGTTCGCTGCATTCGCGGACGTCGCGGAATCGATGTGGGACGAGTCGTTCAACATCAACGTCAAAGGTCCGTATTTCCAGATCCAGGCGCTGACGCCGCTGCTCAATAAAGGCGCCTCGATCGTGCTCAACGGTTCGGTCAATGCGCACATCGGCATGCCGTCGTCGTCGGTTTATGCGGCGAGCAAGGCCGCGTTGATCTCGCTCGCGAAGACGCTTTCGGCCGAGCTGCTGCCGCGCGGCGTGCGCGTCAATGTGGTGAGCCCGGGCCCGGTCACGACGCCGCTGCATACGAAGCTTGGTTTCGATGACGATACGCGGGAGCAGATTCGCAATCAGATTCCGCTCGGCCGCTTCGGCCATTCAAGCGAAATCGCGTCGACCGTGCTGCATCTGGCGTCGCCGGAGTCGGGCTTTATCGTCGGCACCGAGATCGTGATCGATGGCGGGATGATCCAGCTGTAAGCGTTCAACTCGATGCTGCGTGTTACGGGCATACTTCTGACTCGACAATCACACCCTGCAAGCGCCGGCTTCGCGGCCGGCGCTGTCGAGGAGAAGAATGTGCGGCAGAGAACCAACGAATTCGGTCAGCCGATCGGCTTGCCGCTCGCAAACTGGCAAGGCGTGTCAAAGCCCGACGGCTCGACGCTGACGGGCCGCTACTGCCGGCTCGAGCGCCTCGATGCCGAGCGGCATGCGGATGAACTGTACGACGCGTACGGGCAGGCGCCCGATGCGCGCGACTGGACCTATCTGAGCGTGGGACCATTCGATTCGCTCGACGCGTTCCGCGCGCACCTCGCGCGCATTGCCGCGATGGCGGACCCGTTTCATTACACGGTGATCGACTTGGCGACAGGCAAGGCGGTCGGCACGCTCGCGCTGATGCGCATCGACGCGAGCAATGGCGTGATCGAAGTCGGCTTCGTCACGTTCTCGCGACTGCTGCAGAAAACCCGCGCCGCCACCGAAGCGATTTATCTGCTGATGCGTTACGTGTTCGACACGCTTGGTTATCGCCGCTTCGAATGGAAGTGCGATTCGCTCAATGCGCCGTCGCGAACCGCCGCGTTGCGTTTCGGTTTCACGTTCGAGGGGATTTTCCGTCAGGCCATCGTGGTTCACGGGCGTAATCGCGATACCGCGTGGTTTTCGATTATCGACAGCGAATGGCCCGCCATTCGCGCGGGCTTCGATGCATGGCTCGAGCCGGCGAACTTCGATGCGCGCGGAAACCAGCAACGCAAACTTGCTGACTTGATCGAGGCGCAACGCGGCGGGGCGGCCGGCGGCACGACCATGCCATCGCGCTGATGCGCACATCACGGGCACGCCTTGGCGAGCGAGGCGCTTCTCCCGCCTCGCTTCATCTGCACCGCACAGCGGCCGGGTTCGGGCTCAGCCCTTGATGAACTCGAGCAGGTCCGCGTTCACCTTGTCCGCTTGCGTCACGCACATGCCGTGCGGCGCACCCGGATACACCTTCAGCGTCGCGTTCTTGACGATCTTCGCCGACAGGCGGCCGGCTGCGTCGATCGGCACGATCTGGTCGTCGTCGCCGTGCAGGATCAGCGTCGGCACGTCGATCTTCTGCAGATCCGCCGTGTAGTCGACTTCCGAGAACTCCCTGATGCACGCGTAGTGGCCGACGATGCCGCCGCTCATGCCCTGCCGCCAGAACTCGTCGATCGTGCCCTGCGAGACCTTCGCGCCCGGACGGTTGTAGCCGAAGAACGGCAACGCGAGGTCCTTGTAGAACTGCGAACGGTTGTCCGCGACGCCTTTACGAATGCCGTCGAACACGTCCTTCGGCAGGCCACCCGGGTTTTTCTCCGTCTTCAGCATCAGCGGCGGCACCGCGCCGATCAGCACCGCTTTCGCGACACGCTTCGTGCCGTGACGGCCGATGTAGTGCGCGACCTCACCGCCGCCCGTCGAGTGTCCGACGAGCACCGCGTCTTTCAGGTCGAGATGCTCGATGACGGCGGCGAGATCGTCCGCGTACGTATCCATATCGTTGCCGTTCGCCGTTTGCGACGAGCGGCCGTGACCGCGGCGGTCGTGCGCGATGACGCGAAAGCCCTGTTGCACAAAAAACAGCAATTGCGGATCCCACGCGTCGGCATCGAGCGGCCAGCCATGCGAGAAGACAATCGGCTGCCCACTGCCCCAATCCTTGTAGAAGATCTGAGCGCCGTCTTTGGTCGTGACCGTATTCATCTATTAGCTCCGTGCTGGTGAAAAACTACTGACGAGAACCGCGTGCCGGCCCATGAAAAAGCGGGCACGCTGCCCGCTCGCCCCAGGCCGACGCGTGGGGCGATGCGATGCTTCGAATTGCGGGGTTCATCGGGCGGTCATATGCCGCCGGTCGATACGGACGGAAACGCGGCACACACCGCGTGATCATGCCGGGCGCTCGCACGCTGAAGATGCGACTTCGCGTACTGCGCGACACCGGTGAATCGGTTTGCTGATTATGCCGGGGATTTTTTTGCGCTGCATATAAGCCAATGGTTTATATGCGTTGCGCGTGCGGCGACGCCGTGGTGCCGTCATTGAGCGGTGAAGGCCGCGTCGGTTTGCGGTAGACGTGTTGCGCCGGCGGCCACCTATCAATACGAACGCGCCACGCGCTAGCGGCTGTCGTATGCTTTTTGCAGCGCCGCGATATCGAGCTTCACCATGCTCATCATCGCTTGCATGGCGCGCTTCGATTTCTCGCGGTCTTGGTCCTGCAGGATGCTGAGCATGATGGTCGGCACGATTTGCCAGGACACCCCGTAGCGGTCGGTCAGCCAGCCGCATTGCACCGGTGCGCCGCCTTCGACGAGCTTGTCCCACAACGTGTCGACTTCCGCCTGCGTTTCGCATTTGACGAACATCGAGATGGCCGGCGAGAACGTGTACTGCGGTCCGCCGTTGAGGCCCACGAATTCGCGTCCCTCGAGCTCGAACGTCACCGTCAGCACCTTGCCGGTCTGACTCGGGACAGCGTCGTTGTAGTACGACGTCTCGACGATGCGGCTGTTCCTGAACACCGATACGTAGAACTTCGCCGCCTCTTCGGCCTGGCCGTCGAACCAGAGACATGGGGCAATCTTGTCCATCGAGCCTCCTTTGCTTGCCTGGGATTGATCGTTCAATTGCTCGATCGTTTGATCGGATCGAATCGCCTCGCGGGCGGTTTCGCTCACGAGGCGGCAGCGGCGGCGCTCACGTCACGCGCCGCCGCCCTGCATTTATCGATAGAGCCGCCGCGCGCCGCTCACTGCCGCGACTTCATCATCTCCTGCATCGCCGCCTGCATTTCCTCAGGCGAGAGGTCGACCTTGTGCGTCGCGACCGACCAGCGGTGCCCGAACGGATCCTCGAGCTGGCCATAGCGGTCGCCCCAGAACATGTCGGCAGCGGGCATCGTGACCTTCGCGCCGGCCTTCTCCGCCTGCGCAATGGTTGCGTCGACATTGTCGACGTAGAGATGGATCGTGACGGGCGAGCCCTTCAGCGCTTTCGGGCCCAGGCCACCGCCGCATTCGGGCATTTCGTCGGCGATCATCAGCGTCGAATCGCCGATCTTCAGCGATGCGTGCATCAGTTTGCCGCCTGGCCCCGGCATCCGGACCTGTTCGACCGCGTTGAACGCTTTTTTGTAGAAATCGATCGCATCGGCCGCGCCGGCGCAGACGATATGCGGGGTCAGCGAGTGCATGCCTTCGGGGATAGTTCTTGTGGCTGGCTTGGACATAGTCGTGGCTCCTGTCTATCGATGAAAAATGAATAGGGTAGCGAAGCGTCACCGGACACCGTGGCTTCATCACGACGACGAGTAGGCCACCGCCATATCGACATAGGCAAGCGGAAATTTTTCATGCCCTGGCGATCGCGGCGCTTCGATACGCGTGCATGCGCCGCAATGCTGCGCCGCAACGGACGGCCCGGCACATAATATGCGAGGCATGAGCGGACACCTGGTTTTCGTCTTGCCGATGAGAGGTATCTCGTGACCAAAAACTGGTTTTCGCAATTCTCGACCGCGCTCTCGACCATGGCGGGCAGGCCGGTTACGTTCGCGATCGCGGTCGTGCTGGTGGTGGTGTGGGCCGCGAGCGGCCCGTTGTTTCACTTTAGTGACACATGGCAACTCGTGATCAACACGTCCACCACGATCGTCACGTTTCTGATGGTGTTTTTGATTCAGAACACGCAGAACCGCGACACCGCGGCGATGCAGATCAAGCTCGACGAACTGATACGCGCGCTATCGGGCGCGCATAACGCCCTGCTCGACCTCGAAGAGCTCGGCGAAAAGGATCTGACGCGGTTTCGCAAGCGTTATGAGCAGCTTGCGGAAGAGGCGCGCGGTGCGCTGCGCTCGGGCGGCACCGATACCGATTCGCCGTTTGTCGAGAATCGGCCGGATAACGCGGATCAAAACGACGAACAGAAAAAGCTGCGGCCCCACCTTTCCGATGCCGAGCGGGAACACGAGAAACCGCGCGAGGAAAACCGCTAGCGGAACACAGGCCGCTGCCGATTCCGGCGCGGCCCGCGCCGCTCACGCGGACATTGTTCGGAGCAGCTTGTCGATCGCGATCGCGATTTCGTCGACGTGCGTTTCGAGCGCGAAATGCCCGGTGTCGAGCATCTCGACCGTTGCCTGCGGATTGTCGCGCCGATAGGCGTCCGCGCCCGGTGGGATAAAGAACGGATCGTGCTTGCCCCAGATGGCGAGCGTCGGTGGGCGGAAATCGCGGAAGAACTTCTGGAATGCTGGGTACAGCTTCAGGTTCGATGCGTAATCGAGGAACAGGTCGAGCTGAATTTCCTTGTTGTTGCCGCGCTCGAACAGGAAGGTGTCCAGCGCGTACGTTTCGGGCGCGATTGCATCGGGCTCCTTTACGCCATGCACATATTGCCAGCGCGTTCCTTCGAGCGTCAGCACCGCATCGCGCACGACCGCACGGTTTGCTTCCGTGGGTTCCGACCAGTATTTGCGAATTGGCTGCCACGCGTCGCCGAGCCCTTCCTCATACGCATTGCCGTTCTGCGAGATCAGCGCGGTCACGCGTTCCGGATGCGCAAGCGCCAGCCGGAAGCCGACCGGTGCGCCGTAGTCGAACACGTAGAGCGCGTAGCGCGTCAGCTTCAGTGCCGCGACGAATGCATCGACCGTTTTCGCGAGGTTGTCGAACGTGTGGCGGTAGTTGCGTTCGGCCGGCACGGTCGTGAAGCCGAAGCCGGGCAAGTCCGGCGCGATCACGCGATAGCGCGACGCCAGACGCGGCATCAGTTCGCGGAACATCAGCGACGACGTGGGGTAGCCGTGCAGCAGCAATAGCACCGGCGCATCGGCGGGGCCCGCTTCGCGGTAGAACACGTCGACGCCGTCGGCTTCGATGCGCTTCGTCATGACACGTGGAATAGCGGGCAATCCGGCTTGCTGCAGATCTGCTGTCGACATGAAGGGCTCCGGGGCCTTTGGGCAGGTTTGTTCAGGTTGCGTGCGTTAACCGGTTAACCGGTTAACCGCGATTCGTGAAACCGTTAAATTATATTAATCTCGGTTACGGAGTGCGGACATGATAGCCTTGCCTTGTAACTTGTCAACTTCGATCTTGCAGGTTACGTGTGCGGTTTGACGATGCAGACATGAGCGTGCGGCAAGCTCACGCGCCTGGATCTGCAGGCAAACCAGAACGCGTGGGCAAACGCCGCTATCAAGCGTATCGATTCAGTGCGCTTGGATGGATGGGGAATGAGAGGCGCTGCCGCCTCGGTCTCGGCCTCAGTGCGTGTCGCCGGTCATCTGCTGCGCACGTTCGAGGAGGAGGTCGCGCTCGCGCGCGTTGCGCGTCATCGTCGCCGCGCGTTCGAATTCGCCACGTGCTTCTTCGCGCCGGCCGAGCTTGGCGAGCAGGTCGCCGCGCACGCTCGGGAGCCAGTGATAATGCGCGAGCGCCGGATCCGCGCTGAGCGCATCGACAATCTCGAGTCCTGCGGCCGGACCGAACGCCATACCCACCGCCACGGCACGATTCAATTCGACGACCGGCGACGGCGCGACTTGCGCGAGCGCGTCGTAGAGCGCAACGATTCGCTCCCAGTCCGTTTCATCGGCGGTGCGCGCGCGTGCGTGGCACGCGGCGAGCGCCGCTTGCAGCGTATAGACGCCACCACCGCCGCCAAGCGACTCGGCACGCTCGAGTGCGGCGAGGCCGCGGCGAATCAACAATGGGTCCCAGCGGCCGCGGTCCTGGTCGAGCAGCAGCACGGGCTTGCCTTGAGCGTCGACGCGCGCGCGAAGACGCGACGCCTGAATCTCCATCAACGCGGTGAGACCGTACGCCTCGCTTTCGTCGGGCACGAGCCCCACGAGCACGCGCCCCAGCCGCAGCGCTTCTTCGCACAATGCCGGGCGCGTCCAGTCGTCGCCGGCCGTGGCCGAATAACCTTCGTTGAAAATCAGGTAGATCACTTCGAGCACCGACGCGAGCCGCGCGGCGCGCGCATCGGCCTGCGGCACTTCGAACGGCACCTTCGCGGCCGACAGCGTGCGCTTCGCGCGCACGATGCGCTGTGCGATGGTCGGCTCGGGCACGAGAAACGCACGGGCGATCTCGTCGGTCGTCAGGCCGCCCAGCAGGCGCAGCGTCAACGCCACGCGCGCATCGGTCGACAGCACCGGATGGCACGCGGTGAACATAAGCCGCAGCAGGTCGTCGCCGATGTCGTCTTCGCGCGCGGCGTCGAGTGCATCGACGAAGTCGGGCACGAGGTGCGCCTCGAGCGCGTCGAGATCGTGGCCGAGTTCTTCGCGCTTTCTCGCGTGCAGCGCCTCCTGGCGCCAGCGGTCGAGCGCACGGTTCTTCGCGGTCGCCATCAGCCACGCTCCCGGGTTATCGGGCACGCCGGCTTTGGGCCAGTGCTCGAGCGCCGCGACGAGCGCATCCTGCGCCAGCTCTTCGGCCACGCCGACGTCACGCACGATGCGCGCGACGTGCGCGATGACCTTCGCGGATTCGATCCGCCACACCGCCTCGATCGCACGATGCGTTTCGGCCGTCGACACGGCCGACCTCAACGGGCGTCCGTTGCAGCCGACACCGCGGTCTGATCCGGCATCGGCACATTCGGGTCCATGTAGGCGAGCTCCCAGAGGTGGCCGTCCAGGTCTTCAAACCCGTGGCTGTACATAAAGCCGTAGTCTTGCGGCTTGCGCGGCGCCGCGCCGCCCGCTGCGATCGCCTTTGCGACGAGGCCGTCGACTTCGTCGCGGCTGTCGCAAGACAGGCAGATCAGCGCTTCGGTGCCTTTCGAGGCGTCCACGAGCGGCTTGTTTGTGAAGTTGCTGAAGAACGGCTTGGTCAGCAGCATCGTGAAAATGTTTTCGCCGACGATCATGCATGCGGCGTTCTGGTCGGTGAACTTCGGCTCGAACGTGAAACCGAGCTTCGCGAAGAACGACTTCGAGCGTTCGAGATCATCGACCGCGATGTTCAGGTAGATCTGCTTGTGCATCGTGCACCTCGCTTGAGTGGCTTGAATGGTTTGTGCGGCTTCGCGGTGGGTCCAGCCAGCGGGAAGCCGGGGGGGCAGCGGCAATCCTGCGGCTTCAGTGATTCGTGCCTTCGAGCTTGCGGAAACGGTCCGTGGCCGGACTCGGTTCGAAATCGTCGAGCCCAAAGAGCTGACGCACCTCGATCTCACCCTCCGCATGTTCGCCGAAGGGCGCCGGGAAACGCCGCGCCCACTCCATCGCTTCCTCGCGCGAGCGCACCTGGATCAGCGTGTAGCCGGCCAGCAGTTCCTTTGTCTCGGCGAACGGACCGTCTATGACCGTGCGCCGGCCGCCTTCGTAGCGGATGCGCCAGCCCTTCGAGGTCGGCTGCAGGCCGCTCGCGTCGAGCAGCACGCCGGCCTTCGCCAGTTCCTCGTGATAGGTCGCCATTGCCGCGATCAACGCTTCTTCCGGCATCTTGCCGGCTTCGCTGTCCGCGTTCGCCTTCACCATGATCATGAATCGCATCGCCATCTCTCCTTGTTTGTCGAGCCCCATTGGCAGAGCCGGAAGCCGCGTGAACCCGAGTTCAGCGACTCCTTGCCTGCACGACGAACCAGCGACGACCCGATCGACATGTGAGATGCGGCGCGCTCACCAGGGGAAACCCGCACATCAGGAGCACGAAGCGGCAATGGATAACCAGGCGCGCCCGGCTACGGCTTCTGATCCCTCGCGCCAAGCCTACTCGTAGCAAGGCCCAAGCTTGCGGACTTCGATCGTGCACCACCGTGCGGCCGGACACTCGGCCGCAAGCGCGAGGGCTTCGTCCTGCGTTTCGCAGTCGACAAGGAAGAAGCCACCGACCATTTCCTTCACTTCGGCGAACGGACCGTCGACGACGCGCGCCTTGCCGTCGTGCACCTGCAGCCGCTTGCCCTTTTTCGCAGTGGCAAGCGATTCGCCCGAGATCAGCACGCCGCGCTCGTTCAGCGTTTCGCGGTAGCGCACCATTTCGGCAAAGACCGCGCGGCCGGCGACTTCGCCGCGTTCGTCGCGCTGATCGACGGGTTCGACGATGAGCAGCATATAAGCCATGGAACCTCCGGGGAAAACGTAACTGCAACGATTGCCGCCGCGCGTGCGGCGGCCCACTTTCGGCTTGCGACGGCAGTCTAGCAAGCGGATGCTACGTGCGGCAAACGCACCGGCGCGATACAGCCGGACACTTTACGGCCGAATTGTGAAATCCCGAAAAAACGCAAATAAATGACAAACAACCCATTTAACGAATCCTATGATCTCCGATTATTTTTTACATTTCAATCGACCAAACGACATAGGACGCCTCTTACCGCTTTCTCAATCCAGATTCGAATTCATCGAAACAAATCCACAAATTCAAATCGTTGTTAACTCGTTAATTTTTCGAGATAATTTCGACTACCCCATCAGTTTGATCGGGCATACGTTGCCACCAAACAACGTCCAATTTAATCTTAAAAATAAAATCCCATTAATTTGAGACGAACAAGGCGAATAAAAACAAAACCCTATATACCATTCACTGATTTATTTCTTGTTTGGCAAAAATCAATTGCTAATTATTCGGGAAAGAATGATTAGGGAGCCTACCTATACTGCGGCCGTTCCCCAGACAGGGAATGGACCGGCCTTGTCAATGGACCGGCTGCATGCGCCACGTGGCGGGCTCCGGCACGCGGCGCGTGATCCACAGAACAGCAAAGGAAGCTCAGATGAAAAAGACTATGATCGTCGCGGCCGCAGCCGCGTCGTTTGTCCCGCTCGCGCACGCACAAAGCAGTGTCACGCTGTACGGCCTGATCGACGCCAGCTTCACGTATGTCAGCAACGTCGACGGCGGCGGGCGTGCCGCCGTAGGTAACGGCGTCGACCAGAGCCGTTGGGGCCTGCGCGGCGTCGAAGACCTGGGTGGCGGATTGAAGGCCGTCTTTACCCTCGAGAGCGGTTTTGACATCGGCAACGGCAAGCTGGCTAACGACGGCTCGCTGTTCAACCGTCAAGCGTTCTTTGGTCTGTCGGGCGACTTCGGCACCGTCACGTTCGGCCGCCAGTGGGATTCGATGCAGGATTACGTGGCGCCGCTCTCCGCAACGGGCAGCTGGGGCGGCACCCTGTTTGCGCACGCGTTCAACAACGACAACCTGAATACGAACGGCGGCTACCCGGTCAATAACTCGATCAAGTACGCGAGTCAGAACTACGGTGGCTTTACCTTCGGCGGCACGTATGGCTTCTCGAACAATTCGAGCTTCGCGAATAACCGGGAATACAGCTTCGGCGCCGCGTATCAGTATGGCGGGGTGCGCATCGGCGCCGCCTACTCGCAGCAGAACAACCCGGGCGCCACGACATATGGCGCGTCGACCGATCCGGAACAGGTCGCGACGTATCAGGCCGTCGGCGGATACCGTGAGCGCGAATTCGGCGTCGGCGCGAGCTACACGTATGGCCCGGCGCAGGTCGGCGTCGTGTGGACTCAATCGCGTCAGGACAACATTGCCGTCTCGGCCGGCTCGTCAGCGCACCTGAACAACTACGAAATCAACGCGAAGTACAACTTCACGCCGGCGCTGAGCGGCGGCCTCGCGTATACGTACACGGACGGGGACTACAACGTGGCGGGCGTGAAGACGAACGTCGGCCATCTCCACCAGATCGGCGCGATGGTCGATTACGCGCTGTCCAAGCGGACCGACGTTTACACGCAAGTTGTCTACCAACGTGCAACCGGAGACGAACTCGGCGCCGCGGCCATCTATTACGGCAATGTTTCGCGTCCGTCGTCGTCGCAAAATCAGGCCGCCGTTTCGATGGGCCTGCGTCATCGCTTCTGATCATCGGGCATCGCAAGCGGCTGAGCCGCTTGTCGCATCAATGCGGCGCGAAGCCGCGCATGAATCGCAAAAGCGCCTGTGTTCAACGAACGCAGGCGTTTTTGTTCTTCCCGGTATTCGACGGCAGTTCCCTGCGTACGATCAACGCGCCGCCATTCGCTTCAACTCGGCCGCAAGCCGGTCGAAGCTTTCCTTGTTCGCCTTCAGCGCAAATGTTTTTACCTGATCGCGCGCGGCCGCCGTCTCGAACATCATCCGATAGGTCAGTTTCGTCTGGCTGCCGGCTTCATCGAACGATACGGTTACCTTGAAATGCGGCCCGGACACGTGATCGAACACGATCCGCTCGGGCTCGGCGATCTCGGCGAATACGCTGTGGTTTTTATAGTCGACACCGTCTGGCCCATGCATGACGAAGCGCCAGTTTCCACCAGGTTTCAGTTCGAATTGGTGGAAGGTGTTGCGAAAGCCCTTCGGCCCCCACCAGCGGGCGAGGCGAACCGGGTCCGTCCATGCGCCGAAGACGCGCTCGCGCGGCGCATCGAAGGTACGTGTCGAAAGAATCTCAAGCTCGGGAACAGTGGCGATCCCTTCGGTTGCTTTGGACATGGCGCGACCTCCTCGAACGACGGCGCGGACCTCGCGCATCGAACGCGAACGCCCTGAAGGCAGCATAACGCAACGCGATCCCGTGCGGCGGTTACGCGCGTCGCGGCGACGGCGTTACACGAAGTCGCACGCAGCCGCGCATCGCAACACGCCGCACGCAAGTAGACAGCGCGAATGCGCGTCGCTCAACTCGCGCAAGGCTGCGGCGCGGCTTCGGTTTCGACCGGCTCGATCGGTACGATGCGGCGCATCGGCGGCGCGCCGCATTGGCGCAGCAGATCGCGCAGTTCGTTGATAACCGGGAACACCTCGTGGTTCCAGTCCGCGCCCTGCGCGTCGTGCGCTTCCTGCTCGCGTTCGACGATCCAGCGGTCTTCCGCAAAGATGCGCTCGGTGAACCAGACGAGCAGCGGCCATGCGGCATCGAGCAGGAACCCGAGCTTCGGCCGCTTCACGGAGAGCAATCCGAACGTGCGATTCGTGCGCTGCTCAGCATCGAGCGGCACATAGATGATCCACAGATCCATCACGAGCGTGCCTTCCGACGTGCGAATCTGCAGCGTCTGGTAGGGGTACTGGGTGCGGATCGTCATCACGTCCTTGTGCTTCTTTTTCGTGCCTTGCCGACTTTGTCCGAACACGAGCGCTTCGCCGATCGGCTGCTGGCCCGCTTCGCGCGAGAACGTGTAGTCGACCTCGACCCAATCGTCGCCGCGGCGACGGCCAAGCGAACGCGCGCGCATCTGGCCCATCTGCCGGCGGTGCAGGAACTGATGGTTCATGTCCATCAGGTTCTCGTGCATGAACGAATAATGGCATGCCACTTCGCGGCCGAAGCGGCGCGTCTTGTATGCCTTGTTGGCGACCGAACCGAGCGGGGGCAGCGGCGTCGTTTCGGCGAGTTCGGCTTTGCCCGGGAACACGAAGATGAGCCCTTCCACCTCCCGGCACGGATACGCGCGCACGCCGTTGGGCAGCCGTTCGCGGCCCAGATACGGAACGTCGATGCAGCGGCCCGTGCAGTCGTAGGTCCAGCCGTGGTAGCAGCAACGGATCGCTTCGCCGTCGACGACGCCGCCGTGCAGCGGCACCTGACGGTGCGCGCAACGGTCTTCGAGTGCAAACACATTGCCCGACTCGGTGCGCACCAGCACGATCGGGTCGCCGGCGAAGCGCACGCCGTGCGCCTTGCCACGCTTCACTTCATGCGACCACGCAAGCGGATACCAGTAGTCCGGGTGAATGTGAACGCGGCGCAGATCGCGCACCGGTACTCCCGCGGGTGTTTCGACTTTGCTGCTTTCCACCGGACTGACTGCGTGCATGTGTGCCGCCCTCCTCTAGCGATCGAGCCTTCGAATACTTAAAGTCCGAAGTTCTCAAGCTTTCTATTGAATTACTGAGTTAGCTGCTCAGTCTACTAGAAGTCGAGGCGCTTTTTGACAATTCGCGAAAATGCACGCTCGCGAAGGCCGGTGCGGCCGCCATTGGGCAGGGTATGTGCGTATGCCGCGAAGCGATGGGAAAAGAAAAAACAAGGGCCGCGGTGCGTTGCGCACCGCGGCCCTTATAAAGCGATGTCAAACAGGAAGAAGCCGACGCGGACAGCCTCTATGCGGACGGCTACGCGTTGCGCGTACAGCCGATGCCGTTATGACTGTCCGTTGTTGCCGTCCGGCGCAATCAGCCCGGAGCGGTGCTGCTTGCCCCACGACTTGCCGCCGCGCAGGAAATGGAACCAGCCGAGCACGGCGCCCGTGTGTCGCAATAGCTGGAACGTGAACGGCTCCGCGATCGCCGCGGCCATCGCCGACCACAAGCTCGATCCGGCGCGCAGCCCGGTCCAGCGGCGATACAGGTGAATGCTCCAGATGTAGAAGACGAGGTCGAGCGCGGTCTTCAGGAAGATCACGCTGAAGATCGAAACGACGATCACGCCGTGGCCGCCGAACAGGAACGCCAGCAGCAGCGCGAACGCGGTCAGCCCGTAGACCGGCTGCATCGTGTCGAATGCCTTGACCGGCAGCATCAGCATGCCGAGCGTGCCGTAGCGGCGGTTGCCCGTCATGTCGCGATTCCAGTATTGCGTTTCGAGGAAACCCGCGAACCAGCGGCGCCGTTGCCGCAGGAAGCTCGCGAGCGTATCGGGCGCATCGGTTTGCGCGTGTGCGTCGCCGACCACGCGGACGTCCCAGTCGAGCCCGCGATCGACCGAGTAGCGGCGCAGCCGGTGGATCAGCTCGTAGTCTTCGACGAGGCACTCTCCGTCGAAGCCGCCGACTGCGACCAGCGCCTCGCGCCGGAACGACGCGAAAGCGCCCGACACGAGCAGCAGGCTGTCCGCGCGCATCCACGCAAAGCGCGAGATGAAGTTGCGCATGTACTCGTACGTCTGGAACCACTGGAACAGGCGTCCGCCGACCGACTTGCTGCAGATCGGCACCAGAATGCCGGTCGCCGCCACGAGCGTCTCGCTCGCAGCGAATGCCGCGCGCATCGCGCGTGTCGCATCGGGCGCAAGCAGCGTGTCGGCGTCGACGGTCATCACCGTTTCGGTCGTCATGCGGTCGATCGCGGCGTTCAGCGCACGCGCCTTGCCGCCGTGCGGCAGACGCAGCCAGTACAGATTCGGATAGCGTTTGCTCGGCGCGCTCAGTTCGCCGAGCGCCGGCGTCGTAAGGCCGTAGCGCGTGGTCAGCAAGGTTTCGGTGCCGTCCGAAGAGCCATCGTCGGCGATCACGATTTGCGCGGGACCGTCGATCTGTTCGAGCAAGGCGGTGAGCGTCACGGGCAGCACGGCCGCCTCGTTATGCGACGCGACGATGATGCCCATCTCGGGCAAGCGCCGCGCACCTCCTGCCGGCAACCCGGCCCCCGCGCCCGGCGACGCCATGCGCCGCGCGAGCGGCCACGACTTTATCGTGACGAAGAACAGCAGCAGCGTGTCGTAGACCACGTACGCGATGCCGGTCGCCCACGCCACCACGCCATGCAGAAAGAATGCGCGCGCGAACAGCAACACCCACAGCGCGGTCACGCTGCCGTGGATCAGCCGGCCGGCCCATGTCGCCTGCCGCGGCGTGAGGCGCGGCGAGATCGCCGCCAGCGCGTCTTCGAGCGAATGCCTAGGCATACTCGCAGCGCGCTCGGCCTGTGCTGCCGGCGCCTGCGGTTCGATTAACACGTCTGCACACATCAAGGCACCATCCGTTTGATCACCGAATGCCGATCCAGCCACTGATGCTTGAGCGCGCCGCCGATATGCATGGCCAGCAACGCATATAGCGCGTAGCCAAACCATGCATGCACCGTGCCGAGCTTGTCGTGGAGATGGAGCCGTTCCTTGACGGCAGGATCGATATTCATGATGAAGCCGATCCGCGGCCATTCGAAAAGGTGGAAATACTGCATCGGATGCGTCGCCGCGTCTTTCCATGCGGAATCGTGAGCCCAGCCGGAAAGCGGCAAACCGATCATCAGCAGGTACAGCAGGAAATGTGCAACGTGCGCGGCCATACGCTCCCACGCTGGAAACTCGGCCGGCAACGGCGGCGGCTTGTGCGACACGCGCCACAAAATGCGCAGCAGCGCGAGACCGAGCACCGTGATGCCGATCGATTTATGCGTATCGATGACCGGACGCACCCAATCGTCGGGCAGCGAATCCGCGCTCAGGCCCAGCACGACATTGCAGATGATCAGCAGCGCGATCACCCAGTGCAGCACCATTGCGATGCGCGTGTATTGCGTTGGCTCCACGGCGCGCGCAAGCGCTGTGTGTCCGTGCCGGGACTCGATTCGGGTCGTCATTGGTGTTTTGTAGGAAATAGGGTTGGCGACGAAAGCTATTCGAAATGGACGCACAAGCGGCCCGCAAACGTGCGGTCAATTCGCTCACCTGTTTTAACGCACAGACTAGCCGTTTTATTCCGGGTTTTCCTGTACGTTGAGGGGCATCGATGTCGTGAATGTGTTTCAGTTCATTGCAACGAACTCCGAACGTTCTTCGAACGCTCATCGAACGACAGTGTCGATGCCTTGCACGAGACGTTTCGCGAGACGCGGCTGGCGAAGCTGGTCGATCCACCATTGCAGGGCGCGGCCTTCGTGGTCGCCGCGCCATGCGACGTATAGCACATTCGGCTCGCGCGGGTCGGCCGTCTCTTTTTCGACGAGCTCGCCTCGCTTCAATAGCGACGCAACGCGCTGCCGCGGCACCCAGCCGGCCCCGAGCCCGTCGCGCTGCGCGAGAATCTTCGCCCGCATGGTGGGCACCGCGAGCGACGCCTGGCCGCCGACCACGCCGTATGCACGGCCGCTCGCGCGCGACGAGTCGGCCACCACGACGCCGCGCTGCTTTGAAATCTGCTCGCGCTTGAGCGGCCCCCTGGCCGCGGCGAGCGGATGGCGCGGCGACACGGCAAACACCCATTCGACGACGCCGAGTTCGAACCAGCGCAGGCCGGGAATGGCCGGCGGTTCGTTGGTTGCGCCAACAATCAGATCGGCGCGGCCGTCGCGCAAGGCTTCCCATGTGCCGCTCAGCACTTCGTGCGTGAAACGCAGCTTGACGCCCGATTGCAGTGCATCGAATGCGTGGATCAGCGGCATCAGCGTGTCGAATTCCAGCAGTTCGTCGCTGACTATCCAGAGCCGGTCTTCCCAGCCGCTCGCCACCTGACGCACGCGCTGCGTCATGCGCGCGACGTCCTGCATCAGCCGTGCCGCTTCTTCGGCAAGCAATTGGCCCGCGGGCGTCAGTTGCAGCCGATAGCGGCGGCGGTCGAACAGCAGCGCATCGAAGCGCGTCTCGAGCTGGCGCGCCGCATGAGAGACGGTCGAGGGCGCCTTGCCGAGCCGCGCCGCCGCTCGCGACAGGCTGCCGCTTTCGCGAATCGCTTCGAGCAGCGTCAGTTCTTCGTCGGTCAACATGTTCAGTTCCATCGAACGATTGGGGCGCGAATATCGTACGACAGGTATACGGTCGCGGTGACGAATCGGCAGCCGCCGTTGCGCTAGACTGTCCGCCACGCCGATCGGTCTGCTACAGGGAGGCTCGCATGATTCGCAAAACGCGCACCGCGTCGCAGTTGCAGGACGAAGTCAGCCGACGCATCCAGCGTTTGCCCGACGTCGTCGAAGAAGGCGTGAAGATTCGCGTGCCGCGGCCGCGATTGCAGGAGCCCGATGCGTCGGGCTGCAATTGGGACATGAAGCATTTCGGCAACATGGCTGGCCATCAGAATGCGGTCGCCGAAGTCGTCGCCGCGGTGCGCAGGGAGTTCAATATGTCGACGGAAGCGAAGGATCTGAACAGCCTGTTCGGCGATCCGTCTGGCGAATAGAGCCGAACGCGACCCGTTCATCGACAGGGCCGGCAGCACCGGCCGTGCAGTCGCCAGCAAGCTAGTTGAACCGACTCAAAAGCTTTGTACGCCGATCTTCCCTGCGGCATATCCGATCCCACGTGTCCTGTTTGACCTGGTAGGTCGAAGCAAGCTTCGTGTTGCGGGGTATGGTTGTCATGCCTTCCGGATCGGATCGCGCCTGCCAGCGGACTATGCCATCCAGGGTTCGGGCTTCCAGCAATCCGGGGGCCGGCACCGTCACGTAGAAGCCATCTCTGAACAGCCACGCGGCATTGCGATCGCGCAACCACGCCGATACGGCGCGTATTTCTCCGGGCCGTATAAGGTTCACGTAGTCCACAAAGTTGCCCTGGTATGCGTCGCCCGGCACCTTCGTCACGAAATGCGTCGTCGTTTTCGGAAGCAGCGCATCCGGGTCGGCCTCGAACAGATAAAGCCTGCGCCGCCCTCCCGTCAGGTTCCAGAATGTGTATTCATTGATTTCCGGCAGATACGGCTGCCGCCGGTCAGGTGAGCGCAGCGACCAGCGCGACCTCGATCCCGCGGCCTCCCGAGTCACGAAGGGCGTGTAGACCGTTGTCCCGGCCGTCAGAAACTTGCCGTCTTCGAAATGAATCAGCTGCGAACCGGTGTATTTGAAGACGCCATTTGTACTATCCGCATGGGATGGAATTCCACCTACGTAGACGTACCCGTCGGCCCCGACTCGCAACACCTTCTTATAGTCGTCGGCGACGTGCAAACGGCCGTCCTCGCCAAACGTGAAGGTGTGCTTGCTCCACGGGCTCGTCGACGACGCTGTGCCCCTGCCCGACACGGTGGGTGCGCCATATGCATCGACATAGAGATGGGTTCCGGACAGTTGCATGTCCGTGCCGCCATAGGCCTCGATCGTCAACGGACCGCGATAGTCCTTCCCCGCCGCTTGCCGTTCCTGCAATTCACGCACTTTCTCCCATGCGTTGTCGTAAAAGTAAGCGTGGAACTGGTTCAGGTCCTGGTTGAATCCTTTGGTTTCGCCCTTTGAGTCTTTCGAAACGAACGCGTTATATATCGGCTTGCGCCATGCGTCGCTGGCGAGAGGAATACGTGACAGCAAAGGTTGCGCGCCCGCCGTCCTGGTCTGGTTATAGACATCCCATCGATAAGCCGGATTGCGAACGAACGCGCCCGCCGTGCCGTTTTTGACAGGCCGCCAACCGCGGATTTGCGTGTAGTCGATCCGCCCCATCGCAGCGACTTCCTTGCTTTCAGGCTTGCGGGTGTCCGTACCGAGACTTCCATTGACGTCGACCATATTCGGAGTGGGCGCGACGAAATAGATGAAGCCTTGCGTTGCACCAGCCGGAAGGCGCGCCGACGCCGTGCCTTGTTCGCGGAACGTGGCCAGATAGCCTGCGCTATCGGTCAGATGCAGGTGGGACGCAACGTCGAAATTGTGCATGTCGAGACTCACGTTGCGGAGCAATGTGCGGTCGGCCTCGAAACCGCCACGCCTCGCCAGTTCTTCCGGCGTGAGCGTCGACGGACGATACAACGCGAATGGCCTGCGGTCCTGTGGATAGCCCAGCGAGCGCTTCAGTTCGTCATGGCTCGGCGTGACGGTCCCGACAGGGTTCTCATAGCCAAAATCGGGCTCAGGCGTCAGATTGGCTACCGGCGCCGTGCGTGACGGAATGCCGCTGACGCCGGCCAATGGCTCGACGCCACTGAGCAGCAGGTTGCTCGTCGGCGATTCATGCTGCGTCGGCGTGATGGGTACGGTGTGGGTCGAGGCGGGCTCGTCGTCGTAGTGGCCGAAATAGATCGTATCCACGTGGTCGATGCCGCCCGATTCCGGATACCCGCGCTCGACCACGCCTTGTAGTGCCTGCGAGAGCTCCGCGAAGTTCGTGTATCTGAAGACACCCATATCAGGTTCGTAGAGATCGTAGGCATCCTGCTCGAAAGCATCGGCCCGGCCGCGCCGCTGCACGACGATCACGTGTTCGCCGGCGGCGGGCGCGGCGCCCCCGCCGCCACGCACATTGCCGTCCACGCCGCGCAAGGACATGCGAAGCTCCGCAAAGTCATTGCGATACGGCAGACGCACGTTCTCCGGATCCCGCAGGCTGCCGAAGTGCTCCCGCAGGTCGGCCAGGAGACGCGCCGCCGTGTTCAGCTCGATACTCCCCGGGCGCCTCGTACGATTCGGCATGTCCGCCACCAGGCCGTACGGGTTCTCTTTGCCGAGGCGGTTGATCTCCTGAAGCAGGTCGGCTCTTCGCAAACGATTCGTGAGCCTTCCCCGGATTTCCACGATCGCGTGCGCGAGATCCGGAACGAGACCTTGCGCGACGCTCCTCAGCGCGTAGTACGCGAATGCTGGGGCGGTTTCCCGGCCGCTGACTCCTGAAGCGACGGAAATCACGTCGCTGGAAAGTTCACTCGCCTCGTCGGCAGGCGCGTCATAGAGCTCACGTGTCACCGTGCTGGCCGGCGGCAAAATCCGTACAGGGGGCGCCTGCAGCGGCGTCATCGGCGGCAGAAGTTCCGCGACGACCGCCGCTGGCGACCGTGAGAAATACTGGATGCTGTGCGGCACCGCTTCCAGGGCAAGTGCCGGCTCGTGGAATGCGGACTCCAGATAGCCCTCGAGCGCCATTTGCATGTCGTCCAGGCTTTCATACATAAAGGCCCCATTGTTCGGGTCGAAGATCGAGTAGTTGCCGTCTCCATTCCGTTGAACGAGCAACGCATGGCCGTACTCGCCGGTATTCGGCCTGCGAGCATTCATCACGATCCGCACGAACGCCATTTCGTTTTCGTGCAATCCACTGCCAAGGCTGCGCACCATCGCGTTGATGTTGTCGATGCGCGCCCTCTCCTGATTGAAGTGCACGATTGCTCTCAACCGGTATCTGAGTAACCCGAGTGCGGAAGCATTGTTCTGAAATGCGGTTACGCGGCCGAACTGTGCCTGCGCAAGACCGCGACGGCGCATCGTCGTGTCCGCGCTCATCTGGTGCGCCACGTCAGTCACATCGGGCGGCACAGCGGCATCGCTTCGATCGATTCTGCGCATCGCTTCACGTATCCACCCCTCGCATGCGCCCTGGCCATGAACGGGTGTTTCGCTCGCGTAGCGATACTGGTCGAATGGGTGGAATAGCCATGCGTCCATCACCAGCGCCTCACCGCCGCGGCACTCGCGGAACGGCGTATTCGCGAGACAAGCTGTGCTATAGCCGACGCCACGGCGTACGCGCGGTGGCGGCGTTGCCGCTGGTGCGAGGCGCGCATCGCGAACAGGTTGAGCGTCCGTTCGCAACGCGACCGCTTTGCGGCGCGACCGCGCGTCCGCGCGCAAACTGCCGGCGTGCGCATCGGTTCCGGCCTGCGGCAGAAGGCTGGCTGCCGGTAGCGCAGGAAGTTGTCGAAAATGATCCGGGATGGGATAAGTGGACACGATGCATACTCCTCGGCAGCGCAAACGCTCATGCGGGAGTCTTTATTGCATCACTTGCAACGACGGGCGATGTAATGCCCGAATGTGGGGTTGTTATAGGCGTGGGATAGCTCGGTGATCTTTCGATCGCCGCGACAGGAGCGGCGGATCGCATGCCTTCCGCATCATGCGGCCTTCAATGCCGCGAACGCTTCTTCGATCTGCGCGACGTCGGTCGGTCTGACCACGCGCGCGACCTCCGCGCCGTCGCGCATGAAGACGAGCGTAGGCCATAGCTTGACGCGAAACGAGCGGCCGAGCGGACGGCCGGGCCCGTCCTCGATTTTCAGGTGACGCGTGCCCTGATGCCGCACGAACGCATTTTCGATTATGGGCTGCGCGCCCTTGCAGTAGCCGCACCAGTCGGTGCCGAACTCGACGACGGTGACGCCGGGAAGGGCATCGACTTCGGCGCGCGTCGGCGCGGTCTTCGCATATTCGGTTACGGTGCTCATATGCCCTCGTGCAACGATGTGAACAGGCGGCGCATGC
>NZ_BAAILL010000032.1:793185-916942 GCF_054589215.1 Paraburkholderia sp. 2C | reverse complement strand
CGTGCTGCCGCACACGACGCGCGTGCGGCAGCACGGGTGCAACATCGATCAGCCGCGTTGCCGGCGTTCGCGCACAGCCTGCGCGAGGCCGTCGAGCACCGGCTCGGTTTGCGTCCAGGAGAGGCATGCGTCGGTGATCGACACGCCACGAGCAAGCGGCACACCTGGCTTCAGGTCCTGCCGGCCCGCTTCGAGATGACTTTCGATCATCACGCCGATGATGCGGCGATCACCGCCCGACAGCTGCTGCCCGATATCCTTCGCGACTTCCGCCTGCCGCTCGTGCGACTTGCCCGAGTTCGCATGCGAACAGTCGATCATCACCTGTTCGCGCAAACCGAGCTTGCGCAAGGCCGCGCAGGCTTCCTCGACGCCCGCCGCGTCGTAGTTCGGCCCTTTCTTGCCGCCGCGCAGGATGACGTGCGCGTCGTCGTTGCCGCGCGTTTCGAAGATCGCGGCCATGCCCATTTTCGTCATGCCCATGAATGCATGGCTTGCGCGCGCGGCAACGATCGCATCGGCTGCGATCTGCACGCCGCCATCGGTGCCGTTCTTGAAGCCGATCGGGCAACTCATGCCCGATGCGAGCTGACGATGCGACTGGCTCTCGGTGGTCCGCGCGCCGATCGCGCCCCACGCGATCAGGTCCGCGATGTATTGCGGGCTCAGCAGATCTAGGAATTCGGTGGCAGTCGGCAGACCGAGATTGCCGATGTCGATCAGCAGCTCGCGTGCACGTCGCAAGCCTTCGTTAATGCGAAAACTGCCGTCGAGACGCGGATCGTTGATGTAACCCTTCCAGCCGACCGTCGTGCGCGGCTTCTCGAAGTACACGCGCATGACGATCAACAGATCGTCGCGTAACGCATCGGCCTTCGCCTTCAGCAGATGCGCGTATTCGATCGCCTGATCGTGGTCGTGAATCGAGCACGGGCCAACGATGATCACCGGCCGGTCGTCGCGGCCGTGCAGCACGTTGGCCACTTCCGCGCGGCTTTGTTCGACAAGCGCCTGCACCGCGGGCGGAATCGGCAGTTCGTCGAGCAGCAGCGCGGGCGAAATGAGCGGTCGCACCGCGCCGATGCGCGTATCGTCGATGCGGGTAATGTCTTGCGTGGAATCGGCGAAGCCGGCTTCCTGGTCTCGTGTGGGGTTGTCGATGCGGCTCAAGATTGTTCTCCGGGCGGGCTTCGCGGCCTGCAAAACGGCGATTATCGCATTTCACAGGGGCCGCGAAAGCCTCGCGCGGCGCCGGCGTCAACCGCCGTTCATCAACTGCACGAGGTACGGCTTCCACACCTCCGGATGCGCGAGCGTCTGATGCCCGAACGATTGCGCCGTCTCCGGCATCTCGACGAAACGGCCGCCCGGCACTTCGCCGATCAGCTTCTGCATGACGTTGAGGTCCGTCGCATTGATCAGGTCGTCGGCGAAATTGACGGCAAACAGGCGTCCGCGGATTTTCGACAGCTCGGGCGCGGGGTTGTAGTCCCACGACGATTCGAACCAGTACAGCACATCGTTCGCGTCGGTCTTGCCGGCGTTCGCGACAAGCGTGTCATACATCTGCGTCGCCGCCGCGCGGTCCGGCGCTTCGGTCTGGATACGCGCGGGGTTGTTCGTCATCAGCGTGAAGATCGGCATCACGCGCGTCCATTGCGTCGGCTCGGTTGCATATGCGCCGCCCTGCCAGGCCGGGTCGTTGCGAATCGCGCCGACGATCATCTGCCGCCACAGCCAGTTGCGGCCCGCCATCGGGATCGGCTGGCTGGCGATCGGCATCAGCGCGTCGGCCATGCCCGGATAGCGTTCGCCCCACATCCACGTTTGCATACCGCCCATCGACGTGCCGAGCACGAGCCGCAGGTGCTTGACCTTCAGGCCGTCGACCAGCAGCTGATAGTTCGCCTCGACGACGTCGCCGTAACCGTAATGCGGGAAATTCGTCCGCATGCCGTCGCTCGGCTTCGTCGAACCGCCGCGCCCGAGGCCATCGGGAATCACGATGAAATAACGGCTCGCGTCGAGCGGCTCGCCCGGTGCAAAGAGTTCTTTCCGCATCAGCGGCGTGAGGTAAGCGCCGCTCGTGCCCGTGGTGCCGTGCATCAGAAGCACCGCGTTCGTCACGTCGCCGTGCGCATCGCGCTGCGGCGTACCGAGCGTCACGTAGTGAATGCGGACCTCGGGCAGGATCGTGCCGTCCGAGAAACGGAAGTCGTGCGCAATGAAATCGGCCGCATGCCCGGGCATCGCGGCATTGGCACTGGACGGAGTCGCGGCAAAGGCGTGAGCGGCAAGCGAGAGGGCTGCGAGCATCGCTGTTCGCGTCACGATCGATCGAATCACTTCGGCCTCCGGTTTGTTGTGAGGATTTTGGAGTGCGATCGTACACGAACACGCAGCGCCGCGTTTATCGGTTCCCTGTCTCGTTGCTTTCATTTATCGCACTGCGTCAAACGACCGCAGCCGCCGACGCGCCCGATTCGCCGTGCGCGAATATAGGTAGGGTGAGTGCAGTTTTGCGGTAGCCCGCGCCACGCTTTGTTCGAACGAAACAAGCGCAATTGATAGTTCGATTCAATTGGAATCCGGACGTCTGGCGACGTGTAATGATTGTTCTCGTGCTCTGCCTCTTTTCTGACCGTTACAACCGGAGAAATTCATGGCCCAGCCCCAACTTGACGCCGAAGAAGTCGTCAAGGCAATCGCCGCTGAAACGAACACCCCGCGCGAAACCGTCTCGAAGCTCTATTCCGACACACTGGCGCAATACCAGTCCGACGGCCGCATTCTCGATTACATGCCCCTGCTCGCCGCCAAGAGAGTGCGGGAGACGCTGCGCCATCGGCCGTCGCGCTAAGCCCGCGCTGCGATGACCGGCCGAGTCCAGGTTCGCCCCGTTACCCCCGACGATTTCGATGCATGGCTGCCGCTGTGGGACGGCTACAACCGTTTTTACGGCCGCGCCGGCGAGACGGCTTTGCCGCGCGAAATCACGCAACTGACGTGGACGCGCTTTTTCGACGGCTACGAGCCGATGCATGCGCTGGTTGCCGAGCGCGACGCCAAGCTCGTGGGCCTCGTGCACTACCTGTACCACCGCAACACGATCATGGCGGGCCCGGCCTGCTATTTGCAGGACCTTTTTACCGACGAAGCGGAACGCGGCACAGGCGTCGGCCGCGCGCTGATCGAACGCGTGTATGAAGAGGCGCGCGCTGCGCGTGCGGAACGCGTCTACTGGCTCACGCACGAGACCAATGCGACGGCGATGCGCTTATACGATGGCATCGCGGAACGCTCGGGATTTGTGGTTTATCGCAAGGCGCTTTGATTTGAGCTTGTGCCTTGCGCTGCAGACGTTGCGCTGATATCGATCAACGCAGCGTGGATCAACGCAGCGTGGATCAACGCAGATCGTTCAGCAGCGACGCGCGAACGTTCGCTTCAATCGCCTGTACCGGCACCGGATAGTTCGGGTGGTCGCATCCGATCATCAACGTCGCGCCATCGCGCAGGCGCGTCTTCATCGCGGGCGTCAGCTCGAAGCGCGCGAAGTGCACAGCGGACGTCTTCTGGTTGTTCTCGCGATCGAGATCTTCATCGGCGATCGCATAAACGGGCGCTTCGCCCTCAACCTGGATAAACACGCGATCTTCGATGCCGATGAGCCGTGCGAGCGCCGCACGCCGCTCGACTTCGTTTTCGTACTCGAGCTGGATGGTCGCCTTCAGATTGCTGCCGTCGGGCACGAGCGGCAAGTACGCTTCGAGTTCGCCCTGAATGCCGTCTTCGTCGAAAATCTTCTCGATGTGCAGCATCTCCTGGATCTGGTAGCGAATCGTCAACTCGTCTTCGAACAGGAACGTCAGGTGGTTGCCGAGCTTCACGGTGCGGTGCTTTTTGTGCTCGATCACGCGGCTGCGCATCGCCGTGCGCGACTTCGAATAGTTCTCGAGCGACAACAGGGAATTCCTGGCGATCGTCATCGGATGTCCTTGCGAAGTGTGAGGAGTCATAGACCGTAGGCTTTGCGCAGCAGCGTCAGCGGATGCGCGAGCTGCGCCTTCGGCAAGCCGTTTTCGTCGATTCCCTGTTCGATATGGTGGCCGGCCAGCTGGCAGTCGGATGAGATGTAGTCGGGCTGCGGCTGCGCCATCGCCTTGAAGACCGGCGTGCCGATTTTCATCGCGGTCTGGTGGAATTCCTTCTTCACGCCGAATGTGCCCGCATGTCCGGAGCAGCGCTCGACCACCGTCACTTGCGTATTGGGCACGAGCGCCAAGGTCTCCGATGTCTTGCGGCCGATGTTCTGTACGCGCGCATGACACGGCACGTGATACGAGACCTTGCCGAGCGGCGTATTGAAATCGGTTTTCAGCAGGCCGTCGCGATGCCGCGACACGAGATACTCGAACGGATCCCAGAACGCCTCGCTGACTGCGCGCACGTCGGCATCGTCAGGGAACATCAACGGCAGTTCGTGCTTGTACATCATCACGCAACTCGGAATCGCGCCGATGATCGCGTAACCGTTACGCGCGTATGTTGCGAGTATCGGCAGATTTTTCTCTTTCTTGCGCGCAACGCCGTCGAGGTCGCCCTGTTCGAGCAAAGGCATGCCGCAGCATGCTTCGCTGCTGACGAGCTCATACGGAATGTCGTTATGCGCGAGCACCGCGAGCAGATCGTGGCCAATGCCCGGCTCGTTGAAGTTCACATAGCACGTTGCATAAATCGCCACCTTGCCGGGCGTTCGTTCGCCGTCGCGAATCGGCGGCTCCTGCGAGCGCTTCGCTGCACTGCGGAATTTGCGCGACGCAAAGGATGGCAGCCACGCGTCCTTGTCGACACCGAGCGCCTTTTCCATCAGTCCGCGCGCGGCCGCCGTGTGATTAACGGCGTTGATGGTCTGCGTCACGACCGGAATGCCGGCGAAATGGCCAAGTGCATCGGTATTCGACAAAAACCTGTCGCGCGTTTTGACCTCGCCGCGTTTATAGCTCGCCGCTTTTGCGCGCAGCATCAAATGCGGGAAGTCTACGTTCCACGGATGCGGCGGCACATACGGACATTTCGTCATGTAGCAGAGGTCGCACAGATAGCATTGATCGACCACCTTGCCGAAATGCGCCTTGTCGACTTCGTGCGCTTCGCCGGTGTCGGTTTCGTCGACCAGATCGAACAGCGTCGGGAATGCACCGCACAACGATACGCAACGGCGGCAACCCGCGCAGATGTCGAACACGCGCGTCAGCTCCTCGTCGATGGCGCGCTGATCGTAGAAACTCGCGGACCGCCAGTCGAGCGCATGCCGCGTCGGTGCTTCGAGACTGCCTTCCTTGTGGGGCATAACGTCAGTCTCCCTTTCATCGTTCTTGTTCAAGTCGCGCGCCGCTTTGTGGGGGACGCTTTGTGGGGAACGCTTGTGGGCAAGATACGCAAGCCAATCGCACGCAAGGCAGCGCGAGAAACCGCGGCCCCGTGCCGAAGTTTCTCGCGCAATGCGTGGAACATGCCGTTTAGCCAAACGACATCGAGCGCCGACTCACCGCGCCGGCTTTTGCCTTGTCAATCCACCAGCGAATCGAGCGCTTTCGAATAACGGTTGGCGTGGCTGCGTTCCGCCTTGGCCAGCGTCTCGAACCAGTTGGCGATTTCATCGAAGCCTTCTTCGCGCGCCGCTTTGGCCATGCCGGGGTACATGTCCGTGTATTCGTGCGTTTCGCCGGCGATCGCGGCCTCCAGATTCAGGCGCGATGAGCCGAACGGCAAACCGGTGGCCGGGTCGCCGGACGCTTCGAGATATTCGAGGTGACCATGCGCGTGACCCGTCTCGCCTTCAGCGGTCGAACGGAACAGCGCCGCGACGTCGTTCTGGCCCTCGACGTCCGCTTTAGCGGCGAAATACAGGTAACGACGATTCGCTTGTGACTCGCCCGCGAATGCGGCCTTCAGGTTGTCTTCTGTTTTAGATCCCTTCAATTGTGTCATCTGAGCCTCCGTCCATCTCTTGTAGTGTGGGAATCGCGCGTTGGGGGACGAACACAGTCGCAGACGACCACGGCTGGACGCGCGCGCCGGAGCCGTGCATTAAATCTAGAAGCTCGCCCATGCGTTCCCAATTGTGATTTTCAATCTCGCTGATAGTGGTTTGGGTTGCATAAGTTATCGTCCGACATAGACTGATGTAGCGGACGAGCCTCTTTACGAGGGAGTAGAAATGCGGCTGACCATTCTTATCAACGGTTCGGATCCCACCGTCAATCACGACTATGCGGTGCTATGGCTCGACACCGAACAGCGCCGCTGGTCCCGGGAAGCACACGAAGGCGTGCATCTTCCCCCGTGGGGAGAATTGCGCGACCAGGACGGTGTCACTGCGTTATGCGCGCCGAGCGCGGAAGCGCCCCTCTGTACGTTGCGGGGCTTGCACGTCGACCGCAGGCAGCGTGTCAGTTCGTCGCAAGGTGCCGCGGCGTGGGAGTCCGAACGCACGCGTTCGCTGATGAACGGATTCTGGCGCCTGCAAGCAGTGGACCGCCAACCGGTGGAAGCGGAGAACAGCATCTTCGGGCGCTGACCGCGCGCCCTCGTCACGCGCATGCATCGGCCATGCGCGCTGCGCAACAGCCATTCACAGCGAATGGTGCGATGCGCCGACGGAAGTGCAAAACGCATGATCGTCGGCGCTTCTGTTTTGTCCGCGCGTTTATCGATGTCGTTCCTGCAGCGGGCCGCGCGAGTGGATCCGGCGGCTCCGGATGCTTTAGCTGCTTCAGCTGCTATAGCTGTCTTTTAGCGGCCTTTAGTGGTTCGCACCGTCGTATGGAGCGGGCTTAAGCGATGCGAGATCGACGTTGTCGAGGCATCGCGCATTGACCGCCACCATCCGCGTACCGTCCGGCATCGCGCCGTACGAATAGGCTTCGACGCCGCATACGCGGCAGAACTGATGTCTGATCACATGCTTGTTGAACAGATATTCCTGGGCCGCGCTCTCGTCGGTATGCAGGTTGAAGCGGTCCACCGGCGCGAAGCCGAGAATCAGGCCGCGCTTCCTGCAAATCGAGCAGTTGCATGAAATCGTCTGGTCGAGATCGACATCGACGGTGAATTTCAACGCGCCGCAATGGCAGCCGCCCGAGTAATGTTGTTGTGCCATTTTCGTGCCCTCCCTTGCCGATTCGAAGCGGATTGTTGCGGTGCAATCACGCAGTCGCGGGCATGCCCCGCGCGACGCTATACTTGCGCACCTTGCCGTTCCTGCCAACCCTTTTCTCCGTTCTCCTTCCGTTTGCAATCCATGAAGAAGTGGTTTCTTTGCCTGCTAGCCGCTGTCGCGGCCCATGCGACGGCGGCGCCGTCCTGCACCGATTTCACGTCAGGCGGCCAGTGGCCGATCCTGATCAACACAAAGATGGCGCCGAAAACGCGCATGCTGTGCTATGCGGATTTCGCGGTGCTGCATTCCGGCATTACGCATGGACCGCTCTGGTCCGCCGAACATCTGACACGCGATCATATCGAGGCGGCCAAAGATATGACACGCACGAATCGCTTCTTTGAAGATGTGCGCCTGCCGGCCGGCGAAGGCGCGACGCTCGCCGATTACAAGCGCAGCGGCTTCGATCGCGGCCATATGAGCCCGGCCGGCAATCGTTGGAATGAGGAAGGGATGGCTCAGTCGTTCTCACTCGCGAATATCGTTCCGCAGAATCGCGAGAACAACGAGCGCTTGTGGTCGCGCATCGAAAGCGCAGTGCGCAAGCTCGCGCTGAAATACGACGACACGTTCGTGGTGACCGGGCCGATGTTCACCGATCAGCAGCTTCAGACGATCGGCGCAACTCGCGTGTTCGTGCCCACGCAATTATTCAAGGTAGTTTATGTGCCGTCGAAGCGGCTCGCGTTCGCGGTGGTCGTGGACAATGTCGCGACCAACCGCTACAGCATCGAGACCGTGCACGAACTCGAGGCAGCCAGCGGCATCCGCTTTCCCGGTATTCCCGAGAACGTGAAGGACGAACGGCCAGGAGGACTGAAAGGTGTTTAACGCATATTCGAACGATGTCGACGTGCTCAACATTCAGGGCGATGCATTGACCGTCACGAACGGCACGCGGCGGGTCGTGCTGAGCGGCACGCTGGAGCTGACGAAGGACAGGCGCGGGCTGAAGGCGGCACTCGCGCTGAAGCAGGCCGTCGACAGCGCGGTCGCTGCGTTGCAGGCACAAACGGATCTGCCGGAACGAATCAAGGACGAGCCTGGCGCGAAGCCGGGAGTGATCGACAACCCGTTTTGAATAGCGCTGCGCGTGCTCGCGCTCGCTCGCAAAGCAGTTTCGCAAGCGCGCATACTCCAGCAACACCCGGCCATACGCCTCGGTTGGCTTAATAGACTAACTGGTCCTATTAACGACAACGGAGACGCGTCTATGCTCGTCAATCAACGCTCGGGTCATCCACGCACGCTGTGCGACGACGATCGACAATCGGACACTGACTCGCCGGCAGTACAGCAACGGACTCATCGAGCGGGCCACACGGCCGGCTCGACGCGCCGCCCGGATGTCCGTCGCGGAACTCAAGCCCCGAGTCATACGGCGGCATCCGCGAAACGCGCGAATCACCGCAAGCTGGTCGCCGATCTGAAGCAGATGCTCGCCACCTCGCAGATCGACGTCTGGAACCGGTCGAGCGAAACCATTCGCGGATCGATCGAGCACGACCTCGGCCACGACCGTCGCGCGCTCGACGCCGCCGCGGAAAATGTGAATAGCGCGAAATCCAGATTCAGAGACGCCGAACATCGAATGACAGCCGGCACGGACCCGGTCTCGGGCATCCCTTGGCCCGCCGACTACGCAGCATACGAGGCAGCGAAGCGGGAGCTCCAGCAGGCAAAGCGCGGCCTGGAAGACGCAACGACGTCGTGGAACGAGGCAAGCCGGAGACACCTGGCCAATACGCACCCCTACTCCGGTGAAGCGTTCAGACTCGATTCGTCCAATCGCGCTGCGGACGGCAAGGATGCGAACCCCACGAACTGGATCGTGTCGGCGACCGATGCGCGCGCGCTTTTTACCCAGGCTGCGCAACATGCCGCGGAAAAGATCGACGCGCGGTTAGGCAACGCGTGGGAACAGCTCGTGCTCGATTTGCGCGCGTGGCGGAACAAGAACATCGGCAAGATCGGTGCCGAGACGATCGACAAGCAATTGAACAAGGCTTCGGAAACCTATCTTTTGCTCGAACAGGATGCCGCATTGAAAAAAGGCATCATCGACACGCGCGTCAAAAATTTCAATGACTCGCTCGACATGAACCGGGCCGCCGTCATCGCCAGAAGCAGTGTCGGCGACGCGGAGGGAAAGAGCGCCGTTGTCGGCTTGCTGCGCGAGCGCCGCGCGAGCCTCGAAAGCGCAATAGACGATGTCAACGACCAAAGCAAGCTGGCGGCGTCGTTGATGGCAGCGACCGTCAACAACAGCCGGCTCGCCACGCCCCGCACCCATGAAACGCCGTTTGTTTCGGAAAGCGCGTATAAGGGCAGCCCCAACGACTATGCCGCAACACTATCGTTCTACGACACGAGCACGGGCAAGGACGTGCTGATCGGCGCAAAAGATCTTGGCATGACCACGATCGCGGGCCCGAAGGGCGACATGGCCATGGCGGTTCTTCCGGACTCCATCGCCCCACCGCCGCTCACGCCGCCGGGAACACCGCTCAAGCTCGTTTACGCCTATGAACGGCTGAGCGCGTGCAGTTACCCGGAGCAAAACGGAATCGCCTTCCCGACACAGCAAACGCATGCGCAAAAGCAGGCCGAAAAGGACTTCACGAAATATGGCGGCCCGGTTGCGGGCCTCGTGAGAGCCGGAGAATACGGCTATGTGCGCTTTAACAACTCCCAGTTCGTCAAGGACACGCTGCCGGCGCTCGCACGGTTTCAAAAACCGATGATGCCGTTCAATCAGCCCGTTCCGGCCACGGTGCAATTTGCGACCCGGGCTGTCTCGATTGCGTCGGATTTCACGCGGGGTGCGATTTACCTCGAGTCTGCCGCCAATAAGATCGCCAAGGGCGAAGATCCGACGTCCGACTATATCGCCGCCGGCGCGGCATTCGCGCAGGGCACGGTCGATTCCTCGGTCGGTCTGTATGTCGACGCGGCGCTGGTGTCCGCGAGCGAATACAAGGCAATGAACCCGGAGGCCAAGCTGCCCGGACGGGCCGCGCGCGCGCTGCTTCGCCAGTCTTCCGCAGGACCCGCTCGTGGAATCAGCTATGAATACCGACCCGACGGGACCGTCGAGACTGCTCAGCGAATCGACGCGAGGTCGGGCGAACTGCAAACCTATTCGCCCACACGCGAAGAATTTGCAATGCGCGAGATAGGGGGCAATATGCTGCCGTCCACTTCGGGCACGTCGACGTCCGCCGGTATGTCGCCCGTATCGATCGCGCGTCCACCCGCGGCGAGCGCAGACCCGGAAATCCAGCACGGCATCAGCGAATCCGCCGACAGCATCGTCCAATCCGCCGAGAAGGTCGCGCAAGCGCATAAGCCGCTGAACACCCATGGGCTGCCGAATATCGATACTGGCAGAGCCAGACTCAATGCGCTCGCCATCGAGTTACGGGAAAACGCCGACCGGATGAAGCATTCCTTCCAGAAATTTGCGTTCGATGTCGAGCTCAATCGAGCCAACCAGCTAGGGGGCAAAAGATGGTCGATTCCCGGCGGCGTCAAACTGATGGCCTACGCCAGCGCGGGCATGATCGTTCCGGCATTGGTCGAATACGGCGTCAAGCTGTCCGCATACATCGATAAGGCCAATCAGGGGAAAGTCACTGACGCCGACAACGTGGGCCTCGCCGCATCCACGACCAGCACGGCTGCCTTGATCACGCCTTATATACCTGTGGTTGGGCCGGTGGTTACGCCGTTTCTGCTGATCGCGGGCATGGTGATGAACGCGGTTGCCGGTTCGCTCGATAAAACGCCGGTACAAAAGGTCTCCGCGCAACTGCGATCCCAAACGGCGCATCCTCTTGCCAACCTCGGCGGCTACGATCCGATCGTGCCACCGACGCCGCAGGCTTGAATACGCCGCGCGCCTCGGCGCACCGCGGCCCTTAGCGCACCTGCACCCGAATCAGCCGCGCGCTATGCCACGCAGTCAACGCGACCGCAATCCAGATCGGTATATACGTCGCGAGTTGCGTAGCCGACAAATGCTCGCCGAGCAGCGTTACCGAGACGAGCACGAGCAACACCGGCTCGACGTAGCCGAGAATGCCGAACAGCGCCATCGGCAGCAGACGGCTCGCTTTCAGATACGACGCGAGCGCGACGGTGCTCAACACGCCGAGACCGGGTAGCCAGAGCATCCCGATGTCGATGCGGCCGGAGAGCAACTGCAGTGAGCCGCCCGTTGCGACCATCGCCGCCGCGATCGGAAACAGCAATGACATTTCGACCGCAAAGGCAGTCAGCGAATCTGCGTTGATCTTGCGCCGTAGTACGAAATACGGCGGATAGCCGAGCGCGACGAGCACCGTCGGCCACGCGAAGGCGCCGGTCGCCCATAGCTCGTGCGCCACGCCCGCCGCCGCGCATGCGACCGCCGCCCATTGCAGCGGATCGAGCCGCTCGTGATAGTAGAAGCGTCCGGTCAGCACCATCGTAAGCGGCAACAGAAAATAACCGAGCGACACTTCGAGCATGCGTCCATGCAACGGCGCCCACAAGAAGAGCCATAGCTGGATGCCGAGCAACGCGGCGCTTGCGACCAGCGCGAGCGCGGTCCAGCGCTCGGTCATGGCGCGCTTGATGAGTGCGCGCATCTGCGGCAGACGCGAACGCAATGCGATGAGCGTCAGCGCACCGGGCGCCGTCCATAGCACGCGCCACGCGAAGATGTCGAGGCCGCTCAACGGCGCGAGCAGCTTCACGTACACCGACATCAATGCGAAGAGCGCGGATGCGCTGACGGAGAACGCTACACCGCGCCCGGGTTGATAGGTGCTCATTGCGTGAAAATTCCATCGGAAACGCGATGTGCGATGCGACGACGATCGCGTCGGTTGCATCGATTGCGTCGATCGCATCGGCTGTCTGCGGTCCGCTGAACGGCGGTCTTATTGTTGTACATGCAAGCGATTGTTTTGAGTATGCGGACAATCATCGACAGTGGTGCCTAAGAATGACCAAGCAATGATCAGGCAATGAATCATTTGAATCGACGAAGCGGACGTAAACAGGCGCTGCATTGTCGGGCCAAGCCAGCATTCTAGACGTCCCGCGCATCCCATGGGTGGCATGCGGCATACGAACGTGTACGTGCACGATTTCTCGCATTGGAGTACAACGTAGCCTCATGCCCTCACGTCCGTTCACTTCGGGACACATCCCCGTAACCGGTAAGCGCGATTCTTGCTTGATAACGCGTCTTCAATGCCGCGGATAGCGAACGCAATGTCCTTTTAATTGCGCGTTCAAGCCGCGGGTGCGCCGCCCTTCGTGTGCGAAGTTCGTCGAACCGCTCGTGCACGCAACGCGAAACCACCGGCAGCATCGCAAGCCGCCGCCGAACCCACAACATGGAGCGAACATGACCCAGCCTGCCCTATCGCACGACGTTTCCCCCGAATTCGCCTCTGCCGTGCGAGCCGGCCTGACCCATGCGCCGCAGAAGGAACTGCCGTCGATGTATCTGTACGACGAAGTGGGCTCCGCGCTCTTCGAAGTCATCACGGCACTGCCGGAATACGGCGTCACGCGCGCCGAGGAACGCCTGCTTGCGCGGCACGCGGCCGATATCGTCGCGCACGTGCCGCACAACGCGATCGTCGCCGAACTCGGCAGCGGCAGCGGCCGCAAAACGCGGCGCATTCTGGAAGCTTTGTGCAAGAAACGGCCGACGACGTCGACCACCTACTCGCCGATTGAAATTTCGCGCACCGCTTTGCAATTATGTCGCCGCGAACTCGGCGATCTCGAGCGCCTTTCGATTGTCGGCTACGAGCGCGACTATCTGGCCGGTCTCGCGGAAGTGAGCAAGCGCCGCGCGCGCGACGAACCGCTGCTCGTGCTGTTTCTCGGCAGCACGATCGGCAACTTCGGCCGGCTCGCGGCCACGCGTTTTCTGCGCGATATCCGCGGCATGCTGATGCCCGGCGACGCACTGCTGCTCGGCACCGACCTCGAAAAGCCGGTGCCCACGCTGATCGCCGCCTATGACGACCCGATCGGCGTGACCGCGGCGTTCAATCTGAATCTGCTCGCGCGTATCAATCGCGAACTGGGCGGCACGTTCGATCTCGACGCCTTCGAGCATGTCGCGCGTTTCAATCCCGATGCGCGCAGCGTCGAAATGCATCTGCGCGCGAAGCATCGCATCAACGCGCAGATTCGCGCGGCGCAACTCAGCGTGACGCTCGAAGCCGGTGAAACGATCTGGACCGAAAGCAGCCACAAGTACCGCGCGAACGAGATCGGCGCAATCGCCGACGATGCGGGCTTCGCCTGCAGGCAACAGTGGGTCGAGCAGGATTGGGGATTTGCGGAAAGCCTGCTGGTGGCGCGGTAAGCCGCGCTGAACTGAGCGGCGCGCGGCGCGCTGCCGCCAGCGTTGCGCGGTTGCCGCGCGCGCGATATCCCGGCGCCGGCCGCCAGCGCCTTCAGTGCTGCTCGAAACGCTCGTAGCGCTTGTCGGTCATGCGCTCTTCGCCGGTCACTTCGGTCACGCGCGCGGCGGGCGGTCCGTGCCGCAGCCACATGAGCATCCGGTCCACCTGGTTCGCGGGCCCTTGCAGCACGGCTTCAACCGAGCCGTCGTCGAGGTTCGCGACCCAGCCTTTGATGCCGAGCGCGTGCGCCTCGCGCACTGTCGCAAGGCGAAAGCCGACGCCCTGCACCACGCCCCTGACACGCACGTAGTAGGTTTCGATTCGCGAATCGAGATCCGTGCCGGTCATGCTCTCATCTCCTGATAGTCTCTCAAGCCAGTCCTTCAAGCGGGCATTCTAGTCGCGTGGCAACGGGAATGCCCAGCGGGAATGAATGGCCACGTACAATCCCACAACTTGCCAGCGGGGACCACACAGGAATGACTGATCAGAATCGCGATCTCGTGCTCGTGACGGGCGCGTCGGGCTTTGTCGGCTCGGCGGTAGCGCGCGTCGCGCAACAGAAGGGCTTTGCCGTGCGCGTGCTGGTGCGGGCCACGAGTCCGCGCCGCAATATCGAGTCACTCGACGCGGAAGTGGCCGTCGGCGATATGCGCGACGAGGCGTCGATGCGCGCGGCGCTACGCGGCGTGCGCTATCTGCTGCATGTCGCGGCCGACTATCGGCTGTGGGCGCCCGACCCGACCGAGATCGAGCGCGCGAACCTCGAAGGCACCGAAGCGACGATGCGTGCCGCGCTGAAGGAAGGCGTCGAGCGCATCGTCTATACGAGCAGCGTCGCGACGCTGAAGGTGACCGACTCCGGTGAATCGGTCGATGAAACCGCGGGCATGACGCCGCAGCAGGCGATTGGCGTCTACAAGCGCAGCAAGGTGCTCGCGGAGCGCGCCGTCGAGCGCATGGTCGCGAACGACGGCTTGCCCGCCGTCATCGTCAATCCGTCGACGCCGATCGGCCCGCGCGACGTCAAACCGACGCCGACCGGCCGCATCATCGTCGAAGCGGCGCTCGGCAAGATGCCGGCTTTCGTCGACACGGGCCTGAACCTCGTGCACGTCGACGACGTCGCGGCCGGGCATTTTCTCGCGCTCGAGCGCGGCAAGATCGGCGAGCGCTACATTCTCGGCGGCGAAAACCTGCCGCTGCAGACGATGCTCGCCGATATCGCGGCGCTCTCGAACCGCAAACCGCCGACGATCGCGCTGCCGCGCTGGCCGCTGTACCCGCTGGCGATCGGCGCCGAAGCCGTCGCGAAGATCACGAAGCGCGAGCCGTTCGTCACCGTCGACGCGCTGAAGATGTCGAAGAACAAGATGTACTTTACGTCGGCGAAAGCGGAGCGCGAGCTCGGCTATCGCGCGCGGCCGTATCGCGAAGGGTTGAAGGACGCGCTCGCCTGGTTTCGCGACGCGGGCTATCTGACGAAGTGATGTCCGGCCGCGCGTGTGCTGCATTTTGTTACAACGTCGGCTGGCGCGACCGGGCATAAAAGCCTTGGCTGAAAGGTAAAATCGCGGGTCTTCTCAGAGAACCGTCGTATGAACCTTCACGAACAGATCGGCGCGCTCGAAGCGAGCGTCGATGATCTCATCGAGGCCGCAGCCGCGTCGGCCGCCGCAAGCAGGGAAAGCGCGGAAAGCGCCGTGCCGGCCGAGTCCGCCGCCGGGTCGCTCAGGCACGGCAGCGACGCAACCCAATCGTCCGAATCGACCGAATCGTCCGCAGCCGATGGCAAGCCCACACTGCGCATCGACCGGCCGAACCAGAACGAAATCGTGATGAGGATCGGCGATCAGTCCGTGCGGCTGCATCCCATGCAGGTGGGCCAGCTGGTGGAAGAGTTGTCGAACGCGCGCGCGTCGATGCAGCCTGAAGCGCCGGCGAATCTGCCGCCCGGCTGGCGTTTCGTTTCGACGAAGAATCCGGTCATGGCGGTTCAGAAGCAATCGAACGGCGACCGGTTGCTGGTCATGCGGCACACCGGCCACGGCTGGGTGCCATTTACGTTTTCGCCGGATATGGCCATTCAGTTGTACATGATGCTCACGCAAGCGTGAGCATCGAGTCCACATCCGGGTCCGTTCACCGGCAGGCCGCGCGACCGCCTTACACGCACAACCGGTCAGCGCAGCAGCGGCAATAACACGCCCGGCAGGCGCATCGGCTGCGGCGACGCCGGACCGGTCGTTTCCGTGAGGTCCGCGCTTGCGCCGGACCAGACCACCGGGTGAATGCAGAATGCGGTCCAGCGCGCGTCGCACTCGCCTGCCCGCACCGCTTGCCATAGCGCTCCGGCGCCCGCTTGCGCCGGCGGCTCGGACACCAGCGCGAAGGTTTTCGCGCGTAGCCCGACCATCTCCGCATAAGCCTTCGATCCGCCGTAGCTTTTCAATGCGGCGTTCAGATCGCCGCCCGCGGACTTCATATAGCCATACAGGATCGCCGACCCCACCGCGATGTTGGTGTCCGGTTCGGTCAGATCCTTCACGTTTTTCAAAAGCGGCCGATGAGCGCTCGGCACGACCTGCATGAGGCCCGTCGCGCCGTTGCGGCCCTTGGCCTTTTCCTTGAAGCGCGATTCGATCGAGATGATCGCGAGCAGCAGCGCGGGCGGCAGTGCGTACTTCTCCGACGCGACACGAACCGCGTTCGAAATCTGCACCGCCTTTTCCCTGGCGACGCCGAATTTCTTCGCGAGATAGTCGGATACGGGGTCGCCGGCGGGACGGGTCGTGCCCGCGGCCGTGCTAGCGGGTGTGCTGGCAGCCGTGCTCGAAACCGCCGGCATTGAGTCGCCGTTTTGCGTCTGAACAATTTGCGCGACACCGCGGATGTCGCCGCTTGCGCTGCCGTCGCCGCTTTGCTGAGCGAATGCAATTTGCATCGAACCTGGCAACAACGCGAGCATGCAAATCAGGCGAAGTAGCTGGGTCGATGCAATCATCGTGGCGTGTCCTGAGTTTATCGTTCCTGCACCGGCGCCTGGACGCGGGCCTTCCACTGCCCGCCCTTGCCACGCCAGTAACGCACGGCGGACCCGATCGTCGCGCTGACATAGAACAGGGCAACGAGCGGCAGAAATGGCGCCCACAGCGGCGAGCGGCCGTAATAACGCAGCATCGGCGCGTAGGCGCAGCACATCGCGGCCCATGCGATCCATGCGGGCCAGCCCAGCGGACCAAGCGTCAGCGAGACGACCGGCGGCACCAGGTAGATGACCACCATGCCGAACACCGTGCCCACCAGCAGCCACGCCGAGTAGCGAAGCTGCGTGAACGCCGTGCGCGCGATCATGTTCCAGATCTCTCGCCAGTCGTTATAGGGACGCAACGAGACGCTGCGCGAGGCGAGATCGAGCCGGATCGAATGACGGCCTTCGCCGCGGTGCTTGATGCGCGCGGCCAGCGTGCAATCGTCGATCAGGGTGTTGCGAATCGATTCGATGCCGCCCGCTTCCTCGAGCGCGCTGCGGCGCACAAGCATGCAACCGCCCGCCGCGCCCGCCGTGCGGTTGCGCGGATTGCCGACCCATGCGAACGGATACAGCTTCGCGAAGAAGAACACGAAAGCCGGGATCAGCGCTTTTTCATAGAACGAATCGCAGCGCAAGCGGACCATCAGCGATACGAGGTCGCGCTGTTCCGCGTCGGCGCGCGCAACGAGTTGCGTGACGGCATCGGCCGGATGGCCGATATCCGCATCGGTGAGCAGCAGGTACTCGGAAGGCAAGCCAAGCGATTTGACGGTTTCGATGCCCTGCGACTGCGCCCACACCTTGCCCGACCAGCCCGCGGGCAGCGGCTTCGCGAGCACCACGGTCAGGCGGTCGGGGCATTGCAGCTGCAAGGCGGCGGCACGGGCAGCGTCCGCGGTGCCGTCGGTGCTGTGATCGTCGACGACGACGACGTGGAACGCACCCGCGTAGTCCTGCTTGAGCAGCGACGCGACCGCTTCGCCGATCGCGTCGGCTTCATTGCGCGCCGGGATGACGGCGACGACCGGCGGCCATGCGTCACGGCCGTCGGTTGCAAGCGGCGGCGCCGGGCGCGCGCGCCAGAAACCGCCGCGCGCGAACAGCAGCACGCACCAGATCAGAAGGGAAAGACAGCTGAGGAAAAACAGCACTACCGCGCTCATGCGGCAGCCTCGTTGCGGCGTCGAAAGGCCGCCGTCAGCTTGGCGAACGACAGGGCGCTCGATGCAGCCGGCACACGCCGGCCATCGGCCCGTTCGCCCGCCGCACGGTGCGGCGCGTTTGCAACAGCGTAGTAATCGTAATGGTGGACTTCCATCCGGCGAGCCTCTAGATTCCACATTCAGCGAGCGGCAGTCACTGCAAGAATCGCCGCGGGCCCATAGTTTAAAGGTTACGCCCTGGCCGCGCATTGAGTCATTTTTGCCACGTCGCCGCGCCCGCGCGAAACGGCCCAAAGGCAAACAGGTGCGGTTAGCGGTAGAATGCGCGTTTGGTCTTCAAACAACAGCTTTTTGTCGGTTTAAGACATCAACAATATTATGGACGCGGCGAACGAGTCATTTTTACCGACATCGTCGCAAACCCGCGTCAGTCGGAGTTCGCCAGCCTATGCGAGTCATCCTTGCTCAACCCCGCGGCTTTTGTGCGGGCGTTGTACGCGCGATCGAAATCGTGGACCGCGCGTTGCAGCAACACGGCGCACCCGTGTACGTGCGCCACGAAATCGTCCACAACAGGCACGTGGTCGATAACCTGCGCAGAAAGGGCGCTCGCTTCGTCGAAGAGCTCGACGAGGTGCCCGAGGGCGCGGTTGCCATTTTCAGCGCGCACGGCGTCGCGCAAAGCGTCGAACGCGATGCGGAACAACGCGGCCTCGACGTGCTCGATGCGACCTGCCCGCTCGTCACGAAGGTTCACGTTCAGGGCCGCCAGTACGTGGCGGCCGGCCGCACGCTGATTCTGATCGGCCACGCGGGGCACCCGGAAGTCGAAGGCACGATCGGGCAGATTCCGGGCAAGGTGCTGCTGGTTCAAAGCGAAGCCGAAGTCGCGAAGCTCAATCTGCCCGTGGATACGCCTCTGGCGTACGTCACACAGACCACGCTGTCGGTCGACGACACCCGTGGCATCATCGACGCACTGCTGAACCACTTCTCCGACATCGTCGGTCCGGACACGCGCGACATCTGCTACGCAACGCAGAATCGTCAGGCCGCGGTCCGCGAGTTGAGCACGCAGGTCGACGTTCTGCTCGTTGTCGGCGCAACGAATAGCTCGAACTCGAACCGGTTGCGCGAGATCGGCAGCGAAAGCGGCGTGCCGAGCTATCTCGTCGCGGACGGCTCGGAAGTCAAGTTCGAATGGTTCGCGAATGCGCGAACCGTCGGCATCACCGCCGGCGCATCGGCGCCGGAAGAAATGGTGGAAAACGTGATCGATGCGCTGCGCGCATGGGGCCCCGTCGACGTTTCGACGATGGCGGGCCGTGAAGAGAAAGTTGAATTCAAGTTGCCGTCGAAGCTGACGCAACCACTCGCTGCACGCGAAGTTTAAGGAGAACCGTCTTGTCCATTCCGCTGCTACAGAAAGTTCGGGTCGGCGCCTACATCATGCGCCAGCACCTGTCGGGGAATAAGCGCTATCCGCTCGCACTGATGCTCGAACCGCTCTTCCGCTGCAACCTTGCGTGCAATGGTTGCGGCAAGATCGATTATCCGGATCCGATCCTGAACCAGCGGCTGTCGTTGGCCGAATGCCTCGAAGCCGTCGACGAGTGCGGCGCGCCCGTCGTCTCGATCGCGGGCGGCGAGCCGCTGCTGCACAAGGAAATGCCGCAAATCGTGAAGGGCATCATGGCGCGCAAGAAGTTCGTCTATCTCTGCACGAACGCGCTGTTGATGGAAAAGAAGATGGACGATTACGAGCCGAACCCGTATTTCGTCTGGTCCGTGCACCTCGATGGCGACAAGGACATGCACGACCACTCGGTTTCGCAGGAAGGCGTCTACGAGAAGGCCGTCGCCGCGATCCGCGAGGCGAAGCGCCGCGGCTTTCGCGTCAACATCAATTGCACGCTGTTCAACGATGCGAAGCCGGACCGCGTCGCCGCGTTCTTCGATACGTTGAAGCCGCTCGGCGTGGACGGCATTACCGTGTCGCCGGGCTACGCGTATGAGCGCGCGCCGGATCAACAGCACTTTCTCAACCGCGACAAGACCAAGCACCTGTTCCGGGAAATCTTCAAGCGCGGCAACAACGGCAAGAACTGGTCGTTCAGCCAGTCGGCGATGTTCCTCGACTTCCTCGCCGGCAATCAGACCTACCACTGCACGCCGTGGGGCAACCCGGCCCGCACCGTGTTCGGCTGGCAGCGTCCGTGCTATCTCGTCGGCGAAGGCTATGCAAAGACCTTCAAGGAGTTGATGGAAACCACCGACTGGGACAAATACGGCACCGGCAACTACGAAAAGTGCGCGGACTGCATGGTCCACAGCGGCTTCGAAGCAACCGCGGTGATGGATACCGTCACGCATCCGCTGAAGGCGTTCAAGGTCAGCCGGAACGGCCCGAAAACGACCGGCGCATTTGCCAAGGACATCCCGCTCGACAAGCAGCGTCCGGCTGAGTATGTGTTCTCGCGCCACGTCGAGATCAAGCTCGAAGAGATCAAGCGTACGGGCAAGGGTAAGAAGGTTGAGACGGCCGCCGCGGTGAATTGATCGCGCGGTCTCCAGCCCCTGATGCAATGAAAAAGCGCAACGGCGTATGCCGTTGCGCTTTTTTCTTTTTGGGCTCTCAGGTTCCCAGGCTATCTATCGGGTTCAGCAGCATTTCCCCGCACCACCGCCATACCGCGCATTCTGACGCTCGCGGAAAAACTCATCGTAGGTCATGACGGGCCGATCGGGATGCGTGGCATGCATGTGCGCGACGTAGGTGTCGTAGTCCGGCAGGCCCACCATCAGGCGCAGCGTCTCGCCCAGATAGCGGCCTGCGGTCCTGACATCGTCGCGAAGATTCGAGAACATGGCGGCCGCTCCGTTCAGTTCGCAGCGCCTGCATGCGGCGCTGCGGGCATCGCTTCGAATGGCGTTTCCCGCGCGGTCGGATGGTTCGCGCGCCGCGCGAGCAATACCGCGCGCACGCCATACACCGCGATGCTCACCACGACCAGGATGAAAAGGCCCGCGAGCGCTGCGTCGATATAGTCGTTGAGTATCACGCGTTGCATCTGCGCGAGCGACTTCGCCGGCGCAACGACCTTGCCTTCATCGGCCGCCGCGCTGAGCTTCGCGGCATGCGCGAGGAAGCCGATCTTCGGATTCGCATCGAAGACCTTCTGCCAACCGGCCGTCAGCGTGCACACGAGCAGCCAGACCGTCGGCACGAGCGTGACCCACGCATAGCGCTCGCGCTTCATCTTGAACAGCACAACGGTGCCCAGCACGAGCGCGATGCCCGCCAGCATCTGGTTCGAAATGCCGAACAGCGGCCACAACGTATTGATACCGCCGAGCGGATCGACGACGCCCTGATACAGGAAGTATCCCCACGCGGCCACGCACAACGCCGTCGCGATCAGGTTGGCAGGCAGCGATTCGGTGCGCTTCAACGCCGGGTGGAATGTGCCCAGCAGATCCTGCAGCATGAAGCGGCCCGCGCGCGTGCCCGCGTCGACCGCGGTCAGGATGAAAAGCGCTTCGAAGAGAATCGCGAAGTGATACCAGAACGCCATCATCGCCTCGCCGCCGATGACCTGATGCAGGATGTGCGCCATACCGACCGCGAGCGTCGGCGCGCCACCCGCGCGCGCCACGATGGTGGTTTCGCCGACTGCCTTCGCGGTTTCCGTGAGCATTTCAGGCGTGAGCATGAAGCCCCATTGCGATACGGTCTGCGCGACTGCTTCAGGTGTCGTGCCAAGCACTGCCGCCGGCGCATTCATCGCGAAGTAGATGCCCGGTTCGATCACCGAAGCCGCCACGAGCGCCATGATCGCAACGAACGATTCCATCAGCATCGCGCCATAGCCGATAAAGCGCGCGTTGCGCTCGTTGTCGAGCAGCTTCGGCGTCGTGCCTGACGAGATCAGCGAATGGAAGCCCGATACCGCGCCGCAAGCAATCGTGATGAACAGGAACGGGAACAGGCTACCGGACCATACGGGGCCGGTGCCGTCGACGAACTTCGTCAGCGCGGGCATCTTCAGCTCCGGCGCGACGATCAGGATGCCGATGGCGAGACCGAGGATCGTGCCGATTTTCAGGAACGTCGACAGATAATCGCGCGGCGCGAGCAGCAGCCAGACCGGCAGGACCGACGCGACGAAACCGTAGCCGATCAGAATCCATGTCAGTTGCGTGCCGCTGAACGTGAACCATGCGGCGAGCTCAGGGGAGTCGTGCACATGCTGGCCGAACACGATAGACGCCATCAGCAGCACGAAGCCGATGATCGACACTTCGCCGATACGGCCGGGCCGGATAAAGCGCGTATAGACGCCCATGAAGAGCGCGATCGGAATGGTTGCGGCCACTGTGAAGGCGCCCCACGGCGAGTTCGTCAACGCCTTGACGACGATCAGCGCGAGCACCGCGAGGATGATCACCATGATCAGGAACGCGCCGAACAGCGCGATCACGCCGGGCACCGTGCCGAGTTCCATCTTCACCAGATCGCCGAGCGATCGGCCGTCGCGGCGCGACGAGATGAAGAGCACGATGAAATCCTGCACCGCGCCGGCGAACACGACGCCGGCGAGAATCCACAGCATGCCCGGCATATAGCCCATCTGCGCGGCCAGCACAGGGCCGACCAGCGGCCCGGCTCCGGCAATCGCCGCGAAATGATGGCCGAACAGCACGTACTTGTTGGTGGGCACGTAATCGAGCCCGTCGTTGTGCCGCACGGCAGGTGTGACGCGTTCGCCGTCGAGCTGCAACACCTTGTTTGCGATGAAGCGGCTATAGAAGCGGTATGCGATCAGATAAACGCAGACTGCGGCGATCACAATCCATAAAGCGCTGACGCGCTCGCCGTGCGCGAGCGCGATGGTGCCGAACGCGAATGCGCCGAATAGCGCGACCGCGGTCCAAACCAGGAATCCGGAAGCCCGATTCATGGAGTCTCCTGTTTAGTTATACGAATTCAATGACTGACGACGAAAAGCCGATGTGGCATCGTATGTTCGCCAGGCTATGGCCGTGTAGTATTCGCTTTCGTCCTCGGCGTCACAAGCGCACAACTACGTAAGCTCGCTACGTACTATTACGTATGCCATCCGGCGGACTTTTCAGCGATGAACCTTAAAGCGAAGATATTCCTGCTCGCGATCGTGCCGTTCCTGCTTGCGATCGTCGGTATCGGGATCGGCGTACGCCATCAGGCCACGGCGCTCGCGCGAACCCAGCACGCCACCACGCAGGCCGCCTATCTCGCGAGCAAGGAAATCGAGCTACGCCACTATGTCGATCTCGCCATGAGCGCGATCGCGCCGCTTTACGAAGCGGCCGGCGAAAACGCCCGCGACGATGCGATGTTGCAGAGCCGCGCACTGGCCACATTGCAGAAGCTGGATTTTGGTCAGGATGGCTACTTTTTTGTCTACGACATGCATGGCCGCTCACTCATGCATCCGCGCGAACCGGATCTGGTCGGGCGCGATCTGTGGACGCTGCGCGATCCGGCCGGATCGCTCACCATCCAGCAACTGATCGCCGCCGCGTCGCGAGGCGGCGGCTACGTGCGCTACGTGTGGCACCGTCCGTCCACGGGCAAGCTCGCGCCGAAGCTCGGCTACGTCGTGCCGCTCGAACGCTGGGGCTGGATGGTCGGCACCGGCATTTACCTCGACGATGTCGATACGACGCTCGCGCGCATCGATCAGCGCGCATCGTCGAATATCGAGCGCACGATGATGTGGATCGGCGGCATCGCGCTCGCGGGGCTCGCCGTGATCACGCTCTGCGCGCTGGTGCTGAACGTCAGCGAGTATCGCAGCGCCGACGCGAAGTTGAGGCGCCTGGCGCAGCAGGTCGTCGCGTCGCAGGAAAGCGAACGCGCCCGGCTCTCGCGCGAATTGCATGACGGCATCAGCCAGATGATGGTGTCGGTCAAGCTGCTGCTCGAATCGGCACTCGCGCGCTTCGAGCACAGCGACGCACGTGTGCCGGCCGCGGAGGCCGCGCTGTCCACGAGTCTCGCGCGGCTCGGCGACACGTTGCGCGAAGTGCGGCGCATCTCGCATGCGCTGCGGCCATCCATGCTCGACGACCTTGGCCTCGCCGCCGCGCTCGAGCAGTTGACGCGCGAACTGAGCGCCGAATCGGGCGTTGCGATCGGATTCGCGCAAACGGGGCAGGCACGCGGCATGCTCCTGCCGGACGCAGTCAATACGGCTCTCTTTCGCATTGCACAGGAGGCGTTGACCAATATCGTGCGGCACGCGCGCGCCACGAAAGCGGCGCTCGCGCTCGACATCTCGGCGGGCAGGGTCGCGTTGACCATCGAAGACGACGGACGCGGCTTCGATATCGACCGCGTGCAAGCCGACCCGAATGCCGGTGTAGGCTTGCGCAACGTGCGGGAACGGCTGGAGGCGCTGGGCGGCACGCTGTCGCTTGTCTCGGAGCCGGGGCGAACCATCGTCGGGGCCGCGGTGCCGGCGCGCAGCGTCAGCGGCAAAGCATCCGCATCAGCCGCCGGCACAGCGCCCGCCCATGCGCATATCGAGCAGGAGGACCGACCATGAACGACACGTCGCCGGCCGCCGCGCGCCTGATCCTCGTCGACGATCACCCGCTCGTGCGCGACGGCCTGCGTGCGCGGCTCGAAGCGGTACCGGGCTTCGCCGTCGTCGGTGAAGCCGGCAACGCCGACGAAGCGATCGCGCTGGCGGTCGCGCATGAGCCGGACCTTGTGCTGATGGATATCGGCATGAACGGGATGAACGGCATCACGCTCGCGGGCGTTTTTCACGAGCGCTTTCCGGGCATCCGCGTGCTGATGCTGTCGATGCACGATAACGTCGAATACGTCACGCAGGCCGTGCGGGCCGGTGCGAGCGGGTATGTTCTGAAGGACTCGCCGGCTACCGAAATCATCCGTGCCATCAGCACGGTGCTCAGCGGTCAGACGTTCTTCAGCGCCGGGCTTGGCGTACGGATGATCGAGGCCTCGGCCGCGTTGACGCCGCTTGCGCGTCTCACGCCTCGCGAGCGGGACATTCTGGACGCATTGGCGGAGGGCCTGTCGAGCAAGCAGATTGCGCAGCGCAACGGCTTATCGGTGCGAACCGTCGAGACGCATCGGCTGAATCTGAAGCGCAAGCTCGAGATCGACGGCCAGGCCGAGTTGATCAAGTTCGCCGTCGAGCACCGCAGCAAAAAATAGCGGCGCGTGGCCCCGTCAAGCGCGCCGGGCGCGGCACACGCTTATTCGCGTGATGCAGCGCCCGGGCCGGGTGCATAGTTCAGGAAGCGTTGCGTGCGTTGTGCTCGGTCAGAAATTTGATCAGACCGTCGACGCCGCCTTTGTTCAGTTGCTCCTGGAACTGCCGCTGGTAAACCTGGATGAGCCACGCGCCGAGCATATTGATGTCGTAAATCTTCCAGCCGTTGGCGGTCTTTTCGAGACGGTAGTCGATCTGATCGTCGCCGCCGTTGCTGAGCACGTGCGAGGTCACGACAGCGTCGTTGCCGCCGGCCTGGATATTGGCCGGCTGGAACTGGAACTTCACGTCCTGACCGCGCAATTGCGACAAAGACGATGCATAAGTGCGCACCAGCAGCAACTGGAATTGCTCATATAGCTGCTTCTGCTGGTCGGGCGTGGCGCCGGACCATGCCTTGCCAACCGCGATACGCGTCGTACGCTGGAAGTTCGTGGCCGGCACGAAGTGCGATTCGACCACGCCGGTGATCTTGCTCATGTCGCCACCGCGCGCCTGGGGATCGGCCTTCATCGCCTCGACCGTGCCTTGCACTGCGCTCTTCACAACAGCCTCGGGCGCGGTTTGTGCAATAGCCGCGGTGGACACGAAGGCGGCTGCCAGAAAAACAGTGAGGTAACGTTTCATATACAGGTCGGTACGTTGGACAATGGGCGCCGGCTCATGGAGGCAACGGACGAGGGGCCAGTATAACGGCTTTGTCACATGCCTTTGACATGGACTCCCGCCCTTCGATCCGCCTACAGACGGGTTGCGTCGGTATACTTGTGCGCTCTTGAAGAAAATGCCATCCAATGACAGGGGCTCTGCGCCTACATGCTGAAGTCATCCATCGTCCGCCTTGCTGTCTTTTCCGTGCGCCGTCCTTTACAGGTCATCGGTGTATCGCTCGCGCTCGCCATTGCGAGCGGCTATTACGTCGCTCATAACTTCAAGATCAACACGGACGTCAGCCGGCTCGTCGAGAACGACGAGAAGTGGGCGGCGCTCGATAATGCGATCGATCAGGCCTTTCCCGAACGCGGCGATACGATACTGGTCGTGGTCGAAGCGGGCGCGCCCGAGTTTGCAGGCGCCGCCGCGGACGAGCTCTCTGCCGCACTGCAAAAAGAACCCAACGAGTTCGTTCGCGTCACCGAGCCGGCCGGCGGGCCGTTCTTCGAACGCAACGGTCTGCTGTTTCCGTCGTTGAGCGATGTCGAATCGACCACCTCGCAGCTGGTCAAGGCAAAGCCGCTCATCAATTCGCTCGCGCACGATCCCGGCCTGACGGGCCTCGCCAATACGCTCAACACGAGCCTCCAGCTGCCGCTGACGATCGGCCAGGTCAAGCTCGGCGACATGAGCCATCTGCTATCGGAAAGCGCGAACACGCTCGACAAGGTGCTGGCCGGCCAGTTCGCGGTCATGTCGTGGCGCGGCCTCGTCGACAAGAGCGAAGCGAAGCAGCCGGCGCGCTCGTTCATCACCGTGCTGCCGGTAGTGAACTATGGCGCGCTGCAGGCGGGCGCCCACGCGTCGAATCAGATTCGCAAGATCGCCACCTCGCTGAACCTCGAGGGCAAATACGGCGCGCATGTGCGCCTCACCGGCAAGCAACCGCTCGCGGACGAAGAGTTCGCATCGGTCAAGGACGGCGCGGCCGTCAACGGCATCTGCACGCTGCTCGTGGTGCTGTTCATCCTGTGGCTGGCGCTGCGTTCGGGCCGCATGATCGTCGCGGTGCTGATCACCCTGTTCGTCGGCCTCGCGATCACGGCCGCGCTCGGTCTCATGATGGTCGGCGCGCTGAACATGATTTCGGTCGCGTTCATGGTGCTGTTCGTCGGGCTCGGCGTCGACTTCGGCGTGCAATACGGCGTCAAGTATCGGGAAGAACGCCATCGGGACAATCGGCTTTCGGCCGCGCTCGTCAATACCGCCTATAGCATTGGCGTACCGCTGACGCTCGCGGCCGTGGCCGTCGCCGAAAGCTTTTTTTCGTTTTTGCCGACCGCGTATCGCGGCGTGTCCGAGTTGGGAAAAATTGCGGGCGTCGGCATGTTCGTCGCGTATTTCACGAACATGACCTTGCTGCCGGCACTCCTGAAGGTGTTCAATCCGCCCGGCGAAGCCGGCTCGCCCGGCTTTACCCGGCTCGCGCCCGTCGACGATTTTCTCGATCGCAACCGCAAGCCCGTGCTGATCATCACGCTCGCCGTGATCATCGGCGCGTTGCCGCTGCTCACACATCTGCGCTTCGACTTCAACCCGCTGCATCTGAAGGATCCGCACACCGAATCGATGGCGACGCTGCTCTCGCTGAACGACGCGCCGGAAGCCGGGGTGAACAATGTGCGCGCGCTCGCGCCGAACCTCGCCGGGGCGGACCGGATTGCGGCGCGCCTGTCGACGCTGCCGGAAGTCGGCCGCACCACGACGCTGTCCACCTTCATTCCGCCCGATCAGCCTCAAAAGCTCGCGTTGATCTCGGCCGCCGCCCAGCAACTGCTGCCGGCGCTCACGCAAACGCCCGCGCCGCCCGTAACCGACGCCGTGCGCATCGATGCGCTAAAACGCGTCGCGAACCAGCTTTCGCTCGCCGCTGAAGACCATCCGGGCCCGGGCGCGGCCGAGGCCAAGCATCTGTCTGAAACGCTGACAAAGCTCGCGGCCGCGAATACCGCCACGCGCGACCGCGCCGAAACGGCGATTTCGGAGCCGCTGCGCCTCGCGCTCAAGCAACTGACGAACCTGTTGCAGCCGTCGCCGATCACCGAAGCGACGCTGCCGCGCGACATCGTGAGCGACTGGATCTCGAAAAGCGGCCAGGCGCTCGTCGAAATCTCGCCGAAAGTGCCGCCCGGCACCGACCCCGGCGACGACGTCATGCTGCGCGCCTTCGCGAAGGCCGTGAAAACAGCCGAGCCCGCCACCATCGGCGGCCCGATATCGATCCTTCATTCGGCGAACGTCATCATCCTGTCGTTCGTGCAGGCGGCCTGCTGGGCGCTGGTCGCGATCACCACCTTGCTGTGGATCGCCCTGCGGCGCTTCAGCGATGTGCTGCGCACGCTGATCCCGCTACTCGTGTCGGCCGTTGTCACGCTTGAGCTTTGCGTGGTGTTCCGCATGCCATTGAACTTTGCGAATATCATCGCGCTACCGCTGATGCTCGGCGTCGGCGTCGCATTCAAGATCTACTTCGTGATGGCGTGGCGCCGCGGCGAAACCGGGCTGCTGCAGTCGAGCCTCACGCATGCGGTGATCTTCAGTGCGGCGACCACGGCAACCGCGTTCGGGAGTCTCTGGCTGTCACACCATCCCGGCACGTCGAGCATGGGCAAACTGCTCGCGCTGTCGCTCTTCTGCACGTTGATCGGCGCTGTGGTATTTCAACCGGTACTGATGGGCAAACCGCGGGTGCGCCGCGTAACGACGAGAAAAAAACAAAGGATTGATGCATGAAGATGCGAACCGCCGCACTGGCGATGCTTGCCGCCGGCCTTATGAGCGGATGCGCGACGGGTCCGAACCGTACGCCGGGCGACCCGCTCGAGCCGATGAATCGTGTGATCTTCAACGTCAACGACAAGGTTGACACGGCGGTGGCCGTCCCGCTTGCGAAGGGCTATCAGAAGGTCACGCCGCAGCCGCTGCGCCAGGCCATCAGCAACTTCTTCTCGAATATCGGCGACCTCGACAATTTCGCCAACAGCATGCTGCAGCTGCATATCACCGAAGCGGTCGAGACGCTGATGCGCTTCACGATGAACACCGTGTTCGGCATCGGCGGCCTGCTCGATTTCGCAACGCCCGCCGGTCTGCCGAAACATAAGCAGGATTTCGGTCTGACGCTCGGACGCTGGGGCATGCCCGCGGGCCCGTATCTGGTGCTGCCGCTGTTCGGGCCGAGCTCGTTCCGCGACAGCGTCGGCTTCGCGGTCGATTTCCGCTTCAATCCTGTCCACTACCTCGATTGGGAGCCGCGCACCATTTTGTACGGCGTGCAGTTCCTGAGCGTGCGTTCCGACCTGCTCGGCGCGACGAACCTGTTGCAGCAGGCGGCGCTCGACAAGTACTCGTTCGTGCGTGACGCGTACACGCAGCAGCGGCGTGCGCTGCTGCGCGGCACCGGTGCGCCGGAGCAGGCGTTGCCGAACTACGGCGATGACGAATCGGGCGCCGCGCCGGCCGAGCCCGCGTCGGGGGCGGCGGGTTCGAGTTCCGCGCCAGCGGGCGTGCCGATGTATACGGATCCGGGCAACGCGCCGGCGGGCGGCGGCAGCGATAGCGGCCCGGCGGTGCCGAACTATAACGATCCCGGCGACGCCGCGCCGAAGCCCTGAGCGCGGCGCCGGCTAGCCGCGCCGGTTATCTCCGCCGGCTACCCGAGTCGCGTTGAAAACCGCAGTGCGCCGGCCTGATCCAGCGCGCGACGCGCATCGACGAGGGTCGCGCGCGCGGCGCGCGCGTCTGCAGCCAGCTGGATCAGAGGACGAATCTGTGACGGCTGTTTGATCAGTTCACGCAGGATCGGCGCGATCGCGGTGCTGCCGTCGTCGCGCAAGCCGGCCGTTGCGGCGGGCGGCAACGTGCGCCAGACGGGATCGACCACCGCGCGGCACACCGCGAACGGCAATCGATGCGCATGGGCAATCGCGCCCGCCAGATGCGACTCCATATCGACCGCCAAGGCGCCGGTTGCGCGATGGCGCGCCGCCTTGTCGGCGGCGCCGGTCAGCGGCGCCGCGACGCCCGCCAGACGGCCGCGGCGCAGTTTCGCGGCGAGCGGCGTCGCCGCGAGCGCGGCGGCGATTCGCTCGGACCACGCGTGGTCGGTCGAAACGGGCCCAAGCGGCCCGTCCACACCCTCCGCGATGATCAGCGCACCGGGCTCGAGATCGGGCGCGAGTCCACCCGCCGTACCGAAGCTGATAATGCCGGCGCAACCGCGCGCGACGGCTGCGGTCAAGGCGCGCTCGAGCAGATCGGCGCGCGCCGCGAACACCGCGTCGACGCCCTCGCCGCGCGCGATACGCGCTTCGAACGCCATGCCGGTGACGGCGATCACGGGCAACGCGGCCGGCGCCGTGCCACGACCGGCCACCGGTGGCGCCTGCGCGCTCACAAACCGACCTTGACGCGCGTTTCGCCGGACTGCTTCATGTGCCGATAGCGCGCCAGCGCCCACAGCGGGAAGAACTTGCGATAGCCGTGGTAGCGCAGATAGAACACGCGCGGGAAACCCGTCGCCGTAAAGCGCGTTTCGTCCCATAGCCCGTGGTCGCGCTGCTCGCGCACGAGGTAGTCGATGCCGCGCGCGACCGCCGGATGCCCGACTTCGCCGGCTGCGATCAGCGCGAGCACCGCCCAGGCCGTCTGCGACGCGGTACTCGTCGCGCGCTCGTAGCCGCGGTATTCGAGCTTGTAGCTCGTGCCGTCCTCGCCCCAGCCGCCGTCCGCGTTCTGGATCGAGACAAGCCATTGCGCGGCGCGTCTCATGGCCGGATGGTCGAGCGGCATGCCGACCGCATTCAGCGAGCCGAGCACGCTCCACGTGCCATAGATGTAGTTCATGCCCCAGCGGCCATACCAGCTGCCGTCGGCTTCCTGTTCCTTCAGCAGATAGTCGTAGGCGCGGCGCGCGGGGTCGCTGGTCGCCGGCATGTCGCCCATCTGCGCAAGCATCGACAGGCAGCGGCCCGACACGTCCGCGGTCGGCGGATCGAGCAGCGCGCCGTGATCGGAGAACGGAATGCTGTTCAGGTGATAGTGCGTGTTCTCGGGCTCGAATGCGCCCCACCCGCCATCGCTGCTCTGCATGCCGACCACCCACTCGCGCGCCCGCGCGATCGCGGCGTCGTACGCCTGCGTCTTCGCGTCGACCGCGACGCGATGCATGGCCGCCGCCACCACCGCGGTATCGTCGACGTCCGGGTAATGCGCGTTCGCGTACTGGAACGCCCAGCCGCCCGGGCGCACGTTGGGCCGGCGCGAAATCCAGTCGCCGCGCACGTCGAGCACCTGCAGCGGCACGAGCCAGTCGAGGCCGCGTGCGGCGGCCGCCACGGCGCGTGCATCGCCGGTTTCGAGCAGCGCGTGCGCCGCAAGCGACGTGTCCCACACCGGCGACAGGCACGGCTGGCAATACGCTTCGTCTTCGTGGATGGCGAGCAGCTTGTCGACCGAACGGCGGGCAATCGCGCGATTCGGGTGCTCGGCCGGATAACCGAGCACGTCGTACATCATCACGGAGTTCGCCATCGCCGGGAAAATTGCGCCGAGGCCGTCTTCGCCGTTCAGGCGTTCATCGACGAACGCGAGCGCCGCCTGAATGGCGCGCTCGCGCATGCGTGTCGGGAAGAGGCCCTCGGTTACGCGCAACACCGCGTCGATCGAGCGGAAGAAGCGGAACCAGCCTTTGCTCTGGTGCGCCGCGCGCGGCAGCATGCCGGTATTGACCGGCGCGCCGACGAACAGCTCGTCGATGCGCACGCCGCGCGGGTTGCGCGCGACCGGCCGCTTCGCGGCCAACACCAGCAGCGGCACGATCACCGTGCGCGCCCAGTACGACACCTTCGACAGATGGAACGGAAACCACTGCGGCAGCAGCATCATCTCGACCGGCATCACCGGCACCGCGCGCCACGAAATCACGCCGAACAGCGCGAGCAGCATGCGCGTGAACACGTTGACCGCTTCCGCGCCGCCATGCGAAAGCACGGCTTCGCGTGCGCGGCGCATATGCTCGGCGTCTTCCGCGTCGCCGATCATCTTCAGCGCGAAGTACGCCTTGACGGTGGCGCTGACGTCCATCGCGCCATCGGTGAAAAGCGGCCAGCCGCCGTCCGGCAACTGGATGCGGCGCAGGTAGCGGCCGATTTTCTGTTCGAGTTCGAGATTCGCGGTTTCGCCGAGATAATGAACGAGCAGCACGTATTCGGCCGGAATCGTCGCGTCGGCTTCGAGTTCGTAGACCCAATGCCCGTCGTCGTGTTGCGCGGCGAGGATCGCGTCGGTGGCGCGCGTGATGGCCGCGTCGAGCGCGGCGTCCGGTGCGGCGACGGCCGGCGCTCCCGCTTGCGCGGCAACGTCTGCGCCCATCTGACCGGCCACCTGGCCAGCAAACTGGGCGTCAACGTCGGCGGCAACCGTCGCGTCCTGAGCGCGATCGGCTGCGGGGTTTGCTTCGCCCAACTGCTGGGCGACGGATAAATCGTTCATCAGCGTCCCATCGGTTCGTTCAGAAGCAGATCCGCGGCCTTCTGGCCCGAGCGGATCGCTCCCTCTATCGTTGCGGGCAGACCGGTAGCCGTCCAGTCGCCCGCAAGCATCAGGTTATTCCAGCGCGTGCGCGCCGCCGGGCGGCGCATTTCTTCGTCAGGCACCGCGGCGAATGTCGCGTACGGTTCGACGCCAATCTGCCATATCGGCAGCGCTTGTGCCGGCAAACCGGCTGCCTGCGCGACGTCGGTCCACAGCGTTTGCGCAAGCGCGTCGCGCGGCATGCCCGCGAGGCGTTCCGCACCGTAAGCGGTAGCCGACAGACGCCCTTCCGCGGCGACCAGCCAGTGCGCATTGCCGTTGATCAGAGCGGCCGTCGGCGGGTGGCCTGCGGGCGGCTCGATCGCGAAGTGCGCGGTCACCATCGGCGAGAAGCGCTGCGGCGCCTGCACGCCCGGCACCAGCGCCTGCGCCACGTGCGGCGGCACGGCGAGCACCGCGGCTTCGCCGTCTTCGAGCGCAATTCGCTCGCCGCCGACCTGCAATGCCGTCACGCGACTGTCGGCGAATTCGACCGCGTCGAGGCGCGCATCGAGCCGGATCGTCGCGCCGCCATGCTGCAGCAGGCGCAGCGCCGGATCGACGAATGCGCTGCTCAGACCATGGCGCGCCACGAGCGGCCGATACGCGTCGCCGCCCGTCGCAAGCGTGTCGCGCACCGCGTTGGCCGCCAGTTCGGCGGTGCCGTTGCGCGGATCGACGTTCATCATCACCGTCAGCAGCGGCCCCAGCATCCGGTCCCACAGCGCGCCGTTGCAGCGCATCGTTTGCGCGAGCGTGCGGCCCGGCTTCGCGAACAGCAACGGCACGAGCGACAGATAGTCGCCGAATTGCGTATGCGGCACGCGCGCGGCCGGGTCGAGCATCCAGAACGGCACGCGGCCCGGCGACGGGCGCACGGTCCAGCGCATACGCGTCGCGACATCGATGAAATTCAGCTCCGGCCGCGCCGGCCCGACCAGTTCATCGCCGGCGCCGATCGCGCGCACGTAATTCAACGTGGCATGGTTGCCCGACACCACCACGTGATTGCCGCTATCGACGGTCGCACCGAGCGTCCGGTCGTAGTACGAGCGGCAGCGCCCGCCCGCCTGCTCCGCCGCGTCGTATAACGCGACCTGCGCGCCGCGGCGCTGTAATTGCACTGCGGCGGCGAGGCCCGCAAGGCCTGCGCCGATCACGTGCACCAGCTTGCGCATCAGAAGAAGGCGTACCGCGCGAGAATCCACAGCAGCCGCGCGCGCGGCTTGCGGACTTTGGTGCGCGGGATGTCGAAACCGCGCTCGACGGTGCGTTCGAGCAGGCAGTGATACACACCCGACATGATGCGCGGTGCGCGCACATGCGCGCGCGGACACTGATCCATGATCGCGTTCGACGCGATGAAGTGCCGCTCGGCGCGTTCCGCGATGGTCGCGCACACGCGCGGAAGGGAAGGATCGTCCGCGATCGCGGCGGGGCTTGTCGCCGCGATGCCCTCGCGCGCGAGCAGTTCGCGCGGCAGATAGCAGCGGTTCAGCTCGGCGTCTTCGTCGATGTCGCGCAGGATATTGGTGAGCTGCAACGCGCGCCCGAGATGATGAGCGAGGTCGCGGCCCGGCTGCTCTTCCATCCCGAATATTCTCACCGACAGCCGCCCCGCGGCGCTTGCCACGCGGTCGCAATAGAGATCGAGCGTCGCCTCGTCCGGCGCGCAGATGTCGGCTTCGGCATCCATTGCCATGCCGTCGATCATCGCGTGGAAGTCTTCGCGCTGCAGATGGAACGTGTGAATGTGCCGGGTCAGCTCGCGCAGCGATTCACGCGGCGCGCCCGCATAGCACGCGTCGATGTCGGCGCGCCAGCGCTCGAGCGCGGCGGCCCGTTCGGCACGCGGCTGGCCGCCGTCGGCGATATCGTCGACGGCGCGGCAGAACGCGTAAATCTGATACATCGCGTCGCGCTGCGCAGCCGGCAGGATGCGCATGGCGAGATAAAACGAACTGCCTGAGGAAGCGGCAGCAGCGTCGGTTTGTGTATCGTCCACGACTGGATTGGAAACGGCCAAGACAATCTCCGCTGAGACGCCCGGTTAATAGGGCGATCAAGAAGTCATGCCTACCCGCAGGGCAAGCCGCCCGCGCGCGCGGACACGCGCGAAATGAAATCTGAAATATGCCGGCTGGGATGCCGGGACGCGCGAAAGTATACCAGCCATCGAAAGCCGTCGCTAAACCCCGGCCCGGCGGGCGCGCCCGGCAAGCAGCATGGCCTTGTAAGGCTTGGCGAGCCGGACGAGCGAAAGGTCAAGTGAGCGTTACGTTAACGTCAGATGAATGCGATCGAGCGGTTACGGCCTTGCCGTTTAGCAGTGTAAAGGGCCGCATCGGCTTCGTTGATCAGCGCTTCGTAAGCCGGGACACCGGCTCGCGCCGATGCCCCGCCGACGCTCGCCGTCACCGGCACGCTGACACCGTGCACGTCGACCGGCGTGTCGCCGATCGTATTGCGGATCTTCTCGGCGACGAGCATCGCGTCCTCGAGCGGCGTGCACGGCAGCAGCAGCGCGAACTCCTCGCCGCCGAAACGCCCGAACGTGTCCTGCGCGCGCACCACGCCGGCCACGCGCTGCGCCATTTCGCGCAGCACGGAATCGCCGGCGACGTGCCCGAACTGGTCGTTGATCTTCTTGAAGTGGTCGAGATCGAATAACAGGATCGACAGATCGCCGCCGTAGCGCTGCCAGCGTGTGTACTCGTCGCGCAGCCGTATTTCGAAATAGCGGCGGTTCGCGATGCCGGTCAGCCCGTCGCGATCCGCGTATTCCTGCAGCTTCGCCACGGCTTCCTCGCGTTCGCGTTGCATGATGCTCACGTGCGTCACATCGGACACCGTTACACAAACGGCTTCGACTTCGCGATCGCGCATCAGCGGCATGAACGTGCAGTCCTGCTGCATATAGTCGACGCCGCCGGTAATCGGCCGGTCGTGGTCGAACTTGAACAGATAGGGCCGCTGCTCCCACGAACTGAACGCGAAACTGCCGAGCTGGAACACGCTTTCGAGCTTGCGCGTGAGCCAGACGCGCGGCAATTCCGGAAAGCTCGCGAAGATCGACTTGCCGACCACCTGCTCGGCCGACAGGCCGCTGTGGTCGTGCATGAAGCGGTTCCACATCAGTACGTTCATTTGCCGGTCGAGCACGAAAATGCCGAATCCGACGCGTTCCACCACCAGGTCACTCAGAGAGGCCGTTGAAACGTTCATAGGCTGGACAACAGTGCATCAAGTGCGTGATTGATATGCAGGATCGAGTCTTCGGCCATCAGCATCACGAGATGCGCGCGGAAACTCTGATCCTCGAGCGAGAAGTTGACTTCGACGAGCAGCGCGACGCTCCAGGCGAGGATGTTCGGCTGGAATACGTCGTCGAGCGACATCGTGAGTCCGAGCATGCCCGGCGCCGAAAACACCGGCGCGCGGCCGAGTTGCTCGAAGATGCACGAGACGCAGGCGCCCGTCAGCAGGTTTGCGATGTCGAAGATCAGCTCTTGCTGGCTGATCGTCTCGTAAGTCGATTTCGCATACGGATCGCTCACGAGCGCGCACAGCTGTTCGACGTTGCCGCTCTTGCAGATCACGAGCGCTTCGCCCTTGATGTCGGAGCGGAAACCCTGGCGCACCGCGGCGACGGTTTCGCTGATGCCGGTCATGTCGCGTAGCGCCTGTGCGGCTTCGCGCACGTTGACGACGCGCACGCGCGGCACCGACAGTTCGATGAACGCATCGAGCAGCAGCGCGAGGCGCTTCGCGGCCTGCCCCATCGCGAGATTCGCCACCTCCTGCAACGCGTCGCGCTGGTCTTCGTTGAGAACTGGCTCAGGCATACAACCCGTACTCCTTGAGGATGGGAAGGACCGCCTCGGAGGTCACGGGCTTCGCAACGAACGCGATCGCGCCCAGCGCGCGGACGCGTTCCTGCGCCATCGGCTGGATGTCCGCGGATACGACAATCACGAAGGTGTTCAGATCTTCATGCTGCAGCGCTTCCAGTACCTGATAGCCCGTCATGTCCGGCATCGTCAGGTCGAGAAACATCACCGTGGCCTTGCCGGCGCGGTACAGTGCGAGTGCTTCGCGCCCGTTCGATGCGTAGGCGATCTCGACGTCCCAGTCCGGCGGCAGTGCCTTGGTGAGCACCTTCCGGGCGAGCAGCGAATCGTCGGCGATCACGATGGGCAAGGGCATGGCGGCAGAATCGGTAAACGGAATTGTCTCGTGCGTATTATCGGCGGCTGCCGGCGGTTCTTTAGTCATCGCCGGATTTACCGCGTGCAGGCGGAATGCTGCGGCCCGCTCAGGCGCACGCGGTACGAAAAAGGGCAAAGGAGTGTGACGCCGCGCCGTGTAGTGGTCGATACATACGGAAATAGTCGCGTACGCCTCGAAAGACGATAATGGCCGGCATTTTGAACCCCACCCCGTAGCAGAATCCGCGCGGCAACGGGCGTGCTGCATGCCGTGCTGCCCCGCTGACGATCGCTGAATATCGCGAACTACCCTTCCGTCTCGTCTGACTGGGATGTCGGGGCGCCCTCGCGCGATTGCGTCCGGACATGGCGGACGCTTGGGTTATCTGGGGCGCAATTCTCGAAGCAAACCGGCGAAAAGGCAACTCGCCAAATTGCCGTACATCGAACAAAAGTCACTCAAGTGACTCGCAGTTTCGGGGACGTTTTCACCACTAACTAACAAAATGTCGCCGTTTATACTTTTGTGTACGTTTGCGCTACCGGATTTGTCACTGTTTCGAAAACAGTCCGGCCCATCGGAGAGAATTCGAATTGCGGCAAGCGTCACCGCTCGCCGTATGATGGTAAAAGTCATGCCTGTCCTTTCCGACTTTTGCCGCGGTGTCCATGATGACTTCTGATCGGCGCGAATCGGCTGAAGATAACCGTGACGCCGCCAACCGGTCCGAAGAGACCGTGTTTCCGGCCGTGCCCGAGCATAACTTCGCGGTGCGTCGCATGACGCTGATCGCGCTGCTGATTGCGGCAATCATCCTGCCCTGCGTATTCGTCGTCGTGATGGCGTTCGACGACTTCCGCGCGCGCGAGGCGGAGGCGACGGACGTGACGCTGCGCACCGTGCGCGTTGCCGAAGAGCATGCGCTCAAGGTATTCGACATGAATGAAGCGCTCGATGCGCGCGTGGTCGACTTCGTGCAGGGTCTCGACGATGCGGGCATTCGCGCGCGCGAAGCGCAGATTCACGACAAGCTCGATTCGATCGGCGGCGGTTATCCGCAGGTCGCGTCGATGTCGATTTTCAGCAGCGACGGCACGCTGCTCGCGAGCAGCCGCTTCTATCCGGCGCCGCCGCTATCGATTGCCGCACGCGACGATTTCATCGGCATTCGTAACGGCAGCGTGATCGAGCATGTGTCGAGGGTGATGTCCGGCTCCGCGGCGGATGGCGAAGTCGTGTTCAACACCGGCGTCGCGCGCCGCAACGGCGACGATGCGTTCGCCGGTATCGTCTCGGTCGCGCTGCGTTCCGGCTATTTCAGCGACTTCTATCGCGACCTGCTGGGCGGCAGCGGCGCGCCGATGACGATGGGCCTGACGCGCACCGACGGCGCCGTGCTCGCGCACTACCCGCCGAGCAGCCGAGCCGCCGCCGAGCCGCAGAAGTCGCCGTTTACCGAGGCGCTGGCCGAAGGCCGCCGCGCGGGCGTCGTGCGCGTCCATTCGATGCTGTATGGCGACACGCAGATCGTCGCGTTCCGCCGCGTCGGGTCCTATCCGGTGTACGTTGCATGCGGCTACCGCACGTCGGCGATCTGGGCGGCCTGGTACCGGCATCTGAGCGTGCTGATTCTGGCGATGTTCGTGCCGTCGGTGGTGTTGTGGTGCGTGATCTGGCTGTCGTTGAAACGGCTCGCCGCCGAAGAGGAAGCGTGGGAACGCTGGCAGGCCGAAGCATCGATGCGCCGCTCGATCGAATCCGCCTACCGGCAGTCGCGCAAGATGGAAGCGCTCGGCAATCTCGTCGGCAGCGTCGCGCACGACTTCAACAACCTGCTCATGATTGTGTCGGCGAACATTCAGATTCTGCGCAGACGAAAGGTGGCCGCATTCGATCGCGAACTGTCGGCCGTCGAGCGTGCGCTGAAAAGCGGCCAGTCGCTCACGCGTCAGTTGCTCGGCGTGGCGCGCAAGCAGCCGCTGCGCAACGAAACGCTCGCCATCGAGCGCTGGCTGCCCGGCTGCCGCGAACTGCTGCGCGCATCGCTCGGCGCGAAGGTGTCGCTCGTGATGGACATCGGCCTCGGCGTCTGGCCGATTCGCGTCGATGTCGCGGAGCTCGAGCTTGCGCTGATCAATGTCGCCGTCAATGCGCGCGACGCGATGCCGAACGGCGGACGCTTCACCGTGCGCGCGAAGAACATCATGTTCCGTCACGAAGACGGCTTTCCGCTGACCGGCGAGTTCGTTCAGCTCTCGCTCGAGGATACCGGCGTCGGCATGCCGCCCGACGTGCTCGCGCGCGCGTTCGAGCCGCTTTTCACGACCAAGCCGAAGGGCATGGGCACGGGTCTTGGCCTGCCGCAAGTGTTCGCGTTCTGCGAGCGCTCGGGCGGCCTCGCGGCCATCGACAGCGCGATAGGGGCGGGCACCTCCGTGCGGCTTTATTTGCCGCGTACGACCGGCGAGGCGATTCAGACCGAAACGCCGGTCGAGCCGATCGTCGCGGAAGGCGACACGCCGCAAGGGCTGCGCATTCTGCTCGTCGAAGACAACGACGAAGTAGCGGCCGGCACCGAAGCGCTGCTGCAGATGATGGGTCATGAGGTCACCTGTGTATTCAATGCCGATACTGCGCTGCGCCTGCTCGACGATGCGCGTGAAAAGCGCGCGAAAAGCGGCGAGCCCTTGCCGTTCGACCTCGTGATTTCCGATATTCATATGCCGGGCAAACTCAACGGCATCGACCTCGCTGAAGCCATCCAGCACTTCGAAACGAAGCTGCCGGTCGTGCTCGTGACCGGTTACGCGGAAGAGCTCGAGCGCGCCCGGCATGTCGACGCGCATGTTTTGCCGAAACCGTTCGATATCGCACTGCTCGACCAGTTTCTGCAGACGCTGCAGCACGATCTGGCACCGCCGAATACGCATCCGACCCACTGAAGTCGGACTGCCGCCGCTCGCGTTACCCATTGTTTGTAAAAAGGGCGAGGCGCGCGCGTGCCGGATGCGGTTTGCTCGCGTTGCGTAAAGGTTTAGCGCGGGGTTTAGCGCGGGGGTTAGCGGGGGGCAGCGCGGATCTGACGCCGCGGCTTGCGTTGGTGCAGCGGTGCGGCGGTGCGCTCGCGTGCCGTCGCTTGTGGTGTTGTTTTGCAGGTTGCTTTTGGCCGCGCGTCTGCCGCGATTCCCGGCACGATCGTTGCGGCTTTCCGGTTAGCTGGCTAGCGAGCGACGCAGTATGCCGTCGCGCCGCCGGCTCGAGCAAACTACCGGGAGGCAGCCATGCGACAAACGGTCATCGGCCTGTTCAACACCTACGCGGAAGCGGACGGCGCACGCAACGCACTCGTGCAATCGGGCTTCGCTTATCACGAAGTCGAACTGAGGGCGAACCCCGAAACGGCGTCCGATGCGATCGCCGACGAATCGCCGGGCGTGCTCGCCAATATCGAGCGCTTTTTTTCGAGCCTGTTTTCGACGTCCGGTTCCAGTCTCAACGAACCGATCGCCGAACGCTACACCGATGCGGTGCGGGGCGGCGCGGTGCTCGTCGCCGTCGACGCGGCCAGCGACGCGCACACGGAACTCGCGCACAACATGCTCGTGCGGCTGGGTGCGCGCGACGTCAGCGAGCGGGCGCGAATCGAGCCGCCAACGCGCCACGCTGGAGAAGCTGAGCAAGTGCGACGCGAACATTCGATGCTCGATGAACTCGGCCTCGGCGCGCCTGCCGCGGTACCGACTGCCGCGCAACCGCCGAACGAGGCGTTACGCGCGATGGAGGAAGAGCGCCGCTATGAGCGCGTCGATGCGCCGCCGCACGACACGCCCATCGATGACGAAGCCGCGCGGACCGCGATTGCGGCCGGCGGTGCGCCAGGGTCCGGCGCCGTGCTGCGGCCGGATCTGGCGGATACCGCTGATACCGGCCGTCGCGAACTCGATGAAGCGGCGATGCGCGAAGCGCGGATCCGGGAACAGCAGGCGCGGGAAACGCAAGTGCAGCGCGATATGCGGTCGGCCCCGCCCGCCTCTGCGCCGCCGCGCGACGCGTTTTCGCAGACCTCAGGCGGCGCTTCGCCGAGTGGCGGCGATGAGCGCGCGTATCCGGCGATAACCGTTCGCGGCGCCGCGCAATATCAATCCGATCCCGCAGATATCAGCCGCGCGACGCCTCTGCCCGGCGAAGGTTTGTGGCAGCGCGACATGGCGGAACGCAGCGGCCAGCCGGCGGCCAAGGGTCCTCGCGCGTCAGAACCGGGCGGTACTCCAAACGTTCGCCGCGATGCGCAGGCGGGCGTCGGCTCCGATCTTTATTCCGAGGACGGGCGCGGTGGCGCGCCGACGCGATATGGCGACACGGCTTCGCCGGTTGCGGCGGGACGCACGGCAGAAACATCGGCATCGCCCCAACGCGTGTCAGCGGTGCGCGATGAGCATCAGCCGCCGCAGTTGATGCCTGACGCGGATACATCACCGGCTACGACGAGCCGGAGCGCTGAAGACCGAGGCGCCGTTGGCGGCGTCGGCATGCCGGACGAAAGAAGCGCTGAACGGAACGACGAGCGACGTACGCATGAAAGCAACCAGTCCGCTGCCGGTACGGCCGGCACGCCTGGCATGATGAACGAATACGAAGCACGCGAGCAGTTGCGCAGCCGCGACTATTCGCCGGCGACCGTCGCGGGCGACACAGCGCGACGCACCACGTCCGACGATACGCGTGGTGCGGATATGCGCACTCCGACGCAATCGGCGGCCTATCCGCCGTCTTCGCAGATGTCCGAGGCGTCGACGACACCTTCGGCGGCATCAGCCGCCAATCAGCAGGCAAGCCGCAACGCCCGTGACAGCGACCTCGGCGCGCCGATTCCCGACGAGTTCCTCGAGTACGAAGAGGACTTCCGTCTGCATTACGACGAGCAGTTCGGTACACGCGAAGGCGCGCGCTACGACGAATATGTGCCGGCTTACCGGTACGGTGCGACGATGGGACGTGATACGCGCTATCAGGATCGGCCGTGGGACGACGACGTCGAACTCGAAGCGCGTCACGACTGGGAACGCGCAGCGCCGGAGGGAAGCTGGGATCGCTTCAAGGCCGCCGTGCGGCACGGGTGGGAGCGCGTGACCGGTCACCATCATCATCATTGACGACCGGCGAATGTAACGATGATCGGCCGGACCGCGGCGCCGTGCTTAGGGCGCCGCTTCCATCGAAACCGGGTCGACGCGCGCATCAACGCGCGACTCGACAAGCAGGCAGACGGCGCGCGCGCCGTGCTGCCGCGATCAAACCTTGTGCTTTTTCACCCAGGCGACGAAGGTGTCGACGAAGGTTTGCAGGAATTCGCGCGTGTCATCGTTGACGATCGCGCCATTCGCATCGATGCGCGAGGGGTCATGCTTCACGAAGATTTCGGGCTGGCCCATCGTCGGCACGTCGAGATAGGCGAGTACGTTGCGCAGATGCTGCTGCGCCAGCGCGCTGCCCATGGCACCCGGCGACGTGCCGCACACCGCGCCCGGCTTGCCGCCCCACGAGCTGTGGCCCCACGGACGCGAACCCCAGTCGAGTGCGTTTTTCAACACGCCGGGCATCGAACGGTTGTATTCGGGCGTCACAAACAGCAAGGCGTCAGCCGACTCGATCTGCCGCTTGAAGTGACGCGCAGGTTCCGGGAAATCCGCGTCGTACTCCTGGTTGTACAGCGGCAGGTTGCCGATTTCGACGAATTCGAACTTGAATTCGGTCGGCGCCAGCGAAATCAGGGCGTGCGCGAGCTGCCGGTTGAAAGACTCGCGGCGCAAGCTGCCGACGATGACTGCGATCTGATAAGCCATGGTGTCGTTCCTGTTGAATTGCTGCGGTTAACGGTACGGCCCGGTAATCATAGCGGCATTCGCGAATTCGCTTCGGGTCTGTGGACAAGTCCGCGGCGACGTCTGTTATCCACAGATTTCGGGGAAAACCTTGTGGATAAATTGACTCTTTTCCTTGCGAGTCAAGCTTGCGATCGGCTAGCAGGCGAGCAGCAAAAACTACCTCAACCTATGCATTCCGATTACGAAGTCGCGAGAACCTGTAGCACCACGCTTCTTCGGACCTTAGGTGCCGTCGCGCATCTCGCGCAGCGCAAACTTACGGTTGCGCGCGCAACAGTCGAAGGCGCCGTTTCTTACGGAGGATTGATAGCATGACGCGCATTTCTTCAGGTAAATCGCACGACGAAGCATTGGCCGCTCGCAAAGGTCAGCGGCAAAAAGCGCAGGAACAGGCGGGCGGCGATATGGCCGTCGAAAACACGCAGTCCGATGCGGAACATAGCTGCGGCGAGTTGTCCGAAGAGGGCAAGAAGGTATGGCGGACCGGCAGCGGCCTCGATGGCGGGGGAAAGCCCTCCTGACATCGCGCTGTTACTGCCTTTATCGCCTTTGTCGCCTTTGTCGTCAGTTTTCTGGCTGTATCGATCGCCTGCGGTCCAGTCGAATTCAATTCGTTCGGACCGCAAGTGAGGGAGAATGTGCGCCGAGCCCGCGAACGCGCTTTTTCTCTCACTGATGAATACGAACCGCCTCTACCAGCGCCGGCATCGGCGCAGCAATCCGTTTGCTGTTTCACCTCTGCGTTTTTCGTCCCGCACTGACAATCGGGGACATGCATGAGGACGCTGCTCGAAGAGCAGGCCTTCGACGATCCTGCCTATCTCGAACGGCTGCGCCGCGATCTGCTGCGTTTTGCGCGCCTGCAGTTGCGCGACGCCGCAGCCGCCGAAGATGCGGTGCAGGAAGCACTGGCCGCGGCGTGGACCCAGGCTGACCGCTTTGCCGGCCAATCGGAACATAAGACGTGGGTGTTCGGCATCTTGCGTCACAAGCTCGTCGATACCCTGCGCGCCCGCCAGCGCACGATCAATCTCTCCGCGCTCGACGATGAAATCGATGGCGAAGCATTGCTCGATCGCGAGCTCTTCAAGGAAAACGGACACTGGTCGCGCGAAGCGCAGCCGCGCTCATGGCCGACGCCCGAACGGGCGATGCGTCAGCAACAGTTCTGGACGTTGTTCGAGATGTGCCTCGATCACTTGCCCGAGCAGATCGGCCGCGTGTTCATGATGCGCGAATTCCTCGATCTCGAGACCAATCAGATCTGCAGCGAGCTGCAGCTATCCGCGAACCACTGCAGCGTGCTCATCTATCGCGCGCGCTTGCGGCTGCGCGCATGCCTGACCGAAAAGGGCTTTTCCAGCGGGGACGTCGATGGGGAAATGTAAAGACATCACGCGGCTACTTTCCGATGCGCTCGAGCGTAAGCTCGGCATGCGCGAATGGCTGGCCGTCGGCGCGCACCTGCCCACCTGCAGCGGATGCCGAAACTTTCGCAGACACATCGGGCTGTTGCGCGCGGCCTCCCGGGCGATGAGCGGGATCGATGATGTCGATGATCGGGAGACGCGCGAGTAAGCAAAGCAGGCTGGAGCATCGGCGCGTATGCGTGTGCTTGATGCGAATGCGGCTTGTCGCGCGGCTGCGTTTGTTTGATACGCATGACGGCACGTTTGACGCATATGACGCGTTCGACAGAATCCCGATGCGTCTCGGCCCAGCGTGATTTGCTTATGCAAATTTATCGGTTCGCGATCGAACGCGAGCGACTTATCGTTGAGCGCAACCGGTCCATGTTGCGTCCGTCTTTCGCCAGGTCGATCCCCGATCTCCATCATGATTCGTCATCCCTCCCTGAGGCGTCGTGCGTTTCTCGCCGGCGCGGGCGCCGCGCTGGCCGCAGTGGCACTCCCCTCTCTCGCCGCTGCACGCGCGAATACCATTCGCATCGGCTATCAAAAAGCGGCGAGTACGCTCGTCCTGCTGAAAGCGCATGGCACGCTCGAAAAACGTTTTGCACCGCTTGGTATCTCCGTCAAATGGACTGAGTTCCCGGCAGGGCCGCAATTGCTCGAGGGCCTCAATGTCGGCTCGATCGACTTCGGTTATGTCGGCGAGGCGCCACCGGTCATTGCGCAGGCTGCCGGCGCAAATTTCGTCTATACCGCGTATGAGCTTCCGACTCCGCACGCGGAAGGCATTCTTGTGCATCGCGACGCGCCGATAAAATCGGTCGCCGATCTGAGAGGCAAGAAAATCGCGCTCAACAAGGGCTCGGACGTGCATTGGTTCCTCGTCGCCGCACTGCAGCAGGCCGGCGTGCAGTACACGGATATTCAACCGGCGTTCCTGCCGCCCGCCGACGCACGCGCGGCGTTCGAGCGCGGCGCCGTCGATGCATGGGCGATCTGGGATCCGTTCCTCGAGGCCGCGAAGCGGCAAACCAATGCGCGCCAGCTGACCGACGGCGAAGGGATCGTTAGTCATCACCAGTTCTTTTTGAGCGCGCGGCCGTTTGCACAGGACAACGCCGACGTCATTGCAGCAGTGATCGACGAAGTCGGCAAAGAAGGCGAATGGGTGCGCGGCCACTATGCGGATGCGGCGGCGCAGCTCGCGCCGATCCAGGGTCTCGACGCGAGCGTCATCGAAGGCGGCCTTCGACACTATGCGCATGTGTATCGCCCGATCGATGCGCCCGTGCTCGCCGAGCAGCAACGCATCGCCGATACGTTCGCGAAGCTTCGCATCATTCCTCAGCAGATCGTGACGAAGGATGCGGTTTTGCAGGTCGCGAAAGGCTGAGATCGCTGCGCCGGGCGAGCCCGGATTTGCCGGGATGCTCGACGTCGGATCTTCAAGCTGCGAAGGTCGAGACTGCCGGATCGTCAACGCCGGCTTCTTTTTGTTGTCATTTAAAGCGCTATTCGATTTATTCGTCGAATAGCGCTTTGACGTTTTCGGGCGGCCGGCCAATCACCGCTTTGCCGTTGCGCACGATGATCGGACGTTGAAGCAGAATCGGGTGCTTGACGAGGGCTTCATAGAGTTGATTGTCGTCGATATCGTCGGCGCCGAGGTTCAGGTCTTTGTACTCGGGTTCCGTGGTGCGGATCATGTCGCGCACCGTGCAGCCGAGCATCCGGTTCAACTCTTTCAACTGCGCGACCGTCAACGGCTCGCGCAAATATTCGACGATCTTGACCGGCTCGTTTGCGGTGTTGAACGAGGTGTCGATGAGTTCGCATGCGCCTCGCGATTTCGAGCAACGGGGATTGTGATAGATCGTGATCATCGCAGGTGTGCTCCATGATTTCGATGGGGTGAGTCGAGTAGCGCGCTAAGGCAAGAACCCCGGATTCTAGCGGTGCTTGCCGAACGCTATAGCGAGCGCTGAGAGGCACAGCGCCAGCCGGGGCTCTGATTGTTCCGGGTGAAGGTAGGGACGGCGGCATCCGCGCGGTCGCTGCTGAATGATGGTGCTTCAGGGATACGCTTCACCGTCGGGCTTTATGCGCATAAAGCCGTGCTCCGTTACGCGCTCGTTGCGCACGTGCCAGCGTGTCGCTTTCAACGCAGATTCAAGTGCTGTTAAGGCAAGAGCCCCATACCCCTAAGCGCGCTTAACGTTCGACCTCAACGGCCATCGCGCGAAGACACGTCGCCTTTATGCGCATAAACCTAGGCCAAATGGCTAATTTGTCGCGGTGTCACGACAAAATGCATTGAAACAAAAATACATCAAGGTAGAATTCAGCAGCGTCCAATACGGGGAGGTGAAGCTTGGCAGCTGAAATCATCGCAGTCACACAACAAAAGGGCGGTGTCGGAAAAAGCACGATCGCGATGCATCTCGGCGCTGCTTTCCACGAAAAGGGGAAGCGGGTTCTCGTCGTCGACGCGGACGGACAGAACACCTTGGTTCACTGGGCAAGCGCGTCTTCAGATGGAGAAGCCGGCATTCCCTTTCCCGTCGTCAATCTCTCGGAAGCCGGTGGCCAGATCCACCGCGAGATCAAGAAGTTCGTCGGCGACTACGACGTCATCGTCGTGGACTGTCCGCCGTCGATCACCGAGAAAGTCTCAGGCGTGGTATTGCTGGCCGCGACGGTCGCGGTCATTCCCACATCATCTTCACCTGCCGACTATTGGTCGAGCGTTGGGCTCGTCAAGTTGATCCAGCAGGCGCAAGTGATGAACGAAGACCTGCGAGCGGTCTTCCTCCTGAACAAGACTGAAGAGAAACGCATGCTCACGCGCGAACTGAAGCGCGCGTTGGAAGAGCTCGGTTTTCCGCTGCTCAAAACCCAGATTCCTACCCGTGAGGCGTACAAGCAGGCCATGGCCCTCGGTCAGACGGTGCTGCAAATGAGCGACCGCGGCGCCAAGCTCGCGAGCATGGAAATCCGTGCCGTTGCTGACGAGATTGCCGCCCTGCTTCCCTGAATTTATGCGCATAAAGGTCCCTGAATGAAACCCTCCCAATTCGCCAAAGGCTTTCAAGCGCGCCCGGATACGACCAGCAGCGAAAAGCGCACCGCGCTCGATCGCCTCAATGCGATCGACGGGCTCGTGCAGAACAATCCGCGCAAAACGGATGAAGTCGTCGGCCGATCGAGTCAATCGATCTCTCAGCCCGCATCGAATGAGGTCGAATCGACGGAATCGATTCATGAATCGCCACAGTATCGGGCGTGGCGCGCCGAGCACGGTTATCGTCCGGGGCAAGTTATCGAGCTGGCGCTGAAAGTCATCAAGGCGAGCCCGTTCAACCCACGGCATTTTTATCTGAAGACGTCGATCGCGGAGCTTGCGGTCAATCTCGCGAAGCAGGGCCAGCAGCAGGCCATCCACGTCATTCCCGACTACGACAATCCTGGAACCTACTTTGTCAGCGACGGTGGTCGCCGCGTGCGCGCGCTGAAGGAAGCCAACAAGGAATCCGTGAAGGCGATCGTGATCGATCTGCCGATCGGCATCCAGAGCTACAAGCTCGGCTACGACCTCAACGTTCAGCGCGATTCACAAACTGTGTTCGACAACGCCGTCGTCTGGAAGCGATTTCTCGACGACAAGCACTTCCAGAGTCAAAAGGAATTGGCCGAGCATCTGGGACTCGATGAATCGACGGTCGCCGTCGCCTTGTCGATCGCGAAGCTGCCGGAAGTCGTGATGCAGGAAATGGTCGCAAGACCGGATCGGTTCGGCTCGAACATGGGCTATCAGGTCGGCCGCTATCACTCGGCTCGCGGCACGGACGCGACGCTGCGCCTGATCAACAAGATTCTGTCCGACGACCTCAGCACGCGCCAGGTCGCCGATATCGTGAAGGGCAGAGCGAGCGCGCAGGAAAGCGCGAAGCCCGCGGGACGGCAGCGCTACGCACAGCGGCTCGAGATCAAGTTCGATGGCGTGTCGGTCGGCGATCTGAAGTCATACGGGGACGATCGCATTGAACTGCGTCTGCGTGGCCTGTCACGCGAGAAACGCGACGACATCCTTCACCAGATCGAGCGGATGCTGCAGAAAAAGTAAAGCGGCGAGGGCATCGTGAGACGGCGCCGTGTGATGCGCGCGGTGCAAATCACGGGCAACGCAGGACGCAGCCCCGTCAAGCCGCGCGCGATTGATTCAACGTGAAGGCGAGCAGATCGCCATCGGTCGGCTCGCCCCAGGTCTTGCGTGCGAGCCAATCGAAAAACGCCGTCTCGGCGAGTTTCGAATCGAGACCGCGGCGGCGCCAATCGTCGCGCATGTGGGCGCCGAGATCGGGCAGTTCGTCCTCTTCGAACGACTGGCGCGCCACCTCCTGCTCGGAGTCGCCTTGCTCCTCGTAGAGCGCCTGCGCTTCCTTGCGCCGATACGCCGCATATTCGCTCAGCAAGCGGGCCTTCAGATCGTCTGCTGGGACCGCGCCGGACGCCTTGCCGCCACTTGCCGGCGGCAGTGCATCGACCGGCGGCGCGTAGCCCTTCTTCAGCGCGTCCTTGAAGAGCGCCGGCGCGCTGCGTACCGGCGGCAGCGTCGTGCTGCGCATCCGCTGCTCGGTCATCTGCAGCGCCGCGCGAATCCGGTTCTCCTCGCTGTCGGCGTAAAGCGTCTGCGCTTCCTTGAGCGGAATGCCGATCTTCACCATCCGGTCGACGAGCGTGCTGTCAAATACGTTCGGATGCTCGTCGAGGGCAAGCATGGGCTGCTTGCGCTCCGTCACGCGAAACTGGATCTCGGCGACGCGCCGGCCTTCGCGATGCTCGATCAGCTCGACAAAGATGTTGGTGACCGCGTTGACCTCGGCGATTGCCGGCCGCAGGTAGTCGCGCTTGAAGTACTTGTACTCGCGCTTCGCTTCGTCGCCGGCTTCGGTGTCCGGCGTACCGGACAGAATGGGCCGCCACCATTCCCACGACTCGCGCATCGTCAGATGGCTCGGATTGGTCAGATAGCGCACGCAGATCTCATAGAGCGCGAGGCCCGCGCTGCTGCGCAACTGGCTTTGGAACTGCAGGCTCAGACGCGCGTACTGCACGGGATCGAGCAGCTTCTTCTTGATCTTCGGCGCAAACGAGAATTCGACCCACACGCGGCGCGTGGCCGGATCTTCGAGAATTTCGGCATCGGCAATCAGCGTCGAGATGCCCCATTTGCGGCCCGGCTTCTGGCTCGATGTACCGGTACTCCATTCGACCTGGACCGACACCATCCGCCGCAGGTGTTCCTTGACGAGCGCGGTGTCGTTCGAATCGAATGCGGAGTTGGCGACGATATCGGACAGGAGCGCGCGGTAGGTGTCGCCGGACTCGTCCGCCTGCTGCGCGACAGCCAGCAGCACGTTGAACAGCTTGCGGGTCAGCAGCGTGATCTTGCCGCTTTTCGGCTGAATCGCGATGGCCTCGACTGCCTTGCGCAGCTCGGCGGAACTCGGGCTCACCACATCGGTTTTCTTCGCGCGCTTCGTGGCCATGCGTCGGATCGAGAAGGATTTTGCGCAAGGATACCGACTGGGGTGATGTGCGTCTATAGGGTGTCCCTCACCATTTCCTGGTGAAGCGGGTTTACGAACCGCGGCTCACCTCGACGCATTCCCGAAAAGGCTCACCTTCCAGATTTCCGGGGTATTCCGGCATTCGTTGCTTGTCGCGGCATCCGTAAAAGTCGCTGGCGACGAAGCCGTTGTTTGCGACGTGCCGCAGTTCCCGTATCGACTCACCTCAGCGAGCGTCGCAATTATGCGACGCAAAGTCTCCCGACCGAACGCGCGCGCTTGCCGATGTCGAGCGGACTTCGCGTGGGCTTCGCATGCGCCGGAACGTCAGGGCGCCGTCCAGCAGGGAGATCGCCGCCCGCGGATCGCATTCTCCGTCGATTTCACCGGACAGATCGCGACACCCAGAGGCGCTGGCCGCGCCTCATGTTCCCGAAAACGCTCACCTCCAACGACCGTGAGAGCCGCGGAAATCGGGCCTTCACGATTTGCAGCGGGTACAGAAAGCGCAGCGGAATCCCGAAAAGCCTCACCTCGATGCCGGCCGGAGACGGTTTCCGTGATGTCTTCAGGGCTGCGCATCGATCTCCCGCAAATCCTCACCTATCGCTGCTCTGCGGAAAATCTCCAATCGATTCTGGTACTTACGATGTACATATCAAGCGGATCATGACCGTGGCGCGGCTCCCGAAACTCCTCACCTTTGACGCTCGCCCCGATAGCCCAGCCAGCCGAACACATCGGCAAATCGCTCCCGAAAACGCTCACCTCTCGATGACAGAACGAGATCAGCCCGCTCGTTACGATCACCGTCTACTGTGCTTTTGCGGTGAGCACCTGCAATTTCGGTCCTGTATTTCCTCACCTTGACCGCTTTTGGTCACCTCAAGGCATCCTGCAAAGCCTCACCTTTGACCGGAGCGCGAGACGTCGGGCCAACCCGCCGAGGGTCATTTGAGCTCCCGGATTTGCTCACCTTTGACGACTTCAGCAGCCGCGACTGCCCGTTCGGAGCGAAAACGCGGCTGAAACTCCCGAAAACCCTCACCTTGGAAGGGCGCCGACGCCCGAAACCACGCGGGATGGGCCACCGATTCCCGAAAAGCCTCACCTGACAAGGCTCTGCGCTCCCGTTTGCCCTCACCGATTGCATTTTTGATGGCAAAAAGGCGCTCGAAATCGAGGTCGGAATGCCTCCCGAAGCCGCTCACCCAGGCGTCAGCGGAAGCCGGAGGCTGACTTTCCCGCAGAATACGGGCTGGCGCGCGCTTATCCCCCGAAAACACTCACCTTTGCGGCGGGCTGATTTTGGGGGCTGCTCCCGAACCCGCTCACGACCCGTCCCGCACGCGCTCACCGAGGGCCCCGAATCCCTTCACTGCGCCGTCCCGTGACGGCTCACCACGACTCCTGTAAAACTTCACCTGACTGGCCGGAGATCCTTATCTGGTAAGGATTTGCCGTGGCGTTAACGTTTTTAACCAAGGTTCAAGGGTGTTTACTTTTATATCTCTCAAGCAAATGCCCCGCGAGTCGTGGAGAAAAACTGCAAAGTCAACACCGACCAAGGACGCATTTCGTGTCGTGAAACATAGGGTCGAAATGCCGGGGATCGAGAAAATCTTTTAATTACAGCAGCTTATCAGCTATTCTTCGCTTTGTTTCACGGATGCCCTTTAAAAATCGTCGGTAGGCACAGCCGCGGCGAGATAGGCAACGGTTCAGCAAGACTTACGGCACCGATACCGCAGAAAACGTAGCAAACATTACGTAACTTGTTATGATTCGTCGAATCCTTCCTGCGATGAGGCACCTATGAACGTCGATGACGAACGCGAAGCGATCCGGCGAGAACTCGATTCCATGCGGCTAAGCGGCGCTCGCCGTCAGGCGCTTTCGCTGCATGCATGCAAGCGGCTCTTTTTCGATCTTGGCATCCGGCCTTCGATGGCTGCAGTTCGAGATCTGACCCAAACCGGCAGCGCGAGCGACATCCCCAAGGACATCGACGGCTTCTGGGAACGCATTCGCCAGGCGTCGCGGGTGCGCGTCGGCGCAGGTGCGATTCCGAAGACGCTCGAAGAGCGCGCCGGAGAACTGCTTGGCACACTGTACCAGGAAGCGCTCACCGAAGCCCGCGCATCGCTCGACGAGGAGCGCGCGGAAATACAGGCGTCGATTGCGGCTGCGCAGCAGGAAACACACGACGGCAAGATTCGCCACGAAGCGGCCGAGCAGGCGATCGCACGCAGTGAAGCGCGCGCGGACGCCGCATGGGAACGCGTGCGCACGCTCGAGGCGCAACTGGCTGCCGCGTCGACGCACGGCAGTGCGCACCAGGAAAGCCTGCAGGCGTCGGTACGCCGCCTCGACGCGGAAAACGAGACGCTGCAAAAACGCGTCGAAGCCGAGCAGTCGACCAACGCGGCCCTGCGCGACCGGATCGACGCGCTTCACCAGGAACTGCGCGAAAGCACCGAACATTACGCGCAGCAGATCAAGGACGCTGTGTCCGAAGCGGAGCGTCGCGTAAAGCCGATGCTCGTCGAACTCGACTCGCTGCGCAGTATGGCGGCGACTTACCAGTCCGGCGTGCGCGATGCGAGCCGCAAGGAGTTCGACTTCATCCAGCAACTCGCGGCGGCCAAAGCGAGAGGTGACCGGCTCGATGCGCAGTTGCGCGAGCAGTCCGACGAACTCGATGTGATGACGCGACAGATGGCGGCGCTGCGCGCACAACAAGGCATCGATCCTTCAGTTGCAAGTCTGATGTTCGCGCTTGCAAGCGCAGGCCGCTTAAGCGCCGATGAACTCGCGTCGATCGGCACTGCGATCGACGGACACGTTGTGTTGCCCGCGCATTGTCCGAAATGCGAGGCCGGTGAGCCGGAGCTGTCGCAAGTGGATCACCACTACGAATTGTCCTGCCCCGAATGCGAGCATTCGTCGGGAACGGGGGCGTCGCGGCTTGAAGCGGTGGCGCGTTTCCTGTCGGAGGGAACCGTTTCGACGTCTATGTAAGCCCATGTCAGCCAAGGCTTTTCCACCAAGGTGAGCTTATACGGGATCGATGGGATCGCCCGAGGTGAGTCTTTACGGGACGTCTGCACATCGGTGAGCACGCGCGCAAAAACGCATCACCGGTTCACGCGTCGGTATGTCCAGGCTCACCTCTTATCAGTCGCGCTGGCCGTTTGTTCGGATCCCCAGGTTTTCCAGGCACGATGTAGCCGATGCGCGGAAACCGGTTGCGCGAAACCGAGCCACTCGCCGACAAGTTCCGGTTCAATGCCGCTTTCGAAGAGATCGGCAGCATAGGTATTGCGCAATGTCTGCGGGCTGGCGCGCGCTTCGCGCGATGCGGCAACGCCGGCTGCGTCGATCAGCGCATCGATTGCGCGCAGCGCCGTTGCCTTGTGCATCGGCCGCCCCGACGACGACGCTGGAAATACCCGTTCGCCTGCAAGCCCCGCGCTTGCACGCACGTCGAGCCATGCGCCAAGCACCGCGACGGCAAACGGCGCGAGGCGCGTGCGACGCGACAACAGCGGATTGTCGCCGTCGACGGTGAGCCACGCGGTGCCCGTGTTGATATTGCGCATTGTCAATGCAATGGCTTCGCCGGTTTTCAGTCCACCGCCGAGAAAGACTGCAACGAGCGCGCGATCGCGATATACGCGCCAGCGTTCGGCACCCGATACGCCGGTGACCGGCGACGAAAGATGGGCAACCAACTTCGCGCGTTCAATGGAAGCAAGAAAACCGGTCGGTTCGTTGTCGCGCGCGTTGCGCCATCCTGCTTCGCCATCCTGCGCAATGAAACGTGCCGGATTCGTCGACGCGGCTTCGATCGAGCGAACATGATCGAGCACGCGTTCGATCAGCCGCAGATAGCGCGCGCGCTGCGGCTTGCGAATCGACAGGCCCGCGACGAAGTCGGCAATCGAACGCCGGTCGACCGTCGCCAGTGTTTTGCGCCGCGCTTGCAGCCATTCCAGAAAGAGGCCCCACTGCGCTCGATAGACCTGCGCCGATGAAGCACGGAACTGCTGGCTTGCGAGCCACGCATCGAATGCGACCGCCGGGTCACGCAGCCAGTCTTCCTGTTCGCGGTCGAACAGATCGTCCGATAAGGGAGGTGAAGGCGTCCGGGCGCGGCTCACATCGCTACCCGCCCCAGGCTCGCGACCGGCGCTGGCTTCTTCTTGCCCGCGGTTTGCCCGCCGCAAGCCGGGCCGCTTCGCGCTGCGCTTCTTCGTACGCGACGACCGCGAATGCGAACACCGCGGGCAACGCATTCGATGCGCCGAAATCGACGAGGTCGTCGGTTTCCGGATAAGGCAATGCCGTCGGCCGCTGAAACAGACCCAGCATCAGCGCGTCGTGCCGGCTGGCGAAGCCGAGATCGGCAAGCGCTTCCGCTTCGATGGCGTGGAGCAGGCGCCACGTGAGCGGAACCTGCTGTGAGATGTAGCGCGACGCGATATGCCGGACGATGTGCGCGAGGTCGCGCGCCGCATGCTGGTAGCGCAGCGCGGCCAATGCGGCATCAGGATCGGTGGACGAGCGGTTCATGTCGGCTCCGGTCGCAGTCGGGACGGGCGTATACTGTACAAATATACAGTATTGGTTGCAAGTCCGCGCTGCCGCAGCGCCTTCAACCGTGAATCACCACCAGCAGCGCCTTCGCTTCGCCTTTACCCGCATTGCGAATCGCATGCGGCTCGTCGGCCACGTAGCGCGCGGTGTCCGCCGTTTTGAGCCGCTTCGTGGCACCCGCCGCGTCGATATCGATTGTGCCGTGCAGCACGGTCAGGTGCTCGCGCGTCCCTGGTTCGTGTGCGTTCGATACCAGCGCGCCGCCTGCGGCAAGCGTAAGCTCATACCACTCGAACTTGCCGGCGAGCTCGATGGGCCCCCACACACGCAACTGGTATTTCGCATCGTGTCCGCTCAACGTCGGGATCTCGTGCGGGCCGGACACCGCAATCGCCTCCGGCGCCTTCGGCGGCGCGAATAGCGAATCGAGACTCACACCGAGCGCGTTCGTCAGACGCCATGCGACCGCAATGGTCGGATTCGCCTTGTCGCGCTCGATTTCGGACAGCATCGACTTCGACACGCCTGCCGCGCGCGACAGATCGTCGAGCGTCATTTTGCGTTCGCCGCGCAGGCGCTGGATCTGTTCGCCCACGCGCGGGGGCGCCGCCACTGCCGAACCGGGCGCGCCTATCCCGGTTGCCCCGGTTGCCGCCGCCGATGCCGCCGCGCTGCGCGAGCCACGCGACGCGCGTGACGCGCGCGACCCAAGGGGGGATTCCGAACTTGCCATTTACTGACCCATCGGTTAGAGTTGTTCGATATATCGAACTTCAATTCGAAAAATCGAATTTTTCCGGTAAAGCTGACAACCGACTATAACAGGCTGCCGCGCGTCGAAGCACATCAACTACACGCGGGCCGCTCATTCGAACAGGAGCTGATTCATGCGCGATGCTTTCCTTTCCCATTTGCGCGGTACGCTCGACCAGATTCGCGCCGATGGCTTCTATAAGACGGAACGTGTGATCGCGAGCCCGCAGGCCGCCGATATCCAGCTCGAAGACGGCACCGGCGTGCTGAACTTCTGCGCGAACAATTATCTGGGCCTCGCCGACGATCCGCGGCTCATCGCGGCCGCAAAGGATGGGCTCGAGCGCGACGGCTTCGGCATGGCGTCGGTGCGTTTCATTTGCGGCACGCAGACCGTGCACAAGGAACTCGAGCGCGCGCTGTCCGCGTTTTTGCACACCGACGACTGCATCCTCTATTCGAGCTGTTTCGACGCGAACGGCGGATTGTTCGAAACGCTGCTCGACGAAAACGACGCGATTATCAGCGACGAACTCAATCATGCAAGCATCATCGACGGCGTGCGGCTCGCGAAGGCGAAGCGCTACCGCTACAAGAACAACGATCTCGCGGATCTCGAAGCAAAGCTGCAGGAGGCCGATGCCGCGGGCGCGCGCTTCAAGCTGATCGCAACCGACGGCGTGTTCTCGATGGACGGCATCATTGCGAACCTTTCCGGCATCTGCGACCTCGCGGACCGCTACGGCGCGCTCGTGATGGTCGACGACTCACACGCGGTCGGTTTCATCGGCGAGCATGGCCGCGGCACGCCCGAACATTGTGGCGTGCTGTCGCGCGTCGACATCGTCACCGGCACGCTCGGCAAGGCGCTGGGCGGTGCGTCCGGCGGCTATGTCGCGGCGCGCAAGGAAATTGTCGATCTGTTGCGGCAGCGCTCGCGTCCGTATCTGTTCTCGAACACGCTGACACCGAGTATCGCAGCCGCGTCGCTGAAGGTGCTCGAACTGCTCGATAGCGACGAAGGCGCGCGTTTGCGCGAACGCGTGCGGGCAAACGGCGCGCATTTCCGCCGCGCGATGAGCGCGCTCGGCTTCACGCTGGTGCCCGGCGAGCATCCGATCATCCCCGTGATGCTCGGCGATGCGCAACTCGCGTCGAAGATGGCCGATGCGTTGCTGCACGAAGGCGTCTATGTGATCGGCTTTTCCTTTCCCGTCGTGCCGCGCGGCCGCGCGCGAATCCGTACGCAGATGAGTGCGGCGCATACCTCTGAACAGATCGATCGCGCGGTCGACGCGTTTGCGCGCGTCGGCCGTTCGCTCGGCGTTATTTGAAACGGGCGCCGCTCTCGCTCCACCTCGCCAGAACACTCGCAGGAATTCCAATGAAAGCTTTGGCAAAACTCGAACGCGCGCCGGGTCTCACCCTGACCCGCGTGAAAAAGCCCGAAGTCGGCCACAACGATGTGATGATCCGCATCACGCGCACCGCGATCTGCGGCACCGATATCCATATCTGGAAGTGGGACGACTGGGCGCAAAGGACGATTCCGGTGCCGATGCACGTCGGCCACGAATATGTCGGCGAGATCGTCGAAATGGGCCAGGAAGTACGGGGCTTTGCGATCGGCGACCGCGTGTCCGGCGAAGGCCACATCACATGCGGCTTTTGCCGCAACTGCCGCGCGGGGCGCCGTCATTTGTGCCGCAATACGGTCGGCGTCGGCGTGAATCGCGAGGGCGCGTTCGCCGAATATCTGGTGATTCCCGCGTTCAACGCGTTCAAGATTCCGCCGGAAATTTCCGACGACCTCGCCGCGATTTTCGATCCGTTCGGCAATGCGACGCATACCGCGCTGTCGTTCAATCTTGTCGGCGAGGATGTGCTGATTACCGGCGCGGGGCCGATCGGCATCATGGCGGTCGCGATTGCGAAACACGTCGGCGCGCGCAATGTCGTGATCACCGATGTCAACGATTACCGTCTTGAGCTGGCGCGCAAGATGGGCGCGACACGCGCCGTGAATGTGTCGCGCGAAACACTGCGCGATGTGATGGCGGACCTGCATATGACCGAAGGCTTCGATGTCGGCCTTGAAATGTCGGGCGTGCCGAGCGCGTTTACGAGCATGCTCGAAGCGATGAACCACGGCGGCAAGATTGCGCTGCTCGGCATTCCGCCGGCGCAAACCTCAATCGACTGGAATCAGGTTATTTTCAAGGGACTCGAAATCAAGGGCATTTATGGCCGCGAGATGTTCGAGACCTGGTACAAGATGGTCGCCATGTTGCAAAGTGGGCTCGATCTTTCGCCGATCCTGACGCACCGTTTTGCCGTCGACGATTACGAGCGCGCGTTCGCGACCATGCTGTCCGGCGAAAGCGGCAAGGTAATTCTCGACTGGACGGTTTGACCCGATCAAGCCGAGCGACGCGGCTGCGCTGCCGCGCATCGATTCAACCCGCCGATCCCGGCGGCGGCTTGTCGAATTCGGCCTGAATCCGCACACGCACCTCATCGCCGACGGCCGGAAACCACGTCGACAGTCCGAACTTCGAGCGGCTGAAGCTGCCTTCGGCGGAAAAACCCATCGTGTCGAGCTTCGTCAGCGGGTCGACGCCATAGCCGTTGAACTTTACATCGAGCGTGACAGGCTGCGTCGTGCCGCGAATCGTCAGATCGCCGGTCAGCTTGCCGCCGGTTTCGCTTGTGCGCTCGAAACTCGTGCTGACGAAGCGGATGTCCGGATAGCGCGCCACATCGAGCATCTCATCGCCCTTCACCATCTTGTCGAGCTGCGGTACGTTCGTGTCGATGCTCGCGGCGTCGATCGTGATGGCCGCCGAGCTGTTCGCCATTCCGCCCGCACGCCAGTCGAGCTGACCGGTGACGCGGTCGAAGCGCATGACGAAGCGCGAATACTTGAAGTGGTCGACGTCGAATGTGACGCTCCAATGACTCGGGTCGAGCTTGTAAGTGCCGGTTGGGACGCGCGACTCGGTGGTGCTGACGGTATGCGTGACCACTTCGAGCGGCGTGCACGCATTCGTCACGGCTGTCGCGGCCACGACTATCAAAAACGCACGCACGCAAGCGGCAGCGCGGACAGCGGTTTTCTTCATGACTTCTTCTCCCTTCGATTCGGCACGCATCCCGAACGATAGCGCACGGACAGCTTTTCGCAAGCCGCCGATGCAAGCTAATGGTGCAAGTGACCGATGCCGCCGCCAACCCAGCCGTACACACCGTCCAAAAAAGATGACTTGACGAGGTAGAATGACCGTTCTACTATCCGTCGCATGGCTACCTCGAACGAACCGTCATCTGCTTCCACTTCCAGTTCGGCGCGCGACCGGCTGCTCGAAGCGGCCGAAGCGCTGATCTACGCGGGCGGAATTCATGCAACCGGCGTCGACGCGATCGTCAAGCAGTCGGGCACCGCGCGCAAAAGCTTTTATACGTATTTCGAATCGAAGGACGCGCTGGTCGCGGCCGCGCTCGAGCGGCGCGACGAGCGTTGGATGAAGTGGTTTATCGAAGGCACGCTGCGTCATGGAAAGCGGCCGCATGCGCGTCTGCTCGGCATGTTCGATGTGCTGCGCGAATGGTTCATTTCCGATGGCTTTCACGGCTGCGCATTTCTGAACGCCGCCGGTGAAATCGCCTCGCCCGACGACCCGATTCGCGTCGTGGCGCGCGAGCACAAGGAGCGTCTGCTCGCGTTCGTGCGCACGCAATGCGACGAATTCGTCGCCTCGATCGGCGTGGACGCGCGGCGTGCCGCAAGGCTTTCGCGTCAGCTGCTGGTTCTGCTCGACGGCGCGATCGGCGTTGCGCTCGTCAGCGGCGATCCGGACGCGGCGCTCGATGCGCGCAGCGCAGCCGAACATGTGCTCGATGCTTATCACGCACACAACGAGGCTCACAACAAGGCTCACAACAAGCCCCGCACCTCGTCCCCCACCCGTCCGCGATCGGGCGGGCAGCCATCCACCGCAAGTGACCGTAACCAGCCTTAAGCGACCTTAGGAGGTCATCATGGCAGAGATCGAAACCCGTCCGCCCGTTCCGCCCTTCACGCGCGAAACGGCCATCCAGAAAGTGCGCGCCGCAGAAGACGGATGGAACACGCGCGACCCTGAACGTGTATCGCTTGCCTATACGCCGCAAAGCGTGTGGCGCAATCGCGTCGAATTCGCGACGGGCCGTCCGGAGATCGTCGAATTGTTGCGCCGTAAATGGAAGCGCGAACTCGACTACCGGCTGATCAAGGAATTGTGGGCATTCGGCGGCAACCGGATCGCGGTGCGTTTCGCATACGAGTTCCACGACGATTCGAACAACTGGTTCCGCGCGTACGGCAACGAGAACTGGGAATTCGACGAAAACGGGCTGATGGCGCATCGTCACGCAAGCATCAACGAAATGCCGATCCGCGAAACCGATCGTCTGTTCCGCTGGCCGCTCGGCCGTCGCCCCGACGATCATCCGGGCCTGTCCGACCTCGGCCTCTGATTATTCCAGGTCAATTACTGCCTATTGCGCAGTGTCTACGGTGAACGTTCCTGCCGGACGTTCGCCGTTGTTTCGTTAGCTTTCCGAATATCGTCCGTCGGCATGTCGCCGATTGTGGGTTACAGTGCGCGTTGAGGACGCCAATCGATAAAGACCGCGGTTTTGACCGGCGTGCGCAAACGGACATCGGCATGCGACCGCTGGCGGAGACGACATGCGCTTTCGGCAGAGCAAGAACACCAAGAAAAGCATGTGCTGCGCCATGGCGGCGCTCTCGGTCGGACTGGCAGCATCGTCTGCCTATGCGCAGTGGTGCGGCGGCGGCATCTGGGTCGACGCCATGCTTGCGTCGTATCACGTCGATCCCGACCCCGACACACACTTCGAACAGTTCAACCCCGGCCTTGGCGTCGAATGCTGGCTCAACAACCAGTGGGTGCTCACGGCAGGCGGCTTTCGCAACTCGCTGCGCCGGCCTTCGTTCTATGGCGGCGGCGTATGGGCGCCTGAGTTCGCGCATTGGGGTTTCGTCAGGCTCGCCGTGATGGGCGGCATTATCTCCGGCTACAACTACAGCGACTGGGGCCTCGGACACAATCACTCGATCGGGCCGGTTGTCGCGCCGATCGTGATGACCGAATACAGGCGCATCGGCATGAACTTTATCGTGATTCCGCCGATTCCTTCGGATGACTTGCCATTCACGATCGGGTTTCAGTTGCGCGTGAAGTTCTAGGCCGCCGTACGCGCTTCAAAACGTCAAAACGTCAAAGCCTGAAGACGATCATCTTCTCCGCCGTCATCTCGTGCGCGGTGTACGGAATGCCGCCGACGCCATATCCGGATTCATGCCGGCCCGCGAACGGCATCCAGTCCGTGCGAAATGCCGTGTGGTCGTTGATCATGACCGCTGATGCGTCGAGCCCTTCGGCCGCTTCGAACGCGGACGCCAGATCGCGCGTGAAAATGCTCGACTGGAACGCGACCGGCAACGAATTGGCTTCGGCGATCGCTTCTTGCAGCGATTGGAACGGGTAGACGCAGGTCAGCGGCCCGAAAACCTCGAGTGTCGAAACTTTCGCGTCCTTCAGCGGATTCACGAGCACCGTCGGCGTCAGCGTCGTCGAATTGACGCGGCCGCCGCCAAGCTGTTTGGCCCCTGCCGCCACGGCTTCCTCGATCCAGCTCTCCACACGGTTCGACTCGGACGGCGTGATCAGCGGCCCGACCTCGGTTTCGGCAAGAACGGGATCGCCGACGCGCAATGCGGCCACGCGCGCCGCGAAGCGCTCGACGAATGCCTTCTGAAGGTCCGCATGCACATAGATGCGCTGGATCGACACGCACACCTGGCCCGCATGGTAATAGCCGCCCTTGGCGATCGGGTCGATGATCCGTTCGAGGTCCGCGCTTTTATCGACGATCGCCGGCGCGACGCCGCCATGCTCGAGCGCGCAGCGCGCCCCCGGGGCGAGCTTCGAGCGCAAATGCCAGCCCACCCGCGCCGAGCCGATAAAGCTCAGAAACGCGACGCGCGCATCGGTGACGAATGCTTCGGATAGTCCGCGATCTTCCGGCAGGAAGGTCTGCACCCAACCCTCCGGCATCCCCGCTTCATGAACGAGCTCGACCAGTTCGAAGCAGTTGAGCGGCGTCGCGGTCGCGGGCTTGACGATCACCGGACAGCCGGTCGCGATCGCCGGCGCGACCTGGTGCACGACGAGATTGAGCGGATGATTGAAGGCCGAAACCGCGGCGACGACGCCGATCGGTTCCGCGATGGTCCACGCGCGGCGATTGTCGCTGGCCGGCGTGACGCCCATCGGGATCTCGCTGCCCGCGCGCGTTCTCAAGAGCTCCGCCGCGTTGCGTACGCCGTCGATTGCCCGGTCGGTTTCGATCAGCGCGTCCGTATAAGGCTTGCCGCCTTCACGCGCAATGAGCCGGCCGAAGTGTTCGCGCTTCGCTTCCATTAGCGTCGCGAGCTTGCGCAGGATGTCGATACGCTGGTGAGGCTTGAGCCACCCCTTTCGATCCTTGAACAGCTTCGATGCGGTGGAAAGCTTGCGCTCGAGCGCGGCTGCATCGTCGCCCGGTAGCTGCCTGATGGGCGCGCGGTCGAATGCCTGGACAACTTCGATCATGACGATCTCCTTGAATCCGGGTTCCGGTTGCTGCATTCCATTCGAACAAGCCATTCGTACTAGCTTAGGCGCTCTCTGTCGATGCTGCAGACAGGCGGGCGAAGTCCATGCGCAGCGGCGTCGTATGTGCGGACACATGCCGACACATCGGTGCGGCTCGCACACCGGCAAGGCCGTATCTCGCAAAGGTGAGGATTTTCGGGAGCCGGCTGAAGTGAAGCGCGCCGCATCATCTCACCTCACCTCATCTCACCGAAGTCATTCTCTGATCTGCGCAGTCGTCCTGTCCCAAGGCTCCGTCCGGTTGGCGATATCGACATAGAGAACACCGTTCAGATGATCGACCTCGTGCTGAATGATGCGCGCGTGAAAGCCGTGCGCTTCGCCGCCGATCTCATTGCCGTCGACGTCGTACGCGACGTAGGAGATGCGCGAGTGGCGCGTGACGTAACCGCGCTTGCCCGGCACGCTGAAGCAGCCTTCGATATCTTCCACGGCTCCATCGCCCGAGGTGATGACCGGATTGATGAGCGCGGTCGGCGGCACCGGCGCCTCGCCCGGCGCGCGCTCGCCGCCGCGAAACTCGAGCACGACGATGCGCTGGCCGATACCGATCTGCGGCGCGGCGAGACCGACGCCGCGCCCGCTGCGCATCGTGTCGAACATATCGGCGACGAGCGCGCGAAGCTCATCGGTGCCGAAGGCGGTTACCGGCGCGGCGATTTGCCGGAGCATCGGCGATTCGAAGGGAAGGACGGTGCGTTCCATAATGAAATCCATGGTTTAAAGGTTGCGTCATGCACGTGCGACGCCATGGCGACCTCGCCCGCTGTCGAAGAGAGACTTGGCATGTACCGGCCGATTCAACGCCTTGCCTGCGTGTCGCAGGCATAACCTTACTGGTATTTCGAACGAGGTATGTTCAACCGCGACATTGCTCCCGAAAACCCTCACCTTTGCGGTTTGCCGCGTCGCCGCGCGCCAGGGCAAATACCAGCCGGCTTGCGAAACTTTCCGTGCGTAAGTGACAGGGTCACTGTTTCATTGGCGGTACGTTTTGCAGGCGATTGGATCGGATTCGATCGTGCTGTTTTCGTCTGAGCGATCGACCGGCGCTGCGCGCGGCTCGTCATGGCATCGAGCGAGGTTGAGGGAATGGTCCTGCAAGATCTTCGCCGGGAGTTCGCTGCTTACGGAAGCGACGAGTGGCCGCGCGTGCTCCATGCCGTGAAGGCCGCACTTGCCGCCGTGCTCTGTATCGTGATCTGCATGCGCATCGAACTGCGCAGCCCCGGCACCGCGATGGTCTCAACCGTGATCGTGATGCTCCATCAGCAAAGCGGCATGGTGATCGCGCGCGCCTTTTACCGCGCGCTCGGCATCTGTCTCGGCAGCCTCGCGGGGCTCATGCTGATGTGCATGTTCGCGCAGCAGCCGCCGCTTTTTCTGGCGGGGCTCGCGCTGTGGATTGGACTTTTCGTTGCCGGCGCATCGTATTTCCGCAACTTCCAGTCGTACGGTTTCGTGCTGTCCGGTTACGCCGCCAGCATCACGACCGTCGCCGAATGGTCGAATCCGTACGATGTCGCGACGAATGTGATCTACACCGTCAGCGAGGTCGTGATCGGCGTCGCGAGCGGGAGCCTGGTGAGCGCGATTATCTTGCCGCAGCGCGTCACGCCGTCGGTCGACAACTGGCGGCACAGTGCGCTCGCGAAGCTGCTGCACGAGTTGCGCGGTTCGGCGCTCGGCACGGCGGTGGCGGAGCCGATCGGCCGCTATCTCGACCTCGTGCGGGAAAGCGTCAAGCTCGAGCAGTTGCGCACGGCCGCCGTCTTCGAGGACCCGGAGATGCGGCTGCGCATCGACGCGCTGGAGCGGCTCGAGACCGCGTTTCTCGACGCGATGACACGCATCCATGCGATTTGCCGCGCGCGCCAGGGGGCGGCGCGCGCGGGGCCGCACTGCCGTGCATGGCTCGACGGGCAGTTCGCGACGCTGGCTCGCATCGTCTCGAACGCGCAGCAGACCGACCTGCGGCACGAACATGCGATCGATTCGTTGCGCGCGCAACTTCATGCGTTCGAATACGAGCTGTCGACGTCGATTGCGAACGAACGGGCGTCGTTGCCCGCCGAACCCGCCGACGAAGCGGCCGCACTCGCGATGGCCGGCGCCGAGGTCTACACGACGGTGGCGTCGCTGAGAAGGTTTTGCACGGCGTCGAAGGCGGCCACGCAGACGCCGGGCAAGCGTTTGACTCAATCGATCGTCAAGGCGGTCTCGTTTCTGCGTGTCGTCCAGCTGCGCGCAAGCCGCACCGCAGCGATGATCGCCGGCATTCGCGCGTGTTGCGCGCTCGGTTTCGTTGGTATTGCATGGGTGATTTCGGAATGGACCAACGGCGTGACCGCGCTGATTTCGGCGGGTATTGCGAGCGGCCTCTCGTCGCTGAGCCCGACCCCGCTCAACGCGAGCTGGCAAATGCTGGCCGGCTGTTTCTGCGCGACGATCGCCGGTTTCATCGTGAACTTCCTGCTGATGCCCGGCTTTTCGGAAGTCGAATTGCTGGTGATCTGCGTCGGCGCGTTCGTGTTTATCGGCGGCTACATCATTACGTTTGCCCAGGTGACGCCGTTCGGCCTCGCGTTCAATCTATATTTCGCGCTGACGCTCAATCTGACGAACCCGGCTGTTTACAACCCGCCGGCGTATCTCGACCGCAGTTTCTCGCTGCTGTTCGGTATTGCCGTGGTGGTTGCGTCGTTTCTGCTGATTTTCCCGCACGAAGGGAGGTGGGTGGCGAGGCAACACGCGCGGCATATTCGCGAACTGCTGTTGCATGCGGCCACCGGCACGATCGGTTCGGATGTATCCGCGCAAATCGCCGCATCGATTCGCGATCTGATCGTGCGGCTCAATACGCTGCCGAATCTCTCGGGCGCCTATCGCGAAGCGGTCCGAAACTGGGCGTTCGGTTCGTTCTGGATCGCGAACACGCTGCTGCAAGTGCGCCACTACAGCGTGATATACGCGGACCTGATGCCGTTGCATTGGCCGCCAACGGAACAGCAGTGGCTCGATGCGATGACGGCGGTCGCGCGGCATGACACGCGTGCGGCGACCGAAGCGGCCGTGCTCGCGACGCAGCAGGCGATTGCCGTTCTCGAAGCACCGCGGCAGGAAGAAACGGGGACGGTGAAGGGCGATCTCGCGTTGTTCAGGATTACTGTGGGCCTGTACTCGGTCAAGCTCGCGTTGAGCGAGCACCTCGCGGACTGGCCCCGGCGCGAGCGGGCGATGCAATGAGCGCGCCGGCCATCCGGTCGTTACGTGAAGTGCGGCTTGTCGCCGTCGCCGTTGCGGCCGCGATCGGTATTGCGGTTGTTTTATGCGGCTGTATCAACGGGCGCGGCATCAAGCCTGAAGCGTCGTATATCGACACCACCTCGGTCGATGCCGGCGCCGCGGTACGCGACGCCGCGCGCAGCGCTGGCTGGCCCACCGACAACTGGTGGGAACAATGGGACGACCCGCAGCTCGATCAGCTCGTCGCGCGCGCCGTGGCCGGCAGCCCGACGCTTGCGATCGTGCAGTCGCGGCTGACCGCGGCGATCTGGCAGGCAAGCGCGCTGCGTGCGTACGAATTTCCCGAAGTCGACGGCCGCGCCGATCTGGCGCGCGCGCGCTTTCCTCGCTATGGGGGCCCGTCGCCTCCCGGCGGCACGACAGTATGGAGAAATTCCGCCGCCATCGATTTCTACTACGACCTCGACCTTTGGGGGAAAAATCGCGCGCGCGCATCGGGGGCCGAAGATATCGTCCATGCGTCGGTAGCCGACGCGCAATTCGCGACGCTCGAGCTGCAGGTGGCGGTGGTACGCATCTATAACCAGCTTGCGGTGCAATACGCGCTGCTCGATGTCTACCAGACGATCAACGACGACGAGAAACACAACGCCGATATCGCGACCGCGCGGCGGCAAGCCGGTATCGGCAGCAATGTCGAACTGAGTCAGGCGGTCACGCAATACAAGGCAGGCATCGCGGATATCGTCAGCACGCGCAATGCGATTGCGCTTGCGCGGCTGCAGATTGCGTATCTGGTCGGCGAGGGCCCCGGTTTCGGCGATTCGCTGACGCGGCCCAAACCGCCGGGCGAGAAGAATGCGGCGTTGCCAACGTCGTTGCCGGCCGAGCTGATCGGGCATCGTCCGGACGTGGTCGCGAGCCGCTGGCGTGCGGAGGCCGCGGCAAGGGCGATCGACGTCGCGCACGCGGAGTTTTATCCGAACATCGATCTCGTTGCGACGGCGTCGCTGCTCTCGACTGCGCAGTTCGGCGGATTCTTCAACTTCGTGAACAGCGACGCGATCGGTCATAGCGTGGGCGTCGCGATTTCGCTGCCGATCTTCGACGCGGGGCGCCGCCGCGGCAACTATGGCGTGGCGACCGCCGAATACGACGAAGCGGTGCTCAAGTACAACGACACGGTGCTTTCGGCGATGCAGAATGTCGCGCAGCAGGTCACCTCGCTGCAATCGCTTGCGGTTCAGCAATCGACTGTCGAGGATGCGTTAGTCGCCGCGCAGCAGTCGTATAGCCTCGCGAGGCGCGGCTTCGCGAGCGGCATCACCGAGTATCTCGATGTGCTCGTCGCGCAGAAAGCGATGCTGCAACAGGAACGGGACCTCGTGCTCGTACAGGGACGCCGCGTCGACGAATGGGCGCTGTTGATGAAAGATCTGGGCGGCGGGATTGCGCCGGTTTCGACGCCTGAGAATGCGTCGTCGGGAGGGGATCATGCCCGTTGAAGTGAGCATCCTTGGCTTTTTCGCGCCGACCCTACTGCCGCTGCTCGTTGTCTGCACGGCGTGCTTTATCGTGATCGACCTGGTCCTTGCGCGATTCGGTGTCTATCGCTTTGCGTGGCATCCGGGTCTTTTGAGGGTATCGCTTTTCGCCGTGCTGTTTTGCGGCGCCGCGCTGCTGATTCATCGTTGATGAACAAGCTGTCAATCATTCGAACCGGTGTCACGATCGTCGTGGTGATCGTGGCGGTGTCGCTCGTCCACGCGATCTGGGATTGGTATATGTACGCGCCGTGGACGCGCGACGGCAGGCTGCGCGCGAACGTGATCCGGATTTCGACCGACGTGTCGGGCCTTGTGACGGAAGTGCGTGTCAAGGACAACGATCTCGTGCATAAGGGCGATATTCTGTTTGTTCTGGATCCCTATCGATTTCGCTATGCGATGGACCAGGCCGACGCGGACGTTGCGCGCGCCGACGCGCAGGTAAAGCAGGCCGACGCGCAACTGGCGGCAAGCAAGGCCGACTACAGAATGCAGCGCGATAAAGCGACGAGGCGCGAAAAGCTGGCCGGCGACGTCGTGTCGGAAGAAAACCGCTCGGACTACGCGTTGCAGGCGCAGCAGTCGTTCGCCGTGCTTGAGGCGGCGAACGCCGCTTACACGGCGGCGCGAGCGAATCTGAAGGCGGCACTCGTACGCCAGGAGACTGCGCGTCTCGATATGGAGCGCAGCCAGGTGCGCGCGCCGACCGAAGGCTACATCACGAACCTCGATCTCTATCCCGGCGACTTCGCGCACGCGGGCGAGGCCAGACTGGCGCTCGTCGATTCGAATTCGTTCTGGGTTTACGGCTATTTCGAGGAAACCAAGGTTCAAGGCATTCGCGTCGGCGACCGCGCGACGATCCGCCTGCTCGGCGGCGACGTCGATCTCGAAGGCCATGTCGACAGTATCGCGAGCGGCATCGTCGATCGCGACAATCCGACCGCGACCGGCAATCTGCTCGCGAACGTCGATCCGATCTTCACGTGGGTCCGGTTGGCGCAGCGCGTACCGGTGCGCATCCATCTGGACCACGTGCCGCCCGGCGTCCATCTCGCGATGGGCACGACCTGCACGGTGACGCTGAAGGTCGCGACGGCGGACGTCCAAAAGCGGCGCAAGCCTTCCTGACCGGCGCTTCGACGCGCGAGCCGAATCGGTAGTCGGTCTTCGCTACGGCCGGCCGCGCGTCGCTCCACCCTCCACCCCCCGCATTCGTCACTTCCCGCTCCGCGTAGTCAATCTTTTCGCGCATAAACCGGCGTCGCCCGGGCTTTCATCCATTTCACATCAGAAAGTGTTGTGTAAATGCTGAATGCATCGTCGTGGATCGCGTAAACCAAATAACAATCATTCGCATTTGCGTATAATTCGCATTTACCTGAATTTCAGCCGCCTTTCACCGTAAGAAAGCGCAGGGCCGAAAACGAACACCAAACCCGGTCCAGCCCCACGCCCGACCCGGTGCGGAACGCTTACCACCACGCTCTTTGCCCGATCCATGTCCGTTTCCCGTTTGACCACCGAACTGGGCACGCCCGCGAAAGCGGCTGTGCGCTCCGCCGCCTTCGTTGCCGCCATCGCCGCGGCGTTCAGCTTGCCGAACGCGGTTCACGCGCAAGCCATCGACCATTCATCGCCATCCGCCGCGGGTGCGTTGCCTACCACGGGAGCGCCCACCGCGGGAGCGCCCGCCGCGGGAGCGCCCGCCGCGGGAACGCCCGCCGCGGGAACCTCGCCCGCGGAAAACGCGCCCGCCGCGGGAAGCACGCCGCCCGCCGGCGGCACGCTGCCCGCGGTTCGCGTATCGGCCGAAAAGGAACCGCTGCCCGGCGACCTCGAGCCCACGTTCGGCGGCGGCCAGGTTGCGCGCGGCAGCGACTTCGGCATACTCGGGCAGCAGAAGAACATCGACGTGCCGTTCAGCATGACCACCTACACGTCGAAGCTGATCGAAGACCAGCAGGCGCGCACGCTTGCCGATGTGCTCGATAACGACCCGTCCGTGCGCACCGCCTATGGCTTCGGCAACTTTTCGCAGGTGTTCGTGATCCGCGGCTTCCAGCTGCACGGCGACGATGTGTCGTTGAACGGCCTCTACGGCATCACGCCGCGCCAGCTGGTGTCGACCGACGCGCTCGAACGGGTCGACGTATTCAAGGGCGCGAACTCGTTCCTGAACGGCGCATCGCCAACCGGCACCGCGATCGGCGGCGGCATCAATCTTCAACTGAAGCGCGCCGAGGACAAGCCGCTCACGCGCGTGACATTCGAAGGCACCGGGTCGGGCGGACTCGGCGCGCACGTCGACGTCGGCCGGCGTTTCGGCAGCGAGGACCAGTTCGGCATTCGCGTGAACCAGGCCAATCGCGACGGCGAGACGAGCATCGACGGCGAGCACCGCCGCGAGAATACGACGGCGGTGTCGCTCGACTGGCGCGGCGAAAAGCTGCGTCTGTACGGCGATTTCCTGTATCAGCGTCAACGTGTGGACGACGGCCGTCCGACGGTGCTGGTGAGCGGCGATATCGTGCCGGGCGTGCCGTCCGCGACGCATAACTATGCGCAGACGTGGACCTTCAGTTCGCTCGAGGACACGGTCGGCATCCTGCGCGCGGAATACGATTTCCTGCCGGGCTGGACGGCGTACGTGGCGGGCGGTGCGCGCCATACGAACGAGCAGGGCCAATATTCGCAGCCCACGTTCAGCGACACCGGCACGACGGCGTCGCGCCTTGGCGTCCCGCACAAGGAAGACGCCAATTCCGCCGAGGTCGGCGTGCGCGGCCACTTCAAGACAGGCCCCGTCACGCACTTCGTGACCGCAGGCGCGTCGATTGTGCGCGTCGACGCGAGGTCGGCGTTTACGTTCAGCGATTCGTTCGCAACGGACCTCTACAACACGCCGCAGGTGCCGTTCCCGCCGACAGTCGGCTCCGGCGGCAACCTGTCCGACCCGCAGACCACTTCCCTCACGCTGATGCGCAGCGTCGCGGTGTCCGACACGCTGGGCTTCCTGCACGACCGCGTGCTGTTCACTGTCGGCGTGCGCCATCAATCGCTGCATGCCAATAACTTCGATTACACGGGCGTGCAGACCGAGGCCTATAACGACTCGGTGACGTCGCCGCTATTCGGCCTCGTCGTGAAGCCCTGGCAGAACGTCGCGTTTTTTGCAAACCACAGCGAGGCGCTCGCGGCCGGCGCGCAGGCGCCGTCGACCGCGGCGAACTTCGGCGCGATGCTGCCGCCCGCGCGTTCGAAGCAATATGAAGTGGGCGTGAAGTACGACAACGAAAAGTACGGCGCGTCGCTGGCGGCATTCCAGATCGAACAGCCGTTCACGTTTACGAACAGCTCGAACGTGTTTGTCGCCGACGGCAACGAGCGTCACCGCGGTATCGAGGCCGCGATCTACGGCCAGCCGTACAAGGGCGTGCGTTTGATCGCCGGCGCGACGTATATCCACGCGCAGCAGCTGGACACCGGCAGCGGTGCAACGGACGGCAACCAGCCGATCGGCGTACCGGTGTTTATCTTTAACATCGGTGGCGAATATGATGTGCCGGTGGTGCCGGGCCTGACGTTTTCCGCACGCTGGATTCACACCGGTCCGCAGTATCTGAACGCAACGAATACGGCGGGCATTCCGGCGTGGAATCGCTTCGACGTCGGCGCACGCTACGCAACGGCGATCTTCGGCAAGCCGACGACGTTCCGCGTAAGCGTCGAGAACGTCGCGAACAAGGCGTTCTGGGAATCGACGAGCGGCGGTTACCTGACGCAAGGCGCGCCGCGCACCTTCCTGCTTTCGATGACGACCGACTTCTAATTATCCGCAGACGGGCTCGTGCGCAACGCGCGTCGCTTTTCAACGCGCCGCGCACGACTTCGCGACAGAAGACCGGAACCAGAAATATAAAGGTGAGCCTTTTCAGGAGCCCTCCGTCGCACCTCAGTGACTACGGCAACAGCGATGCCGCGCCGAACCCGGCAACTCATTCTCCCTTTCGCGAACGAGTCCTTCGCGAATCCCTCATGCTGCAATAACCTGATTGCAAGCTTCAGCAATCAATCTTGCAGTTCGTAAGTATTTTCGACACGAACGTCAAAAATATTCCGGCGCACTGGAATAAACCTCGCACAAATCACGTTCACCCCACGACGCGCGCGTTTCGCGCGTCGTCGTCGTTTCCAGCGATCGCCTAAGTAGCGGCCGCATTCAACGTAAGTCCCCACATTCGTGCTTTTTTCGGCCACGCGCATCGCCGTGTGGCTGCTGCATGTCCTTCGCACACCTCGCATGAATCGCCGACACACGGCCGTCATGCGATGCGCGTAGCGAAGCGGCACATCAATGAAGTGCGTTTGAAAGGGGATTGATTCATGAATGTCACAAAGGCTTGCCGACAGGCGCGCCGCGAGGAACGCCGGGCGGCGCGCATGGCGCGTGCGCGTTTGCGCAAGGGAACCGCAGTCCGGATTGCCGCGCTATGCATCGGCATTGCGTTCGCGCAATCCGTCTGGGCGCAATCACAGGAACAACAACAGCCGTCGACGACGCCCTCCGCCACGCTGCCCGATGCCACCTTGCCGGCGATTCACGTGCAAGGCACCGCGCCGACCGGCTACGGTCCGCTTGTCGAAACCGATCGCGTCAACGATCCGCGGCAGCGCGTGGATGCGAGCAAGACCGGCACGAAGCTCGAAGATCTGCCCGCAAGCGTGCAGGTCATTCCGCGCCAACTCGTCAACGAGCAAGGCGGGACGATGCTGCGCGATGCGATCACGAACGCGAGCGGCGTCAACTATGGCGGCCAGGATTCGAAGGGCTACTACGATCACTTCCTGATTCGCGGTCTCAACGCACAGGTGTATGAAGACGGCTTCTCCGACGGCGACGAACTGAGCGGCATCTCGCACTCGCTAAACGGCGTCAAGCAGGTCGAGATTCTCGAAGGTCCCGGCTCGGCGCTGTTCGGCAGCGGGCCGCCGGGCGGCACGATCAATATCGTGCATTACACACCGTCTCCCGATCTTCACTATGGCACAAGCGTGCAAACCGGTTCATACGGAACCCTGACGAATAGCGATTACATCACCGGGCCGACCGGTATTTCCGGCCTGAACTATCGCGTCGACGCCACGTTCTCGCGTACCGACGGTTTTCGCGATCTCGCGAGCCGCGACTATGAAGTCAGGCCCGATCTGCAGTGGCAACTGGGCAGGCACACGCTCGAGTTTTCGCTCGACCTGCGCGATATTCACGAGACGCCCGATTCGTACGGGATTATCTATTTCAATGGTTCGCCGCTCTCGAGCGTCTCGCGCGACGCGAAATTCTCGACGCCGTTCGCGACCGCTCGGCAAATCTATGTGCGCCCAGCGCTGACCGACAAGTGGGACGTGAACGACTTCCTGACGATCAACAACCGCTTCTCGTATCTGCACCGCTCGCTCGATGCGCTGACGAACGGCGACAGCACGAGCACGAAGATCAGCAACGGCGAAGTGGTCGGCCGCCAATTGCGGCAGCAGGACGACAGCGACAACAGCTTCGACTATCAGCTCGAACCGGTGTGGAAGTTCGGCACGGGCAGCGTCGGCCATACGCTGCTGACGGGCTTCGAATACCAGCATCAGCTGATCGATACCGAACGCACGACCGCGGATCTGCCGAACATTCCGGACGCGTTCAACCCGGTGCCGCCCGAAACCAGCGCCGGTCAGCTGACCTTCCTGTGCGACGCAAAGCACTCGTGCGATAACGACCATCTGGTCGCGAACTACTACAGCATCTACGCGACTGACCAGATCGACGTGACCGACAAATTCAAGGTGCGCGCCGGTGTCCGCAAGGACTGGTGGGATACGTCGCTGACACCGAACATCTCGGTGCCGGGGCGCTTCGGCACGAACGGCCAGCCGCTGCTTGCGGGTGTAACGGACTCGCGCAACGATGCGCCGGTCAGCTGGAATATCGGCGCGCTGTACAAACTGTTGCCCTGGATGACGCCGTACTTCGGCATTTCGAAGAGCCACTTCGCGAACTTCAATTCGGAGAATACGCAGAACGGCATCGGCGCCCCGGAATCGGCGCTGCAGTATGAGGTCGGCGTGAAGTTCGCGCTGCTCAACGAGCGTCTCATTCTGAACACCGCGCTGTTCGACGTGAAGCGCGATAACGTCGCGGCGCTGACGACGATCAACGGCGTCGAGTCCGTCGTGTTCGACAGCCAGAAAACGCGCGGTGCGGAAGCGTCGATCGATGCGGCGCTGACGAGCCATTGGCACATCATTGCGAACTTCACGGCGCAAGACCCGGAAATCACCGATAACCCGCAGGGCATTTCGTCGGTCGGCAATCGTCCGCAAGGTGCGCCCGCTTATATCGGCAACCTCTGGTCGACCTACGAATTCTCGATTGCCGGCGTGCCCGGTTTCCATGTCGGCGCAGGCGTGAACTATGTCGCGAAGACGTATAGCGACATCACCAACGTCAATTCGATTCCGTCGTATGTGATTGCGAACGCAGCGGTCGGCTACGAGGCGCCGCGCTGGGGTGTCGATCTGAATGTGCATAACCTGTTCGACCGGCGCTATTTCGTCGCCGCGAATGCGGCCGGCGCCTTTGTCGGCGAATCGTTGAGCGCGTTTGTCAACGTGCACGCGAACTTCTGATACGGTATGGCTGGCAGTTCGCTGCAATGGCGAGCGCCAGCCACGTCGATCGCGTGAGCGTTCCGCCACCTGTTCCGCCCGCTATTCGTCTTCGGAATAGTCGACGTGCAGAGCGTGTTCTGGTGACAAGCCGGCTGCCGCGCCGGGATATTGGCGTCTATGGCGGCCCGTCAGCTAACGCGTCAAAGCGGCGTGCCGCTTCGACGGTCCTGACGATCTGGTGCTGGGTCTCGTGAAGGTCGGCATCTGAACCGTGCACAATCCGACCGCATCCTGCTGAATCACGCGCTCCGCCACGCAACGGCGCACCGCCACACAGCGTGTGCCCGCCCACTGCCGCTCAGTGCTTCTCCCGCTTGCCGCCAATCGCATCGAGCTCCGCCAACGCCTCATCCGTCAATTCGATCCGCTCCGCCGCGAGGTTCTCGCGCAGATGCCCGACCGACGACGTCCCCGGAATCAGCAGAATATTCGGCGACCGGTACAGCAGCCAGGCGAGCGCGATCTGCCGCGGCGTCGCATCGACCCACTCCGCGACTTTTGCCAGCACCGACGACTGAATCGGCGTGAACCCGCCGAGCGGAAAAAACGGCACAAACGCGATGCCCTGGTTCGCGAGTTCGTCGACGAGTGCGTCGTCGTCGCGCTGGACCACGTTGTAGAGGTTCTGCACGCAGACGATATCTGCGATGCCGCGCGCTTCGGCGACCTGCGCCGAGGTCACGTTGCTGAGCCCGATATGCCGCACGAGCCCTTCGCGTTGCAGTTCGGCGAGCGCCGTCACCTGCGGTTCGATCGACCCTTCCGACGGCGTATGGATATCGCCCATGATCCGCATGTTCACGACATCGAGCACGTCGACGCGTAGATTGTGCAGATTGTCGTACACCTGCTGCCGCAGTTCGTGCGGCGCGTGCGCCGGCAGCCATGCGCCGGCGTCGTCGCGGCGCGCGCCGATCTTGGTGACGATGGTCAGGTTCCGCGGGTACGGATGGAGCGCCTCGCGGATCAGCAGATTGGTCACGTGCGGTCCGTAAAAGTCGCTTGTATCGATGTGATCGACGCCGGCCTCGACCGCTGTGCGCAATACCGCGAGCGCTGCGCCACGATCTTTGGGCGGCCCGAACACGCCGGGACCGGCCAGTTGCATCGCACCATAGCCGATGCGGCGCACCGGACGACCGGCGAGTGGAAACGCTTTTACGGGAGTGTGATTCGGCATTCTGGTCATCGCTTCGCTTAATGAGTGAAGAAGTGCGCCAAGTATGCGAGTGATGCGACTGTTAGATAATCCCATCCAGATCGAACGGGCTGTGCAAAAAGGTGAACAATGGCTATGGAGATGAACGACCTCGCCGCGTTTGTATCGGTCGCGCGGGCCGGCGGATTTCGCGACGCCGCGCGTATCGCCGGCGTGTCCGCGTCGAGTCTGAGCACGGCGGTGCGCCGCCTCGAAGCGAAGCTCGGCCTGCGCCTGCTCAATCGCACGACGCGCAGCGTCGCGCCGACCGAAGCGGGCGAGCGGCTCATCGAAAAGCTGACGCCGCTCTTCAGCGAAATGGAAGCGGCGCTCGATGTGCTGAACGTGTTTCGCGACAAACCGACCGGCACGCTGCGCCTGAATGTGCCGTCGGGCGCCGCTCGCATCGTGCTGCCCGGCATCGTCGCGCGGTTTCTGCAGGTGTACCCGGGGATTCGCGTCGAAGTCGTCGTCGAAGACGGCTTCGTCGATGTGCTGTCGATCGGCTGCGACGCCGGTATTCGCTACGACGAGCGGCTCGAGCAGGACATGATCGCGATGCCGATCGGCCCGCGCGTGCAGCGCTTCGCGACCGCCGCGACGCCCGCGTATCTCGATGCGCATGGCCGGCCGACGCATCCGGGCGAGCTGCTGTCGCATGCGTGCCTGCGCGGCCAGTTTTCGAGCGGCGCGATGCCGAGCTGGGATTTCGAACGTGACGGCGAGGTGATTCGCGTCGACCCGTCGGGGCCGCTCGTCGTGCGTCCGGCCGCCGCGGTGGAACTCGCGCTCAGCGCCGCGCTGGCGGGACTCGGCGTCATCCATCTGTACGAGAGCATGCTGCGTCCGTATCTGGAAAGCGGCGCGCTCGAGCCGATTCTCGAACCATGGTGGCAGCGGTTTACCGGGCCGTTTCTGTACTATCCGGGCCGGCGTCATCTGCCCGCGCCGTTGCGTGCGTTCGTCGACTTTCTGAAGACGAACGATGCCTCGTTCGCGGAACTGCCTCACCTCATCGATCCGTCATCTGTGGCAGACTAGGCTTGCGCGCTCCGACCCGCTCGCGGTCGTCCACGCTTGTCCTGCAGCGCGGCAATCCGCGGTCATGCACGCGGGCGCAGTACCTCTCCCGGAAGCGGAAATCCAGCAGTCGAACCTGACTTATGGGGTCGTTGCAGTGGCGGACAGCAGCTTCGAAGTCCTAGCGAACGACGGCGATCGCGCGTTCTATCGAACGACGCGCACCAATGCCGACGGCACGCAGACATCCGTGCTCGCCGTGCGGCCCGCCGGCGAACCGCCGACGGCCGCCAGCCTCGAACGCGTCTCGCACGAATACGGCCTGAAAGACCAGTTGCACAGCACATGGGCGGTGCGGCCGCTCGAGCTCGTGCGGCAAGGCGATCAGACCGTGCTGATTTGCGAGGATCCCGGCGGAGAACCGCTCGAGCGGCTGCTCGGCGCGCCGTTCAGCACCGAACGCTTTCTGCCGCTCGCGATCCGCATGGCGGCGGCGGTCGGCGAGCTGCATCAGAGCGGGCTCGTGCACAAGGACCTGAAGCCCGCGCATGTTCTCGTCGACGAAGCGGCGGGCACGGTACGCCTGACCGGCTTCGGCCTCGCGACCCTGCTGCCGCGCGAGCGCCAGTCGCCCGCGCCGCCCGAGACCATCGCCGGTACGCTCGCGTACATGGCGCCCGAGCAGACGGGCCGCATGAACCGCTCGATCGATGCGCGCAGCGACCTGTATTCGCTCGGCATCACGTTCTACCAGATGCTGACGGGCGTGCTGCCGTTCACCGCGTCCGAGCCGATGGAGTGGGTGCATTGTCATATCGCGCGCAAACCGGTTGCGCCGGACGAGCGCGTCGAACACGTGCCGTCGCAACTGTCGCGCATCGTGATGAAGCTGCTCGCGAAGACGGTCGAAGAGCGCTACCAGACGGCGGCAGGTCTCGAACACGACTTGCGCCGCGCGCTTCACGCCTGGCAGGCGCTGGGCAGAATCGAAGCGTTTGCACCCGGCGAGCAGGACATTCCCGACCGGCTGCTGATCCCCGAAAAGCTCTACGGCCGGGAACGCGAAATCGCGACCTTGCTCGATGCGTTCGAGCGTGTCGTCGCGGAAGGCATGCCGCGCCTCGTGCTCGTTTCCGGCTATTCGGGCGTCGGCAAGTCGTCGGTGGTCAGCGAACTGCATAAGGCGCTGGTGCCGCAGCGAGGTTTGTACGCATGGGGCAAGTACGACCAGTACAAGCGCAATGTGCCGTATGCGACGCTCGCGCAGGCATTCCAGTGCCTCGTTTCGCAGATTCTCGGCAAAAGCGACGCGGAGTTGGCGCAATGGCGCGCCGCGCTGCAGGAGGCGCTCGGCCCGAACGGCCAGCTGATGGTGAAGCTCGTGCCGCAGCTCGCGCTCGTGATCGGCGAGCCGCCGCCGCCGCCCGACGTGCCGCCGCAGGACCAGCAGGCGCGCTTCCAGATGGTGTTCCGGCGATTCCTCAGCGTTTTTGCGAGCGCCGACCATCCGCTCACGCTTTTCGTCGACGACCTGCAATGGCTCGACGCCGCCACGCTCGATCTGATCGAGCATCTGATCGTGCATCCGGATGTGCGGCATCTGTTGCTCGTCGGCGCGTACCGCGACAACGAAGTCGGCGCCGCGCATCCGCTCGTGCGCACGCTGACGCGGCTGCGCGACGCCGGCGGCCGCGTTGACGAGATCGTACTCGCGCCGCTCGCTCTCGACGATGTCGCGCGGCTGCTTGCCGACGCGTTGCATGGCGACACGGCCCGCGTGCGGCCGCTGGCCGAACTCGTATTCGAGAAGACCGGCGGCAATCCGTTCTTCACGATCCAGTTTCTGCTGGCGCTCGCGGACCAGGCGCTGCTCGCATTCGATCCCGACGCGGGTGCGTGGACGTGGGACCTGCCGCGGATCCGCATGATGGGATTTACCGACAATGTGGCGGACCTGATGGCGGTCAAGCTCGGCCGCCTGTCATGCGACACGCAGCAGGCGCTCGGGCAACTCGCCTGCCTCGGCAACGTCGCGCGCGCTCACACGCTTGCCGTCGTCTACGGCGCGGCCGAGGAAACGACGCACGCCGCGCTGTGGGACGCGGTGCGCGCGGGCCTCGTACTGCGCACCAACGGCACCTATACGTTCCTGCACGACCGCATCCACGAGGCCGCTTACGCGCTGATTCCCGAGAACGGGCGCGCCGCCGCGCATCTGCGGATCGGCCGCGCGCTGGCGGCCATGACGCCCGCGGACGAACTCGAAGACAACATCTTCGAGATCGTGAACCAGTTCGATCTCGGCGCCGCGCAGATCGCCACGCAAGAAGAGCGCGAACAGGTGGCGCAGCTCAATCTGCTTGCGACAAGGCGTGCGAAAGCGGCGAGCGCGTACCAAGCCGCGCTCCGCTATTGCCGCGCGGGGCGCGCATTGCTGACGCACAACGAGTGGCAACAGAGCTACCGGCTCGCGTTCGACCTCGACCTGTGCACCGCCGAATGCGAATACCTGATCGGCGAAATGGCGGCGGCGGACACGCGCCTCGCGATGCTGTCGACGTGCGCGCAGACGATGATCGACCTTGCCGCCGTGACGTGCGCGCGCATCAATCTCTACACGACGCTCGACCAGAGCGACAGCGCGGTCGAGGTGGGCCTCGCGTATCTGCGCAGGATGGGCGGTCACTGGTCGCCGCATCCGGCGGCCGAGATCGTGCTCGATACTTATCGACGCCTATGGCAACGGCTGCAGGCGAGCCCGAGCGACGCGCTGCTCGAGCTGCCGCTGATGAAAGACCCGGAGCGTTCCGCGACGATGGACGTGCTGACCGTGCTGACGTCGCCGGCCCTGTTCAGCGATCCGAATCTGTTCCGGCTGGTCGTCAGCGAAATGGCCGTGTTGAGTCTCGAGCACGGCAATAGCGATGGTTCGTCGCTCGCCTATACGTGGCTTGGCGGCGTGCTGGGCTCGTATCTCGGCGAATATGAAGCGGGGTATCGCTACGGCCGCCTCGGGCTCGAACTCGTCGAAAAGCGCGGGCTCGATCGTTTCAGGGCGCGCGTGTACCTCGTGTTCGCCGTGCATATCTCGCACTGGATGGAGCCGCTGCCGGTGTCGCGGGCGCTTCTGCGGCGCGCGTTCGAAGCCGCGCTCGAGGCGGGCGACCTGTCGTACGCGTGCTACGCGTGCGCCGACGTGAGTACGAACCGGATTGCCGCCGGCGATGCACTGCCCGACATCGAGCGCGAAGCGCTGCTCGGGCTCGAATTCGCGCGCAAAGTGCGCTTCGGCCTGATCAACGACATCCTGACCGGACAACTGCTGCTGATGCGGAGGTTGCGCGGGCCGGCATCGTCGGCGGCCGTGGATTTCGACGACACGTCCGCAGCCGGGTTCGATGCGCACACCTTCGAACAGCGCCTGAACGACACGCCGCAACTGGCGGTCGCGGCCTCGTACTACTGGATTCGAAAGTTGCATGCGAGCGTCTATTTTGGCGACGACGCGGGCGCGATTGCGGCGGTGGAAAAAGCGCTGCCGTTCCTGTGGACCACGCCGACGCAGTTCGAATGCGCCGAGTTCCATTTCTACGCGGCACTGGCCCGCGCGGCACAGTGCGATGCGGTGCCGTCAGTCGAACGCAGCCGGCTTCGCGAGGCCGTCGCCGGACACTACGAACGGCTTGCCGTATGGGCGTCGAATTGCCCGGCGACGTTTGCCGATCGTGTCGCATTGGTCCGCGCCGAAATGGCGCGCGTCGACGGTCGCGATATGGACGCGTTGCGGCATTACGAAGACGCGATCCGGCTCGCGCGCGAAGGCGGGTTTATCCATAACGAGGCATTGGCGCACGAATGCGCCGCGCGATTCTGCAGCGCGCGCGGTTTGCCGACCGCGGCCGACGCGCACTTGCGCAACGCGCGGCGCGGTTATCTGAGCTGGGGCGCCGACGGCAAGGTGTGGCAGCTCGACCAGCGCTATCCGCACCTGAGCGCGGACGCATCGACGCCCGGGCCGATCGGCACGATCCGCGCGCCGGTCGAACATCTCGATCTCGCGACCGTGCTGCGCGTGTCGCAAGCCGTGTCGGGAGAGATCGTGCTGGACAAGCTGATCGACACGCTGATGCGGACGGCAATCGAGCATGCGGGCGCCGTGCGAGGGCTGTTGATTCTGTTCGATGGCGGCGAACAGCGTATCGCCGCGGAAGCCGTGACCGGCGGCGACACGATTACCGTGAGGCGGTGCGACGAACCGCTCGATGCCGACGCGTTACCCGAAGCCATCGTGCAGAAAGTGCTGCGTACGCAGCAAGCGCTGATTCTCGATGATGCATCGGTCGATTCCGTCTTCGCTTCTTATCCCTATGTGCGCAAGCACGCCGCGCGCTCGATGCTGTGCGTGCCGCTCGTCAACCAGAGCAAAACGGTCGGCATGCTGTATCTCGAGAACCATCTTGCCGCGCGCGTGTTCACGCCGACCCGCATCGCGGTGTTGCACCTCGTGGCGTCGCAGGCCGCGATCGCGCTCGAAAACACGCGTCTTTATCGCGATCTCGCGGAGCGCGAAGCGAAGATCCGGCGCATCGTCGATGCGAACATCATCGGCGTGTCGTTCTGGGAACTGGGCGGGCTGATACACGCGGCAAACGATGCGTTTTTGCGCATCGTCGGATACGACCGCGAAGATATCGCCGCGGGCCGCCTGCGCTTTAACGAGCTGACGCCGCCCGAATGGCGCGCGCAGCACGACTACAGATGGGCGCCGGAACTGAAGACAACCGGCAACGTGCAGCCTTACGAAAAGGAGTACTTCCGCAAGGACGGCACGCGTGTGCCGGTGCTCGTCGGCTCGACGACGTTCGACGAAGCGCGCGACCAGGGTGTCTCGTTCGTGCTCGATCTGACAGAAAGCAAGAAGGCCGAGGAAGCCTTGCGGGTCATGCAGACGGAACTCGCGCATGTGAACCGTGTGGCGACGATCGGGCAGCTGACCGCATCGATCGCGCATGAGGTGAACCAGCCGATCGCCGCGACCGTCGCGAATGCGGAGGCCGCGCTGCGTTGGCTCGGGCGGGAGCCGCCGAATCTTACCGAGGTGCGCGAGGCGACCGAGCGCATCGTGAAGGAAGGCCATCGCGCGGCCGCCGTGATCGGCCGCATCCGCGCGCTGATCAGGAAGGCACCGCCGCAGAAAGACCGCTTGAACATCAACGATGCGATTCGCGATGTGCTCGAACTCGTGCGCGCCGAGACCTTGAAAAACGATGTGCTCGTGCGGATCGAACTGGCGCCCGGCCTGCCGCCGATATACGGCGACCGCGTGCAATTGCAGCAGGTGTTGCTCAATCTGATCGTCAATGCAATCGAGTCGATGAGCGGCGTAGCCGACGGTGTCCGGCATCTGTCGATCGGCACGCGGCACGTGCACGACGCGAACACCGGCCCGGGTCCGGGCTCGATTCATGTGGAAGTGCGCGACTCGGGACAGGGGCTCGACCCGACGCGCGTCGATCGTCTATTCGAAACGTTCTATTCGACGAAGGCGAGCGGCATGGGAATGGGCCTCGCGATCTGCCGGTCGATTATCGAGGTGCACGGGGGAACGCTATCGGCTAGCGCGAATGAACCGCGGGGTGCGGTGTTCCGGTTCACGTTGCCGGTCGATGCGGCGAGCTGAAGGTTGCGATCGTTGAGCGAAGCGCACGCGACATATGCGAACCTTGCCGATATCCGATTGCTGTCCATACTGAATCCATATTTCACATTGCGCCCTGTCCTCGAGGGATTCGAGGCGGGCGGCAAACTGTCAGCGCAACCATTCCGTATGCGAACAAAAAATGGGTGTGGGTTGGCAATCTTCCAAAGGCATCGTATTACGCCCACTGTGCGGAGCCCTTCTGTTGAGCCCCGCTTTGTCCGCTGTCGCCGCGACGACGCTCCCTTCAAGCACGACGGGCCTCACGCTCTCGACCGACACCTCATATCTGATCAACGCGGGCACATCGGTCACGACCTCGTTCGTGGACGCGATCGACGTGGAGGGCATTGCACCGGTCACGCTGACCAATGCCGGGACGATCGTCGGTGCAATTTCGGACGCCGCAGCGGCCGTCAGATTCGATGTGCCGGGATCGATCACCAATCAGCAATCGGGGGAAGTGCTCGGGAATACGCACGGCGTACTTATGAATGGCGGAGGAACCGATAACAACGTCGTCAATCTTGGAGACATCAGCGCTCGTGCGAGTAACGCGATTACCTATGCGGGTACGGCAGGCGGAACAATCGATAACTTCGGCTCGCTAAATCATCCAAGCGCGGGTGCGCTCAACGCGACGCCGCAGGGTGTTTCCGTGCAGACGACGGGGCACGTCACCATCAACAATCATCTGAACGCGCTAATTGCGTCAGGCGTGGGAGACCCGACATACGGTTTCGGCATCGTTGTCGAACAGGGTACGGTCACGGTCAATAACGACGGCACGATCACGGGCTTTCATAAAGGCGTTCAGAGTACGACGAGCGGTTCGGTCAGCGTCCTGAACGGCGCGACGGGAGTCATTCGGGCGACCGTGGACGAAGGCGTGCAACTCTTTCAGAACAGCACACTCGTCAACCATGGACTCGTTTCGAGCGCGATGGCGGCTGCCGTGCTGCTCACGGGATCGAACAACTCCGTGACGTTGGGCACGGGTTCGCAGCTGGTGGGTCCCAATGGAGCTGTTCATAGCGAGGGAACCGGCAACACGCTGACATTGACCGGCACCGGGATCGAAGACGGAGCTTTCACCGCGGACCCAGGAAGCGGTTTCGCCACGCTGACATCGATTGCGGACAGCAATTGGACCTTGACCGGGGCGATCAGGTTGAACAACGCTTCGGCAGCAACAGTAGACGTGCGCGGTCATCTGACGCTTGGCGGCGATGCGAGTAACGACGGCGGCGGCGGTGCGACGATCGCTGAAGGCGGGCAGTTGACGCTTGGCACAGGCGGCACCGGCGGCATGGTGACAGGCGATATCGTCGATGACGGTGTACTCGAATTCAACCGCAGCGACGCCGCAACCTTGCGCGGCGTTATAAGCGGCAGCGGTTCGACGATCCAGGCGGGAACCGGTGTTGTCACGCTAAGCGGAAACAACACGTACAGTGGCGGCACATCGATCACTGCGGGCAACCTGCGCGCGACGAACGGAAGTGCACTCGGCTCGGGACCGGTGGTCAACGACGCCACACTGCAACTGGACTTCGCGGAAAACGGCACGCTTGCCAATGTGCTGTCCGGATCGGGAATGCTCGTCAAAAGCGGCACGGGTGTTGCGATATTGTCCGCTGCGGGTTCGGCGCAAGGCGGCGTGTCGCTCGATGCAGGCACGTTGCGTTTTGTGCAGAACGGCAACTTCACCGTGGCGGGCAATTACACGACGGCAGCAGGCACGACGACGGGGGTTTCCGGCAACAGCGCATTGAACGTGGGCGGGCAGTTCGCGATGAATGGCACGTTGAACAGCCTGGCGGGAAAAATCGAACCCGTCATCACCGCGAACACGGCCACCCTCGGCAGCGGCGCCGTATTCAACATCGCCGGGTACACGGCGCCGGCGGCGCGGAGTGCGTCGGACCTCGCGGCGGGAGTATTCACGGAGATTCACACTACCGCAGCCAATGGCCTCACCGGTACATTCCAGACGGTGCGCATCGCGGGATCGGCGAGCAGTGTCGATTTCCTGACAGTGACCTCCATCTATACCGCACGGAACTTCGACGTTGCCCTCGGGCTGACGTGGTATGCATCGAATAGTTCTTCGCCTGCCGTTGCGAGCGGCACGTTTACGCTTCCGGCTCCCGACGACTCGTTCGATATGGACGCAAGGTTGGTCGATCAGCCCGCCAATGCGGCGACAGGCTGGGACGGCCGAACACTGACCAAGGCCGGCGCAGGGACGCTGCAATTGTCGAAGCCGAATGCCTATACAGGTGCAACGCTGATTCAAGGCGGCACGCTGCTCGCGGGAGCGGCCAACGTCATTGCGGCCAGTTCGCAGCTCGACATATCCGCGGGCGCGACGTTCGACCTGAACGGCTTCGACCAGCAGGCAAATAACCTCATGGGAGCGGGCCACGTCGCGTTGGCAGGCGCTACGCTGACTGCGAACAATACGGTCGATACCGTATTCGATGGCGCGATCGGTGGCGATGGCAGCCTGAACAAGGCCGGCCCCGGCAGCCTCGTTCTGACCGCAAACAACCCGTACCACGGAAATACATCGGTCGATGCCGGCTCGTTGATCCTCGCGAACAACGTGCAGCTTGCCAACACGCGGCAAGTCGTCGTGATGTCAGGCGCGACGTTTGGCGGTTATGGCGCAGTGGGCGGCGACGTCGTCAATAACGGATTATTTGCAGTCGCGGACGCCGCGCCGGGCTTTTCAAGTGGCCCTGCGGGACAGTTTTTCGTGGGCGGCTCCATCACGAACAACGGCGAAATACGCATGGGCAGTGCAGCGCCGGCCAGTACGCTGACCGTTGCAGGGAATTACTCGGGCAACCATGGCGTGCTGACCGTCGGCACGGCACTTGCCGGCGACAATTCACCGACCGACCGTCTCGTCGTGCATGGCAACACCGCGGGCCAGACGCGCGTTCGCGTCCAGAATGCCGGAGGCAGCGGCGCCGTAACGAACAACGGCATTCAGATCATCGAGGTCGACGGACAATCGAACGGACTGTTCACGCTCGATGGCCGCGTCGTTGCCGGCGCGTACGAATACGATCTGGTTAAGGGAAGCCTGAGCGCGCCGGACGATGGCGACTGGTATCTGAGGTCGAATTCGCTTTCGCCGACGCCCGTTCCGCGGCCCGAGCCCGGTGCTTACCTCGGCAATCAGACGGCGGCGCAGTCGATGTTCGTTCATACGCTGCACGATCGTGCCGGATTTTCCGATCCGTATGCATTTGCTGTGAACGGCGACAGCAACGAGACGTCGACGGCATGGGCGCGGACTACGGGCGGCCGGACCATGCGCGACGCAGCAAACGGACGGCTCGACGAGACCACCGATTCCGCTCTGGTCCAGGTCGGCATCGATCTGCTGCATCGCGTATCGAACAATCAACGCTGGCAAGCGGGCATCATGGCGGGCTACGGGTCCGCGACAACCGACTCGCATGCAACGAATAACGCGGCGACCGCGAGCGGAGATGTCAGCGGCGCAAGCGGCGGCGTCTATGCGACGTGGCACGGCAATGCAATAGGGCCCGACGGACCGTATGTCGATAGCTGGTTGCAATACGCGCACTTTGACAACACCGTCAAAGGAGCCGAACTCAACGGCGAAAGCTATACGAGCCAGGTGTGGGCCGGCTCCGTGGAAGCCGGCTGGGCATTTGCGCTGGGTCAAACGCAAACAGGTGCGGTTCTGCTCGAGCCTCAGCTTCAGTTCATCTACTCGGGCTATCAGGCGAACGACCACACCGAAAGCAACGGTACGCGGATCCATAGCGACGATAGCGGCGGACTCACGACACGCGTCGGTGTCCGCTTATATCACGCACCCGGTTCAATCGAAGCACCGGGCTGGCTGCCGTTTATTGAAGTGAACTGGTGGCACGACGCGAGCGGCAATTCAATCGCCTTCAATCAAACTGTCGTGGCGCAGGACGGGCCGTCAAACCGGGTTGAATTCAAGGTTGGCGTGCAAGCGCAACTCGCGCAGCAGTGGCGTGTATGGGGGAACTTCAGCTATCAGCAAGGCAACGGCGGTTATCGCAGTTATCAGGGGTTATTGGGCGCGCGGTATCTATGGTGAACGCCGCTGGCGAAGCAATGCATGTTGTTGAAATACCGCGCGCCTTGAACAGCACATCCCCTCTTCAAGTGGGATACACGGGCTCATACGCGCGTTCCCTGATATAGCCTTCGATATTGTCCGGGCGCGGCACGCGCGCGAGGTCTTTATCGAAGATATGTTCCGCCACGCGCGCGGCCACATGCAGCGACGCGTCGAGAATCTTCGCTTGCGGCGGATAGATCAGCCCCGTCTCGAGGCTTTCGTCGGTGACCTGCTCGGCCACGGCCTTTGCCGCGACGATAAACATTTCCTCGGTCACGCGCTTCGCTTCCGTGGCAAAGACGGCCATCCCCATCGCCGGGAAAATATAAACGTTGTTGCCTTGCCCCGGCACGAACGTGCGGCCGTCGTGCAATGTGACCGGTGGAAACGGGCTGCCGCTCGCGAAGATCGCATTGCCGTTCGACCAACCGTATGCTTCTTCGGCCGTGCATTCCGATCGCGACGTCGGGTTCGAATACGGGAAGATGATCGGCCGCTCGTTGATCTCGGTCATCGCTTCGATCACCTGCTGGTTGAAAAGCTTCGGCACCGTGCTCACACCGATAATGCCCGTCGGCCTCAGCGCTTTCACCGCATCGACGAAGGAGTTGAGCGGCGCGTGGTCCACCGCGAACGGCTTCTGGAAATCCGCGAGATCGCTGCGCGATTTCTCGATCAGCCCGTGTACGTCGAACAGCGCATGGCGAGCGCGCGCTTGCTCGATGGTGAGTCCTTCCAGCGTCATCGCTTCGCTGATCAACTCCGCAATACCGGTTGCTGCCGAACCGCCGCCCAAAAACAGGAAGCGCTGCTCAATAAGCTTTTGTCCGGAAATACGCAGCGCGCCGAAAATGCCCGCTAATGCGACGGCGGCCGTGCCCTGGATATCGTCGTTGTACGTGCACAGTTGGTCCTTGTAGCGATTGAGCAGCGGCACGGCATTGAAGTTGGCGAAGTCTTCCCACTGGATGCAGCATGTCGGAAACAGCGCCTCGACGGCCTCGACGAATTCGTTGACGAACGCGTAGTAGTCGTCGCCGCGCACCCGTTCGTGGCGCAGGCCGAGATAGAGCGGATCTTCGAGCAACTCATGGTTGTTCGTGCCGACGTCGAGCACCACCGGCATGCAGTGTTGCGGCGGCACGCCCGCGCAAGCGGTGTAAAGCGAGAGCTTGCCCATCGGAATGCCCATGCCGCCCACGCCTAGGTCGCCGAGGCCGAGAATGCGCTCGCCATCGGTCACGACGATAAAACGCACGTCGTTTTCCGGCCAGTTTTGCAGTATCTCCTTCACCCGGCCGCGTGCCGAGATCGGCAGAAACATGCCGCGTGCGCCGCGATAAACGTGATCGAATTTCTGGCATGCCTCGCCGACCGTCGGCGTATAAACGATCGGCATGAAGCGCGACGGATCCGACATGATCGTCGCGTAGAACATCGTTTCGTTGCGCGACTGAAGGTCCGATAGATACAGATACTTCTGCAGATCGTTATCGAGGTGCGCCAGTTCCGAATGGACGCGCGCGACCTGCAGATCGAGTGTTTGGACGCACGGCGGCAATAGCCCTTCGAGGTGATAGGCATGCCGTTCGGCTTGCGTGAACGCCATGCCCTTGCTCAGATGCGACGAGCGTAGAAGCTCATAACCGGTAAGCGTGCTTTGCGGGTTCATCGAAGGCCCCTTACTGTTCGGTGGCGACATACGGCTTGACCATCTTGCGGGCATCGACCACGCGATCGAATTCTTCCTCGCTGACGAAGCCGAGTTCGAGCGCGGCCTGCTTGAGCGTCTGATCGTGTTCCATCGCGTGGTGCGCGATCTTCGACGCCTTGTCGTAGCCGATCACAGGCGCAAGCGCGGTAACCAGCATCAGCGACCGTTCGACGTATTCGTCGATCTTCTTCCTGTTTGGCCGCGTGCCTTCCACGAGAAACCGCCGGAAATTCGTGCATCCGTCGGTGAGCAGCGTGATCGACTGCGCGATATTGGAGATCATCAGCGGCTTGTAGACGTTCATCTCGAGATAGCCGCCGGCGCCGCCGAAACCGACCGCCACGTCGTTCGCCATGACTTGTACGGCGATCATCGTCAATGCTTCGGCCTGGGTCGGATTCACTTTGCCCGGCATGATCGACGAACCCGGTTCGTTTTCCGGAATCAGCAATTCCGCGAAGCCCGCGCGCGGACCGCATGACAGCAGACGGATGTCGTTGGCGATCTTGTAGAGCGACGCGGCCAGTGTGCGGAATGCGCCGGACAGATGGATCAGCGCATCGTGTGCGCCTTGCACGGTGAATTTATTCGGCGCGCTGACGAACGGCAATGCTGTGAGCTTCGCGATTTCCGCGGCGGCTGCTTCAGCGAATCCGGGCGCTGCGTTGATGCCGGTGCCGACCGCGGTACCGCCGAGCGCCAGACAGTACACACCGTGCAAAGCGGCGTCGAGCCGCACGAGATTGTCTTCGAGCATGCCCGCATAGCCCGACCATTCCTGGCCGAGTGTAAGCGGCGTCGCATCCTGCATATGCGTGCGGCCGATCTTCACGATGTCCATCCATTCAGCGGCCTTCGCGCTGATGGCGTCGTGCAGATCGCGGACGGCGGGAATCAGCCGCTGCGTGGTATTGACGGCGGCCGCAATGTACATCGCCGAAGGAAACGAGTCGTTCGACGACTGCGACATGTTCACGTGATCGTTCGGATGCACCGGATGCTTGCTGGCGAGTGGGGTGCCCGCAAGCTGACAGCAGCGGTTCGAGATCACCTCGTTGACGTTCATATTGAACTGCGTGCCGCTGCCGGTCATCCAGACATGCAGCGGAAACATGTCGTGATGCTGGCCGGCAAGAATTTCGTCGCAGGCTTGGATGATCAGCTTGTGCGCGGCGGGGTCGAGCCGCTTGCCGGCGAGATTGGCATTGGCGGCCGCTTTCTTGAGCGTCGCGTAAGCGGTGATCATCTCGCGCGGAATCAGATCGTGGCCGATGCGGAAATGCTCGAGCGAGCGCTGCGTTTGCGCGCCCCAAAGCTTGTCGGCTGGGACCGCAACCTCTCCCATGCTGTCGGATTCCGTGCGAACGTTGCTCATCGCTTTGCTCCTTTCGATGAAAATCAGCTGCGAGGTGTGAAGGCTCGATGAAGTGACTGCTGAGTACGCGCGGAATCCGCAGCGCGAGCATGCAAGGGGGATTGGCTGCGTTGAGTGTGCCGGCGCGAGCGGATGCCATAGCAAGCTTTGACGATACCGCACGCGCCAACGGCACGATAGCTATACGAACGTCCCGGTAGCGGGGAACGATGTATGCCCGGGGGAATACCTTGGTTTATGCGGTGAACGCGTGATCGTCGGCGTTCCGTAGGCCCTTGGTATAAGAAAATACGCAGGCCGGCTTTTATGTCTGCTTTTGCGTGATTAGCCGGCCTTGTGCTCAACCATTGCGAAACAGAAAGCTATACGCGTTCAGCGCTGGCACACCGCCGAGGTGCGCGTACAGCACCTTCGAGCCCGCGGGGAATTCGTTATTGCGCACCATCTGGATCATTCCATCCATCGACTTTCCTTCGTAGACTGGATCGGTGAGCATGCCTTCCATTCGCGCGCACAGGCGAATCGCTTCGAGCGTGCCTTCGTTCGGCAGCCCGTACGCGGGTCCGGCGAATCGCGTGTCGAGAATCACGTCGCGTTCGCCCGGAGACTGTTCGAGGCCGACGATCTCAGCCGTATGCTTTGCGATGCGCGTGATTTGCGCGTGTGTTTTTTCAGGTGTCGCCGATGCATCGATGCCGATCACATTGCGCGCGCGGCCGTCAGCCGCGAAGCCGACCACCATGCCCGCCTGCGTGCTGCCCGTCACCGAGCAGACGACGACATAGTCGAACCTGAAGCCAAGCGCTTCTTCCTGCTGCCGCACTTCTTCCGCAAAGCCGACGAACCCGAGTCCGCCGAGCGGATGTTCGGAGCAGCCGGCCGGAATCGGAAACGGCTTGCCGCCCGCGGCGCGCACGCTTTCCATCGCGTCTTCCCAGCTCTTGCGAATGCCGATGTCGAAGCCGTCCGCGACGAGCCGCACGTCCGCGCCCATGATGCGCGACATCTGAATATTGCCGACGCGGTCATACACCGCGTCCGAATAGTCGACCCAGTTCTCCTGCACAAGCACGCACTTAAGGCCGAGATGCGCGGCGACCGCCGCGACCTGGCGCGTCTGGTTCGACTGGATGCCGCCGATCGACACGAGCGTGTCGCAGCCTTGTTCCAATGCCTCGGGGATCAGGTATTCGAGCTTGCGCGTCTTGTTGCCGCCGAAGGCAAGGCCGCTATTGCAGTCTTCGCGCTTCGCATAGAGCTCGACCTTGCCGCCCAGATGTGCGCTTAGCCGTTTCAGCGGAACGATGGGCGTCGGTCCGAAGGTCAGCGGGTAACGCGGAAAATGTCGCAGGTTCATGGCGCCGGGCTCCTTGCTTCTTTAGGGACGATCAATGGTCTACATGCTATGAAATCGCCCCGAAAATGAGCTTGCAAAAATAAGCGCCAATGCGTAAGTTAAAGATGGGGAACACTCAATCGGCTTAACGAAATTTCGTGTTGGGATGATTCGACGCAATGAAAAAACCTTCTGTTCGCGCAGACAGCCAGCAGGAAAGCGTTGCGATCGACCGCGTCGATCGTGCGATTTTGCGGCAGCTACAGCGCGACGCATCGATCTCGAATGTCGCGCTTGCGGCCAAGGTGAACCTTAGCGCGCCCGCGTGTTTGCGACGCGTAGAGCGCTTGAAAAGCGCCGGCTATATCCGGTCGACCGTGGCGCTGCTTGATCCCAAGCGGCTCGATGCGGGCATGCTCGTGGTGATCGGTGTCGTGCTCGACCGGTCGACACCGGAGTCGTTCGAGGAATTCGAGCGTCTTGCGCAAAAAGTACCGGGCTGCATGGAATGCCATGTGGTCACGGGCGAATTCGACTACTTCCTGCTGATCCGCACGCGCGATAACGACAGCTTCAATAAATTGCACGCGGAGAAGCTGCTGTATCTGCCGGGCGTGCGGCAAATACGATCGTTCATCGCATTGCGCGAGATTCTGTCCACCACTTCGTTTCCGGTCTAAGCACCTCTCTTCACCCTTCGTCGCTCAGGACGAATGCATGTCCCGAGCGACGAAGGGTCACACCCAACGCGCCCGAAACCCGCGCCGCGCGCGCGTTTCAAGCCCGCAATGTCACCTGCGTGACATGAAAATTACCGAGTATTTCGACGGCTATCCGTAAAGGTCTTCCGTTCTCGCGGCGCCGCGCGCGGTGCCGCATCTTCTGGCAATGCACCTCGAAGGAGATACTCGATGTCGAAATCCAGATCGTTTGCGTTGACGCTTATCGCTTCAGTGTTCGCGGCATCGACGGCCCATGCCGGCGTCGATCTGATCGCGACAGGTCAGCTTGGCGGCACCATCGGCGACCTCTCGCGCGAAACCTCGGCGCCGCTCGAAAACGGCGCGCCGGGCAACCTGTTGGGCGGCATCGGTTCCGCGATGAGCTTCGCCGGCTGCAATACCTTTATCGCTGTGCCCGACCGCGGCCCCAACGCGATTCCGTTCAACCCGGCGATCGACGACACCGTGTCGTATATCAATCGCTTCCAGACGCTGAACCTCACGCTCTCGCACGCGCCGGCGGGCTCCGATCTTCCGTTCGTGGCGACGCCGAAGCTGGTGAATACGACGCTGCTCCATACGTCGGATCACCTCGTGTATGGCAACGGCGCGGCCGAGAACGTGCCGAACGGCGCGCCGAAGCTCAACAGGACCGAGCACACGAACTACTTCACGGGCCGCTCGGACAACTTCGATCCGACGAAGTTGTCGACGAATCCGCTCGATGCGCGGCTGGATCCGGAAAGCATCCGCGTTGCGAACGATGGACAGAGCATCTACATTTCAGACGAGTACGGTCCGTACATCTATCAGTTCGACCGCGGCACCGGTCGTCGAATCGATGTGATCAAGGTGCCGGATGCGTTTGCAGTCTCGTTGTTGAGTCCGGTCGGCAATACGGAGATTGCCAACAACACGTCGGGCCGCGTCGCGAACAAGGGCATGGAAGGGCTGGCGATTTCGCCGGACGGCAAGACGCTCTTTGGCGCGATGCAAAGTCCGCTGCTGCAGGACGGCGGCACCAATGGCGGATTCACGCGCATTCTGAAGATCGATTTGCGCACGGGCAAGACGCAGCAGTACGCGTATCCGCTCACGAATATCGGCACCGACCAGAAGCCGAGCTTCCCGACGATCAGCGACGTCGTTGCCGTCAACGATCACGTGCTGCTAATGGACGAACGCGACGGCCATGGTCTCGGCGACGATTCAGCCGCGGTGTTCAAGAAGGTGTTTCGCGTCGATCTGGACGGCGCGCAGGACGTGAGCCAAACCAGCGGCCAGGACGGCCTCAAGCCGCTCGCGCTGCAAAAGACGCTGTTTCTCGACGTGGTCGATGGGCTGACGAAGCACGGCTTCAAGGCGACCGAAATTCCGGCGAAGCTCGAGAGCCTGACGTTCGGTCCGGATATCAAGGTGCATGGCGAGCGCAAACACACGTTTCTGATTGCGAACGACAACGACTTTCTCGGCACGGTGACGGACAGCCTGCATCCGAACGGCGAGCCGAACCCGAATCAGTTCTTTGTGTTTGCGATCGATAAAAGCGATCTGCCCGACTATGTGCCGCAGCAGCTGTCGGGACGCGGCCACATCGACGATTCGAACGGACATGGGCACGGCAACGTGTGCAGTTTCGTAACCGACGATCAGGATGACGACGATGACGGTCACGATCATGGGCTTGGCCATGGCCACGATGGGTCGCACTAACCAGGCACTAGGCCGGCGCTAGGCGGGCATTAAGCACGCACTAACGGGGCTGAGGCCAGGCTGAAGCGAACTCGATCGTCGGCTCGCACAGAATGGGGAAATTGACCGAGTTCGCCACGTAGCATTTCTCGTGTGCGGCGTGATGCAGATGTTCGGCACGCTCGCGATCGTCGCCCGCGCGTATCGTTACGCGCGGGCGCAGAACGATTTCCGTGAAGCTTCCGCGTTGCGGACTATCGAGCATCGTGCCTTGCGCATCGTCGACATAAGCGAGCACCGTGATGCCGGCCTCGGCGCACAGATGCAGATACCAGAGCTTGTGACACGCGGAAGCCGCCGCGACGACGAGGTCTTCCGGACTCCAGCGCGCCGCATCGCCGAGAAACGCGGCATCCGACGAACCGGGAATGTCGGGCCTGGTTCCCGAGCGAATCGTGTGATCGCGGCTGTAGTCGCGATAGCCTGATGTGCCGGTGCCTTTATTGCCGGTCCATTCCACCGTGACGTTGTATGTATGCTCGCCGTGTGCCATGACCGCGGTTTCCTTGAGGTCGCGTACGCGAAAGCCTCATTATGCCCGTGCGTGCTGGGGTAACTGGCGGTGCTCGCACTACATGCGCGGCTTGATGTTCTGATTGAGCCGGAAGAAATTGGTGGGATCGTATTTCGTCTTGACGTCGACGAGCCGTTCATAGTTGTTGCCAAATGCGGCACGCACTGCGCTCGCGCCTTCGTCGCCGAGGAAATTCACGAGGCACGTGTAGCTCGAATACGGCTTGAGCGCATCCGAGAACCCGCGAGCCCATGCGATATTCGGCGCGCATTGCAGCGCATCGACCCATTTTGCTTCGATGCCGATACTGAAGCCCGCGTTGCGGTGAGGAAACGCGGTGGCGCCCGCATCGACCTTGTTTACCGCGCCGCTGAAAATCTGCACGAGCACCGCGTTGAGGTTCGACGGCGCCTGATTGCTTTGCGCGACGATCACATCGATGGCGGCATCGCTGAGTTCGTGCAGGAATGTCGAGCGCCAGTAGTTGTGAAGTCCGTCGGGGTGCGTTGCGTCGGCGAGTTTTTGCATCTCGGGAAACGGCATCGGCTGTATCGCTTCGAATAGGGGCTGTGCAGCCGCTCCTAGCGACTGAACAATCGGCGCGCCGGCTTCGGGGCTACCGCAATAGCACATCATGATGGCCACCACGGGCGCGCCTTCGGGCGTCGTGACGAGGCCCGCGTAGGCCGTCAATTCTTCGGGCGCGGTCTGCATGAAGGTGCGATAAAAGCGCAGCACGGTTGCAGCCTCGCTGCGTGGATAAGCGATCATGCCGCCGAGCACCGTCGAAACCGGGTGCGCGCGAAATTGAAACGATGTGACCACGCCGAAATTTCCGCCGCCGCCGCGCAGCGCCCAGAACAGATCCGAATGCGATGCGCCGTGCACTTGCAGCACTTCACCCTGCGCGCTGACGACTTCGCAGAAAAGCAGACTGTCGCAAGCGAGGCCGTATTTGCGCGACAGCCAGCCTACGCCGCCGCCGAGTGTCAAGCCCGCCACGCCGGTTTTCGACATCACACCGGCCGGCACCGCGAGCCCATGCCGGTGTGTTTCGCGATCGACGTCTTCGAGCAGCGCGCCCGCTTCCACGGTGACCGTACGCGAAGGTGCGTCGACGCTCACCTGTTTCATCAGCGAGAGATCGATCACGAGGCCGTCGTCGCAGAGCGCGCGGCCTGCGATGTTGTGCCCGCCGCCTTTCACCGCGACGAGCAGATTGTTGATACGCGCGAACTGCACTGCACGCACGACATCGTTAGTTGTCTTGCAGCGCGCGATAAGACCCGGCCGCTTGTCGATGCTCGCATTCCACAGCGTGCGCGCCGCGTCGTAGTCCGAATCGCCGGGCAAAACCGACTGGCCGGCAAATGAATTGATAAACCGCTTGACGGTCCGTAGCTCGACGATCGAGCCGTCGGCATGCTTGAGTATTCCGCTCATCCAATGCTCCTTAGAAGTCGGCTGAGCCACGACCGAGTCGCAGCGGTTAGCGCGAGGTCCTTCGAAAGCGCTTGAATCTATTTATGGCCTTTGCGCGGCGTCGCTTCTCTCATGAGGCGAAGGCGGTCGCGCTTTCCCGAACTGACGAAGCGACGAATGAATCCCTCATTCTTCGCTCATTTTCAGCATTTACGATAAGTCTCAACGTAGGCCGCAATGCGTTTGCCGATTGAATTTGAGCAACCCGAACGGGAGGCATCATGTTGGTACCTGTAATCGATATCTCGGCACTCTACGAGGATGACCCGGCCGGTTGGGAAGCCGTGGAGGACAAGCTGTACGAAGCTCACACCACGGTGGGCTTCTCGATTCTGACCGGCCACGGCATACCGCCGCGGATGATGGATGCCGTGTTCGCCGCGTCGGCGCACTTCTATGCGCTGCCGCTCGAACAAAAGCTCGCGTACCGCTATGGCGCGAATCTGCGCGGCTACCTGCCGCTCAATACGTCGACGTTGATCCGCTCGACGTTGGGCTCCGCGCGCAAGCCGAATCACAGCGAGTCGTTTATCGTGCTCAACGAACTCGACGAAAACCTGCGCGAACAGTGGGCGCGCTCCGCAATGGGCGGGCACCAGGTATGGCCGCAAGATCCGAAGTTCGAAATCGCCGTGCGGCGCTATCGGGCGGCGATGTCGGGCGTCGCGCACGCGGTGGTACGCTGCTTTTCATGCATGCTGGGTTTGCAACGCGACGGTCTCGACCGTTACTTCGCACGGCCGAATCCGATTTTGCGTTTGCTGCACTATCCGGCATTGCCGAACCGTGAGGCCGATCAGTTCGGCTCGGCGCCGCACACCGATTACGGCTGCTTCACGTTTATCGCGCAAGACAGTGTAGGCGGCCTGCAGATCAAGGCGGCGGACGGCAGCTGGTTCGACGTGCCGGCCATCGAGCATGCGCTCGTGCTGAACACCGGGCAGATTATGGAAGCATGGAGCGACGGCCTTTTCAAAGCCACGCCGCACCGCGTGATCAACCCTCGGGAACGGTCGCGCTATTCGATCGGCTTCTTCTACGATTGCGAATTGAACACGCGCGTGATGCCGCTTACGTCGGTGCCGGAACCGATTTGCGACTGCGCGCCGCAGCCGAAGACCTACGGCGAGCATCTCGAGACGATGCTGCGCGCGAACTACTCATTCACGAATTGACGCGTTGAATGGAGCGCGCGCGGCAGCATCGCAGGCCAACGGTTACTGATTCGACAGGTCGATGCGGCCGAATACGCCCGTTGTCTTGCTCGGGCCACCGGCAAAGAACAGCGTGTTTTTCGGCTGATTGTCGACGTCATTGCCGAAGCTCATGCCCCACAGGCCCATTTGCACGAACGGCTGGCCTGTGCCGAGCGTGAGCTTGCCCATATCCTGGCCAGTCGTCGGATTGAATACTTCGATAAAGCCTGAGCCGAAGTTGCCGACGAGCATCATGTTCGACAGCGGGCCGAAGTTCGACGGCGCGAGCACCATGCCCCACGGCGCGTTGAGCACGCCGCCGTTGCTCACGATGCGGCGGATAAAGTTGCCGTTCAGATCGAATTCGTCGAGCACGCCAAGACCGTCACCGGTTACCTGGGCCGCCTTCGCCGCATTCTGCTGAGCGTAAGTGACGAACACGCTATTGCCGAGGTGCTGGATGCCGAACGGCGCAAAGCCAGCCGGCATATTGGGGTCGACGAACTGGCCGGCGGGCTGGATCTTGTTGAACTGCGCGTCGAACATGTCGACCTTCGCGCCGTGGAAGTCGGTTGCGTAAAGGCGGTTCTGACCGTTCACGTTGACCATCGTGATGCCTTTGTAGTTCGCGCCGCCTGCGCCATCGTCGAAGGCAGTCACGGCTTCGGTGGGCAGCACGTTGGGCGACCATGCGGCGATCGTGCCCGCGAACGTCGCCCAGATAAATACCGCCTTGTTGGGCGCGCCGCCATTGGCGCTGATCATGAAGTCCGTGGTCGGGTTGAAGATGATGCCCGTCGGACTGGCGGGGCCGTTCGTGCCATCCGGAATCGAGACGACGAGCGACTGGATGTTGCCGTTGCCGTCGAACAGTGAGGCTTTTTGAGTGTTGTTATCGGAGACCCACATCGTCGCGGTGGGGTTGAAGGCGACGCCCCATCCGTTTTGCAGGTCCGGGTCGGCCTTGGTGGCGACGATGCTGCCATCGGAATCGAGCAGCGTTTCATTGAAGGTCTGCGCGGCGGGCGGCGGATTGTCATCGCCGCCACAGGCCGCGACGACGACTGCTACCGATGCTGCAAGTGCGAGACCGAGAAGAGTTTTGCGATTCATCACGTGGAGCTCCTGTTGAGGTTGTTCTGGGCATGAACGGGTTTTCGCGGCGCCACGACTTTGCACGCATGCCTAACGATGCGCGCCGATGCGGGGGGATGGCACCATCGCTGCGCATTGCATAGCAAGCCTATGCAATGCACAGCACACTCAAAACAGCATCTAAAGAAGCTTTATTCCTAAGAAATCAAGTGCACGTGCGGACGTGAAGTTGTTGAACGAATGAAAGGCTTCTGTACCGCAAATGGGTGGGCGCATGCCCATGAAGGACGTCGAATGGTGAGGAAATACGGGATCTGGGCGATATGAGGTTCGCTCAGGCGACGGTGCGAAGTGATGTCACGAAAGACGTCGTCAGAACGTGGCAAAAAGGTACACACAATCCGACACGGATTCGCCATGAGAATCGGCTAAGTTCGCTTGCGCATTCGCGAGTTCTCCTTTTGCGGGCACGGGGAGCGGGCATCGGGTCTGGTTATTCGTTGTTCGAGCGGACGCGCGATGAGAGGGACTCCACCGATTCGACATGAGCGAGTGATGCGGATGAAGCCAGGGGGTGGTGGTGCGGAGGGCGTGCGACGCGGTGGCGACCGTGGCCGGCGTTGCGGCGCGGTGATGAGCTTGGATGCCGTTCAAGGGTTCACGCTGATCGAAGTGCTGATTGCACTGGCGATTGTGGCAATCGCGATGGGCGCGGTGCTACGTGCGATCGGGTCGCTGGCGGCGGATACCGATTCGGCCCGGGCGCATCTGCTTGCGCTGTGGAGCGCGGATAACGCGTTGAGCGAGCTGCGTATTACTTCTGCATGGCCGGCGCCGGGGCAAACGACGTTTGCTTGTCCGCAAGGGGCTTATCGGTTTGTTTGCCGGCAGGTGGTGACGGTCATGGCGAGTCCGCTCGTGCGGCAGGTGACGGTGAGTGTTTATCCGTCGGTCGCGAATCGGGTGGTGTTGGCGGAGGTTGTGACGGTGGTGCAGGATGAAGCGCGCCACTAGGCCGCCGCGTGCCATTGCACGCGCAACCGGTTTTACGCTGATCGAAATGCTCGTCGCGATCGCGCTGCTTGCGGTAGTTGCCGTCCTCGCATGGCGTGGACTCGATGCGTCTGTGCGCGGACGTGACGATGTGACTTCCAATCTCGCTGAAACGCGGCTGCTGGGCCGTTACTTTTCCCAATTGCAGTTCGACATGATGAACCTCGTCACACCGGACGAGGTGTTCGGGCCGCCGTTGAGGATTCGGCGCGATGAGCTTGTGCTGATACGGCATCTAGGAGTGGGGAATGCGCCTACGCAGGTGCAGGTGGTTCGGTATCAATTGAAGAGCCATCAGTTGATGCGCAGTGCGTCGCAGCCGTTGTCGTCGCTGTCACAGCTTGCGGATGCGCTGCATCATATGGATGACTTTGCGAGCGTGGTAGCGAGTGATCGGGCGCAGGGGATGAGTCTTGCAGTGTGGGTGCCGCAGACCGGTTGGACAGGCGACCAGAAGGTGCTGGACAGCACTTATGCAAGATTTCTCGACGTGCACGGCGTCAGCAACGGTACATCGGTCGGCTTGCCGTTGCCGCGCGGCATTCGCTTCACCGTGACGATGGGCACGCCACCCATCGAGTTCGTCCGCACGCTTCCGATAGGGCAGTAGTCGGGCAGTAATCGCGGCGAACCATCGGGCGAATGGTCCAATCGCATCCCGGACCCGTGCCGTTATGCGGCGTGCCCAATTGCGATTGTCATGTTGCCTCCCGTCATATCGCATCGAAGCCGCCCGCGACGATTGGCGGTGTTTTCGCACGGAGGCCGAAAAATGCTTTAAAGCAATGTGACATCCAGTCTGCATGCGCCTCTCCAACGCGCGGCAAAATGGTCCGTAACATTCGTCACACGCGTGTTACTCCCTGTCCGCTAGTCTGGCTGCTCAGATCGGGAGGCGGCATCAGGTTCGCGCTGATCTGTGCTCACTGTGTCTCAACAGGACAGGATCAGGAGGCGGGCATGGAGGTCGATCACCCAACCGGCGCGCGCGAGGGCGCGTCCGTGCCGACGGATGCGGCACGGCGCCAGGCCACCGCGCATTTCTCACGCGGCAGGGATCTGCACGGCACAAGCAAATTCGATGAAGCCGCACGCGAATACCACGCCGCACTCGCGGTGCATCCCGATTATGCGGAAGCGCTGCATCTGTTCGGCGTGCTAGAGTTCCAGCGTGGCAACGCAGCGGCATCGGAAGCATTGCTCCGGCAGTCGGTGGCGCTTGCGAACGCCGTCAGTCCGATCTCGGATCTGGGCGCGGTGCTCGCGGCAAACGGCAAAGCCGATGAGGGCATGGTGCAACTGGACCGCGCGCTGCAACTCGATCGCAACCACGTGCAGACGCTGATCCGCCGCTCCAACATGCTGATGGGCATGCGCCGATATGAAGAGGCGCTGGCCGGCTATGACCGGGCGCTTGCCGTGTCGCCGTTGACGCTCGATGCGCTATGCAATCGCGGTGCTGCATTGCGCGCACTTGAACGGCTGCAGGATGCGGTAGAAAGCTACCAGCGCGCGCTGACCGTCGACCCGCGATCGTTTGAATCGTTCTACAACCTCGCGAATGTGCAGCGCGATTTGCAGCGCAATGCGGAGGCGCTGCAAAACTACGATCGCGCGCTGGCGATTGTGCCGAATCATGCCGATATTCTGTCGGCGCGTGGGCGCACGCTGGTTGATCTTGGGCGTGCCCGCGAGGCATTGGCGAGCTTCAACGAAGCGATTGCGACGCGGCCGGATTTTGTCGAAGCGATCTATAACAGTGCCGTAGCGCTCGAGAGGCTTGGGCGAGCGGAAGAAGCGCTCGAACGATGCGACCGCGCGCTGGCACGGGAGCCGAACCATGCAAAGGCGCTGGCTGCGCGCGGCAATGCATTGCTGCATCTGACCCGGTATGAAGAGGCCGCGCAGGCGTATCAACGCGCACTCGAACTCGAACCCGGGGCAGTGGACGTGCTCTGCAACCGCGGTACGGCTTTGCGACATATCGAACGGCACGAAGAAGCGCTGCTGAGCTACGACGCAGCGCTTGCCGGTAGCGCGAACTTCCCCGAAGCGTGGTGCAATCGCGGCAATGTGTTGCAAGACTTGCATCGCTATGAAGAAGCGATGAACTCGTATGACCGCGCAATCGCGGTGAACCCGAAATACGCGATCGCGTGGTTCAACCGCGGCAATGTGCTGCTCGAAACGAATCGCCTCGATGCCGCACTGCAAGCGTATGACAAGGCGGTTGCGCTCGATCCGAACTATCCGGATGCGCATTTTGGCCTGGGTTTTATTCATCTGGTGCAGGGCGACTTCGCGAACGGCTGGCCGAAGTACGAATGGCGCTTGCGCGATCCGAAGTCGGAATATAACCGCCGCACGTTTGCGCAGCCGCGCTGGACCGGAGAGCAGCCGCTGCAAGGGCGCACGATTCTGCTCCACGCGGAGCAGGGTTTCGGCGACACATTGCAGTTTTGCCGCTACGTCGAACGCATCGCGAACAGGGGCGCACAGGTCGTGCTTGAAGTGCAGCCCGCGTTGCGGTCGCTGCTTGCGTCGTTGCCCGGCGCTGCGCAGGTTATCGCGCTCGGCGACCCGCTGCCGCCGCATGACTATCAGTGTCCGCTGCTTAGCCTGCCGTTTGCATTCAAGACAGAGCTGTCGACCATTCCAGCGGATGTCCCCTATGTTCACGCGAATCCCGAGCTGATGGCGAAATGGGCCGAAACGCTGGGCGCCAAGCGCCGCATGCGCGTGGGTGTCGCGTGGTCGGGCAATCCTGAACACAAAAACGACCGCAACCGTTCGATGGAGCTAGCGACGCTGTCGCCGCTGTTTGATCTCGATATCGAATGGATCAACTTGCAGAAAGTGGTGCGCGGGCGCGATATCGCGGTGCTCGAGGCGTCGCCATTGCGTCACTTCGATACGGAACTTCGCGATTTTGCGGACACTGCGGCGCTAATGGAATCACTCGATCTTGTGATTTCCGTCGATACCGCGGTGGCTCATCTGGCCGGTTCATTGAATCGGCCCGTGTGGATTTTGCTGTCACATCTGGGTGAATGGCGCTGGATGCGTGAGCGTAACGACAGTCCGTGGTATCCGGGCGCGCGTTTGTTCCGGCAGCCGGGGCCCGGACGCTGGCGGGAGCTTGTCGATACGGTCCGACAGGAACTCGCCCGCCAGTTTTGATCGCGATGCCGTGCAAAGCGGCGTCGCGCGCGCCGCAACCGCACATCCCTACCCATGCGCAACTCTGTGACGTCCGACGAGAGGATCATCGATGGTGTCTGAAGCGGGAAGAACAACGCGAGGCGGCACGCATACGCAGCCAGCGACAGGGGTAGCGGGAGGCGTCGCACCGTCGGTTGTGCGGGCGTCGTCGACGGTAGTCGAAGGCGCGCTGAAGCGTGCACGGACATTGCATGAACGCGGTGCGCTGGACGATGCGGAACGCGGATATCGCGATGTGTTGCTGGCAGACCCGGAGCATGCGGAGGCCTTGCATCTGCTCGGTGTAGTGCATTTTCAGCGCGGGCGGCTGGACGAAGCCGATGAGGTGTTGAGCCGATCCATTGAGCAGAGGCCGTCGGCGCTGGCGCTGTCAAATCACGCATCCGTGCTGACGAGCCTTGGACGGCGTGAGGACGCATTAAAGCGACTGGATGAGGCTCTTCGAATCAATCCGGCTCACCCACGTGCGTGGTTGCTGAGCGCGGGATTGCTCGCGGCTCTGAATCGTTACGATGAAGCACTGAAGGCCTACGATCGGCTGCTCGAAATCGCGTCGACAGCGGCCGATGTGTGGAGCGGTCGGGCGGCTGTGCTGAGCGCCCTGCAACGCTTTCCGGAAGCGTTGGAATCGAGTGAAAGAGCATTGCGGATCGAGCGGCGTTCATTCAACGGATACAGCCAACGCGGGCACGCGTTGCGTGGCCTGAACCGGCTCGAAGATGCGCTCGATAGCTATGGCCGCGCGCTTGCGATTGCGCCCAACAGCGGCGAAGTGCTGGTCATGCAGGGGCTGACGCTTGCCGATCTCGGCCGCTTTGACGCGGCGCTCGCGAGCTTGAGCGAGGCCATCGCCGGGCAGCCCGACTTTGTCGATGCAATCTACAACAGTGCGGTGGTGCTCGAACGCCTGGGCCGTCTCGAGGATGCGCTTGCACGCTGCGATCGGGTGCTCGCATTGAATGCGCAGCACGCGCCGGCGCTAGCCAACAAAGGCAATGTACTGCATGCACTGCAGCGCTTTGCGGCGGCGCTGGAAAGCTATGACGCGTCACTGGAAATCGCATCTTCGTCGCTCGAAGTATTGTGCAACCGGGCACATACGCTGACGAACTTGCGCCGGGAACCCGAAGCGCTCGAAAGCTGCGAGCGTGCCATTGCCATCGACGAGACGTACGCGCCCGCGTGGTATCACCGCGGCTGCGTGCTGCATCGGATGCATCGGTATGAAGAGGCGATTGCGAGCCACGATCGCGTGCTCGCCAGCGATCCCGACGACAAGCCGTCGCGCTACCAGCGCGGCAACGCATTGCGCTCGCTGATGCGTCACGAAGAAGCATTGATCGAGTTCGACCGCGTACTCGAACTTGAGCCGCAGCACATGATGACGCATTTTTCGAAAGCGTTCGTTTATTTGCAGATGGGCGATTTCGAAAAGGGTTGGCCAGAATACGAGTGGCGCTGGCGCGAGGCTCAGGTGGGCGCATTCAGGCGTTCGTTTGCTCAACCGCTGTGGCTCGGAGAGGAGCCGATCGAGGGTAAGACGATCCTTTTGCATGCTGAGCAGGGTCTTGGCGATACGCTGCAATTCTGCCGATACGCCAAACTCGTCAAGTCACTTGGTGCGAGGGTGATTGTCGAAGCGCAGGCGTCGCTAAAGTCATTGCTGGCGGACGTCGAAGGCGTCGATCAAGTCGTTTCCGCGGGCGAACCACTTCCACCATTCGATGTGCATACGCCTTTGCTGAGCTTGCCACTCGCGTTTCAAACAGAGCTTTCGTCAATTCCCGGCGGCGTGCCGTACCTTCGGACGAGCGACGAACACGTCGTGCACTGGCAGGGATTATTGGGGACGCGCAGTCGACCGCGCATCGGCATCGCCTGGTCGGGAAATCCGAATCACCTGGACGACCACAACCGGTCAATTCCGCTTGAGGAACTGTTGGGCAGGTTGCCGGATTCGGTCGAGTGGGTCAGCGTGCAGAAGTTCGTGCGTGGGGAAGAGCAGGCACTGCTGGAAAAGTCCAACGTCCGTCACTTCGGTGAGGTCATCTCCGACTTTTCCGATACCGCGGCTTTGATGCAGTGCCTCGATTGCGTTCTGAGCGTCGATACGTCTGTCGCGCATCTTGCGGGCGCGCTCGGTCGCCCCGTATGGATCATGCTGCCGTATTTGCCGGATTGGCGATGGCTGCTTGGTCGCGATGACAGCCCATGGTATCCAACCGCTCGCCTCTTTCGGCAAACGAGCGCCGGCGAGTGGAGCGATGTGTTCGAGCGGATAGGCTCTGCATTGCAGTCATTGTCCCCACCCGCCGCGTCTGTGAATCCCCTGGCCTGAACGATGTCGGAGCGGCGAGCGATGAAGCGCAACACTGAACGAACCCGAAACGTTCTGGAGGTTCACGAAGGTATTTCGGGCGAGCGGGCGTCGACGATGCACGCGGCGATAAGCGCGTCGATTCAGAGGGGGCGCACGCTGCACGAGCGTGGCGCGTTCGCTGAAGCACAGCAGCTATATCGCGGGGTACTGGCGATCGACCCGAACCATGTGGAAGCGTTGCTGTTGCTGGGAACGATTTGCGACCAGATTGGCGATGCCGCGCAAGCGGAGCAACTGCTTTCGCACGCGCTGCGGTTTGAAAAGCGGTCAGCCTGGGCATTCGCGAACTATGGCGCAGTGCTGGTCAAGCTAGGGCGGTACGAAGCCGCGCTTGCGCCGATTCAGGCAGCACTGCAGCTGGATCCGCAACATGCGCCCGCATACGTCGCGCTCGGCAATGCAATGCTCTGGCTCGAGCGCTGCGCGCAAGCGCAGGCCGCCTATGAGCGTGCGCTAACCCTGTCGCCGGCGTTACCCGAGGCCTGGAGCAATCGTGGCAATGCCTTGCGCGCGCTTGGTCGGCCAGCGGATGCCCTCATCAGCTTCGATCGCGCATTGCAATTGGCGCCGCACAACTATGCGGCGCATACGAATCGTGGGCATGCACTGCGCGATCTGGGTCGTTATGACGAGGCGTTGCGCAGCTATCGGCTCGCGCTCGTCGTACGTCCTCGCGTGGCCGGGCTGCTGTCGCTGTGCGGGGCGATGCTGCTGATGCTGGGCCATGAACTGGAAGCGCTCGCCAGTTTCGATGAGGCGCTCGAGGTCGACCCGGACGATCTGGAAGTGCTCTACAACAGCTGTATCGCACTCGACAAGTTGCAACTGCACGACGCACTGCTGACGCGCTGCGAGCGCCTTCTCGCGCGCGCGCCGGACCACGCTACCGCGTGGCTCGGCAAGGCGAACGCGCTGCTTGGGCTGCGGCGATACGAGGAGGCCGCCGACGCTTACGCGCACGCTGCCGCGCGCGATCCAGATCCGCAGATCGCGTTGAATAACCGGAGTGTCGCGTTGCGGATGCAGGACCGCTACGCGCAAGCGCTGGAAAGCCTCGACGATGCGCTTACGCGCTTCGACGCGGATGCGCAGCTGTTGATCAGCCGCGCTATCACGCTGCGGCAGTTGGGCCGCTACGACAATGCCCTGGCGAGCTACGAAGCGGCAAGCGTCGTGAAACCGACGGACTCGAACAGCTGGGGACTGCGCGGCACCGCCTTGCAGCAGATGTTGCGTTTTGATGAAGCGCTGGCTTGTTATCGTCGAATGCAGGACCTCGAGCCGGCAAAGCACGATGGGCATCAGGAGGAAGCGTATTGCCAATTGCTGCTGGGAAACTTCGCCGAGGGTTGGCGCAAGTACGAATACCGTTGGATTGAACCGGGCGCGGCGCGCGCGCGCCGTCATGCGGACCGCCCACTCTGGACGGGGCGCGATTCGATTGCAGGAAAGACCGTGCTGCTCCATGCGGAGCAGGGCTTTGGAGACACACTGCAGTTTTGCCGCTACGCAGGCCTCGTCGAGGCACGCGGTGCGAGCGTCGTGCTTCAGGTGCCTCGCGCGCTGAGGGCGTTGCTGTCTTCGCTGCGCGGCGGCCATCGTCTGGTTACGGTCGACGACGCGCTCCCGACGTTCGACTTCCAGTGTCCGCTAATGAGTTTGCCGCTTGCTTTCAATACGGATCTGGCAAGCATTCCCGCTGCGGTGCCGTATCTGTATGCGGACCCTGAGCGCGCGCGCGCCTGGGGCGAACGGCTACGAGCGCGCGCCCTGTCCGGTCGCCTTAGCGTGGGGCTCGCGTGGTCGGGCAACCCGTCGCACAACAACGATCTGAACCGGTCCATCGCGTTCACCACTTTCGCTCCGCTGCTGGCGTTGGGTGCAACGTTCGTCAGCCTGCATCAGCAGGTTCGGGAGCGCGATGCAGCAGCGCTTGCGCAAAGCGGCGCTGTTCACTTCGGTGCGGAACTAGTCGATTTCGCCGACACGGCTGCGCTGATCGAAAACCTCGACCTGGTGATTTCGGTGGATACCTCGGTGGTTCACCTGGCAGGTGCGCTTGGCAAACCAGTCTGGGTTGTGCTGCCTCGCGTACCGGACTGGCGCTGGCTGTTGTCGCGAGACGACAGCCCGTGGTATCCGTCCGCACGTCTGTTCCGCCAGGATAAACCCGGCGACTGGCCCACGGTGATCGAACGTGTTGCGCAAGCACTTGCGCGGCAAATCGATGCCGGTGGCGGCAAATGACGGCGCAGCAAGGTTCGCCACGATGTGCGCATGCATGACGGAAATGTGACCAAAGATTCGCATCTTCTCGTCGGCAATAAGGTGCGTAGCACCGGAAATACGGCTGCCATGGCCTGTCCGTAACGTCTGATCGTTTACGAGCCCGCACTGGGCTAATTCGGGGACTGCGTCTGCGGCGCATTCGGCGCGAGACAGACGCTCGCATCAATTTTTGGTTCGGGGAAGCAGAATGGCGGCACGTGCACGCGCAAAACAATCGATTCACCACTCGTCGACCGTATTGAAGTCGAATATTCGGCCGCTGTGCCGGGCGGTGGCGGTCATGGTCGCAGCGGGGATCGCTGCGCATGCTCATGCAGGGATGGTGAATCTTGGCGCAGCGGGGGGACGCTCGGCAGGCAGCGCCGGCGGGGCGGGTGGCGCCGGGATGGCAAATCTTGGGATTACCCCGCAGCAGGCGTTACAGGCGAGCCAGCCGTCGATTCGCAATCTCGCGAACGCTGCGCAGGGAATCGCGCAGCAGATAGCGGCGCAGCAGGCGGCGGCCGCGGCGGCTGCCGCAACTGCGTCGAACGTGCCAAACGGCCTCACGCCGGGCGGGCTGCAGGTCGCGCCCGGTGTGGCGTTCAACGCAGACGGCACGCCGACCGCCTCGACCTCGAACGTCAACAACCCGAACCTGTGGATCAACGCAAAGGCGCCGGCGCAGTCGGTCGACGCGAGCGGTCACGTGACCGTCGAGGTGAATCAGACCGGGCAGAACGCGGTAGCCACGTGGCAGACGATGAACGTCGGCAAGCAGACGACGCTGTACTTCAATCAGTCCGCAGGCACGCAGTCCAATGGCGCGAACAACTGGGTGATCCTGAACCGGATCATGGATCCGTCGATGGCGCCGAGTCAGATTCTCGGCAACGTCAAGGCCGAAGGCTCGGTCTATGTGGTGAACCGCAACGGCATTCTGTTCGGGCCTGGATCGCAGGTGAACGTGCATTCGCTGGTGGCGACGTCGCTGGATGTGCTCAACACGAACGATACGCCGATGCAGGGCGCCAGCGACATCGTGGCCAGCAATCAGCTGTTCCTGAACCTGCCGGGCACGCAAGGCGGCCTCGCGCCGCTGGAAGCGGGCGCGACCGTGCCGAGCAATTCAACCGGCATTCCGAACGAAGTGCTGGGTTTCGGCAACGTAGTCAAGATCGATTCGCCGACCGAATACACGATACCGGGTAGTGTCACGATCGCGCCGGGTGCGTCGATCACGACGCATGCGAACGGCACGGCCACGGACGGTGGTTTCGTGATGGTCGCCGCGCCGAACGTGACAAACGGCGGCAGCATCACGGCGACCGATGGACAGGTGGTGCTGGCCGCCGGCGTCGGTGTGAGCCTGGCTTCGAATCCGTCGAACCCGTCCCAACTGATTCCCGAACTGAGCGGGCAGATTCTTCTGCAGGGCAAGGACGCGACGCCGGCGGGCGCCTTGACCAATACCGGTCTGATCCAGGCGGCACGCGGCAACATCAACCTGCTCGGCAGCAGCGTTACGCAGGACGGCGCGGTGGGTGTCACGACCAGCGTCAATGTGCCTGGCACCATCACCATTTCGACGGTCGATGAATACGTCGCGAATACGCCGGGCGGTGCCGCGTATCCGGGCACGGACCCTAACAACCAGCCGGTTTCGTTGACCGACGCGCTGATCACCCATCGCGCCGGCCTGCTGACGTTCGGACCGGATTCGGTGACGACGGTCATGCCGGATACCGGCGGCCAGACGGCGACGTCCGCACCGGGGACAATCTTCACGCCGGGCAGTGTGAGCCTGACTGCAGGCTCGGTCTGGTTCCAGTCCGGTTCGCTGGTCGAAGCACCGGGTTCGATGGTTTCCGTTACAGCACTGACGCCATCGGCGGCGCTGGATGCAACGCCGCCCGGCGATACGGCTGTTCCAGGGCGGATCCTGCTCGACACCGGAGCGACAATCGACGTGTCGGGTCTCGCGAACGTAGAGCTGCCGATTGCCGACACGCTCGTCACGGTTCCGCTCATCGGCCAGAACGAACTGGCGGACTCGCCGCTGTTGCGCAATGGCTTCCTGTTCGGTTTGACGAACATCGTGGTGGACAGCACGCTGTCGGGCACGCGCAGCGACGGCGTGCAGTGGGTGGGCAGCCCGATCCTGAATCTGGCCGGACTCGTTAGCCTGATTCCGCGCACGGTCGATCAACTGCTGATCAACGGCGGCACGATTTCGCTGTCGGGCGCCGAGGTGATGACCGCGAGCGGTTCTTCGCTGAACCTGAACGGCGGGTATATCCATTACGACGGCGGCATGGTCAATACCACGCGCCTGATCGATGCAAACGGCGCGATTGTGCCGATCGGCCAGGCGGACCCGAACGATATTTATGTCGGGATAGCCGGTCAGTTCGTCGACAACCACCCACGCTGGCACATCTCGAACACTTACATGGACCCGCTGCTCGCGGGCGGTACGTTCGAAGGGGACTTTATCGTCGGTGGCAATGCCGGTACGTTGAACGTGTTTGCTTCGAGTGCGCTGGTGCTGGACGGCGACATGACTGCTCAGGCGCTGAGCGGGTCAAAGCAGGTGCAGGACGACAACCAGGCGGTGGGTGGTGCGTTCAAGCTCGGCGTCGTTGGCGGTACGCTTGGGCCGAATCCGTCGATTACGGGCGAGACCGGCACCGTCATTCTGCAAAACAGCGCGCCGCAACTGAGCGATATTGCACCGGACTTCTCGTTCGATACACCGCTGGACGCGGCCGCCCTGAACGCGCTTCCCGCCACGGACCCGAACAATCTGCTGGCCAGTCAGGTCGTGCCTGCCGGTACGCTGACCTCCGGCGGCTTCGCGAACGTGAGCGTGACGGAAGACAGCCGGCAAGGCGGAGGCTTTATCGTACCCGCCGGCACGGTGCTGCAGGTGCAGCCCGGCGGTTCGATCACATTGACTGCTCCGCGCATTGCAAATGCCTTCGTGGACGGCGAGTTGATCGCGCCGTCCGGCACGATCTCGATTTCGGTCGGAGCCGGTAACCTGTCATCAAGCGCCACTCAAGGCAATCTGACGGTCGGGCCGGATGCGCTACTCAGCGCGGCGGGCCAATGGGTGAACAACGACACCCTGTTCGCTGCCGGCACCACGCCCGGCGGCAGCGAATTCATCAATGGCGGCAGCGTCACGCTGGCCGCAGGTAATGGCATCGATCTGCAGCCCGGCAGCGTGATCGACGTATCGAGCGGCGGCGAAGTGCAGGCAGACGGGCAACTGCTGATGCAGAATGGCATTCCCGTCGGCAAGGGGGGGAGCGTCTCGCTCGACACCTTCGTCAACAACGTGGGATTTCCCGCACTCCCGACGGATACGCTGCTGCATATGGACGGCACGATCCGAAGCTTCGGTTTCTCGGGCGGCGGCACCCTCACGCTGCAGGCGCTGGGTATTCAGATCGGTGGCGATCCGGCGTCGGCGCCGGCCTATACGACCGTATTGCCGGCGACTTTCTTCGCACAGCAGGGCTTCGGCAGCTATGTGCTGAATGCGTATCTCGACGCGACCGTCGCGCCCGGCACGACGGTCGATGTGACCCAGCAGAACCTGATCCCCGATGTCCCGGCGCTGCAGCACACGGCAAGTGGAGCGAATGTTTCCGCGAACGGTCTGACGACCGCAGGCACCATCGACGCATTCGACCGGCAGCCGACCAGTCTCGTGTTGACAGGTGGCGGTTATGTCGCATGGGATCAGACCAATAGCGTGATCGGCCAGATGCCGATTATTCCCGACTATCCGGGCGTCACCGGTGGTGTAACGATTGGAGAAGGGGCGTCGGTTGTCGCCGACGCAGGCGCACATATCGGCCTCGGCTCACCTGCGCAGGTCACGGTGCTGGGTTCGCTCATTGCGCCAGGTGGCTCGATCACACTAAGCGCCGATAGCAAGGGTGCTCCGGCCGAGCAGACCGGTCAGTTCAGCGGTACTACCGCCTTCACGAGCGATAGCAAGTCGGTCTGGCTAGGACCGAACGCGCTGCTCGATGTTTCCGGCGTCGCGCTCACCGATCCGTTCGCCGCGCCGGTGAGAAATGGCCTCGACACGATTATCCCAACTACGGGCAAAGTGTTGCCCGGCGGCTCGGTCACGATCTCGGACGACTCGGGCTACGTTGTTGCGCAAGCGGGTTCGCGTATTGACGTGTCGGGCGCGTCGGCGAGCTTCGACCAACAGGTGGCGAACAATCAGATTGCGTCGCAGCAGGTGTGGAGCGATGCAGGGTCGATCACGCTATCTGCAAGTAGTGGCCTGTTCTTTGACAGCTCGCTCGACGCGCACGGGGGCGCTCCGCTGGCGCAGGGCGGCACGCTCTCGATCCTGCCAATTGCGATTCCGGTAGACAGCCCGATCGGTGTTGGCGGTGTCCAGCCCTCGTTGCCGGGTGCGACCGCGCTGATCATCCAGCAAAGCGGCGATCTGGTGCCTGCCGGTCTGGCACCGGGACAAAACATCAAGAACGTGATCGGTTCGCCCACGGGCGTGCTGCAATTTTCTGCGGATCGCCTCAATGGCTCCGGTATCACGACGCTCGTGCTGGGCAATCAGGCCGCAACCGGCAATACTGTCGTGCCGATCGCGTTCACGGGCGATGTCAGCCTTAATCTGGGCGAGGCAGTCATCCTCAATACCACCACGGTCGCGGCGCTGAATAGCGACCAGATACGCTCGCTCATGCCTACGGTCGGTGCAACAGGCTGGCAAGCACCGGCGCATACCCTGCTCGGCCTGTTGGGGGCCGAGGCTACCGCAGGTGCGGACGGCCCGGCCGATACCGACGTAACGATCAGCGCGCCCTATGTCGCGTTCAACGGTCCGACGCGCGCCTCATCCAGCACGCCGTTGGCGCCGATCGAGGCTCTGTCTGACGGCACGTTGAACGTCAACGCGTCGTTCATCGATCTGATCAATCAGGTTCAGCTGAATAACTTTGGGCAGGCGAATTTCACAAGCAGCGGTGATATCCGTCTAACTTCGACCAATCCGACTTTTCAAACCGGCGGGGGTAACGCACTGGCAGCCGGCGAACTGTTTACGCCGGGCAATCTCACGTTCAAGGCGGCCGACCTCTACCCGTCCACCGGCACGACATTCGTCATCGATGCGGTCGGACCGGTCGATGCGAGCGGCAACCGCACACCGACCAGCATCACGTTCGAATCGAATGGCACGTCGGGCGTACCGTTGTCGGCGGGCGGCACGCTCCTCGTCGATGCGACGAACATCGTGCAGGGCGGCACGGTGCGCGCGCCTTCAGGCAGTCTGATTTTCGGCGTCGGCGATCCGACCGATGCCGGCACCCAGGCGCAGTTCCAGTCGCTGCCGCTTGTCGCAACCGATGCCGTCACGTTCGCAAGCGGTAGCTTGACATCCGTGTCGAACGACGGCGCGATCATCCCATTCGGTACCACGGTGGACGGCGTCGAATGGCAGTTCAATCCGCTGCCCGGCGCGAATGCGGCGCCCGATCTGACCGCACCGCCTGCGAAGTTCATCGGCGCGAACGGCAGTAGTGTGTCGTTAAATGCGGGAGCGACGATCGACCTCTCGGGCGGCGGCGACCTGCAGGCCGCCGAATTCGTACCAGGCACGGGCGGCTCGCGCGACGTGCTTTCGCAGTTCAATGTGAGCTTCGCGTCGAACGCGGCCGGTACGGCAGTGCCGGTGAATCTGGGCGCGTCGAACGTCTACGCGATTCTGCCGGGTGCGCAAGCACCCGTTGCAGCGTACGACCCGATGTTCGCGCAGACGGTGCAGCCGTCGGGCAACGGCACAACGACGGTAAGTACCGGAGTCGGTCAGGCGGCGCTGAACGGCGCGGTGGGCCAGTCGGTGTATCTGTCCGGCGTGCCCGGGCTGCCTGCCGGGTTCTATACGCTGCTGCCCGCCAAGTATGCGACGTTGCCGGGCGCATTCCGTGTGACGATGTCCGCTGCAAGCGGTCCGGTTTTTCCGGACGCGAGCAGCACGCTGCCGGACGGCACAGTCGCGGTGGCCGGCTACTTCGGCAACGCGCTGACAGGTAGCCGCAGTGCAACGCCGACGCTGTTCGATGTGCAGTCGAGCCAGGTGTGGCAGCAATATTCGCAATACACCTTCACTAGCGCCAACGCTTTCTTCCCGAGTCTCGCGGCCACCGCGGGCAACGTTACGCCGCAACTGCCGGTCGACGCGGGCCAACTGGTGCTGTCCGCCAAAACTGCGCTGTCGCTGGGCGCGAAGCTCAATACCGCGGCAGGCGATGGCGGTGCGCCGGCGGAAGTCGATATTGCGTCGCAAGACATTCAGATCGTCGGCAATGGCGAAACCGCGTTGTCCGGCTATCTGCAGATCAACGCGGACCAACTCGATGCGCTCGATGCGGGTAGCCTGCTGATCGGCGGCACACGCACTCAAACGAATAGCGGTATCACGATCGATGCAATTGCCAACAGTGTGGTCGTGTCGAACGATGCGTCGAATCCGCTGACGGGACCCGAGATTCTGCTGGTCACGAAGACGGACCCGAGCGGTACGGACGCAAATGCGAAGAACGGACTGCGCATCGATTCCGGCAGCGTGATCCAGGCGCAAGGAAGCTTCCCCGCTGCGAAGGACCTGCCGATTACGATCGGCGCAGCACCGGATGGCAGCGGCAACGGCGCCGTATCCGGCGACGGTGCGCTCGTGCGTGTATCGAACGGCGCAGATGCCGTGGTCACGCGCCTCGATACGACCGATGCGGCGACGAATCCCGGCCTGCTGACTATCGGCGCGGGCGCCGCGCTGTCGGGTGGCCAGTCGCTCACGCTCGATTCGTCGGGCAATCTGGTTTTCGACCCGACTGCGACGTTCTCGGGCAAGACGATCGCGGTGGACGGTTCGGCCATCACATTTACCGACCAAAGCGGTGCGGCTGCGGCCGCGTTGCCCGGCTTCGTGATCGGCGCAGCGCAGCTCGCGCAGCTGGCGAATACAGACCAGCTCATATTGCGCAGTTCAGGTGCGATGAATTTCGACGGCGACGTCGATGTGACGTTCGGTCCGAACGTCGATCTGAGCGCCGCGTCGTTCGCGAGCGATGGCGGCGCGGCGACGCTTAACGCGCGACAGATCGAATTCACGAACGAACTCGGCACGGCCGCGCCGGCCATCACGGGCGGCACGGGCGTGCTGACGGTCAACGCAAACGAAATCGACTTCGGCACGGGCGACAAGGTGGCTTCCGGCTTTGGCTCGGCCTCATTCAATGCGACGGGCGGCATCGTCGGTCAGAATAGCGGCACGTTCGATTTCGGTGCCACGCCGGTCACGATGAGTGCACCGGTCTATATGGCGGATACCGGTTCAGAGCAGACCATCAAAACGACCGGCGCGCTGAATCTGAATGCCGCGTCGGGTACGGCGTTGCCGCTGGCGCCAGTCGGCGGCGCGCTGTCGTTCGTTGGCGGCATGCTCACCGACAACGGCGCGACGATCGAAGCGCCCGCGGGCAATATAAGCCTGGAAGCCACCAGCGGGGACCTGACGATCGGCAGCGGTTCGCTCGTCAGCTCGGCCGGTGTGGCGAAGACCTTCTTCGACGTGACGGTTCTCGCGGCCGGAGGCTCGATCTCGCTGACGGCGGATCAGGGCACGGTCAACGTCGAGAAGGGCGCCACGCTGGACTTTTCCGGCGCGAACAGCAAGGGTGCTGCAGGCAGCGTCGCATTGTCCGCACCTGAGCAGGTCGTGAATCTGAACGGCACGCTCAAGGGCAACGCGGGGCCGGGCGTTCAGGGCGGGTCGTTCTCGCTCGACACGGGCGGTGCGATCGACCTCGACAGCCTTGCCGCGACGCTCGCGTCGAGCGGGGTCAACAACACGATCTCGGTCGACACGCATGCAGGCAACCTGACGCTATCCGCCGGCAACACGATTACCGCGCGCGGGGTATCGCTCACGGCCGATGGCGGCGCGGGCGGCCAGGACCCGAACAACGGCAATGTCAATATTCTCGGCAGGATCGATGCTTCGGGCGTGGCAGGCGGCGAGATCGATCTGTACGGCAGGAGTGGCGTCGACATCGAAGGTTCGCTGATCGCAACGGGCTCGAGCGCGACGCAACGCGGCGGCACGGTCAACATCGGCACGCGCGCTAACCCGGATACCGTGAACGGTGTTGTTCAGCTTGACCCGACCTACGGCTACGAGAGCGTGTCGGCGGTGAACTCCGGTGTTATCACGCTTGGCGCGAATGCGCTGATCGACGTTTCGGGCGGTACGGCGGGCGGCCTGTCGGGCGGCACGGTGAACTTCCGGGCGCCTCTGCTGAACGACGGCGACGTCAATGTGACGGTGGCGCCGACCGCGCAGATCAAGGGCTCGCGTGCAACCACGCTCGAAGCGTATGCGGTGTGGAGCACCGACGATCCGATGACCAACGGTGCGAACCAGCATTTCGACGGCGTGGTCGATCCGGCCGGCTGGTACAACAGCACGACGCCAGGGGCGGGCGAACCGGGCCTGGTCAGCGGTTCGTGGACCGATGCAAAGGGCAACCCGCTGTCGCCTCCGACTACGCCGGAGCAACTCGCCGATTATCTGCAGAACGACTTTTTCACGCCGGACCCGACGGCGGTCAATACCGCTCACCAGGCGTTCTACGGCTTCCAGACCGTGAACGGTACGCAGGAACCCGGCACGTTGATGAGCTTCGTCGAGAACTTCCCGATTGCGTCATCGGTCAGCGCGCGCTTTAGCAACGTGGAGAACTTCCATGTCGCGCCGGGCATCGAGCTCGACAACCCCGATTCGCAGATCAACAACGGCAATATCTCGATCCTGACGAACTGGAATCTCGGGGCGACGAATGCTTCGGGTGTGCCGGTGTTCCGCTTCGGCGACGAGGCGCCCATCATCACGTTTCGCGCGGAGAACAACGTCGATGTGAAGGCGAGTCTCACGGACGGGTTCTTCCAGATTGCGAATCCGGTGACCACCGGCACGGGGTTCGAGGTGTATGTTCCGCTGCCTGGCTCCCAGGGTGACGCGGATACGGCGTTCAACAATACGCCTCAAGGTCCGTTCGGTTACTCGTTGTCGTACTACGCGTACGGGACCGTCCATACTGCGTACCCACAATACGCGGACATCACGCATCCGCCGCAAGACTTCGGAGGGGTGGATTCCCCCGAGATTGACGCGTATTTCGCGCTTTACAAGGCCTACACCGACTTCTTGCTGGCCCCGACCAAGGCAGGTGGGTTCTCGGGTATCGACAACGTACTGGCTATTGGTGAATCGAGGAGATCGATTAATCCCGTTTCAAGTCTGACGCCTCCGACAGCGCCCGATCAGGCTTCGCAGATCAGTACGCCGCTGCTGTATCTGGTGTATTTGCAGCAGTACGAGACGTACCTGGACGCCAGCAATCCCAATTTCCAGAGCCAGGTGGTTCCGCCTGCCGCGCCGATCGGCGTGCCCGTCACGCCCTTTACCAACAGCGGGCAAACCGTCACCTTCACGACGCCTCCACCGGTCGACAATTCGCCGTCTCCGGTTGCTACCCCCACCAACCCCTTACCGCTGCAGTCGGCTTCGCTCAGCGGTGGCGCAAGCTCGTCGTTCCGCATCGTTGCGGGCGCCGATCTGAACAGCGCAGACCCGCTCGCGGTACAGGCTGCATCGCTGTTCGACGGCACGTCGCGACAGGGCAACGTCACGTTGAGTGGGCATTTCGGTTTCGTCGATGCGAACAACAACACGCTGCTCGCACCGACGACGATCCGCACGGGAACCGGCTCGATCGAGATCGCCGCGGGCAACGACGTATCGCTGTTCGATCCGTCGCAACCGGTCGGTGCGAATGATGTGGTTGTGCCAGGCGTGATCTATACGGCTGGTGCGCCAGCCGCGGGTTCGCCGGCCACAAACGGCGGCGTAACGATTGTGCCCGCCAATACCGCTCAGGAAATACCGGATCTCCTCGCTACGTCTGCGGTCAATCCCGATTCGGCGGGTGACATTTCAATTTCGGCGCAAGGCGACATCAACGGCTATGAAAATGTTGTCGATACGTCGAGCGGGACGGTCAGCGGTCAGGCGAATCTAAACCTGAGCCAGTTCTGGCGCCAGTGGATGGAGACCGGCAACCTGACGGGCCTCGTCGGAGCGTCGAAGCCGACGACGCAAATCATTCAGACCTCGATCAACTTCGGAGCGTTCGATCAGGGCGTAATGAGCGTCGGCGGCAATGTGACGGTGAACGCCGGCGGCGATATTTCGAACCTTGCAGTTTCTTTGCCCACCACCTGGTATTTGACGAACGCACGAACCGATACTCCGACCGTCAATACGGTCGGCGGCGGGAACCTGACCGTGACGGCGGGCGGCAATATCCTGAGCGGCGACTACTTCGTTGCCAGGGGAACCGGAACAATTGCCGCCGGCGGGCAGATCGGTTCCGATTTCAGTGTGCCCTCGGGGCTTCTCGGGCAACCGCCGGTCACCGTCGCAACGTTGTTTGCGCTGCAGGACGCGGTGTTGAATGTCACGGCCAGACAAGGGGTCAACGTCGGCGGCGTGTTCGACCCGTCCTATCTGCAGGGCGGCGACATGCAAGGCTATTCGACGTCGTCGGCCATCAATGTTGCGTCAACAACGGGCGATGTTCAGTTCGGCACGCTGGACAACAGGAACTTCGAACTCCCAGGATTGGGATCGCTTAGCAACACGAGCGCCCTGCTGCCCGCGACCGTGGAACTGGTTGCGCTCACCGGTGGGATTACCGTTGCATCGGGAGGAGAGCTATTCCCATCCGCAACGGGAAACCTCACGCTGATAGCGGATCAGTCGATCGACCTGTCCGGTGAGAATGGGCTTGTTGGCAGTGGGGATCAGACCTTCCGGTCATCCGGCGTTCCCGTATTCGGCATGCTGGACATCGACCCGACGTTGATGCCCTCGCCTACGAAACCGGACGCGGCCGTGCCTCTGGCAACCGACACTACGGTTACCGCACACGATTCGAGCCCGTTGCACGCCGACGATACCGATCCTGCACGAATCTATAGCCTGAATGGCAGCATCGTCGACGGCACGCTCGAGCCGGTCGGCGCTACAAATGGCGGCTTCTACGATAACCTGGTGACGCTCTCGCTGGACAAGCCCGCCTTGATTCAGGCCGGGCAAGACATCATCAATCTGGCACTCGACGCACAGAATCTGCGTGAGGCCGACGTGACGCGCGTCGTTGCGGGACGCGATATTTTCGATACGCCGCTTATTCCTAATGCGCCCGTTGTTCCGAGCCTGGTGCTCGGCGGCCCAGGCACCTTCGATATCGAAGCGGGCCGCAACATCGGTCCGCTGACCAGCCAGGAGCAGGCGATTGCTTCCCGCGGCGACGCGACTGCGCTCACCGCGACGGGTATCGAAGCCGTGGGTAACGCAAATAATCCGAACCTGCCACACGAAAGTGCGAGCATTCAGGTGATGTTCGGCATTAGTCCTGGTGTCGATGACGCGGATTTCATCTCTGCCTATATCGACCCCGCCAGCTCCGTGCCGGGCGTGCCGAGTTCAACGCCCGCGCTGATTGCGTTTATGGAGCAGTACGATGCCGGGCAAGGCGTGGATACGGGCTTGTCGGCGGATAAGACTGCCGCATCGAACGCTGTCGGCACGCTAACCGCTGAGCAGGCGTGGACGCAATTCCAGGCTTTGCCTTCCTACGTGCAACAGTTGTTCGTGCAACAGGTGCTGTTCAACGTACTGACCACGGTCGGCAATGATTTCAACAATCCGGCAAGTCCGTTCCACGGGCAGTACGCGCGCGGCTATCAGGCAATCAACACGCTGTTCCCTGCCTCGTTCGGCTACACGGCGAATAATCTGGATGGCGGAACGAATGGTGCAAACACGCTGGTCGATACCGGCGATCTGGATATCCGCAGCACGACGATCCAGACACAGCAGGGCGGCAATGTGTCGATTCTCGGACCGGGCGGACAGGCGCTGGTCGGCAGTACGTCCGCGCCGCCGGAAGTTGTCGATAGCACGGGCCGCGTTCTGGCCGGCCCCGGCACCCAAGGTATCCTGACGCTCGAGCAGGGCAACATCAATATCTTTACGGACCGGAGCCTGTTGCTGGCGCAAAGCCGCGTGTTCACCGAGCAGGGCGGCGACATGACGATCTGGAGTTCGAACGGCGACATCAACGCGGGTAAGGGTGCGAAGACCTCGGCCGATGTTCCCGAGCCGATCTTTGTGTGTGATGTGAATCACTTCTGTATGGTCGATCCGCGCGGCGAGGTGACGGGCGCGGGTATCGCGACGCTGCAGACGATACCGGGCGCGCCCCCGGGCAACGTCAATCTGATCGCGCCGCGCGGGACCGTCGACGCCGGCGATGCAGGTATTCGCGTGTCGGGCGCCTTGAACGTCGCAGCGTTGCACGTGGCGAACGCGGACAATATCCAGGTGCAGGGAGCGAAAACGGGCATTCCGACCGCACCAACGGTGGATACCGGCGCGCTCACTGCCGCTAGCTCCGCCTCTTCCGCAGCAAGCCAGATGGCGCAGGACATAGCGAAGCGCAACTCGGCGGGCGTGCCGCATCGCCACTGGATTATCTCGGTGCAGGTGGAAGGTTTCGGCGACGATGGCAGCGGCGATGCAGGTGCGAAACGCAAGCCGGGACAGGTCAGCTACGATTCTTCGAGCGCGGTTTCGGTTCTTGGATTCGGCGGAACCGGTTCGACGCAACGGGCGGTGCTGACTAAAGATGAGCAGGGAAGGTTGGGCAAGATCTGATCTCGGGGAAGGAAAGGCGCTCTCCCTTCATCCCGTGTGTGAGGGAGGCAGAGCACTGACCGGGGCGAAAAAAGGCTCCGCTCGACTCCCGGTATCAGCGGGCCAATATCAGAAGAAGTCTTGTTGCGTTAACAAAAAAGCGCCGTACTCCATATCAACTGGGTACGGCGCTTTGCTTTATTCAACCGGGACGGCTGAACTGGCGATTAGCGGCCGGCGAAAGCCTTGCAAGCCGTTGCGTTGCCGATGTTCAGGTTCAGCGTGCTGCCGCGCGGGGGCGCCAGGAAGTCGTTGTTGATGGCCGTCAGGAATTGGGCCGGCACCGTATCGAAGCCATTGCCGTGCAGGATCGATGCGTTGCTGTTGTAGTGCAGGTTCAGGAAGTCGACGACCGAAGCAGCGACGGTCGGCGAGCTGCCCGTGGTCTGGTAGCACTGGCTAACGATGATCTGGCTCGTACCCGAGATCGGATAGCCCGTCGTCGGAGCGGCGGCATGCGGCACCCACTGCGTCGGGTCGGTCACATCCGTCGGCAGCGTGCCTTGACCGACAGCCGTCGAAGCATTCGTGAACGTCGGGAGAACGTCCGCATTGCCGTTACGCACGCTGGCCACGGCCAGCTGGTTGGCTTGTGCCTGTGCGCTGAGCGGAGCAAGCGCCGTATTCGTCCAGTCCGGGCTCAGATAGGCAACAGCGGCTGCCGTGTTCGGTGCCTTGAACGTGGCCAGCAGCGCGGCAACACCGCCGCTACCGGACGCCGAGGAGAAGTTCGACGGGGCGCCGCTCGGGAAAATCGCGTCGGCCACTGCGCTCGTCGGCGTGCCTGCGAAGTGCTGCGTTTCGCGGAACGTGACACCGACCGCAGTGTTGTTCGTGTTACAAACCGCTGCGAGGTGAGCCGTCAGGAGGTCGGTGGTGCCGCTGGCGTCCGAGCGGAAAATGACCGTAATCGGTCCGCCCGACGTATACGCCGCGCCGGTGTCGGGATTGGTCACGCCAGTCCACGAGGTGATCTTGCCCGAGAAGATGCCGCACAGGTCGTCGTCGTTGAGTGCGACGGTAGCGGCGCCGTTCAGGACCGGACCGGTGCCAGCCGGGGCGTTCACGAGCGGAATCGTGATCGGCGTAACGATGTACGGGATCTGGATCAGCGGACCGTTGGTCGTTCCGAGGGCATTCTTATAGGCCGAGACTTGAGCGCTCGACAGCGGTGCGTCGCTGTTCGCGAAATCGACCGTGACGTGCAGGCCTGCCGAGAATTGCGTCGAATCATTGTTCAGGAATGCCGTTTGGCCGGCGCCCGAGCCGACGCCGAAGTACGTGACCGTACCGTCGGCGACCGGGAAAACAGCGCTTTCCGAGCCGATGGTCGGCTGGACGAGCGTCGAACCACCGCCGACCAGCGTCGGCGTGGCGGCTTGAGCGGCCGCAACTGCGCCAAAGCCCGAAATAACCAGTGCTACAGCCAGGCTGATCTTACGCTTACTGGATTTCATGAAAAGTCCTTCAAGTGAAGATAACGGGGGAACCAGCTGTGAAACAGTGACGCGAGTGCGTCGACTGCCGGGAGCAATTTAGACGCTAATTGGCGGAATGAGCGTGAATTTTTAGTAACGGATGGTCCGTAACATTTTGTCAGTGCCAATTGAGGCGATTGCCATTCGAATTGAATGGCGTCATTAAACGGGAACCAGGCGCCCACTTGGTAAGGCTATCCGTGCGCGCCCGCGACAGCGCGTGCCGCCGTCAGCCAGCCCCTTGCCGGACAAGCCGCCGAACCTTATCCCGTAAGGTTCGGCGCGCGAGTCCAACGCGCAAACCGATGCGCAATAACTTCGCACGCACCACAACTTGCCTTATCCGTTCAAACCGGCCACAAGCGTCATTGAACAATCAAATAACGAATAAAACTTATCGAAGAACCGCGTAAATCCTTAAACCGTTTTTAACTCGTCTAGATGATCGAACATTTAAATCACCTGTGGCCGTTTTAAATCAAACAACAGTCCAACGACGCAAATGACCACAAATCACCACACTCACCACGCCTGAAACCCGGGCGTCGGAATGTTACGCAACACCTGTCACAAAATTGCTCTGGTGCGCTGCTTAGTCTTTGCCGGCGAATCCTGATGCGTCGCATCGAACGCAAAGGCTTCGCGAGTCACGCGCCGCATCGCGCCTGCGCGTCCGTATCGGCCCGCGCCGCATGTCCGGCATCGAACTCAGGTCTATGACACGCACACGCTTCCGTTTCCGCCGTCGCTCTGCTGCCGCCACCTGCACGATGCTGGTTCTTGGCCTCCTGTCGAATCCGCTCGCGCTCGCCCAGCAGCAGGTCAACCTCAGCTTTTCGAACGTCGATATCAGTCAGGTGGCGAAGGCCATCGGCGCGGCCACCGACACCACGATCATCGTCGACCCGCGCGTCAAAGGGCAGCTCAACCTCGTCTCCGATAACCCCGTCAGCAAGGACCTCGCGCTGAAGACGCTCGAGTCCGCGCTGCGCATGCAAGGCTTCTCGCTCGTGCGCGATGGCGGCATCCTGAAGGTTGTGCCCGAAGCGGACGCCAAGCTGCAAGGCGTGCCCACCTACGTCGGCAACACGCCGAAAGCGCGCGGCGATCAGGTCATCACGCAGGTGTTCCGCTTGCGCAATGGCTCGGCGAACAGCCTGCTGCCCGCGTTGAAGCCGCTCGTCAGTCCCAACAACCAGATCGCCGCGTACCCGGGCGACAACACGCTGATCGTCACCGACTACGCCGACAACGTGCGCCGCATCGCGGACATCATCGCGGGCGTCGATGGCGGCGGGGGCGCGGCACAGAAAGTGGCGGTCGTGCCGCTCAGTCACGAAAGCGCGGTCGACCTCGAGCCGGTCGTGCAGAAGATGCTCGACCCAAGCAACATCGGCAATACCGATGCGACGCTGAAAGTCTCGGTCACCGCGGACCCGCGCATCAACGCCTTGCTGCTGCGTGCCAGCGACCCGGGCCGCATTCGCGATGCCAAAGCGCTGATCGCGCAGCTCGATGCGCCGACGCGCACGCCCGGCAATATGCATGTCGTGCACTTGCAGAATGCGAACGCGGTCGAGCTCGCGAAGGTGTTGCGCGGCATGCTCGGTTTGGGCGGCGGCGATAGCGCGTCGGATTCGGATAAAGGCGCGAAAAGCTTCAACGACAACAACGGCGGCTTCGGCAGCAAGAACGGCAGTAGCGGCGGTTCGAGCGGCAGCGGAACATCGTCGTCGACGGGCACCGCGGGCTTGCCGCCGCTGCCCGGTTCGTCCGATAGCAGCAGCGGTGGGTCGACCTACGGCAGCGGCGCCAGCGGTCCCGGTGGCCAGGGCGGACTGATCGCCGGCGCACGCGGCGGCGGCCCCGGCAGCGACAACGGAACGAACGGCCTGATTCAGGCGGATCCCGCAACGAACTCGCTTGTCGTGACCGCGCCCGAGCCCGTCTATCAGAACGTACGCAACGTGATCGATCAGCTCGACGTGCGCCGCGCGCAGGTCTATCTCGAAGCGATGATCGTCGAGATGAGCGCGACGTCGGCCGCGAATCTCGGCGTGCAATGGCAAGGCGCGGTGCAGTCGAGCGGCGGCAACAACATTCTGTACGGCTCGACGAACTTCAACGTGCCGCCGACGAGCCAGGGCATCGTGAACCTGACCGCGCAGGGCCAGTCGATTGCGCAGAATCTGTCGACTATCGCGACGACCACGCTGCTCAATAACGGCGTCAATATCGGCCTGATACACCAGTTCGGCAATTTCTTCGGGCTTGGTGCGCTCGTGCAGGCGCTCTCGACGGTCAGCGATGCGAGCATTCTTTCGTCGCCGAATCTGATCACGCTCGATAACGAAGAAGCGCGCATCGTGGTCGGTTCGAATGTGCCGATTCAGACCGGCTCGATCGCGACCGGCACCACGGTGACGAGCGGCAACGTCAGTGCGTTCAACACGTTCGATCGCGAAGACGTGGGCATCGTGCTGCACGTGAAGCCGCAAATCACACAGGGCGGCACGATCAAGCTGCAGATCTATTCGGAAGACTCGTCGGTCGACCAGACGTCGATCAACAATCCGGGCGGCGTGACGATTATCAAGCGCTCGGTGCAGTCGACGGTGCTGTCCGATGACGGCGAGATCGTCGTGCTCGGCGGTCTCATCCAGGATAACTACGTGGACGGCAACAACAAGGTGCCGCTGCTCGGCGATATTCCGTTGATTGGCTCGTTGTTTCGTGCGGAAAACAAGGCTCGCACGAAGACCAATGTGATGGTGTTTCTGCGGCCGGTGATTATTCGCGACGGTCAGACGCTGGCTGATATTTCGGCGAATCGCTATGACTATGTGCGGCGGCAGACCACGGATCTGCCGACCGATAACCGGCTCATTCGCGATCACGATGTACCGGTGTTGCCACCGCTTACGCCGTCGCCTTCGCAAGGCGTGCCGGCGCAGGACGGCCTCTTCGATCTGAACCGGATGACGCGGCCGGCGCCGCCGCCCCCGCCGCCGCCGCCGGGTGGGCCGGTGGGGGCAGGGCCTGGGGCACCGGCGTCGGCTGTGGGGAGCGCGGTGGGTTCACCCGGCGCATTGGATGCGTCGAGCGGACCGACTGAATCGGGTGCGTCTTCGAACGGAGTCTCCGTGTCGGCGGTCCCGGCTTCGGCGTCCGCGTTTGCTTCGAACTCGACTGCTGTTCAAGCTCGAACGCAGGCACAAGTTCAAACGCAGGTTGTTCCGGTAGCGCAGGCCGCGCCTGCTGCTACGCAAACGAACGCATCGGCAAGCGCCAATAACGGCAATGGCGCCAGCGGTACGACAAACGTCACAGTCGGCGCTCCGATGGTGTCCGCTGCTCAAGCCGCCGCGGCAGCACCCCTCGTCGATCCGTCCACCTCCGCAACCGGCAACTTCCAGAGAACGGATCAGCCATGACGGATGAAACCGTGTTCACCGCACTCGCCGAGCCCGCTGCCGCACCGCGCGAACCCGCGAGGATCGACCCATCGCGGATGCTGCCTTATGGCTTCGCGCGCAACGGCCAGATCCTGATCGCGAACCAGCATGACGACACGATCGAAGTGTGGATCAGCGACCGCACGCCGATTTCGGCGATTGCCGAGGTGTCGCGCAACCTGTCGATGGTATCGCTCGTTTGCGTACCGGCGGATGAACTCGCGCAAGCGATCAATTCCGCGTATGCGCGCCAGGACGGCAGCGCGGCGCAGGTGGTCGGCGAAGTGGAAGGCGAAGTCGATCTGTCGCGCCTGATGCAGGACATTCCGGAAGTCGAGGATCTGCTCGAGTCCGAAGACGATGCACCGATCATCCGCATGATCAACGCGCTGCTTACGCAGGCCGCGCGCGAGCAGGCTTCCGATATTCACATCGAGCCGTTTGAAAATGCATCGGTGGTGCGTTTTCGGGTGGACGGCACGCTGCGCGATGTCGTGCGGCCGAAGAAGGCGCTGCACGGCGCGCTGATCTCGCGGATCAAGATCATGGCGCAGCTCGATATCGCGGAGAAGCGCTTGCCGCAGGACGGACGTATTACGTTGCGCGTGGGCGGCCGTCCGGTGGATGTGCGCGTATCGACGTTGCCGACCGGTCACGGCGAGCGCGCGGTGCTGCGTCTGCTCGAAAAGGACGCGGCGCGCCTGAATCTC